>JAZKFW010000017.1:0-100483 GCA_040386255.1 Pseudomonadota bacterium
TGCTGATCGCGCTGGTGTCGTGCCACTTCGGCCTGCGCATCAAGCCGAATACCGAAAGCCTCGGGCACGGCACCACCACCGCGGTGGTGACCGCAATCACGGTGGTGATCCTGGCCGACGCGGTGTTCGCGATCATCTTCTCCGGCGTGGGGTTCTAAAGATGGAAGAGATCAAGGCGGAAGACAAGAAGCCAAGCCGCGCGGAGCCGCGGCTGACCATGAAGCCGGACGAGGACGTCGGCCCGCCGGTGGTGCAGATCGAGCGCCTGTGGACGAAGTTCGGCAAAACCGTCGTGCACCAGGACCTGAACCTGGAAATCTATGCCGGCGAGATCCTGTCGATCGTCGGCGGCTCGGGTACCGGAAAGACGGTGCTGCTGCGCCAGATGCTGGGCCTGGAGACGCCGGCGCGCGGCAGTGTGCGCGTGTTCGGCGAAGACATCAGCGAGGCCGACGCCGACCAGCTGCAGCGCATGCGCAACCACTGGGGCATGCTGTTCCAGCAGGGCGCGCTGTATTCGGCGCTGACGGTGTTCGACAACATCGCCCAGCCGATGCGCGAACTGCGCGCGCTGCCGGAAGACGTCATCTACGACGCCGTGCTGGTGAAGATGAACATGGTGGGCCTCGGCGTCGAACACGCCAACAAGATGCCGTCGGACCTGTCGGGCGGGATGGTCAAGCGCGCCTCGCTGGCGCGCGCGCTGGCGCTCGAGCCGCGTCTGCTGTTTTTGGACGAGCCGACGGCGGGCCTCGACCCCGACCTGTCGGACGCCTTCGTCGCGCTGATCCAGTCGCTGCACCGCGAGCTGGGACTGACGGTGGTGATGGTCACGCACGATCTCGATACGCTGTTCGCGCTGTCGACGCGGATCGCCGTGCTGGCCGAAAAACACGTGATCGCGATCGGCCCGACGCGCGACATCCTCGCGGTGGACCATCCGTTCATCAAACAATTTTTCCTGGGCGCGCGCGGACAGCGCGCCCTCGAAGTGCTCGACGAGCTTGAGCAAGCGAAAGAACCGGAGAACTGAATATGGAAAACAGATCACATGCCCTGATGACCGGCTTCTTCACCATCGCCCTGCTGATCGCGGCGGTGCTGGCGGGGATCTGGTTCAACCGCGACCGGGTCGAGTGGGTGCCTTACCTGATCGCCACCACCGAGTCGATCCCGGGCCTGAACCCGCAGGCGGCCGTGCGCTACCGCGGCCTCGAAATCGGCCGCGTCGACGACATCAACTTCAATCCCGCCGTCGCCGGCCAGATCGTGATCCGGCTGTCGGTCGATCCGGAAGCGCCGGTCACCAAGACCACCTTCGCCAAGCTGGGCTACCAGGGCGTGACCGGGATCGCCTTCATCCAGCTCGACGACGAGAAGACCGGCTCGCCGCTGCTGCCGAGCGACAAGGACCATGTCGCCATGATCCCGCTGCGCCAGGGCTTCCTCGACCAGCTTGAAAAACGCGGCGAGATCATCCTCAAACAGACGGAGCAGATCACCGCCAGGATCAACCAGATGGTCGGTCCCGAGAACCAGAAGATCATGCTCGGCGCCTTCGAGAGCATCGGCCGCACCGCCGAAGCGTATGCGCAGATTCCGAAGCAGCTCGAGCCGACCTTGAAGCGCATGCCTGAACTGACCGCCAAGGCCGAGCGCAGCATGGAATCGTTCAACGAGCTCGCCGCCAGCGCCAGCAAGACGGTGAAGAACTACGACAAGCTGGCCACCACGCTGCAGGCGCCGGACGGCCCGGTGACGCGCCTGACCGAGACGGTCGACCGCGTCGGCGGCTCGCTCGAAGGCGTCACCAGCGAACTCGAACTGCAAACGCTGCCGCACCTGGTGTCGATGACGGACCAGGCGCGCACCTCGCTGCGCTCGGTCAAGCGGGTCGCCGATTCGCTGTCCGACCGGCCGCAGGGCCTGCTGTTCGGGAATGCCCAGGCCACGCCGGGACCGGGCGAACCCGGTTTTGTCGCTCCGACCAAATAAGGAAAACCGATGAATCAGTCCTTCGCCAAATTCGCCCCTCGCCGCGCCCTGCTCGCGCTGGCCATGGCCGCCGTGCTGGCCGGCTGCGCCAGCTCGAAAGGTCCTTCCACCAGCGCCATCTACGATTTCGGTCCGGCGGCCGGTCCGGCGGCGCTCGCCGGCAAGCGCGCCACGCTGCCGGCGGTGGTCATCACCGACGTCACCGGCAATGCCGCCTACGACAGCGAACGCATGTTCTACCGGCTGAACTACGCCGATCCGCTGCAAGCGCGCTCGTACGCCAACAGCCGCTGGAGTTCGACGCCGCTGCAGCTGCTTACCCAGCGCTTCAAGTCGCGCGTGGCGCAGTCGGGCGTGAAGGTGCTGTCGACGACCGACGCGTCGACCGGCGTGCCGCTGGTGCGCATCGACCTCGACGACTTTACGCACAGCTTCGACAGTACCGCCAGCAGCTATGGCGAGGTGGTGGTGCGGGTGTCGCTGTTCGACAAGCACACGCTGGTCGACCAGCGCACATTCCGCCACAAGGTCGCCGCCCCTAGCGCCGATGCGCCCGGCGGCGCGCGCGCGCTGGCGCAGGCTGCCGACGCGGTGGCAACCGAGATGATCACATGGCTGGCAAGCGAACCGCGCACGGCGCAGACAACGCGCAAGCAATGACCGCTGTCGAACCACGGCAGGAGCGGCGCAAGGGCTCGCCGATGGTGCGCGCGGCGCTGCTGGTGTACCTGCTGCTGATCATTTACGCCAGCTGGTTCCCGTTCACCGGCTGGCGCAGCACCGGGCTGGAGCCGTGGGCGTTCCTGAACCTGGTGCCGCCGCGCTACTGGACCGCGTTCGACGTCATCGTCAACGTCATCGGCTACGTCCCGCTCGGCATGCTGATGGTGCCGTCGCTGTACCCGAAAATTCGCGGCTGGTGGGCGCTGCTGCTGACGGCGCTGCTGGGCATGCTGGTGTCGGGCGGCATGGAGGCGGTGCAGACCTACCTGCCGAGCCGAGTGCCGTCGAACCTCGACTTCCTTACCAATTCGGTCGGCTGCTTCGCCGGCGCGCTGATCGGCGCGGCCGGCGCCCGCTCCTACCTGAACCAGAGCCGCCTGTACCAGCTGCGCCAGCGCTGGTTCGCGTCGCACGCCAGCCAGGGGCTGGTGCTGCTGGCGCTGTGGCCGCTGGCGCAGGTCTACCCGCAGGGCTACCTGTTCGGCCACGGCCAGGTGCTGCCGATTTTTTCGGAGTGGCTGTCCGACTGGTTCGACACCAGCATCGACCTGGTGGCGATGCTGCGCCCGGGCGCGGCGATGAGCGTGGAGCAGTTCTGGCTGTCGGAGACCATCATCACCGCCTGCGGCATGACCGGGGCGGTGCTGACGATGCTGTGCATGCTGCGGCGCGGCGCTCCGCGCACCGGGCTGATCCTGGCGATGCTGGGCGCGGCGCTGGTGATCAAGGCGCTGTCGACGTCGCTGCTGTTCACGCCCGATAACGCCTGGGTGTGGATCACGCCGGGCGCGCAGGGCGGCTTTCTGATCGGCCTGATCATGCTGGCCGGCCTGGCGTTCGCGCCGCAGGTGGCGCAGCGGCGGCTGGCGGTGGTGACGTTGTTGCTGAGCCTGGTGGTGGTCAACACCATCCCGGCCAACCCGTATTTCGTGTCGACGCTGCAAGGCTGGGTGCAGGGCAAATTCCTCAACTTCAACGGCGCGGCGCAGTTCCTGTCGCTGCTGTGGCCGTTCTTCGCGATCTGGTTCCTGGTCCTTCCCTCGCATAAACTCAATCGGCAGTGAGAGCGTATCATTGCGGGGTGCACTTAATTAGCGGAAGAATTCGATGAGCGACAAACCGTATTTTGAAAAACATGTGTTCTTTTGCGTGAACCAGCGCGAAGACGGCCGCGCCTCGTGCGGCGCGCAAGGCGCGCTGGCGGCGCAAAAGCACGCCAAGGGCCGCATCAAGCAGCTCGGCCTGAACGGCCATGAAAAAATCCGCATCAACCAGGCCGGCTGCCTCGATCGCTGCGACGAAGGCCCGGTGCTGGTGGTCTACCCGGAAGGCACCTGGTACACCTACGTCGACAACAGCGACATCGACGAGATCGTCGACAGCCACCTGGTCGGCGGCAAGGTCGTCGAACGGCTGAAGATCTGATCACAGTACCGCCATGAACAAGCAATCGGAAAAATTCACCCTCGCCGGCGGCGCCGGCAGCATGGAATGCGTGCTCGACCTGCCGGCGGAACCGCCGCGCGGCGTCGCGCTGGTGGCCCACCCGCACCCGCTGTATGGCGGCACGATGGACAACAAGGTGACGCAGACGCTGGCGCGCGCCTTCGTCGGCCTCGGCTATGCCGCGGTGCGCTTCAACTTCCGCGGCGTCGGCGCCTCCGAAGGCGCGCATGACGAAGGGCGCGGCGAGGCCGACGACATGGCCGTCGTGCTCGAGCACATGCGCGCCCGCTATGCCGGCCTGCCGGTGGCGCTGGCCGGTTTCTCGTTCGGCACCTTCGTCGCCAGCCAGCTGCAGCAGAGGCTAATTGCGAGCGGACAGCCGGCCGAACGCCTGGTGCTGGTCGGCAGCGCCGCCGGCAAGTGGGCGATGCCGGACGTGCCCGCCGATACGATCCTGATCCACGGCGAGCTCGACGACACGATCCCGCTGGCGGCGGTGCTCGACTGGGCGCGCCCGCAAGACATCCCGGTCATCGTGATCCCCGGCGCCGACCACTTCTTCCACCGCAAGCTCGGCCATATCAAAAATCTTGTAACACAACTGTGGCGGCGGACGGATTAATCCTCGTTATAATTGGGCCTCTTCTTTACCGGCAATGCTTTACGGCATTGTCCAGCTCCTCACTTTTTAAGACTTCGATTCCCATGAAAAAATTGTTCGCGGCCCTCGCCGCCAGTGTCGCCCTGATGAGCGCCGCTGTCGCGCAAACCCTGCCGGCGCCCACCATCGCCGCCAAATCCTGGCTCCTGCTCGACGCCACCAGCGGCCAGGTAATTGCCGCGCAAGACCAGAACGCGCGCATCGAACCGGCCTCGCTGACCAAGATCATGACCGCCTACGTCACGTTCCAGGCGCTGAAGGACAAGAAGATCGACATCAACCAGATGGTCAACGTGTCGGTACGGGCGTGGAAAGTCGATCCGAGCAGCTCGAAGATGTTCATCGATCCTGCCACGCCGGTCAAGATCGACGACCTGCTGCATGGCCTGATGGTGCAGTCGGGCAACGACGCGGCAGTTGCGCTGGCCGAAGCGGTGGCCGGCGACGAGGGCACCTTCGTTGCGCTGATGAACCGCGAAGCCGAACGGATGGGCCTGAAGAACACCAAGTTCGGCAATCCGCACGGCCTGCCGAGCGCGGAAAACTATTCGACCGCGCAAGACCTGTCGACGCTGGCGGCGCGCGTGATCCTCGATTTCCCCGAGTTCTACAAGATCGACTCGGTCAAGAGTTTTACTTACAACAAGATCACCCAGCCGAACCGCAACCGCCTGCTGTGGCTCGATCCGACCGTCGACGGCATGAAGACGGGCCACACCGAAAACGCCGGCTACGGCATGATCGCCTCGGCGCGCCGTCCGAACGGCACCTTCGGCCAGCGCCGCCTGATCAGCGTGGTGCTGGGCACGACGTCCGATTCGGCGCGCACGCAGGAAAGCCAGAAGCTGCTCAACTGGGGCTTCCAGAACTTCGACACGGTCAAGCTGTACAGCCGCGGCCAGGCGATCGCCACGCCGGAAGTGTGGAAGGGTTCGCAGGCGTCGGTGAAGATCGGCTTTGCCAACGATGTGCTGGTGACGGTGCCGAAGGGTGTCGCCGCCAAGCTCAAGCCCGTGCTCGAGCGCAAGGATCCGCTGGTTGCGCCGCTGGCGCGCAACGGCCAGGTCGGCACGCTGAAAATGATGGTCGATGGCAAGCCGCTGCTGCAGCTGCCGGTGGTGGCGCTGGAAGACGTGTCGCAGGCGACCATTTTCGGGCGCGCGTGGGATTCGCTGCGCCTCTGGCTGAAGTAATGTTCTAAAACCGGGGTCAGACCCAGGTTTTGCAACGCTCGCAAGCCCGCCGCGTCTTCGATAAAGTTCTAAAACCGGGGTCAGACCCAGGTTTTGCAACGTTCGCAAGCCCGCCGCGTCTTCGAAAACCCGGGTCTGACCCCGTTAATGCCGTTAATGCCGTTAATGCAACGATTTTTCCCTATGCCGATACCTGTCGACCTCCACTGCCCGCGCACCGCCACCAGCACCAACGGCCCCGAACTGTCGCGCATCGTCGCCGGCATGTGGCGCATGACCGAATGGGCCATGACGGTGCAGCAGCGGGTCGGCTTCATCGAGCAGTGCATCGCGCTCGGCGTCACCAGCTTCGACCATGCCGACATCTACGGCAGCTATGGGGTCGAAGGCCTGTTCGGCGAGGCCCTGCGCGCCCAGCCTTCGCTGCGCGACCGCATCGAGATCATCAGCAAGTGCGGCATCAAGCTGGTCGCCCCGCAGCGCCCCGCCCACTCGATCCAGCATTACGACACGGGCGCCGCGCACATCGTCGCCTCGGCCGAAGAGTCGCTGCGCCAGCTGCACACCGACCGCCTCGACCTGCTGCTGATCCACCGCCCCGATCCGCTGATGAACTTCGACGAGATCGCCGAGGCCTTCCAGGCGCTGCGCGCGGCCGGCAAGGTGCTGCACTTCGGCGTCTCCAATTTCAGCCGCCACCAGTTCGAGGCGCTGAACCGGCGCTTCACGCTGGCCACCAACCAGGTCGAGTTCTCGCCGATGCACGTGGCGCCGATGTTCGACCAGACCTTCGACGGCCTGCAGGACCTGGGCGTGGCGCCAATGGTATGGTCGCCGCTGGCCGGCGGGCGCCTGTTCAGCGGCACCGACGGCCACGCCGAAAACCTGCGGCTGGTGATCAAGGAGATCGCCGACCGGCTCGAACAGCCGTTCGCCAGCGTGGTGTTCGCGTGGATCATGCAGTTGCCGAGCCGGCCGGTTCCGCTGACCGGCAGCGGGCGCATCGAGGCGATCCGCGTCGCCGTGGCCGGGACCGCCTTCACGCTCAGCCGTACGGATTGGTTTACAATTCTTCGTGCGGCGCGGTCCCACGAGGTGGCTTAACCGGGAGTTTGCATGGCTGACAACGCGCTGAAGATAGTCGAAGGCACGGCGCTTAGCGCCCTGCAAAAGAAGGACCTGCTGAACCGGCTGGCGCGCATCGAAGGCCAGCTGCGCGGCGTACAGAAATTGATCGCGCAGGCGGCGCAGCCGTCCGACTGCGACGCGGTGGCCCAGCAAATGTCGGCCGCGCGCAAGGCGCTGGACCGTTCCTTTGTCCAGCTGCTGACCAACAGCATCGTCAATCAGAGCGAGAATGCACAGGACCTGGAGCAGGCGCAGGCCAGCGCCAGCAGGCTGGCGGCGATGCTCGACAAGTTCGCGTGAGCGGCGCTAGTCTTCGTACACCAGCGGCGGCGGCACTCCGCGCCAGCCCTGCTGCCAGGCGATATTGAGCAGCAGCGTCACACTCACATACACAACAAAAAACAGAGCGAAGTAGCGCGTCTGCAGCCAGGCCAGCAAAGCCAGGTTGACGGCGAGGCCGACCCACAGCAGGGTGCTCTTCGGCTGCTTGGAGCTGGGGAAGCGCACAGTCGACACCATCAGCGTGCCGACCGCGACCATCAGCGCCATCAGCAGGTAGGCCTGCAGGTTGGTGGTCAGCGGCGCCGGCCAGGCGATCACGACCGAGGCGACGCAGGCGGCGCCGGCGGTGATCGGCATGCCGACGAAGTAGCGCGGGTCGCTTTGGCCGACGCTGACGTTGAAGCGCGCCAAACGCAGTGCGCCGCAGACGACGAAAATGAAACAGGCGACACCGCCCATGCGCAGCAGCGTGGGCTGGCCGTGGCCCAGTTGCACGAAGCCGTAGCAGTACAGCAGCAGGCCCGGCGCGCAGCCGAAGTTCATGACGTCGGCGATCGAATCGAGCTGCATGCCGAACTCGGACGAGGTGCCGGTGGCGCGCGCGACGAAGCCGTCGAGCGCGTCGAAGATGCCGGCCAGCACCAGCAGGATCGCCGCCATGCGGTAGCCGGCGGGGTCGCCGACGTGGGCGTTGTCGACCGACATGACGATGCTGCCGAAGCCGCAGGCGATCGACAGCAGGGTGACCGAACTGGGCAGAGCAAACTTGGCGCGCGCCATGCGCTGTTGGCGGGTAGGTTTCAAGTGCTCGCTCAGGAAAGGGTTAATTGTTTATTTTACAGCGCGGCCGGAAATGGCGGCGCGTACTGCTTTCAAGCAAATCTCACCGAATCTCAATATCGCCTAGAATCGGGCGATCAAAAGGAAAAACGTGCACGAGAAGACCATCATGAACATTCCGAATCGCGGAACCACCCTCCTCGCCGCCCTGGCGACCGCCTGGGCACTGGCTGCGTGCGGCGGCGGCGGCGGCAGCACGTCGGAGGCGCCGGCGCCGGTCGTCGTCGCGCCGGCGCCGATCGTCCTGCCGCCGTCGAACCCTTCGACGCCGGCGCCGACAGCCGGCGCCCCTGCCTCGGTCGGCAATGTCGCCGCCGACGGCCGCAACTGGATCAATTACCGGCGCGACCAGATCGGCATGCCGCGCATGACGCAGAACGCGCAGATCGACCGCGCGGCCCAGGCCCATTCGGACTACCAGCGCCTGAACGACGAGATCACCCACGACGAGGTGGCGGGCAAGGCCGGCTTCACCGGGGTCAAGATCCTCGACCGCCTGAACGCCGCCAGCTTCAGCTTCAATCAGTTCAACAGCTACGCCTACGGCGAGGTGATTTCGGCGACCAGCAACAATTCCGGCTTCTACATGGTGGACGAACTGATCACGGCGATCTACCACCGCTTCGTCATTTTCGAACCGTCGTTCAAGGAAGTCGGCACCGGCTCCGGCACCACCGCCAGGGGCTACACCTATTTCACCGCCGACTTCGCCGCCAACAACGGCTACGGCGCCGGCATTGTCGCCGGCAGCATCGTCACCTGGCCGTTTAGCGACCAGGCTGGCGTGACGCCGAACTTCTTCAGCGATTACGAAGAGCCCGATCCGGTCTGCGGCCAGAACGAGGTCGGCTACCCGATCAGCGTGCACGCCAATATCGACGCGACGGTAACGGTGCAGACTTTCACCGTCCAGGCGCGCGGCGGATCGCCGCTGCGGGTCAAGCTGCTCGATTATGCGACCGACCTGACCTCCTGCACGGGGCCGGCGCCAACGCGGCCGAAAACCCCGCCGTCGGCTGCCTCCATCATCCCGCTGGACGTACTGAGGGGCGCCACCACCTACGACGTGCGCTTTACCGGCGCAGTCAATGGCGTCGCCGTCACCCGGAACTGGTCCTTCACCACACGCTAAGCCGATCTGCTATTGTCAGCGACATGCCAATAGCAGAAACTCTTCTCCCGGATAGCGACGACGCCGGCGTGCTCGACGTCGCCGACGGCGTCGCCCGCGTGATGGGCGACCGCGCGCTGTTCGAGCGCATGCTGCGGCGCTTCGGCGGCGACTACCGCGACGGCGTCGCACCGATCCGCGCCGCCCTGCGCGGCGGCGACCTGCCGCTCGCCCACCGCCTCGCCCACACCCTGAAAGGCGCCGCCGGCATGATCAGCGCGCATGCGCTGCACCGGCACGCCGACCTGCTCGAACGTGCGCTGCGCGAAGGCGACGGCGACACCGGCGCGGCGATCGATGCGGCCGGCACGGCGCTGGCCGGCCTGCTGCCGACGATCGACCGGCTGCTGGGCGACGCCGCGGCGCACGCCGAACCGGCGGCGTCGCCGGCCATGCAGGCCGACCACGCGCTACTGGCGCGGCTGGCCGCGCTGCTGGCGAACGGCGACGGCGCCGCGGTCGATTTGCTGGAGGAGTCGGGAACAAGCCTGGCCGCGGCCCTGGGGCCGGCGCGCTTTGCCGACGTGGCGCTGGCGGCGCACGAGTTCGATTTCGAAGGCGCGCTGAAGGCGTTGAGACTGGCGCGGGACGACGGCGGGAAAGCGGCGGGAGGATAGGGCGAGCCGGCGGCTCAGCGGGTGAATTCGGCTTCTTCGTCGAAGCCGTCGGCGCACTCCTTGCCGCAGAAACGGCGCACGCTGTCGAGCGGCTTCTCGCAGTACCAGCACGATCCCTTCGGCGGCAGGCTCTGGCGCGGCCGCACGGGCGCCAACGGTATGGCGGCGGGCGCCTCGGCGCTCGCATCCTTTTCCGGCAAACTCTCTTGTACGGTTCCCAAGATTCCCCCTTAGCAAGCAGCAGGCCCTACGTGGTGTACAGCAAGATTACTTCAGTGGAATTTCGCCAGGCATGAGATTTCTCAAGCCGGCATCCAAACGCGCCGTGACGCGCGAGCAGCTCCGTAAAAATACAAGTTACGCCGAATAGGCGGGCTCTGCAATCATGCAATCCGGCTAGTTTCTGCGCTGTCGCAATGCGCCAACAGCCGGCGAAATCGTCGCCAAATCGCTTTACAAACCGCAATGAATTCCGATCAGTAAATCATAGCAGCATTGCGCATCAGCGCTGCGGTTCGAGCGTGACCAGCAGCGCGCGCGGCGTGCTGGTGATGCGCGTCGGCACGAACTGCACGCCGGCGTAGCGCAGGTCTTCGAGCCGGAAAGTGTAGACCGGCACGTCGCGCACCACCCTGCCGACCAGGACGTTGGCGACCTTGCCAAGCTGGCGCTGGCGCGCTTCGTCCATGCCGTCGATGACGAAGCGGTCGACGCGCGCGTCGTTCATCACCACCGCGCTGCGCTGGGCGTCGAGCGAGAGCCGGCCCGACAGCGCCAGGCTGCCGCTCCACGACTGGTTGGTGAACGGCGGCGCCACATACACCTCCATGCCGAGCGCGACGCGGTCGCCGCCAGGCAGGAACAGCTGCGGGCGGCTGAGCCGGATGTCGAGCAGCTCGAGCACGCGGTTGTTGAGCGGGAAGCGGCGCTCGATGCCGTCCTGCAGTTTATACAAGGGGATCTCGACCTCGCGCGGGCCGATCAGGCCGGCGCACGAGGCCAGCATCGCGCAGGCCAGCAACGCCGCGCCGTGGGTAAACCGCCGCCACGCCCTGCCGTTTTGAAAGAGTGTCATTTTCCGCCCCGCTGAGCTCGTCTGTCGTGGAAAAAGCGTAGCACATCAGGCCGGTTGCGCAACGCCTTGCTCACTTTCGCTCACAAAGTTGTTTGCGAAATCGGAAAATATTATCGATTTATTTATTGCCGATGAGCGGATCAGGCGCTTTGCGTGTCAGCGCGCCAGTTCGCCATCGCGGTAGCGCTCGGCCATCCGCTCCAGCGCCACCACCTTGATCTTCGCGGCCTGGCCGGCCGAACCGAACGCCTCGAAACGCAGCAGGCAGATATCCTTGGCCGCCGCCGTCGCATCCTTGAAGAACTTGCGCGGATCGAACTCGGACGCATGATTGGCCATGCTGCGGCGCATGGCGCCCGTCATCGCCAGCCGGATGTCGGTGTCGATGTTCACCTTGCGCACGCCGTGCCGGATCCCTTCGAGGATCTGCTCGACCGGCACGCCGTAAGTTTCCTTCATGTCGCCGCCGTACTGGCGGATGATGTCGAGCCATTCCTGCGGCACCGAGGACGAACCATGCATCACCAGGTGCGTGTTCGGGATGCGCGCGTGAATCTCCCTGATGCGGTCGATGGCGAGGATGTCGCCGGTCGGCTTGCGGCTGAACTTGTAGGCGCCGTGGCTGGTGCCGATGGCGATCGCCAGCGCGTCGACGCCGGTGCGGGCGACGAAGTCGGCCGCCTGGGCCGGATCGGTCAGCATCTGCTGGTGCGACAGGATGCCCTCGGCGCCGGAACCATCCTCTTCGCCCGCCTGGCCCGATTCGAGCGAGCCGAGGCAACCGAGCTCGCCCTCGACCGACACGCCGACGTAGTGGGCGAACGAGGCCACCTGGCGCGTCACCTCGACGTTGTACTCGTAGGTCGATGGCGTCTTCATGTCGGCCATCAGCGAGCCGTCCATCATCACGCTGGAAAACCCGGAACGGATCGACGCCTGGCACACCGCCGGGCTGCCGCCGTGGTCCTGGTGCATGCAGATCGGGATGTGCGGATACGTCTCGACCGCCGCTTCGACCATCTTGCGCAGGAAGGCCTCGCCGGCATATTTGCGGGCGCCGGCCGAGGCCTGCAGGATGACCGGGCTGTCGCAGGCGTCGGCCGCCTGCATGATGGCGAGGATCTGCTCGAGGTTATTGACGTTGAACGCCGGCACACCGTACTGGTGCTCGGCTGCGTGGTCCAGCAACTGGCGTAATGAGACAAGCGACATGGCAAACTCCTGGTGAAGTGATCAAGCGGTAGCGGCGGCGGCGAGCAGCGCGGGCATCTCGGCAAGCGAATCGATGAAGACGGCGCCGCGCATGCCTGCATGGCCGTCAGGACCGGGATAGCCGTAGCGGACGATATATACCGGCATCGGCGCCGCCAGCGCCGCGGCGACGTCGACGCCCGAGTCGCCCACCAGCACGCACAGTGCCGGGTCGGTGCCCATCGCGCGGCAGGCGTGCAGCAGCGGCTCCGGGTGCGGCTTCATCTGCGCGATCGAGTCGCCCGCCACCACCACCTCGAAATGCGGCGCCAGCCCTGACACGGCCAGCAGCACCGCGGCGGGGGCCTGCGGCTTGTTGGTCACGCAGGCGAGGCGGTAGCCGGCCTGGCGCAAGGCGTCCAGCCCTTCCGTCACGCCCGCGAACACCTTGCCGAAGCGGCCGTTGGTGGCCTCGTAGTGGTGGTGGAACAGGTCCTGCGCGCGCCGTTCGTCGACCGTGGGGGCCAGGGAGGTGGCCGCCAGCACGCGCCGCACCAGCGCCTGCACGCCGTTGCCGATGAAGCCACGCACCATCTCGAACGGCAGCGGCGGCACGCCGAGCTCCTTTACCATGCGCGACGCCGCTTCGACGATGTCCGGCGCGGAATCGACCAGGGTGCCGTCGAGGTCGATGAGCACCGTCCGCTGGCGGGCGTCCATCAGGCCGCTCCGATGACGGCGCGCGCGCATCCGGCCACGTGCGCCGCGGTGATGCCGAAGTGCGCGTACAGCTGTTCGGCAGGGGCCGACTCGCCGAAGCTGTCGATGCCGACTGCCGCGCCGGTCTCGCCGACCAGTGCGCGCCAGAACCAGGTCACGCCCGCTTCCACGCTCACGCGCGGCACGCCGGGCGTGAGCACCGATGCGCGGTACGCCTTGTCCTGCGCACAGAACACTTCGACGCAAGGCATCGAGACGACCCGCGCGGCCACGCCTTCCAGCGCCAGCTGCTGCGCCGCGGCGACGGCGATTTCGACCTCGGAGCCGGTCGCCACCAGCACTACCTGCGGCTGCGCGCAATCGACCAGCACGTAGCCGCCGCGCGCGACGGCGGCCAGTTGCTCGTCGCTGCGGCCGAACGGCGTGAGCGCCTGGCGCGACAGCACCAGGCAGGTGGGGCCGTCGGCGCGCTGCAGCGCCGCCTGCCAGGCCGCCGCCGTCTCGACGCCGTCGCAGGGACGCCACAGCCAGTTGTTCGGGATCATGCGCAGGCTGGCCATGTGCTCCACCGGCTGGTGAGTCGGCCCGTCTTCGCCCAGCCCGATCGAGTCGTGCGTCAGCACGTGGATCACGCGCTGCTTCATCAGCGCCGCCATCCGGATCGCGTTGCGCGAGTAATCGGAGAAGGTCAGGAAGGTGCCGCCGTACGGAACGAAACCGCCGTGCAGCGCGACGCCGTTCATGATCGCGGCCATGCCGAACTCGCGCACCCCGTAGCTCATGTAGTTGCCGCTGCCGTCGGTCTGCACCGGCGTGGACGCCTTGACGTTGGTCAGGTTCGACCCGGTCAGGTCGGCTGAACCGCCGAAGAACTCCGGCAGCGCCGCGCTGATATGCTCGAGCACGATCTGCGACGCCCTGCGCGTGGCCACCTTGTTGTGCAGTTCACCCGGTTCGCGCACCAGCCGGGCGAAGCGTTCTGCCAGAGCCTCCGGCAGGATGCCCGCCTGGCGGCGTTCCAGCTCGGCGGCCAGCGCGGGAAAGGCGGCGCGGTAGGCGGCGAAGCGGTCCTGCCATTGCTGCTGGCTGGCGCGGCCTGCTGCGCGCGCATCCCACGCCGCGGCGATCTGCGGCGGGATCTCGAATGGCGCCGACGTCCATGCGCGCTCGCTGCGCATGGCGGCGATTTCGCCGGCGCCGAGCGGAGCGCCGTGCACCTCATGGCCGCCGGCCTTGGTGGGGGCGCCGCTGCCGATCACCGTCTTGCAGCAGATCAGCGTGGGCCGCTTGTTCTGCGCCCTGGCCGCGACCACGGCGCGGTCGATCGCCTCGGCGTCGTGGCCGTCGACGGCATCGATCACGTTCCAGCCGTAGGCGGCGAAGCGCAGCGGCGTGTCGTCGGTGAACCAGCCCTTGACGTCGCCGTCGATCGAGATGCCGTTGTCGTCATAGAAAACGATCAGCTTGTCGAGGGCGAGCGTGCCCGCCAGCGAACAGACCTCGTGGCTGATGCCTTCCATCAGGCAGCCGTCGCCGACGAAGGCGTAGGTGCGGTGGTCGACGACCTCGTGGCCGGGCCGGTTGAAGCGGGCCGCCATCATCTTCTCGGCCAGCGCCATGCCGACCGCGTTGGCCAGGCCCTGGCCGAGCGGGCCGGTGGTCGTTTCGACGCCGGCGGTCAGGCCCACTTCGGGATGGCCCGGCGTGCGCGCGTGCAGCTGGCGGAACTGCCGCAGCTGCTCCATCGGCAGGTCGTAGCCGGTCAGGTGCAGCAGCGAGTACAGCAGCATCGAGGCGTGGCCGTTGGAGAGCACGAAGCGGTCGCGGTTGATCCACGCCGGGTCGGCCGGGTTGTGGCGCAGGTGGCGCCGCCACAGCACGTCGGCCATGTCGGCCATGCCCATCGGCGCGCCCGGATGGCCGGACCTGGCCCGCTGGACGGCGTCGGCGGCGAGGAAGCGCAAGGCGTCGGCGGTGGCCGGCGCAATGGTTTTGTCAGGAGCGTTCAAGGCAGGTCCCCTTAGTTGTTGAGGGCGCGCTGCTTGCGCTCCATCATGCGCAGGATGAAAGGCGTGAAGATCAGCTGCATGGCCAGTTCCATCTTCCCGCCCGGGACCACGATGGTGTTCGCGCGCGACATGAAGGAGGCCGAGATCATGCTCAGCAGGTACTGGAAATCGATGCCCTTCGGGTTGGCGAAGCGGATCACCACGAAGCTTTCGTCGGGCGCCGGAATCTCGCGCGCGATGAACGGGTTGGAGGTGTCGACGCACGGCACGCGCTGGAAATTGACGTGGGTGCGGGAGAACTGCGGGCAGATGTGGTTCACGTAGTCGGGCATGCGGCGCAGGATGGTGTCGGTCACCGCCTCGGTCGAATAGCCGCGCTTGGACTTGTCGCGCCACAGCTTCTGGATCCATTCGAGGTTGATCACCGGGACCACGCCGATCAGCAGGTCGGGATGCTGCGCGATGTTGACGCTGTCGTTGACGACGCCGCCGTGCAGGCCTTCGTAGAACAGCAGGTCGGTGTCGTCCGGCAGGTCTTCCCACGGGGTGAAGGTGCCCGGCGCCTGTTTGTACGGCGCCGCTTCCTCGGGGTCGTGCAGGTACTTGCGGTGGCGCGCGGTGCCGCTGCGCCCGTAGTTGTGGAACAGCGCTTCGAGCTCGGCGAACAGGTTGGTGTCCGGGCCGAAGTGGCTGAAGCTCATGTCGCCGACCTGTTCGGCGGCGATCAGCTTTTCCTTCATTTCCTGGCGGTCGTAGCGGTGGAAGCTGTCGCCTTCGATGAGCACCGACTTGATGTTCTCACGTCGAAAAATGGCGTCGAAGGTGCGCGTGACGGAGGTGGTGCCTGCGCCCGAAGAGCCGGTGATGGCGATGATGGGATGGCGTGCGGACATGATGGACTTTCAGAAGTTGGAATTCAGGCAGGCACGCGGAACAGGCCGTGTTCATTGAACAGCGGGTTGCTCATCTCGAGCGGCTGCAGGTCGTTGTGATAGCGCTCGATGCGGTCGACCTCATGGCGCGAGCCGAATACCAGGCCGATGCGCTGGTGCAGCGAGGACGGCTGCACCGCCATCACCGGCTGGCGGCCGGTGCTGGCGCGCCCGCCGGCCTGCTCGATAAGGAAGCCGATCGGATTGGCCTCGTACAGCAGGCGCAGCCGCCCCGGCCTGCTGACGTCCTTGCTGTCGCGCGGGTACAGGAACACGCCGCCGCGCATCAGGATGCGGTGCGCTTCGGCCACCATCGAGGCGATCCAGCGCATGTTGAAGTCCTTGCCGCGCGCACCGGTCTGGCCGGCCATGCATTCGTCGACGTAGCGCTTGACCGGCGCCTCCCAGAAGCGGCTGTTGGACGCGTTGATGGCGAACTCGCTGGTGTCGAGCGGCACCCGCATGTCCGGATGGGTGAGCATGAATTCGCCCAGGTTCAGGTCGAGCGTGAAGCCGTTGACGCCGTTGCCGACGGTGAGCACCAGCATGGTGGACGGTCCGTAGATGGCGTAGCCGGCCGCCACCTGGGCGCTGCCGGCCTGCAGGAAGTCCTGCTCGGTGACGGCCTGCTCGCCGGAGGGCGCGCGCAGCACCGAGAAGATGCTGCCGACGGCGACGTTGACGTCGATGTTGGAGGAGCCGTCGAGCGGATCGAACACCAGCAGGTATTTGCCGGTCGGGTAGCAGGCGGGGATCTGGTAAGGCGCTTCCATCTCCTCGGACGCCATGCCGGCCAGGCAGCCGCACCACTCGTTCACCCGCAGGAAGATGTCGTTGCTGACGACGTCCATCTGCTTCTGGGTTTCGACCTGCACGTTGACGGCGCCGCCGACGGCGCCATGCTCGCCCGCCAGTGCCCCGCATGCGACCTTGCGGGCGATCGACTTGCACGCCAGCGCGACGTTCAGGATCAGGCTGTTGAAATCCCCGCTGGCGTGCGGGAAGCGGCGCCGTTCCTCGATCAGGAACTGGGTCAGGGTCAGGCGGTGGGACGTGGTCATGAGGTTCTCCGAAAGATGTTATTGAAGGCCGGCCTGCGCGCGCAGGCGCTGCAGAATGCCGCGGTAGCCGCCGTCGGCGTCGGGCGCGCCGAATACGGCGCTGCCTGCGACGAAGGTGTCGGCGCCGGCGGCGCGGATGGCGCCGATGTTGTCGGCGTTGACGCCGCCGTCGACCTGCAGCCAGATGTCCTGGCCGCCGGCGGCGACGTGGGCGTCGATGCGCGCGCGCGTCGCCGCCAGCTTGGGCAGGGTCGCGGGGATGAATTTCTGGCCGCCGAAGCCGGGATTGACACTCATCAGGAGCACCATGTCGAGCTTGTCCATCTCGTGCTCGAGCACCGACAGCGAAGTGGCCGGATTGAGCGCCAGGCCGGCCTTGCAGCCGAGGTCGCGGATCATGCCGAGGGTGCGGTCGACGTGGCGGCTCGCCTCCGGGTGGAAGGTGATGATGCGCGCGCCGGCCTGCACGAACAGCGGGATCAGCGCATCGACCGGTTCGACCATCAGGTGGACGTCGAGCGCGATGGTGACGTGCGGGCGGATCGCCGCGCACACCAGCGGGCCGATGGTGAGGTTGGGGACGTAATGGTTGTCCATCACGTCGACGTGCACCAGGTCGGCGCCGCCGGCCTCGATGGCGCGTACTTCCTCGCCGAGCCGGGCGAAATCGGCCGACAGGATCGACGGGGCGATGCGAATGCGTTGGGTCTTCATGTCATGCTGCCTGGGAAAGGGTAGAAGGGTTCGAGGGTGCGGCGTGCCAGCGCTGCAGCACCGCCAGGTCGACCCAGCGCTCGCCGGCGCCGGGAAGCGTCACCGGATCGTCCGGGTCGCCCAGATGCGCCAGCTGCGCCAGAGCGCCGTCGAACCGGTGGCCGCGGGTGTAGGCGGTCGGCGTGACCACGGTCGCGATGCCGGCGGCGCTGGCGGCGCGCAGGCCGTTTTCCGAATCCTCGAAGGCGATGCAGTCGGCCGCCGCCACGCCCATCGCGGCCAGTGCGGCCAGATAGACGTCCGGCGCCGGCTTCTTGACGCCGGCGGTGCTGGCGTCGCACACCGCGGCGAACAGCGTTCGCCAGTCGCGTCCCAGGGGCGCGCGCAGCAGCGCGTCGACGTTGGCCGGCGTGGTGGTGGTGGCGATGGCGATCGGCACGCGCGCCGCCGTCGCCTCGCGGATCAGGCGCAGGATGCCGGGCCGCAGCGCCAGGTTGCCGGCCAGCGCATCGTAGTGGCGCGTCTTGATGGCGTGCACCGCGTCGATGGTTTCCCTTACCTTGCCGCCGTCCGCCTCATCCGGGTCGACCATGCGCCAGTAATGGCGCAGCCGCTCCTTGCCGCCGGTGACGTCGAGCAGGCGCGCGTACAGCGACTCGTGCCAGTGCCAGTCGAGGCCCACCTCGCGGAAGGCGGCGTTGAACGCCAGCCGGTGCGCGCTCTCGGTATCGGCCAGCGTGCCGTCGACGTCGAAGATCAGCGCTTTCATGCCGGCTCCTTGGCGGCGAAAATGCGGCTGGCCAGCAGGTCAGGCGCGGTGATGGTGGTCAGTGCGGCGTCATCGGCCAGCGCGCCGGCAGTGGCCATCAGGCGCGACGCGTGGCGCAAGCGGGCGCGGTCGAGCGCGTTGCGCACGCTGCGCGCGTTGGCGAAGTTCGGCTGCGCCATGCGCCGCTCCAGGTAGTCGGTGAACACGCGCGCGGCCTCGTCGTCGAACCGGTAATGCATCGTCTCGAGCATCAGGCCGGCGATCTGCGCCAGTTCGCCGACTGCGTAATCGGGAAAGTCGATGTGGTGCGCGATGCGCGACGACATGCCAGGGTTGGACTGGAAAAAGGTGTCCATACGGTCCTTGTAGCCGGCTAGGATGACGACCACGTCGTCGCGCTGGTTCTCCATCACCTGCAGCAGGATCTCGATCGCCTCCTGGCCGTAATCGCGCTCGTTTTCCGGGCGGTACAGGTAATAGGCCTCGTCGATGAACAGCACGCCGCCCATCGCCTTCTTCAGCACCTCGCGCGTCTTCGGCGCGGTGTGGCCGATGTACTGGCCGACCAGGTCGTCGCGCGTGACCGAGACCAGGTGGCCCTTGCGCACGTAGCCCAGCTTGTGCAGGATCGCCGCCATGCGCAGCGCGACGGTGGTCTTGCCGGTGCCGGGGTTACCCGAGAAGCACATGTGCAGGCTGGGTGCGCCGGCCGCGAAGCCGCGCTCGGCGCGCAGCTTGTCGACCAACAGCAGGGCGGCAATGTCGCGGATGCGCTGCTTGACCGGCGCCAGCCCGATCAGTTCGCGGTCAAGCTCGGCCAGCAGCTCGGTGATGCCGGAGGCTGCCAGCGCCGCGGCGAACGGATTGATGTCCATGAGCTCTCCCTCGCAGCTTAGTAGCGTGCGCCTTCCGGATTGGCCTGCACGGCGTAGCTCTCGATGCTGTAGCGAACCGTGCGGCCCGCGACTTCGTGGCGCACCAGGCGAAAGCCCGGTTCGACCTTCGGCCGGTTGACGATGAACGCCATCACGATCGATTCGGTGCCGGCGGACGAGTCGAACGCGGTCATGCGGATGTAATAGTTGGCGAAGGTGCTGCGGCACTGCGCCAGTTCGGCCATGATGCCGGCCGGGTCACGCAGGTCGAACATCGGCGGGCCGAACATCTCCCAGTAGGTGTTGCGCGGATGCGGATCGTCCGTGTATTCGATCGCCAGCGCCCAGCCCTTGTCGAGGCAGTAGTCGATCTGGCGGGTGATCTGCTGGTCGGTCAGATCGGGCAGGAATGAAAACGTGCCTTGTGTGATGCGCATGATGTGTCCTCTACGATGTGGTGGGCGGGTCAGGAAACCGACGCCGTCGGGGTGAAGTCGGAAGTGTCGGTCGAGGCGTAGTTGAATGAGATTTCGCCCCAGGTATCGAGCGCAGCCTTCAACGGTCCGCACCACTTGGCAGCCTCCTGCAGGATCTGCGGACCTTCGTTCTTGATGTCGCGCCCTTCGTTACGTGCCAATACCATGGTCTCCAGCGCGACCCGGTTGGCGACCGCGCCGGCCTGGATGCCCTGCGGGTGGCCGATGGTGCCGCCGCCGAACTGCAGCACGACGTCGTCGCCGAACAGGTCGAGCAGCTGGTGCATCTGGCCGGCGTGGATGCCGCCGGAGGCGACCGGCATCACCTTGCGCAGCGAGCCCCAGTCCTGGTCGAAGAAGATCCCGCGCGGCAGGTCCATCCTGGTCTGCGTATCGCGGCAGATGTTGTAGTAGCCCTGCACCGTCATCGGATCGCCTTCGAGCTTGCCGACCGCAGTGCCGGTGTGCAGGTGGTCGACGCCGGCCATGCGCAGCCACTTGGCGATCACGCGGAACGACACGCCGTGGTTCTTCTGGCGGGTGTAGGTGCCGTGGCCGGCGCGGTGCATGTGCAGCATCATGTCGTTCTGGCGGCACCAGCAGGACATCGACTGGATCGCGGTCCAACCGACCACCAGGTCGATCATGATGACGACCGAGCCGAGCTCCTTGGCGAATTCGGCGCGGCGGTACATCTCCTCCATCGTGCCGGCGGTGACGTTCAGGTAGTGGCCCTTCACTTCGCCGGTGGCGGCGGTGGCGCGCTGCACCGCTTCCATGACGAACAGGAAGCGGTCGCGCCAGTGCATGAACGGCTGCGAGTTGATGTTCTCGTCGTCCTTCATGAAGTCGAGGCCGCCCTTGAGGCCTTCGTACACGACGCGGCCGTAGTTGCGCCCCGACAGGCCGAGCTTCGGCTTGGTGGTGGCGCCCAGCAGCGGGCGGCCGAACTTGTCGAGCCGTTCACGCTCGACGATGATGCCGGTCGGCGGGCCGGGGAAGGTCTTGATGTAGGCGACCGGGAACTTCATGTCTTCGAGGCGGGCGGCCTTGAGCGGCTTGAAGCTGAAGACGTTGCCGATGATCGAGGCGGTGACGTTGGCGATCGAGCCTTCCTCGAACAGCGACAGGTCGTAGGCGACCCAGCAGAAGTACTGGCCGGGATTGTTCGGCACCGCGTCGACCCGGTAGGCCTTGGCGCGGTACATGTCGCAGGCGGTCAGGCGGTCGGTCCAGACGACGGTCCAGGTGGCGGTGGAAGATTCGCCGGCGACCGCGGCGGCCGCTTCGATCGGGTCGACGCCGTCCTGCGGCGTGATGCGGAACACCGCCAGCACGTCGGTTTCCTTCGGCACGTAGTCGGCGTCCCAGTAGCCCATCTGCGCGTATTTCAACACGCCCGCCGTGTAGCGCGTCTTCGCATCCATGATCTGTCCAGTGCCGTCCATTGCCATCTCCTTGATTGGGCCAGGGCCCGTTGAGCTATCCATGGACTTCACTATATAAATTGCGTACCATCAGGTCTAATCAATAAAAAAGATTGATCCATCAGTCAAACCTTATAGAACACCATGCGACGCTATACGCTCCGTCAGCTCGACACCTTTCTCGAAGTGGCACGCCAGTTGTCGGTGTCGCGCGCGGCCGAGGTGCTGCACGTGACGCAGCCGGCGGTGTCGATGCAGATCCGCCAACTCGAAGAAGTCGTCGGCATGGCCCTGTACGAGCAGGCCGGGCGCAAGATCCGGCTCACCGACGCCGGCCTCGATTTCCAGGCCTATGCGATCGGCGCGGTGGCGCAACTGCAGCAGCTCGAGGATGCGATGGCGCAGCGGCGCGGCGTCAGGAAGGGCAAGATCACGCTGGCGATGGTCAGCACGGCCAAGTATTTCGTGCCGATGCTGCTGGTGAATTTTCGCAAGCGCTTCCCGGACATCGAGGTGTCGCTGCAAATCGACAACCGCGCCAACATCATGCAGCTTCTCGCGCGCAACGAAATCGACCTGGTTATCATGGGGCGGCCGCCGGACGGCATCGATTGCGAGGCGACCGTGTTCGCCACCAATCCGCTCGGCGTCATCAGTGCGCCGGGGCATCCGCTGTCGCGTCGGCGTGCGGCGCCGCTGTCGATCCTCGACGGCCAGGAATTCGTCGTGCGCGAGAACGGTTCCGGCACCCGCCAGGCGATGGAGCGCCTGTTCGCGGAGAACGCCATCGCGCCACGCATCGTGATGGAAATGCCGAGCAACGAGACCATCAAGCAGGCGGTGATGGCGGGGATGGGACTGAGTTTCCTGTCGCTGCGCACCATCCGCCACGAGCTGGCGGGCGGGCACCTGGTGCTGCTCGACCTGGCCGGCCTGCCGCTGCTGCGCCACTGGCACGTCACCCACCTGACGTCGAAACGGCTGTCGCCGCCGGCGCGCGAATTCAAGTCCTTCCTGATCGAGGAGGCGGGCGCGCTGATCAAGCTGTGGGCATGACGGCGACACGTGCGTCAGGCTGCCGGCGCGCGGCAGCCTGACGACCATCACTGCCTGGCGCGATAGGCCTTCAAGCCGCCTGCGATGAACTTGGCATTGCCATAGCCCATCGCACGCAGCGTATCGGCGGACAAGGCTCCCCGGTTGTTGGCGTTGCAGTAGCAGAGAATGAGGGCGTCGAGGTCAGGGATGGCCTGCTCGACGTTCATTTCCAGCTTGCCACGGCTGATGTGCAACGAGCCGGCGATGTGGTCGGCATCGTGCTCTTCCTTGTCGCGGATATCGAGTGCAATGGCGCCGGCGGCCATCAGTTGGTCGACCTCGCCGGGCGCTACCTCGCTGACCCGTTCGCGAGCGTCATCGGCGAGCTGCTGGAATTTCTTTGTGTAAGCCATAAGAACTTTCTGATTGAATTGTTTAGTAGAGAAAACGCTGACATCGCATACCGCCGTGCTAGTCTTTCCAGCCCCATTTCCTGAAGATGCGGGCGCCTTCCGGGCTGCGCAAGAATGCCACGAACTCCTTCGCCGCCGGCTTGCGCGCGCCCTGCAACGTCAGAGCGACGCCGGTGTCGCGATAGATCGCATAGTCGGGCTCGATCGGCACCAGATCGGCCAGCGCCGGGTTCGCGACTTGCCAGATATTCCAGATCAGCCAGACGTCGATCTCGGGATGGTCAATCCAGGTCTGGCGGGCTACCGCGCTGTTGGGCGCGAAGCCGGCGATGTTGTTGCGCACTGCGCGCAGCATGCCGATATCGCCCTTGCGCCCGGCCATGTCTTCCCATACCCCGTTCTGGCCGGCGCCGTTTACCACCAGGATTCGGACGCCCGGCTTGACGATATCCTTCACTCCCTGGATGCGCTTCGGGTTTCCGGGGCGAACCAGTATCGCCAGCGGCCGCAGATACAGCGGGACGATGGTTTGCTCGACGATGCGCCCGCCCATGGCCACGCTAAAGTCGCTCATCATGGTTTCCGAGCCGCTGTAGATCACGTCCGCCCCTTCCTGCGCCTTGCCGATCCAGCTCGGCGTCGGTCCTGCGGTCAGTTCGACTCTCGTGCCGCTTTGCTTTTCGAAAGCGGCAGCCGCTTCCTTCATCGCCGGTGCCGGGCCGCCCGGACCGTACACGAACAGCGTTTCCGCCGCGCCGGCCTGGGTCAGCAAGGTCATGCTCAACAACATGGCGGAAACCAGCCGGCCGGGCTTGCGATCCCGGATGAACGGTGCATACATGGCGTACTCCAAAGGTTGTCGACGATGGATACCGTCGCAAATAAAAAATATGATTATATATAATATATTATGATATTTCGTGGAGTTGCAAATATGTAACAACAATCCTGCTTGCCTGCGATTCTCCTTGTGTCCGCTGCCGAAATTGATACTATCGACAATCATAATATATAAAAAAGTAAACAGACGGCCCACAAAACTTGGAGGTAGCAGATGGCAATCAAGAAGCACACTCTGGCAATTGCAGTGGCAGTAATCGGTTTTCCCGGCGTTGCCATGGCAACCAACGGGTACTTCTCGCATGGCTACGGTATCAAGGCAAAGGGCATGGGAGGGGCCGCGACAGCGATGGCGGACGACGCATTCGGCGGCGCCAACAATCCGGCCAGCATGGTTTTTGCGGGCGGCCGCTTCGATACCGGCATCGATTTCTTCAACCCGCAGCGCTCCGCCAGCCGTACCGGCAGTGTCAACGCGATGATGCCGGGTGATCCGGGCCGTGACGGCGCGGTCGACAGCGACAGCAAGTATTTCGCGATCCCCGAACTCGGGTACAACAAGATGATGGGTGAGAATTGGTCGGCCGGGCTCAGCATTTATGGCAACGGCGGCATGAACACCAATTATCCGGGCGGCCAGGTCGGCGCCAACCGCTGCGGCCCCGGGGCGCCGGCCTCCAACCTGCTGTGCGGCCAGGGCAGTCTCGGCGTCAACGTCACGCAATTGATCCTCGCCCCGACCGTGGCGTTCAAGCTGGCGTCGAATCATGCGATCGGCATCGCTCCGCTGATCGCCTACCAGCGCTTCAAGGCCGAAGGCTTGCAGGCTTTTGCAGGCATGTCGTCGGCCCCGGCAAACCTGACCAATGTCGGCTACGACAATTCATTCGGCTATGGCGCGCGGGTCGGCTACATGGGCAAGCTGACCCCTGCGCTGAGCATCGGCGCCGCCTATGCGACGAAGATGGAGATGCAGAAGTTCGACAAATACCGCGGCCTGTTCGCCGGCCAGGGTGCGTTCGCGATTCCGGAAAACTATAACGTCGGCGTCGCGCTGGAAGTGGCCAGCGGGCTGACGCTGGCGCTGGACTATCAGCGCATCAACTACTCGCGCCTGGCGTCGATCGGCAATCCAAGCAGCAACCAGGCACCGCTGGGAACCGATGGCGGCCCCGGGTTCGGCTGGCAGGATGTGCAGGTATGGAAACTCGGCGCGGCTTACCAGCCGGGCAAGCAATGGGTTTTCCGCGCCGGGTTCAACCAGGGAACCGATCCGATCACGGCACGCGACGTCACGTTCAACCTGCTGGCGCCGGGCGTCATCCGGAAGCACGCAACGCTGGGCCTGACTTACCTGACGGCGGCGGGCGGCGAATGGACCGTGTCCGGCATGCACGGGTTTGAAAACTCGGTATCCGGACCGTCGCCGATGCTGGGCGGGATCGAAACGGCGAAGATGAACCAGACGTCGGTCGGCATCGCCTTCGGCTGGAAGATGTAGGCCGCCGCGCGGCGCCGCCATCCGCACCGGCGGCGACCATTCAGGAGAACGCGTGGCCACCATCACGCTGGCCTGGCGCGCTACCTGGCGATCCACGCCCACCTGGTGATCGCGGTATGGGACGGCGACGAAACGGCGGCAGCCGCGCCCGGCGGCAGCCGCGCCCGGCGGCACGCTCGACATGTTGCAGACACTGGTGCGCGGCTTCGAACGCTGTGTCGACGCGCGCAGTGCCGCCCGGCTGGCGCAACCGGAGTTCGGCCGCGCGCTGCACGTGCCGGCGCGCCGCGCCGGGCAGGAGATGCCACTGGCGTCGGCCGGCTTGCGCGTGCTGGCGAACGAAAGCAGCAGTGTGCACGACTGCATTCTCGCTGCAGGCGCCGATCTCGATGCACTCAATCGCAGCCACCGCGCCGCGCTTGCCGACGACGGCTACGGCGCACGGCTGGACGCGGTGCGCAGCGGTTTCCTGTCCAGCCTCGGCACATCGGAAACCGAATGCGACCCGGCGCTGGCGCACAGCTTCGCGGTCGCCGACGTGCAGGCCGAGGTGGCCAAGCGCAGCTGGCGCCTTGGCTGGATCGTCATCGCCCTCGGCGCCGTGCTGGCAGCTTCGTCGTCGCTGCTTCGATTGCTCAGCGATGAATACGGCGAACTGATCGAAACCCTCGAAGGCCCCAATATCGCGCGGCGGCGCCAGTCGCAGGAGCTGCAGGCGACATGGGGCCAGCGGCTGCTAGTGGGCGGCCTGGTGTGCGCGCTGGTCGGCATCGGCCTGATCGTCGGCGGCGTGGCGAAAAATGCGCTGCCGATGCTGGCGCTGATCATCGCCATGAAGCTGCTGACCGACACCGGCGCCGACTGGCTATCATTCAACGGCAAGATGGCGCATGCCGAGAACCTGCGCCAGGCGGCGCACCTGCGCGCGGTCTACCGGCGAGCCGACCTGGCCCTGCGAGCGATCGAGCGTGACGGCGGCGACCCGGCCGACCTGCTTGCCGCGCTGGGCAAGGAGATCCTCGACGAGAATGCCAACTGGCTGCGGCTTTACCTGGAGCGGCGCATCGAGTGGCATGGCAAATAAGGGCTAAAGCGGTATTTCGAAAATGTCGGCGCATACCGAGTGCGGCCCCACTTGCCGCTTGTCCGATGCGGAATCGTAGACCACCAGCAGCGCAGGATCGCCGCCGCCCGGAGGCGACAGCCATGTCATGCCTTCGGCGTGATCCGTGCCGTGCCCGAATGGCACGTCCAGCACGTGCTGTAGCTGGCCGGCGCCAACCACGCCCTCGCTGTCCGGCGCGGCGCCGCCCGGCCAGCGAAAGACGCTGACAGGCCCGTCGAGATCCATGGTGGGTCCGGCCAGCACCAGCAGGTCGGCGCCATCGACGCAGATGTCGCGGATGCCAAGGCCGCCAAGCTGGAGGAAATGCTTCAAGTAAGGTTGCCGCTTCGGCCCGATCGCCTTCAGCGTCAGCGACGACGGCGCCGCTTCTTTCAGCTGCAGCTCCAGCACTACCGCCCAGCCGCGCACAACCGGGCCGCGCAATCCCAGGAACACGCGGCCGTCGACCACCGCCAGGCCTTCGATATCGAAGCCGTTGTCCTTGCCGGGGATTGCCAGGAATGGGCCGAGATGGTCGTCGTCCGCCAGCGCCCTGGTCAGCTCGTTGCCGAGGGCGTCGCCGTTCAGTTGCGCCGCTGAACGGGTGACCCCGCCATCATCCGCCTCTCTCGCCAGCACGAAGCTGCCTTCGATTTCGACGACGGGAATCCGCGCCAGCAGATAGCGGTTGCCGTCCGCGCTGATCTTGGCGAGGCGCTTGCCCGCATCTGCAGCCGTGTCGCCGTCTTTTGGCTGGCCGCGCTTCAGGCTGTGCGAGCCCACCACCCACAGGTAGCCGTCGTGGAAGTCCATCCCCTCGACGTCGACCTCGGCGATCTTGCCGGACGCCTTGGTGTCGCTGGCCGGCAGGCGCAGGTAGTCGGCCAGCCTGAACTGCTGATGATGGCGGCCGTAGCGGTAGCTGCCCTTGCGGCGCCCCTCGACCAGCGTGAGCCGCTCCAGCGTCGTCGATTCGTCGTTGGCAACCCACAGGGTATGGCCGATCTGCTTGGCGACGGACAGTCCCTGGCTCAGCTTCTTGGCCTTGCCAAGCGCGTTGCGTTCCGAATCGAACTCGAGCTCAATTACGCTAATTGGCTTCATGTTGCTCCTAACGTTGGCCATCATTGTCGGATCGCGACCCGGTGCTCAGCTCATCACTTCCCGATACAAAACCGCCCGAAAATCACGCCGAGCAGATCGTCCGACGAAAACGCGCCGGTGATGCTCGACAGCTGCGCCTGCGCCAGCCGCAGCTCCTCGGCGAACAGGTCGAGCGACTGATCGCTCTGCGCCGCGTGCGCCGCCGCCTGGTCGAGATGCTGGCGCGCGGCGCGCAGCGCGATCAGGTGCCGTTCGCGCGCCAGGTACAGCGATTCGCCGGTCTGCTGCCAGCCGGCGATGCGCAGCAGTTCGGCGCGCAGCAGGTCGATGCCGTCATGCTCGTGCGCGGACAGGTAGACGTTGACCGCGTCGGCCGCCTCGTCCACCGCCGGTCGGTGGCCCGACAGGTCGATCTTGTTCCAGATCCGCAGCACCGGCACGCCGGCCGGGAAGGCCGCGACGATATGCTCGTCGGCGCCGGTCGGACCGTAGCTGGCGTCGAGCAGGTGCAGGATCACATCGGCCTTGCCGACCTCGCCCCAGGTGCGCGCGATGCCGATGCGCTCGACTTCGTCGACGGCGTCGTCGATGGTGCGGATGCCGGCGGTGTCGATGATATGCAGCGGGATGCCTTCGATCTGGATCGTCTCGCTGACCTTGTCGCGGGTGGTGCCGGCGATCGGCGTGACGATGGCGACTTCGGCGCCGGCAAGTGCGTTCAGCAAGGAGGACTTGCCGACGTTCGGCTGGCCGACCAGCACCACGTTGAGGCCCTCGCGCAGCAGCGCGCCTTGCGCCGCCTGCTTGAACACCTTGTCGAGCGAAGCGACGATGACAGCCAGCTGACCGCGCGCGTCCGATTTTTCGAGAAAGTCGATCTCTTCTTCCGGGAAGTCGAGCGTGGCTTCGACCAGCATGCGCAGGTTGATGGTCTGTTCGACCAGCGTGTGGATGGTGTTCGAGAACGCGCCCGACAGCGACTGCGAGGCCGATTTCGCGGCCGCCTCGGTGGAGGCGTCGATCAGGTCGGCCACGGCTTCGGCCTGGGCCAGGTCGAGCTTGTCGTTGAGGTAGGCGCGGCGCGTGAATTCGCCCGGTTCGGCCAGCCGCACACCGGCCGCGGCGCCCGCTTCGAGCACGCGCGCGAGCAGCATCTGCAGCACCACCGGGCCGCCGTGGCCTTGCAGTTCGAGGACGTCTTCGCCGGTGTACGAGTGCGGGCCGTTGAACAGGATGGCCAGCCCCTGGTCGATGACGGCGCCGTCGGCGGACTTGAAGTCGGCGTAGGTGGCGTGGCGCGGCTTGAGCACGGTGTGCGGGAACAGCGCGGCGAGCAGCGGCGCCAGGTCTTTGCCGGAGGCGCGCACGACGCCGATGCCGCCGCGGCCAGGGGCGGTGGCGATTGCTGCGATTGGGGAGGAGTCGAGGTTCATTGTGGGATTGTAAATTAGATTGGCCAGTGGCGACGCCGAGTAAGTACGGCGCGCCATGCTGATACGTCATCCTCGCGTCAGCGGCGATCCATGCGGAGATCGCGCTTGCCATTCGAGCTGTCGCTTTGCCCCACTCGCCGTATGGATCCCCGCTACGCGAGGACGACGTGTCGCATTTTTGCGGGCGAACAGACGAAAAAAAGCCCGCGAACTCGCGGGCTTTTTAACTTGCAGCGGCAGGCGCTTACTTCTTCGCCGCGTCGGCGTCAGCGAACTTCTTGGTGATCACCCACTGCTGGCCGATCGACAGGATGTTGTTGACCACCCAGTACAGCACCAGGCCGGACGGGAAGATGAAGAACATCACCGAGAACACCAGCGGCATCCACATCATCATCTTGGCCTGCATCGGATCGGCCGGCGCCGGATTGAGCTTGGTGGTGATGTACATCGAGATCGCGTACAGCACCGGCAGGATCACCCACGGGTCATGCTGCGACAAGTCCTGGATCCAGCCCACCCACGGCGCGCCGCGGAATTCCACCGACGCCTGCAGCACCCAGTACAGCGCGATGAACACCGGCATCTGCACCAGGATCGGCAGGCAGCCGCCCAGCGGATTGATCTTCTCGGTCTTGTACAGCTCCATCGTGGCCTGGTTCATCTTGGCCGGGTCGCCCTTGTAGCGCTCGCGGATGGCCTGCATCTTCGGCGTCACCAGCTTGACCTTTGCCATGCTCTTGTAGCCTGCCGCCGACAGCGGGAAGAACGCCAGCTTGATCAGGATCGTGAAGGCGACGATCGTCCAGCCCCAGTTGCCCAGCACGTTGTGGATCTGCGTGATGACCCAGAAAATCGGCTTGGCGATGATCGTCAGGAAGCCGTAGTCCTTGACCAGGTCGAGGCCCGGCGCGACGCTTTCGAGCAGGCGCTCATCCTGCGGGCCCGAATACAGCCTGGCCGAACTGCTGGTGGTGGCGCCAGGCGGGATCGTCGGCAGAGCGATCTTGGTGCCGATCGCGTAGCGGTTGGTGTCGACCTTGGCGGTGTAGATCTCGCGCGGGGTGTTCGCCTGCGGCACGAACGCCGACACGAAGAAGTGCTGCGAAATGGCGACCCAGCCGTCGTTCGACTTGGTGGCGTGTTCCGCCTTGCCCTTCTTTTCGATGGTCGCGAAGTCGAGCTTCTGGTACTTCTCTTCCGGCGTGTACAGCGTCGGGCCGGTGAAGCTGGCGTTGAAGAACGAGTCGCCTTCAGGCTTGTTGCCGTCATGCTGGAGCTGCAGGTACAGCGTCGGCTTGACCGGCGCGGCGCCGACGTTGGTGACGTCGTGGCGCAGGTCGATGACGTACGAACCCTTGTGGAAGGTGTAGGTCTTGGTCAGCTTGACGCCGCCGGACTCGCCTTCGAGCACCAGCTGGACGTCGCCGTTGGCGCTCGTCGTGGCCGGCTTCGCGGTGAAGATCGTGTTGTGGTTCGGCAGCTCGACGCCGTCGATCAGGCCGGTCTGCGCCAGGTAGGCGTGATTGATGCCTTCGTCGAACAGCACTTCGTTCTTGGTCTTGTCGACGCGCGGCTGGCACACTTCGAACAGGCCGAAGCAGCCGCCGAACCAGCCCGGGTGGCCGGCCTGCTTGAACTTGAGCAGCTCGAGGCGGCGCAGCACGCCGCCGGCGGTGTCGATGTCGGCCTTCACCACGTCGGTGGTGACGGTGACGGTCTCGCGCCGGGCGGCCACTGCCGCAGCAGGCACGGCGCCAGGAACGGCGGCGCCGCCTGGCGTGGTCGCCGCAGGCAGGCCGGTGGCGGCGGTGCCGGCAGCGGCAGGCGTGGTCACAACCTTGGCCGGCGGCGCCGGCGCGAACATCGACTGCTTGCCGTTCGAGACCATCCAGTCATTCCAGAGAATCACCAGCGATAAAGCGAACACGATCCACAAGATGGTACGTTTATTGATATCCATTGAGGTATTGGTCAGGAGTTAAATTCAGGAGTGGTTGCAACCGCGGGCGGTTGAGGAATTCTTGTCGCTCACAGGCGGCACCAGGTCGACGCCGCCGTCGTGCCACGGATGGCATTTGCAGACACGGCGCGCGGACAACCAGGCGCCGCGCGCCGCGCCGTGCGTGCGCACCGCTTCGATCGCATAGTTCGAGCACGTTGGGTAAAAGCGGCAGCTCTGCCCCATCATCGGGGACAGCAGCAGCTGATACGCGCGCAACAACCAGACGAGCAGCTTGCTCATGGCGCCACCGCTTTCGGCGCGCGCGGCGCCTGCGAGGCGAACAGGCGCGCGATTTCCACGCGCAGTTCCGCCTTCAGCGCCGCCGTGGTGGCCGGGCCGGTCTTGGCGTTGACAGGACGCGCCAGCCGCACGATGCAGTCCAGCGCCGGCAACTGCGCGACGCGAAACAGCTCGCGCGTGACGCGCTTGATCGTGTTGCGCGTCACCGCGCGCGGCGCAAAGCGCTTCGCCACCACGACGCCCAGCCGCGCATGCGGCAATTCGTTGGAGCGGGTGTAGAGCACGAAATGCGCCGTTTTTTGCGCCGGTCGCAAACGAAAAACGGATGAAAATTCATCCGTTTTAACGATACGCCGAACGCGCGCGAAGTCGTGTGAACCTTCGCTAGTCATTCGTAGCCTTATACTGCCAGGCGTTTGCGGCCCTTGGCGCGGCGAGCGTTCAGGACATCGCGGCCGCCACGGGTAGCCATACGTGCGCGGAAGCCGTGCGTGCGCTTGCGACGAACGACGGAAGGTTGGTAAGTACGTTTCATGGTGGTCTCGCTTAAAGCAAAATAAAATGCAAAATCGGGTCTGACGTCCCGTCAGTTTTCGGCGCCAATGACATTTCGCAGATGGTTAAGCCAGCGACACGCCAACAGCAAATACTCTTTTTTGCCCGCTGTCGCACACAGCCAACTTGCAGCCAATTGACTGATCTGCACGGAATACGGGCGGGGAACCCTGAATTAGACAGCATTTCGGCTCGGCTTGTCAAGGTCGGCATCACTTTCGACCTCGCGCCGTGTCGCGCCGCAGCATGACGCATCGGCCATTCAAGCTGCCTGCGGCGCTGGCAGGAGGCAACGAAAATCACCGGCGTGCCTGTGGATAACTTTGCCCTTTGCAGGTAGAATAGCGTGTTACGTGTGGCGAACCCTCGGCGCGACGTAGGCGCCGCGGCAAGTAATCGAACCGCCCCTCGACACCTTATTTATCACAAGACGATTCATGGAAAACTTTTGGCAGTCCTGTTCCGCGCAGTTGGAACTGGAGCTGACGCCGCAACAATTCAGTGCGTGGATCAAGCCGCTGGTCGCCCTCGACTACGAGGATGGCCGCCTGCGCATCGCCGCGCCCAACCGCTTCAAGCTCGACTGGGTCAAGACCCAGTTCGCCAACCGCATCACCGCGCTCGCGCACCAGTACTGGGAAGCGCCGATCGAAGTGCAGTTCGTGCTCGACCCGAAAAACAACCTGCCGAAAAAAGAGGCAGCACGGGTGCCGGCGCCGGCCGACGGTTCGCCCGGCATGCCGCGCCAGGCCAACGAAGCGGCGGCCGCGCCGGAGATGTTCAACATCGGCAATTCGCCGCGCCGCGAACAGAGCCGCATCAACACCGACCTGACGTTCGACAGCTTCGTCACCGGCAAGGCCAACCAGCTGGCGCGCGCCGCCGCGATCCAGGTGGCCAACAATCCGGGCGTGTCGTACAACCCGCTGTTCTTCTACGGCGGCGTCGGCCTCGGCAAGACCCACCTGATCCACGCGATCGGCAACCAGGTGATGGCCGACCAGCCGGGCGCCAAGATCCGCTACATCCACGCCGAGCAGTACGTGCGCGACGTCGTCACCGCGTACCAGCGCAAGGGCTTCGACGACTTCAAGCATTACTATCATTCGCTCGACATGCTGCTGATCGACGATATCCAGTTCTTTGGCGGCAAGAGCCGGACGCAGGAAGAATTTTTCTATGCATTCGAGGCGCTGATCGCAGCCAAGAAACAGATCATCATCACCAGCGACACGTATCCGAAAGAGATTACCGGCATGGACGACCGCCTGATCTCGCGCTTCGACTCCGGCCTGACGGTGGCGATCGAGCCGCCGGAGCTGGAAATGCGGGTGGCGATTTTGCTGAAAAAAGCGCAGTCGGAAGGCGTGACGTTTTCGGACGACGTGGCCTTTTTTGTGGCCAAGCACCTGCGCTCGAACGTGCGCGAGCTCGAAGGCGCGCTGCGCAAGATCCTGGCCTACTCGCGCTTCCACGGCAAGGACATCACGATCGACGTGGTGAAGGAAGCGCTGAAGGATCTGCTGTCGGTGCAGAACCGCCAGATCTCGGTGGAGAACATCCAGAAGACGGTGGCCGATTTCTTCAACATCAAGGTCGCCGACATGTATTCGAAGCGGCGGCCGGCGAACATTGCGCGCCCGCGGCAGATTGCGATGTACCTGGCCAAGGAGCTGACGCAGAAGAGTTTGCCGGAAATCGGCGAGCTGTTCGGCGGGCGCGACCACACCACCGTGCTGCACGCGGTGCGCAAGATCGCGCTGGACCGCACCAAGAATGCCGAGTGCAATCACGAGCTGCACGTGCTGGAGCAGACGCTGAAGGGCTAGGGGCAGGGGTCGGACCCGGGTTCTTCCGTTAGGGGTCCGACCCCGGTGTGCAGCCGATAACTGAACCGGGGTCAGACCCCCAACTGAAAAACCGGGGTCTGACCCCATGTTGCCACAGCAATTTCTGGCAAAATAGCAGTGTTTGAAGCAGCCGGCGTCAGTATCAAATTAGTAACAACAATCCAGCTTTTACGATAAACCTACCGAGGATTACTATGCAATTGGTCAAAACCACCCGAGATACCCTTCTCCGGCCACTGCAGATCGTGAGCGGTATTGTCGAGCGTCGGCACACTATGCCGATTCTGGCCAATATCCTCATCCGCAAGGACGGCGAAAACGTCTCGTTCCTGTCGACCGACACCGAAGTGCAGATCACCACGCACGCGGCCATCGGTTCGGGCGCCGACGTCGCCGGCACCACCGTCGCCGCGCGCAAGCTGCTCGACATCCTGCGCGCGCTGCCGGAATCGGGCGACGTCACGATGACGCTGCTGAACAAGCGCCTCACCGTCCAGACCGGCAAGTCGCGCTTCGCGCTGCAGACGCTGGCGGCCGAGGAATTCCCGACCGTTTCGGTGGCCGACACCTTCAGCGCCACCGTCACGCTGCCGCAAAAAACGCTGAAGCACCTGTTCCAGATGGTGCACTTCTCGATGGCGCAGCAGGACATCCGCTATTACCTGAACGGCCTGTTGCTGGTGCTCGACGGGCGTAACGTCATCGCCGTGGCCACCGACGGTCACCGCCTGGCGTTCTGCCAGGTCGAGACGGAGCAGGAATTCACCCGCCAGGAAGTGATCATTCCGCGCAAGACCATCATCGAACTGCAGCGCCTGCTGGAAGAAAGCGACGAGACGGTACAGCTCGACATCGCCGCCAGCCAGGTCAAGCTGACGTTCGCCGACATCGAGCTGGTGTCGAAGCTGGTCGAGGGCAAGTTCCCCGACTACACGCGGGTGATCCCGAAAGGTTACAAGAACGACTTCACGATCGGCCGCGACGAATTGCTGCGTTCGCTGCAGCGCGCCGCGATCATGACGAGCGACAAGTTCAAGGGCGTGCGCTGCATCATCACGCCGGGCAGCATGAAGATCAGCTCGACCAACGCCGACCAGGAAGAAGCGGTCGAAGAACTCGAGATCGACTACGGCGGCGATTCGGTCGACATCGGCTTCAACGTCACGTACCTGCTGGATGTGCTGAACAACTTGAAGTGCGACCAGATCAACATCGCGCTGGGCGACTCCAATTCGTCGGCGCTGATTTCGATTCCGGACAACGCCGACTTCAAGTACGTCGTCATGCCAATGCGGATTTAAGAAGGCCGCCGGCCCCTGCTCGTCGTCCTCGCGCATGCGGGGACCCCATTACGCCGCGTCGCGGTGACGCAAATGGGATCCCCGCGTGCGCGAGGATGACGGTCCTGGATGCGGCGATGAATGTTGGCGCTATCGTCCCGAGCGACAGCCCCAGGCAGCACACCGAAACAGATTTTTGAGAAAGCAGTCCATGTCCGAGAACACAGCACCAGTCCCCCCGAAAGAGCAAGAGTACGGCGCCGCACAGATTCAGATTCTGGAAGGGCTGGAAGCGGTGCGCAAACGCCCGGGCATGTACATCGGCGACACCTCGGACGGCACCGGCCTGCACCACCTGGTGTTCGAGGTGCTGGACAACTCGATCGACGAATCGCTGGCCGGGCACTGCACCGAGATCCACGTCACGATCCACTCCGATAACTCGATCTCGATCACCGACAACGGCCGCGGCGTGCCGACCGGCCTGAAGATGGACGACAAGCACGAGCCGAAGCGCTCGGCCGCCGAAATCGTCATGACCGAGCTGCACGCCGGCGGCAAGTTCGACCAGAACTCGTACAAGGTCTCGGGCGGCCTGCACGGCGTCGGCGTCTCGTGCGTCAACGGCCTGTCGAAACTGCTCAAGCTGACCATCCGCCGCGACGGCAAAGTGCACTACATGGAGTTCGTGCGCGGCGTGCCGCAGAACCGCGAAATCGAGATGGTCAACGGCGTCGCCGTGTCCCCGATCAAGGTCATCGGCGACACCGACAAGCGCGGCACCGACGTCCACTTCTGGGCCGACGAAGAGATCTTCACGCACGTCGAATTCCACTACGAGATCCTGGCCAAGCGGATCCGCGAACTGTCGTTCCTGAACAATGGCGTGCGCATCAAGCTGAGCGACCAGCGCACCGGCAAGGAAGAGATCTTCGCGTTCGAAGGCGGCACCCGCGGCTTCGTCGAATACATCAACACTTCCAAGACCGTTCTGCACCCGACTGTGTTCCAGGCCACCGGCGAGCGCATGTCGGACCAGCACACCAACATCACCGTGGACGTGTCGATGCAGTGGAACGACACGTACAACGAGCAGGTGCTGTGCTTTACCAATAACATCCCGCAGCGCGACGGCGGCACCCACCTGACCGGCCTGCGCGCCGCGATGACGCGTGTGATCAACAAGTACATCGACGAACACGAGTACGCCAAAAAGGCGAAGGTTGAAATCACCGGCGACGACATGCGCGAAGGCCTGACCTGCGTGCTGTCCGTCAAAGTACCGGAGCCGAAGTTCAGCTCCCAGACCAAGGACAAGCTGGTGTCCTCCGAAGTGCGCGGCCCGGTCGAAGAAATCGTCGCCAAGACCCTGACCGACTACCTGGCCGAAAAGCCGAACGACGCCAAGATCATCTGCGCCAAAATCGTCGAAGCTGCGCGTGCGCGCGAAGCGTCGCGCAAGGCGCGCGACCTGACGCGCCGCAAAGGCGTGATGGACGGCCTGGGCCTGTCGGCCAAGCTGGCCGACTGCCAGGAAAAGGATCCGGCGCTGTGCGAACTGTACATCGTCGAGGGTGATTCGGCGGGCGGCTCGGCCAAGCAAGGGCGCGACCGCAAGTTCCAGGCGATCCTGCCGCTGCGCGGCAAGGTGCTCAACGTGGAGAAGGCGCGCTTCGAGAAGATGCTGTCGTCCGAGCAGATCACGACCTTGATCGCCACGCTCGGCACCTCGATCGGGCCGGACGAATTCAACGTCGACAAGCTGCGCTACCACCGCATCATCATCATGACCGATGCGGACGTCGACGGCGCCCACATCCGCACGCTGCTGCTCACGCTGTTCTACCGCCAGATGCCGCAGCTGGTCGAGCGCGGCCACATCTACATCGCGCAGCCGCCGCTGTACAAGGTCAAGGCCGGCCGCGACGAGCGCTACCTGAAGGACGACGTCGAAGAAGCGAGCTACATGATGACCGTGGCGCTCAACAGCGCCGCGCTGATTCCGCGCGAGGGCGGCGACGCGATCAGCGGCGAACCGCTGGCCGAGCTGGTACGCCAGTTCAACCTCGCCAACGCCATCATGATGCGCCTGACGCGCGTGATCGACCGCGCCGCGCTGACCGCCATCATGACCGGCGTGACGCTGGACATGACGTCGGCCGAAGGCGCCGGCGAGTCGGCCAAGGCTCTGGAAGCTGCCATCAACGACCGCGCCGTCACGGTCTCGGTGCGCATCGATGAACTGAGCGAGAAGCCGTCGCTGCGCATCGAGCGTATGCACCACGGTAACGTGAGGGTCAGCTCGATCGACGCCGACTTTGCCGAGGGCGCCGACTACCGCGTGCTGGAAGCGGCGGCGGCGACGTTCAAGGGCCTGATCGGCGACGGCGCGTTCATCCGCCGCGGCGAAGGCGAGCGCGTGAAGGAATCGGCGGTGCACGACTTCCACCAGGCGATGCAGTGGCTGCGCGACGAAGCCGAGCGCACCGTCTCGAAGCAGCGCTACAAAGGGCTGGGCGAGATGAACCCGGAGCAGCTGTGGGAAACCACGATGGACCCGACCGTGCGCCGCCTGCTGAAGGTGCAGATCGAAGACGCGATTGCCGCCGACCAGATCTTCACCACGCTGATGGGCGACGACGTCGAGCCGCGCCGCAACTTCATCGAATCGAACGCGCTGCGGGCCGACAACATCGACGTGTAAGGCGACATATCATTGCCCCCAAAACGCCGTCCGGCTGACGCCCGACGGCATTTTTTCGTCCCTGCTCAGTATCCTGGAGCGTCACCGGGAGTTCAGAGAGCCCTCGTGCGCAACAACAGACGATGATGCAAGCCGCTAGTCTGGCGCAGCCTGCCGGTACGAAGCCGCGCTTGGCATGGCGCCGTCTTTGCACGAGCTGTGCGACGCCATGTCCGGGCAAGGCCTGGCGCTGAAGCACGAGGTGGTGTGGCTGTAGTCGCTTCGATTGGCCCGAACCGACGCGCGCCCTACATGGCAAAGAGCCGCCTCATCAGGTGGGCCCGGTAATCTCTTTTGGTGTGAATGAACATGTGCACCAACACTTCCCTGTCGTCGTATTCATAGACAATTCTGGTCTGCCTTACCAGTCTTGTTCTAAAGTTTCCTTGTCCCAACTCCTTCAGCTCTTCAACCTCTTTACCCGCTTCAGGATTCAAGGCAATGCTGTTTACTACGGTCTTGAATTCCTCGTTGACGTCATTCCAAACGGCGTCACCGAACTGAGACTTCACATATGCTTTGATTTCTCTGAAGTCGAGCTTGGCGACATTTAGAATGATGACTCTGCGGGTCATTCCTCTTTGTCCATTTCCTCAAAGAAGGACTGAGCATCCGTGTAATTCCCAGCCTGATACTCTTTCCGGCCCAGAGCAATCAGACGAAGAAGTGCGAATTGCTCCTGTTGCCTCTCATACTGGTTGATTTCAACCACGACCATTTTCGCTTCACCGTTTTGAGTGATGATGAGCGGCTCCGGATTAGTGGCGAAATCCTTCACGATGTCGGCCGCATTGCTCTTGAGATATGAGATCGGCTTGATTTGGGTAGCCAGCGTCATTGCGTCTGCTCCTCCTTGGAGTTACGGTGTAGGGCCAAATATAGTCCATATTTAGCCGAGTGGCAAATTGCGATGGATCTGCTTGGCGCGCAGCCAGAGCGCACCGGGCAGCTAAACATGCGTGTTCGAAACTCTCACTTGTCGTCGTGAGGAGCCGTCGCGCCTTCGGGGTAATGGCCCACGGCAGGGCGTACGGAATCCTCATAGATGGCTTCCACATAGTGGATGTAGCGAACGTACGCCTCGACATACTCGCGTCCCGCGTCGACGTCGCGCACCTGGAATGACTTCGCCGCCATCGCTTTCCGATAATTCGCGTGAAGGCCGGCACGCATCTTTCAGATGTTATTTCAAGTTATCTCGGTAGCGTGTCGAGGGGGTGGCTTTTACCATGACGGCACTTCAACCGTTGGGAGCACTACCAAATGGACGAAAGAGCGCACATAGAGCGGGCGCCAGACTTCGGCGTTTTACTTAAGCAGCCGCCGCATCAACAGCGACTGAAGGTTCATGCTCGTATGGCAGACTGCATGAATGTAGTACACCGTGGCAGTCCGCTCAAAAATGATTCTGTTCTGATGGGCGAGCAGTTGGCGATAGTCAGTCAGCTTCAGGTTTTCCAGCTCCGCCACATAGCTTCCCTTACTTGGCGAAGCGATCAGGGACGCCACTTCATCCTTGATTTCTTGTGTGACTTTCTTTGCATATGCCGGCGAAACGTTTTGTTTGAGGTAAAGACGGATTTGAATCAGATCGTCTTTCGCATTGTCAGTCCACTTTATCTGCACTCACGATCCCCTCATCTTCTGCTTCCAACGAAGCAAAGAAATCATCGTGATCGCTCACCGCGCCTTCGTCGATCTGTTTCTTGCCCAGCGCAAGAATCCGGAGCAAGGCGATCTGGTCTTGCGTCTTTTGAAAGCTGAGAGCGTCTTGCACCACGGCCTGAACCTTGCCATTTACGGTGATCATCACTGGCTCATGCGTGACTTGAACCTGCTTGATCACGTCGCTGGTGTTTGTTTTGAGGAAGCTGATCGGCTGAATGTTCTGGAATAAATTCATGATGTAGTCCCCATTGCGAATCTTCATCCTAGCATGTCGCACTAAATTAGGTATGTAATTCAGGCAGTGGTGCAGCTCTTCGGTGTGTTGTCGACCAGACCGCTGTATGATCGCGCAAGACTGACAATCGGAACTATGGTCCAACAACAATGACTTCTCTATCTTACCGGCCACCGGTTCAGTCCTTCGTTCCGACGTTCCTTCAGCGCGTCCCATTGCGATTCAACGCTGCGATATTGCTCTCATTGCTGGCGCACACGCTGCTGTTGAGCATCACGCTGGGCGGTCAGACATTCGGGCTTCCAGGCTTGAACTTTCCGTGGAAAGAACGGCGCCTGGAGGCCAGCGATCTGCAGGTTCGCCTTGCAGCGGCACAGCCCGCGGCGGCGGCCGCCGCCGCGCCGCCGGAGACTCCACTGACAAGCAGTGCTCTCACCAGTCCCGTGGACCAGCCCGCCGTTGCGAGCGCGCCAACGGCGATGGCCATGTCATCTCCCGCCAACCGCGAGGCGGCCGGCGTCGTGATCGCAGCACCTGCCCCGCCGGCGCCAGCGCCCCTGCCGGAACCTGCAACAATGGAGCCGAAACGGACCAGCCCGCCCGAGCCGGTTGCGCCCGCCACGCAACAGGTGATCGCGGCAGCCCCCTCGCTCGCACGACAAGCGCCAGCTCAGGTCAATGAACCGATCGACCAGGACGCTGCATCGCGTAAAAAGATCGAGCAGGAGACAGTCGCGCGCGCGCTCGAGCAGGCCAGGCTCGAGCGTGAGCGCCAAAGCGCAGAGCAGGTGCGACAGGCGGCCCTGGTGGTGTCCGCGCAGCGAGAAGCGGCGCGGCTGGATGTCGAGCGTCAAGAGCTGGCCCGGGAAGAGAATCGGCGTCAGGAAGCACTGTTGCAGGAGCGGGTCAGGCAGGACGAAAAGGCGCAACAGGTCACCGCGCGACAGGAGCTCGACCGGGCTGAAGCTGCACGCAGGGAAGCCAGCCGACAAGAACTGGCGCGACAAGCGCAACTTGAAGCTTCGCGGCAGGCCCAGCTGGAAGCCGCGCGACAAGACGCAATCAAACAAGAAGCAGCGCGTCGGGACGCAACAAGGCAGGAGACGGCACGGCAAGAGGCGATCGCGCAAGAGGCGGCGCGCCAAAACATAGCGAAGCAGGCCGCTGCCCGACAGGAAGTGGAACGCGCGGAGGCTGCACGAGTCGAAGCAAGCCGCAGAGAAGCCAACCGGCAAGAACAGACGCGGCAAGCGCAGCTTGAAGCGGCGCGGCAGACCCAGCTGGAAGCCGCACGGCAGGATGCAATCAAACAAGAGGCGGCACGACAGGACGCCATCGCGCAGGAGGCGGCGCGCCAGAACGCCGTAAAACAGGAAGCAGCGCGACAAGAACGCGCACGGCAAGAGCTGGCGCAGCGCGAACGGACCGAGCAGGAGGCTGCGCGCGAGGAGCGGCTGCGCGCGATCGGCAAACAGCTCAACGCGGAAGCGGCCCAGCGCGACACGGCGGCCAACCGCCCTTCCCGCTCGCTGCTGCCGGGCGCAAGCGGCCTTCGCCGCGGATGGCTGTTCGGCCGCGCCGACGCCAACAACGAACTCGTCCAGTACGCCGAAGCGATGGGCCGGAAGATCGAGCTGAACCAGACGTTCGACATGGTGCGCGAAGCGGTGAAGCAGCCGCATGCCCGGCCGATGGTGACGGTGTCGGTCCGCGCCGACGGCTCCGTCGAGAAGGTCACGTTCGACGTGTCCAGCGGGGTTGCGGCTATCGACGAAGCGATCCGAAAAGTAGTCGCCAGCCAGGCGCCCTTCCCCGCATTCCCGCCCGCCATTGCGCGCCAGTACGACGTCATCGAGATTCGCCGCACCTGGTCATTCGACACTGCCATCCGACTTCAGTGATGACCAACGCGGTCAGCGTCCACCCGACACATCGATAAAAGTTCCGGTCGTGTAGGAAGCCTCATCCGAGAGCAACCACAGCGCCGCCTTGGCCACCTCGATCGGCTCGCCCCCGCGTTCCATCGGGACAACGGACTGAAGGCGGTCGACCCGGCCAGGCTCGCCGCCGCTCGCGTGCATCCCGGTCCGGATCAGGCCAGGTCGTACCGAGTTGACGCGAATGTTTTCATTGGCGACTTCCCTGGACAGGCCTGTCGTCAGCGCATCCATCGCGGCCTTGGAGGCAGCGTAGTCGACATACTCTCCCGCGGCACCGAGTACCGCGGCACGCGAGGAAATATTCACAATGCCGCCGCCGCGGCCGCCGTGCTTCGTCGACATGCGGCGCACTGCCTCGCGCGCGCACAGGAAGCTGCCGGTAACATTGGTCGCCATGATGCGATTGATACGCGCAGCATCCATCTGCTCGACCCGCATCTGCCGCGACAAGATACCGGCGTTATTGATGAGCGCATCGAGCCTGCCAAAGCGCTCGTCCACCAGCGCGAACATGCGTTCGACGGCGGCCTCGTCGGATACGTCGGCCTGGATCGTCAGCGCGGCTCCGCCGGCGTCCTCGATGGCGGCGGCAACCTTTGCCGCGGCATCGCCGTCATTTCTGTAATTGATGCAAACCTTGTATCCGTGTTGGGCGGCAAGCAGCGCGCAAGCGGCGCCAATGCCGCGTCCGCCGCCTGTGATCAGGATAATTTTCGCGCTCATGTCGAACTCAATCATCAAGAAGAAGAAGCGACGAGATTAACACTCCTCCGAACCCGGCAAAGTGGTCGATGATAGTAAATCCTGATGGATCTGATTTGGTCAATTAATTATACAAATGCGCACAGCTGTTTATACTAAGGCAACCGTGCCGCCAGTATTGCGACACAGCGAGGCACCTTTGCCCAATGCATTACCAAAACAGGAGTGCGACATGACTACCGAACAAACCCAGGCGAAATGCCCCTTCAGCGCCGCGGCAGGCGTTGGGAGGACCAACCGTGACTGGTGGCCAAACGCGTTGCGTCTCGACCTGCTGCATCAGCACTCCGACAAGTCCAACCCGCTTGGCCAGGAATTCAACTACGCCGAGGCGTTCAACAGCCTCGACCTGCCAGCGCTGAAACAAGACCTGACTGCCCTGATGACCGATTCCCAGGACTGGTGGCCCGCCGATTTCGGTCACTACGGCGGGCTGTTCGTGCGCATGGCGTGGCACAGCGCCGGCACCTATCGCATCGGCGATGGACGCGGCGGCGCCAGCCGCGGCCAGCAGCGCTTCGCACCGTTGAACAGCTGGCCGGACAATGTGAACCTGGACAAGGCCCGCCGCCTGTTGTGGCCGATCAAGCAGAAATACGGCCAGAAAATTTCGTGGGCCGACCTGATGATCCTCACCGGTAACGTGGCGCTCGAGAGCATGGGCTTCAAGACGTTCGGCTTTGCCGGCGGCCGCCAGGACGTGTGGGAGCCGGACCACGATGTGTACTGGGGCCGCGAGGAAAAGTGGCTCGGCGGCGACGTGCGCTACTCGCAGGGCTCGCCCGGCGTCGACGAAGCGCATGGCGTGCTGGTGAAGGACGACGACAGCAAAGTGCCGCACACGCGTGATCTCGAAAACCCGCTTGCCGCCGTGCAGATGGGCCTGATCTACGTGAATCCCGAAGGTCCCGACGGCAATCCCGATCCGCTCGCCGCGGCAGTCGACATCCGCGACACCTTCGCCCGCATGGCGATGGACGACGAGGAGACGGTTGCGCTCATTGCCGGCGGCCACAGCTTCGGCAAGACCCACGGCGCCGCGCCCGCCGAGCACGTCGCGGAAGAGCCCGAAGCAGGCGGCATCGAAGCGCAAGGCTTCGGCTGGCACAACCGCTTCGGCAGCGGCAGGGGCGGCGACACCATCACCAGCGGCCTGGAGGTGACCTGGACGACGACGCCTACGCAGTGGAGCAACAATTTCCTGGAAAATCTGTTTGGCTTCGAATGGGAACTGACCAAGAGCCCGGCGGGAGCGCACCAGTGGGTGGCCAAGGACGGCGCCGGCGCCGGCACGATTCCACACGCGCACGACCCCGCCAAGCGGCTCTCGCCGACCATGCTGACGACCGACCTGGCGCTGCGGATGGACCCCGCGTACGCAAAAATCGCGCGCCGCTTTCTCGACAATCCGGACCAGTTCGCCGATGCCTTCGCGCGCGCCTGGTTCAAGCTGACCCACCGCGACATGGGCCCGCGCGCGCGCTATCTCGGACCGGAAGTACCCGCCGAAGTCCTGCTCTGGCAGGACCCGATCCCGGCGCTCGACCACGCGCTGGTGGACGGCCAGGATATCGCGTCCCTCAAGCAGAGGGTGCTGGCATCGGGCTTGACGGTTTCGCAGCTGGTCACGACGGCCTGGGCCTCGGCATCCACGTTCCGTGGCTCGGACAAGCGCGGCGGCGCGAACGGTGCGCGTATTCGCCTGGCGCCGCAAAAGGACTGGGCCGCGAATCAACCGGAACAACTATCCCGTGTGCTCGATGTACTGGAAACAATTCGCGCCGATTTCAACGCCACGCAGTCCGGCGGCAAGAAGGTGTCGATGGCCGACTTGATCGTGCTGGCAGGTAACGCCGCGGTGGAGCAGGCAGCAAGCAATGCCGGCCACAAGGTGGAAGTTCCCTTCGCACCAGGGCGCATGGATGCGTCGCAGGAGCAAACGGACGTCGCCTCGTTCACGCCGCTCGAGCCGATCGCGGACGGCTTCCGCAATTTCCAGAAGACCCGCTACAGCGTCCCGGCGGAGGCACTGCTGATCGACCGCGCACAACTGCTGACCTTGACTGCCCCGGAGATGACCGTCCTCGTGGGTGGCATGAGAGTGATGGGCGCCAATGTCGGCCAGGCGCCGCACGGGGTCCTCACCAAACGGCCGGGTAGCTTGAGCAACGACTTCTTCGTCAACCTGCTCGACATGGGCACGACGTGGAAGGCTGTCACCAGCGGGCAGGACGAGTTCGAAGGGCGCGACCGCGGCACCGGTGAATTACGGTGGAGTGCGACGCGGGTCGACCTGGTCTTCGGTTCGAACGCCCAGCTGCGCGCAACAGCCGAGGTCTATGCCGCTGCCGACGCCGAGAAGAAGTTTGTGGGAGATTTCGTTGCTGCCTGGACTAAAGTGATGAACCTGGACCGCTTCGATATCGCCTGACAACGCCCCATCGTCGCTACGAATGCCGTCCGGCTTGCGCCCGACGGCATTTTTTTGTCCGCGGCAGCGGCGCCAATAGCTCAGTTCAGGCCGGTACTGGCTGCCTTCGGATGCGCGCGGGGGGTGACGCCGAACCCGGCGAACACCGCTTGCAGCGGGCGCGTTTCGGGCAGCACATAGACGACGCCGCTGCTTTGCATGAAGGCAGGATTGACCACGCCAGAGTAGAATTTCGCGGGAACATTGATGCACCCGTAGGAGATGCGGTTGTCGAGCACGGTTGGCGTCGCCAGTCGCTGCGCGCGGCTCTCCTTGGCGTTGCTGGTGACCACCGGGTGCAGCGAAAACGCCGCCTCGTAGTCGACCCACAGGATTCCCTTGCCCTGGAGGTTGCGGCCCAGCGAGGCGACATAGCGGCCCGCCGGCGTCGTGCGTTCTTCCGGGAGGATGCTCGACATTTTCCGCGTGCCGATGCCGGGGATGGAGTCGTCGCCCTTGGCCAGGCCCAGCAATGCCGGCGTCGCACCGCTGAGCGAACCGTCCGGCTGGAATACAAATACCCTGGCATCCACCTTGTCGACGATGACGAACGGCATGCCCTTGCTATCGCCGGACTCGACGATCCATTGCGCCATCAGCCGGGTATTCTCGGACGGGTTTTCGCGTTCCAGGCTCAGCCGCGCCGTGGCGTGATGCGCAGTCGGCGAGCCCGCGGGTTCCCCCGCCGCGGCCGCCTGCTGCGCGATGAGCCCGGCCGCCACGACAAGCAACATCGCGCGGCCGTATTTCCTGACGACTTGCATCAGTTGCGATCCGGCTTAGGCGGATAGTACGGTGGAACATACGGCTTCGGCGGTGTGGTGACCGGTGCCGGAGGCGTCTCGACGGGCGGCGCCTTCGGCAACACCTCGGTCGGCGGGATCACTTCAACCGGCGGCGAATATTCGACGAGCGGCGGCGAAACGACGGCCGGCAGCACAACGATGACCGGTTGCGGCGCCGTCACCGGAGCGACAAACGAGCGCAGTGGGGCGGCAACCGAAGGCGCCACGACCACAGGCGGAACCACGACCGGCGGCGGCGCGACGACCGGTGGCGGCAGCACGACCGGCGGCACCACGACTGGCGGCACGACTACCGGCGGCGGAATGACTACCGGCGGCGGCACGACGACCGGTGGCACGACAACCGGTGGCACAACCACAGGCGGCACGACAACCGGTGGCACAACCACAGGCGGCGGAACCACGACCGGTGGCGGCACTTCGACCGGCGGCACGATCACCGGCGGCGGCACTTCTACCGGCGGTGGAACGACAACCGGCGGCGGCACAACAACAACTGCCGGGAAAATCGTCGCAGTGGTTCTGGCAACGATCGGACCGCAGCAGGAAACCGGCAGGACGAAGCTGTCGGCGTTGGCGCCTGCAAGGCTGTAGCCGGTGAAGGTGATCGTCTTGTTCAGGCCCACTTCGGCGGTGTCGAAGGAGGCATTGCTGCCCGGACCTGCAACCAGCGTCACGCCGGCAGGTACGCCCTTCAGTCCCGAGATGCTTGCGTCGGTCGAGCCGTCGAAGTCCTTGTCGCCCCACGCGGCGAACACCAGCATGCGCTGGGTCAGCGTTGCGCCCAGCGTCATGATGAAGTTCGGCCGGTAATCCGTCGGCGTCGTGTACGAGACCGGGTTGTAGTTGATGGTGACCGGCGCGTTAGGCCCGTTCACGGTCGCGGCGGGCGCGAGCGGCGCAAACACCACGGTGCCGCCGGCAATGCCCGGTCCGGTACCGCCGTAGCCGGCACTGAGCACCAGGCCGAGCGGCAGGCCGAGGCTCTGCGCGGGGATGACGCTGCCGCGGGTGAGCGTGATTTTCGAGCCGATGAACACGTCATTGGCGGCGCACATGGTGACGTTGCCGTCGGTCGTCGTCAACGCGGCGTTCAGATTCACGTTGCGCCCGCCGCTCAGCAAGACGCTGCCGTTGACCGTCGTGATGGCCGCGTTGACGTTGACGTCGCGGCCGCAGCACGCGACGATGTTGCCGTTGGTGGCGGTAAGCGCCGCGTTCACGTTCACATCGCGCACCGCGTTCATCGTCAGCGTCGTCGGGCTCGAGCTCGCCGTCCAGCTGACCGCCTGGTTGACGTTGATGTCGCCGTTGCCCGCCGTGTTCGTATTTCGGTTGCTCACCGGCGGGGTGCCGGCCACCACGGAGTCCGGCCCGGTAAGGGTGCTGATGATGACGCTGTTGGTCACCAGCAGCGCCGACAGCGTGGCGCCGGAGATGTTGTCGGTGGCGTTGCCGCCGATGTTGAAGTCCTGCGGGTCGATCAGCCAGGTGCCGGTCTGCCCGCTGCGCGCCGAGGTGGTCACCTTGGCGTCGCTGGCCACCTGCACGTGCGCGGCGGAGGTTTCGATGAAGCCGCCGTTGCCGCCGTTGGGCGCGCTCGCGTCGAGCGTGCCGCCGACCTTGATGCTGCCGTCCTCCATCGCGCCCATCAGCTTGATGGTGCCGTTGTGGTTCTCGATGGTCTGCGCGCGGATCACGCCGGTATTGTTCACCGAACTCTGCAGCAAGCTGCCCGCCGCCTGCGTGGTCAGCAGCACGTGGCCGCCGTCGGCCTGGATCATGCCGCCGTTCTCCACCAGCGCGTTCACCGCGCCCTGGTTGACCGTCACGTTGAGCAAGCCGTCGCCGGCCAGGTCGAGCGTGATGGCCCTGCCGGCGGCGAGCGCGACGCTGCCGAGCCTGGCCGAAACGACGCCGTCATTGCTGACATTGCCGCCCAGCAGCGCGATATAGCCGCCGTCGCCATTGGTGGCGATCGAACCCTCGTTGCGCACCGCGCCCGTGCCGTTGCCGGAGAACTTGTAGTTGCCGGCCATGAAATCGGTATCGCTGACATTCAGCGTCGAAGCGACCAGGCCGCCGACGTTGACCGATGCGCCCTTGCCGAACAGGACGCCGTTCGGGTTGACCAGGAACACCTTGCCGTTGGCCACGAGGCTGCCGAGGATGCTGGAAGGATCCGATCCCATCACCCGGTTCAGCGCCACCGAATTACTGTCGGGCTGCACGAAGCGGACGGTCTCGCCGGCGGCGATATTGAAGCTTTGCCAGTTGATCGCCACGTTGGCCGAACCCTGCTGGATGGTCGTGCCGGCCGCGCCGCTGCTGATCGTGGCGGTGCCGGCCTTGACGACGCCGCCCACCGGCGCGGCGACCGCGGCGCCGCCGAACGCCACCATCAGCGAAATAGCCAGCGCCTTCATGCCGAATGCGGCGCCGCTTGACGCTACGCCTGCGCCCGACGAGGTGTTCTTGCCGGCGCCTTTCTTGTTTTCAGAGACGGCGACAAAGGTGCCGGTCTTGCTGTTCCAGATCGAGCGGAAGATACAGTTCATGATGTGATTCCAATAGTCTTGTGATGCGAGGGAATGATGCGTAAATCGCCGGGCTGGCAGAGGCCGCCCAGGCGAGGCCTGGCTCAGAAATATTTCACGCCCTGGATCCAGAATCGACCGGACTTGTCCGGGGCCGATGTCGCCATTTCATTGCCCAGCTTGCGGGCGTAGTACGCCTTCACCACAAAATTATTGGTGTGGTCAGTCCAGTTCAGGCCAACGCCGGCGCCGCTCAGGGTGCGGCGGTTGCTGCCGTCGGTCCACGGATTCTTGTTCAAGGTGACCGAGCCGGTGTCGACGAAGCCGATCAGCTGCAGCTGTCCTGTCTGCGTCGCCGAGAAGCGCGGCAACTCGACCCGCGCTTCCAGGCTCAGCAGGTAGCCCTGGTCCGCATAGGCCTCGCCCTCCGGATAGGCGCGCACCGCGTACATGCCGCCCAGCTCCATCTTTTCGGACACATCGAGGTTCTTCGAGGCGGCCTGGCCGCTGACGGCGCCGTACAGCGAGACGGTGTCGGTGATGCGCTGCAGCCGCGCGGCATTGAAGCCGAGCTTGCTGAAACGGCCGTTGCTGCGCGCCGTGACGTCGTCGATCGCCACCGCCGACGGCGTCTGCAGGTCGATGTCGCCGTTCGACAAGGTCAGAGAGTAGGTATTCAGCCCGCCACCGCCGAACTCGTCGCGATGGTCGCCGTACAGGCTGGCCATCAGCACGCGCGCCTTCTTGTCGGTGACGGACATGGTCGAATCGACCTTGTCCTGGAAGGTCTTGTCGTCGTAGGCCAGCTGGGTGGACAGGTTGCTGTTGCGCGAGCGCACCAGCGGATAGCTGGCGAAAACGCTGGCGACCCTGACCGTGCCGTTGGCCTGCAGGCTCTCGAATTCCTCGCCCAGCTCGTAGCGCAGGTAGCTGTAGGCGGCGCCCACTTTCGCCTTGCCCAGCTGGACCTGGTAGGAAGCCCGCGCATAGTTCAGGCCGGATCCCGACGTCAGCACCCGCAGCGACGCGACATCGGCGAGGCCGGCCGGGTTGTTCAGGTTGACGGTGGCGCCGGCGCGGTACTTGCCCGTGTAGCGGTTGCCGGCATTGTCGGCGTCGACGCTGCCGCTGACGCGCTGACCTGGCGTCAGGTCGACGATGAGGTCCGAGGCGCCGACCGAGGCGCCGGGGATCAGGGTCGACTTGACCTTCACGCCCGGCACGTCCGACAGCATCAGCAGGCGGCTTTCGAGCGGCGCCGAATCGATGATGTCGCCATTGTTCAAGCCGGCCAGCATCTGCTCGGCGAGCGGACCCGACAGGTTGGTCTGGTTGTTGACCTTGACCTGGCCGTAGCGGCCGTCGATCACCGCGATCGTGACGACGCCGTCCTTGATGTCCTGCGCCGGCAGGTAAGCCTGGGCAACGAAATAGCCGTTGCGGTGGAAATGGTTGGCGATTTTTGCCGCCATGCCGCGCAGCTCGGCGAGCGTCAGCGTGCTGCCCGGCCGGAAACCGGTGAGCGCCAGCAGTTCGGCTTCCGGATACACCCGGGTGCCGGTCACTCTCAGGCTGTTGACGGTGATTTTCATGCCGTCGGCGACTGCGACGGCAGGCGCGCTGGCCTGGCGGAGATCGACCTTTGGCGGCGTTTTGATCGCGACGGGCGCCGGCGGGATCTGCTGCATCTGGCTGCCTCCGGTCGGCAGCTGCTGTGCAAATGCGCTGTGGCTCAGTACCAGCAGGGCGCAAGGTAAAACTGTGTTCTTTAACATGGGTCTCTTTCATGAATTACCAGTTGGCAATCCAACTGTGCAATCAAGACCTATGTTGCTTTTTGCACTTTTGGTCGTCCGTTCGGTTCCGAACGCAAGCAACTTCCGATCGCCATTAAGTGAGAAATTTCCTGAAAAAAACCGTTGTTGAACAACAGAATCTCGGCGAGCGCCTCGGGAATGTCGTTAGTTGCGCCCGGGTGTGTGTGTTGGAATGTAAGCAAGGCGAACGCGTTGTAATAGGTTGTAAGACTTCAATTGTGCATACGCGAACCGCCCTTACAGTTGCGCCTGTCCGATTTTCAGATTTCGCCGAGATGAGGATTAACCCGCTTGCAGGCTGCGATTTTTTGTTACCGCAGCTGCGTGAACGCCGCTTCTGATCCGATCTGCAACCCCTTCCCCGGAGTAGTCCATGGACGCATATGATTTTGTTTTCCAATCCGAACGCGACGCCATCGTTGTCGCGGCCATCCGCCACGCATTGACCGCGATGGAAGCGACCGACGGTCACATCGTCAGGATGGAAGGCGTGCGCGGGATGCTGCATTTCGAACCGCAAATCCAAAAGCTCAAGATGGCGCTGCACCTGTTGGGCGTGACGGCCAACGACCATGCCGAGGCACTGATCCGGGAATAGGCGGCGCTTTCACGGCTGGCGCAGCTGGTTGGCGCGGGCGGCCAGGCTGCGTTCCAGCGCGCCGTCGAGCCGGTAGACGTCGTCCGGAAACAGCAGGCGCCCATCGCCGTCGACAATCGCGGTGGTGTAGAAAATCACCACCGGCATCGACGCCTTCAGCTGCACCGTGCGATTGGGGCCCGGCGCCATCGCCGCGGCGATCGACTCCGGCGCCCAGCCGGCCTGGTCTCCCAGCACGAAGTTGGCCAGCGCCACCGTGTCCTCGACGCGGATGCAGCCGTGGCTGAAATCGCGCCGCGAGCGCGCGAACAAGGCGCGCGCCGGCGTGGAATGCAGATAGATGTTCATCGTATTCGGAAGCCCGAACTTGATCGCGCCGAGCGCATTTTTCGGGCCCGGCCGCTGGCGCACCCGCAGCTTGCCGGCGCGCAGCGCGGCCAGCGTGGCGGCGTCGACCGCCTGCGCGCCCGCGCCCACTACTTCCATGTCGTTCTTCGCCAGGTAGCCTGGATCGCGCAGCAGCGCGGGCAGGATTTCGCCGCGCAATATGCTTGGCGGAACGTTCCAGTAAGGATTGAATTCGATATAGCGCAGCGTGCCGACGAACAGCGGCGTCTGGTTGCGCACCGCCTTGCCGACGATGACGCGCGTTGCCAGCACCGGCGAAGCGCCGGACGCCTTGAACGCCCACAACCGGAACGACGGCAGGTTGACCGCGATGAACGGTCCGGCCGACAGGTCCGGCAGCCAGCGCAGCCGTTCCAGCGACAGTTCGATCTGGCGCACGCGCGACGCCAGCGGCACGTTGAGCGCCGCCAGCGTCTGCCGGCCCAGCTTGCCGTCGGCGTCGAGTCCATGCCGATCCTGGAAGCGCTTGACCGCCTCCGCCAGGTCGGCGCTGTAGGTGTCGCCGGGCACATCGGCCTGCGGCGCCAAGTCGCCTAGCTGCGCCAGCCGCGCGGCCAGTTCGCGCGCGCCGGCATACGCGGCGCCGGCCTCGATCGCGCGGGGCGACGGCAGCGCCGGCAAGGGCGTGGCCGGCTGCATCGCCAGCTTGCGATACTCCGCCAGCGTCGCCTTGAGGCGCTGATAGACGGCCAGCCGCGGCTCGGCCGCCTCGACCGCCGCCGCCAGGTTGCGCCCGGCCAGCGCCTGCTGCAGCAAGCGGACCGGATCGGCCGCGGGCGCCGCCGCAAACTCCGAACGGATGCGGCCGGCGTGCAGGTCGGCCAGGTAGCGCAGCAGCGCCAGCGTGAGCGCCGCATCCTGATCGGCCGCCTCATCCGCCGCGACCGCGCCGTGCGCGCGCATGCGCAGCGCCAGCGCGCGCGGGTCGTAGTCCTGCGCCGCCAGGCCGTGTTCGTCTGCCTTGCTCAACAAGTCCAGCGCCTGCGCGGCCTGCGGCGACGCCGCGCCTGTCCAGGCCGGCGCATAGTCTCGGGCGCTGTAGAAGCGGTCCAGCCACGCACGTTCGTCGTAGGGCGAGGCGGCGGCGCGGCTGGCGGCCGCGTAACCGGCGGCAAGGGAACGAATGCGCTCCGGCGCCGAGCCGGCCCAGGCGCACTGCGCCGCGAACAGCACGGCCAGCAACGCACCCCAGCGGAACGTCCTGGTGCGACGCTGCGAAGGCAATGATGGGAGGGAGCGAATCTTTTCGATCATCATCTTATTGGGTTTTGTAAATTATCAATCCGTTGGAGCTTCCCACATGCAATGCGAAAAAATAATGACCTACATCAAATTTTGATGGCTGCGCGCCAAGCGCTTGCCGTTAGCCTACCCGCCCGTCCCCACCGCAAGCTGCGCTACCTGCTCGTGCGGGATGCCGCCGGCTGGCGCGTCGACGACGTCATCGGCGGGGACGAAAAAGGCTTCTCTGCGCGCGACGTTTCTGCGGTGCTCACCTGGGTGTTCGTGCATCTGAGCCAGGCGGACATGGTGGATCGTGTCGATCGCTTCGTGGCCTTCCCGCTACAGCTTTGCGGCCCGTCGGGCGGCTGCCAGTCTGTCCCAAAGAATGATGCACGGCTAGTATCCACCCTCGGCTTGCTCCACCGGGCCTATTACCGAGGCGACGAAGATGACAGCAGGAAGTGGAGCCCGCTCTTTCCAAAGAATTCGGAAATACTCATCGAAGGCACGACCGTGCAAATGGACGCGCTTGAGCTCACGCTCCAGGGCAAGGCCTGGTGGGTGATGAAGATTGATCTACGGGCGCTGGGGCGGACGATTCCGGTCAACGGGGTCAGCCGCCGGATCGCGCACCAATCCAGCTGATCAAAGCGAGCTGCGCTTAGGCTCGATATTTGGCTCGAATTCATCGAGGCGCATGGTGATTGCAGCATTTTTGGCGTACTTCTTCTTGAGCTGAACGAGAGTCCGGTCAGTTCCACTGCACCATTTCCTGACCTCTCGGCTCACTTCCCTCATGCGCCGCTTATCGCCGGGCGGGGGTACCTCACCGCGAAAGTGATCACAGCTCTCCCGCTTTGCGATGAACCTCTCAACGTCCATCGGTAGGCCCGTCCCCGCGACGAGCGGCAGCGAGGCAAACAGTAGACCGAAATAAAGGGCAATGCGTTTGGTCATATTAGGTTCCATTATCGGACCAGTGCGGATCGTCGCGACCAGAGCGATTGTATTTGATAACACCGTAGCTCGCTCCGACCCGCACTAGTTGAGCGTTGACGCCGGTACGAGGAGAAAGCACGAGCTCGGTCAGTTCCCTTGCACACTTCCTGACCTAGCGGTTCACTTCACTGATCCGTTGCTTGTCTCAGCTCTCTCGCTTCGCGATGAACTTCTCGACGTCCTTTGGCGTGTTCGTCCCTTTAACGAGGGGGTGCGAGCCCACGAGGAAACAGATTCCGACAACAATTCGTTTATCAATTTAAGTTCTGTCGAACCAGTGATCGCTGAAATTATCCGCTGTAGACTTTTTCCCCACGCCATCGGCGGCTTCGCTGATTCTCACTACTCGACGCCATCCAATCCACCTAGTCCAACAACCACGGATAAGACTCAAAATTTTCGGTCAACATGTTTGCAATATCGCCGCCCAAAGGTACAAAACAGCACTTTTGCACGGGGGAATGATTTACAATTCATAAATCCTGCCTGGCTTTTAATTACTTTGTGAATCACCAAATATGAACGATCTGATCAACGAGCCAGACGCGCCCAGACTAATTTTTGGCCTGCGTGATACTGGCTATAACGTCAAGACCGCAGCCGCTGACATCATAGATAACTCCATCGCAGCCGGTGCGGACAAGATAAATATCGAGATCGTGCTTCAAAGCGACGGCAGGAAGCTCGTTTATTTCGGGGATAACGGAGGTGGCATGGATGCCGCTGGCGTTCACCGCGCCATGCGATATGGCGCCCCAAGACGCGAGAGTCAGGAAAGCCTCGGCAAATTTGGACTCGGGCTCAAAACTGCTTCAAGTTCAGTCTGTATAAAGTACACCGTTATCTCGCGCAGGGCGGCAACCGACGAGTTGGCGAAACTAGCATGGGATCTTGAGCATGTTGCCAATGTAGGAGCGTGGGAGATGTTGCAAGAGCCGGTGAGCGGCGCTGAGCATGAAATGTTCGAAGAGCTATGCGGCGTAACGGGGACCCTTGTAGTCTGGGAGAAATGCGACAGAATACTTACCAAAGAATACGAGCCCGGCAGCGCCTCTGAACGGGCAGCGATCACCCGGCTTGCGGACAGCCTCGACAAACATCTCGCCTTGGTTTTTCATCGTTTTCTCGACGAAAACGACGGCCGCGAAAAAGATGTAGGCATCCTGATCAACGGCACGCCTGTTCAACCATGGAATCCGTTTTATCCCGCCCGCTCCGAGCAGGTTTTAGCGGACAGAAAGCAGCGACTCGAAGTCGAAATGCCAGATGGCACGGTAGAAATTGCAAAGATGCGCGCATGGATCCTTCCACACCGTCTCGATATGACCAAGGAGGAAGAAAAGGCGTTCGCGCGCATTTCGAACCGCGCCCAAGGATTTTATGTTTATCGGGAAGGGCGCTTGATTCAAGACGGCGGATGGATGGATGTCTTCGGCGTTCCGGAGCCTCACTATTCTTTGCTTCGGGTCGAATTCGATTTCGGCTACAGCCTGGATGACGCATTTAGGATTGACGTTAAAAAGTCACGCATCCTCTTCCACCCTGAGCTCGCAGATGGCCTCCACACGCTGCTTTATCCAATCTATCGGGAAGCAGGCCAGCGGTACCGCCGGAAAAACCGCGAGCTCACCGGAACAAAACCTATTGATCACACAAGCGCCAACAAGAATATCGGCGATACCGGAAACGCGGTGCAGCCGCAGGTAGCGTCGGTCGACGCCAAATCTCAATCCGCAGTCGTCTCAAATAACCAAGGGCCACAGATTCGGCTCAAAGTTCCAGTCCAGAGTCACGTTAACGCTGCGACAGTCTTTGTCGAAGCAGTTGACAACATCACGTCAGGTGAACTTTGGCAGCCAGCCCTGCGCAGCCCGGGTGAAGACGGGTACGTACCTGCGGTTCTGCTGAACATTCATCACGACTTCTACCAAAAAATCTACAAGCGTGCTGCGGCTAACGGATATGCGGTCGATGGGATGGACCTGTTACTTTGGGCATTCGCCGTCGCTGAGCAGAACAATAGTACAGAGGAAATGGCTCCGATCTTTGAGGATATTCGGGCTGAAATTTCCGGCAACCTTAGAAAGCTCTTGCGTGCGATGCCAGAAATTGAACCCGGCGAACTCGCTGCAGATGACGATCTAGATTTGTCATGATCGCCGAAAAAACCGAACTTATTCTCAGAGAGCTTCTCGAAGGAACCGGTGCTGCATTTGCTGCGTCAGTGCGCCACACGGGCCTCCGACAAAATCTACGCATCTGGTTCGCCGATCTCGATGCCAGACATGGACCTGTCGCAGAGCTCCGCCCTTTCGGCCTGAGAGGGCATCAAGTCCGTTTGTCATTTGGCAATTTCTCCGCCGAGCTAATTCACCAGATGCGCACGGCTTGTTCTGAAGATGTCCAGCTGGCACGTGCGTTAGTTGCGTCGATCGCGCCAACTGTCGCGATCGAAATCTTCGGACAAGATGCAGAGAACTGGTGCGTCACGGATGGCACTTTCCAGCTCACGGCGACAGTCCGAGACTTGGAACAGCCGCATTCGGACGCAGCTTGGGTCGCGACATGCCGCAAAGTGATCGTGCCAATTATGGCGTCAATGGCTGAACTGATAGGCTACGATATAGTTGAGAACTTCGACAGCGGGAATCCCGAAGCCTTCGAAGGAGCCCTACTTCAATCGATTGTGAGTCGCCGTGAACGCAATCCCCGCAACCGCCTCCTCTGCATCCGGGTCCATGGCGAGAAATGCGTTGTTTGCGGCGTGCAGCCTGGCCTCAGGTATGGAAATGCCGGTTCTATCATCGAAGTACACCACCTGCAGCCGTTAGCCCTGCAGAATACCCCGCGTGCATACGACCCCCGTACTGACTTAGTCCCGCTCTGTCCAAGCTGCCACCGTGCAGCCCATACTCGTAGACCAGTTCCCTACAGTCCTGCCGAGCTCAGGGAGCTTATGGAACCACAGGATGCTTGAGTATTCCCTTCTTCCCGAAAGTTTTGAACTGCTTCGGGCACATTCGCCCGAGGGGCTCACCCTTTCAGCACGCATTGTTGAACCCGTGATTTTAATCGACCGGATTGATGGGAGGATTGTTGCGCTTCTGGCTGCCGTGCGAATGCAAAAAGGCGAGATGAGGTTCCTAACGACGCCAACGAGAAGGCATGCTTGGGTGGTGGACGAATTGATTATCCGGCCGCTTCCGCACGATGCCCCCCGAATCCTCCAAGATTTTTTGAAAGAATCAGACCCGGACAATCTGAGTTACAGCGAAGCCATCCAACTACTCCGGAATTCCGGAGAACTGTTGCGCGTTCACTCCACCGATGGCTTCAGAACGGCTGGAAAGTTTGCTGCGGAGTCTATGCCGGTCAGTCTTGAGGTCCCCGGGCTATGCGCAACGCTGTTTCCTTATCAAGCGCGGGGTGTGCAATGGATGCTCGAAACCATTAATTTTTCCGGCGGGCTCATCCTCGCGGATGAGATGGGTTTGGGGAAGACAATACAGATCATCGCTCTGTTACTACTTGAACGGCCGGAAGAACGTTCGCCAGCCTTAATCTTGTGTCCCACAAGCTTGATCGCGAATTGGGAACGCGAACTGCTACGGTTTGCCCCAGCATTGACAGTATTAACTCACCGCGGCCCTCACCGAACTGGCGTATACCGGGGTCTTCAGAAGACCTCCGTAGTTATTGCTACGTACGAAACAGTAACGAACGATATCTCAATCTTTTCGTCGTTCGAATGGTCTTGGTTAATTTGCGACGAAGCACAGGCTCTGAAAAACCCTGATTCCAACCGGCGCATCGCCGTCGCGAGCATTCTGCGCCGGCGTGCGATCCCAATGACAGGCACACCAATTGAGAACACCCTCACCGATTTATGGTCGTTAGCCGATGTAGCGGTACCGGGCCTGCTCGGGACTCGGCGAGAATTCGAACTAGCTTACCCCGACTTAATGGAGTCTGCCCAAGCACTACGTCCGATAACAGAGCCGATTATTCTACGCCGTCGCGTGGCGGATGTGGCCGGAGAGCTTCCCGAGCGGATAAACATCGACCTAGCACTCGACCTCGACGAACAGCTCATCGACCAATACCTAAAAATCCGCAAGTCAACGATGGCAAAGTACCCTGTTGCTGGGGCATTGGTCGCCACGCTTCAGCTGCAGCTCTTCTGTGCCCACCCTTGGTTGCGAAGCGAATGTCGGGACGAACTGGACGCCGAGGAGGCATCCTGTGAAAATATCTTGGACACCTCGCCGCTCATGACTCCAAAAATGGATCGTGCCACAGCGCTAATGTCCGAAGCCTTCTTAAACCAAAAGAAAGTAATTGTATTTGCGCTGTTTAACCGTATTGGCGAACTTCTCCAAAATTCGCTCGGCCAATACGATCGGCTTTTTTGGGGCGCTATCAACGGCTCAACTGAACAAGAATCGCGACAGCAGATCGTCGACGAATTTTCAGCCCACAATGGGCCAGCCTGCTTAGTATTGAATCCGAAGGCGGCAGGCGCAGGATTGAATATCACCGCAGCAACTATTGTGATACATTTTACTCCGGTGTGGAATCCCGCGCTCGAAGCCCAAGCAAGCGCAAGGGCGCACAGACTGGGTCAAACCGTCCCCGTCACGGTATATCGCCTTTTTTATAGAGACACCGTCGAAGCAGTGATGATTGAACGCTCGGTATGGAAAAGTGACTTGGCCAACGAAAGCATTCCCATTTCCTCAAGGGACGCACAGGATACGGTGCGCGCTCTAGACATCGCCCCCAGGAGAACTCAGTGAAGAAGTCGTTCAGCAAGACTCTAAGCGCCAATGATGTTGGTGCGACCGGAGCTCATCAAGCCGGCATGTTGGTTCCGAAAGGCGAGAAGGAGCTACTCGAATTTCTGCCCCGCCTTGATTCCGCTATCAAAAATCCGGACGCCTGGATTCGGTGTATCGATGAAGATGGGCGTGAGCGAAAGTTCCGTTTCGTCTATTACAACAACAAACGCCACGATCCAGCGGGAACCCGCGACGAATATCGTCTTACCTACATGACAAGCTATCTCAGGGAAATGAGAGCTCGGGAGAACGACATATTGGAAATTTCCCGTGCAGACAAATCCGGCAACTATGCTGTTCGCATCGTGCGTGCCGTGAGCAGTATCCGCCCTTCGGCGGCCTTGCCGCCAGCTGTAACAGACAACGTACGGATCAAGATAACCTCAGGCTGGCGCCAGAATCATTAGAAATTGGAGTTCGCGTTTATTTTCGACAGTTGTATCTAGTGGTACGGCGCGTTTTCACAACCGATTGCTGGTGGCGGTTAGAGATGACGGATCATGAAATGGGGAACCGCGGTATCACGCGATAGGATCCAGTTCCCAATCTGGGCGCTAACCTCCTCCGTCGAACGCTTCTGATTCCCCTTGATTGCGCACTCCCAAATCGTCAGAACTCTCCAGCCGGCCGCTAAAAGCTTCTCTTGGTGCTTATAGTCCCGATCACGATTACCTTGAATTTTCGCCGTCCAAAATTCGGTCCGGCTCGCTGGAATCTTAAATAAATGACATCCATGGCCATGCCAGAAACAGCCGTGGACGAACACGGCAACCCGATGCTTTGGGAGGACAATGTCCGGTGAACCTGGTAAGGACTTAACATGGAGACGAAAACGAAAACCTCTTGCGAATAAGAGGCGTCGGATTTGCATCTCCGGTTTCGTATCCTTGTTTCTGATCGCGCGCATGTTCGCACTGCGCTGTTCAGTATTATGTACATCGCCCATAGTTACGCTGCCAACTTCGACTCCAACTTTCGCAACTCTGCGGCAATCCGCTTCCCCGCTACAATTCGATCCTTCATTAAAAGAGCTACAGCAGAAAATACAGGTACAACTACAGAATTACCGAACTGTTTATATGCTTGAGTGTCCGAAACGGGAATACGGAAGTTTCCTTCGCCTGGCCCGTCGTAGCCCATCAGTCGCGAGCATTCACGCGGCGTAAGCCGTCGAGGTCGGTTTACGACATTACTCTCGTGCGCAAGATCGAGCGCTTGGTTGAACCCTCGATCGATGAGGATTTCCGACCCATCCTTATAGTAGCGGGCCGAGAGAGTGCGCGTAACATCGCCCGCTCTCACCAATCCATACCCAAAACCATTTCCTTTTGCTCTGTGCTTGATCGAGTAGTTAAATAAATATGTCCAAAGCTTCGGAGTAAGGATATATTTCGGGTCCACGTCCGGCTCCAAAATGTCACCGAGCGTAGGCCGGCGCTTCGGAATCAGTTTCGCCACATCCCGAAGGGTGAATTTCTCCTGAACATTGAGATCCTTTCGGAAGCCCACCAATACAATACGCTCTCTGTGCTGCGGAACAAAGTGGCTTCCATCAATGACCTTATAATCGATGCCGGCACTGTGATCGGCGTCAGCAACCCAATATCCCAACTCGTCCAACGCCTTCATAATCACGCGGAATGTATTGCCCTTATCATGGCTCTTAAGATTTTTGACGTTTTCTAAGACGAAAGCTACTGGGCGCTTGGCTGCAATTATCCGTGCTACGTCAAAGAATAAGGTCCCTTGCGTCTCATCTTCAAAACCATGCTTACGTCCTAGCGAATTTTTCTTGGAAACACCGGCAATCGAAAATGGTTGACACGGAAACCCCGCGAGCAGAACGTCGTGATCTGGTACAACTTTGTTAATATGGGAATATGCTTCCCGCTCGGACACATTCATATCGGCGCTGAGCGTAATCTCCCGGATGTCTTCATTAAACACATGGCCCGGTTCGGAGTGGAAATTTGCCTTATAGGTGCGTACCGCGTAAGGGTTCCATTCGCTTGTGAGTACGCATCGCCCCCCCGCCTTTTCAAAACCGCGACGAATACCTCCAATCCCCGCGAAAAGATCAATAAAATCGAAGTCATACGCACGCTTTGCTGGGATTTTTGGCAATAACTCGCGCAAATGCAGGTACTCAGCGTGGCTCAATTTCGGATTGCACTTTCCGCCTACCCAACGATTGATAGTTTCCCGACTCCATGATGCGGGCGAGACCTCATTGAGATGCTGCGCAATAAACTTCTGATCATAGCTCTCGAGAGCTTGTTTTAATAGGTTGAGTTCGTCGCTCTGTTGGATCATAAATGAGTGAATGTTGAGGGGGATCAAGGTGTGACACATTATCACTCGGTTTACCCAGCGAAGTACAGCGAAATATACTGTATGCAACAACAGTGATGCGGCACCGTCAACATACTTCGCTGGGTACCCCTCGCTGTGGGCGAAGAGTTCGCTCGCTCCTTCATTCTGGCCGTCCGAACCCCGCTCGCCTGCAAACATCGGCTGATCGCGCTGCGCTCCCAAGTGGCGTCGCACCCGATCAGAGGCGCCCAAAGTATCGTTTCACTCCGTGCCTGGAAATCAATCGATGTCTTGTTCGGCCGGTTTGCCTCTGCGACAACCCACTGGAATTTCGGCGCCGACCACAAGTGTTGGCGAAATCTGGCTAAAACTAACGAGAGCCGTCCCTACGCCATCGCATGGAAGCCTCCGCAGGCGTGGGGACGCCCCGGTCGCTGTCGTAATCACGCCGAGGCTAGTTTGCTAAGATGCATGGCCAAGCGCGGCGGCACGGCTGAACAGCGCCAGCGCCTGCTCGTTGGCCCATTCTCCCGATAGAATCAGACCTTTGCTTGGACGACGGCACAGTTCTTGGCACGGGGCCTAGTACCGAGTCCGATGCTTCGAATCCACAGGTGGAAATGGAAATCGCCTCGTGGAAAAAAGCGTTCGACACGATCCTTTACCGATGCGACGGTCGAAGCAATAACGCTCTTGAGAAAGGTGAGTTCGGGGAAGAACACACACTGGGTAGCGAAATTAAATAACGGCGCCATATGCGCCATCCCTCACATCCGCTTCCAGCGCCTCAAAAATCTCATTCACCTTCGCCTGCGCGGTCGCGTTCCCCTGATCCGCCGACATCGCATACAAGGTCAGCGCCTGCTCGAAGTTCTGCTCGACGCCGATGCCGTGGAAGTACATCGACGCCAGGTTGCACTGCGCGACCGCGTTGCCCTGCGCGGCGGCGCGCTGGAACATCTCTGCCGCCTTCACCACGTCCTGGGGCACGCCTTGGCCGCTGTCGTACATCACGCCCAGATTGGTTTGGGCGGCTGCATGGCCGAGACCGGCGGCACGGCTGAACAGCGCCAGCGCCTGCTCGTTGTCCTGCGCTACTCCGCGGCCTTCGTCGTACATGCGGCCGAGGTTGTACTGCGCCATGGCGCTGCCGTTGTCGGCGGCCAGCTGATACCAGCGCACGGCGTCGGACATGTCCGTACCACCTTCGCGGGCACTTTCGCACATGACGCCGAGGTTGAACTGGGCGGTGGCGTTGTTTAGCTCGGCCAGGTCGTGGTAGATCTGCAAGGCTGCACCGGGGTTGCCGGCCGCGACGGCGGCGGCGGCTTCGTTCAGCTGGATGTCGACCGCGCTCAGGGCGGTTTCGGGATTCGTGGTGTCCATCTTTACAGCTCTCCTGGTGGGATTTGGCGCGGCGTGACGCAGCTCGGTGCAGATATTCTAGGTCAGTATGCTAGCTTCTACGAAAAATTGCGTTGTTGCAACGATTGAATTGCAATACGGGCGAAATGGCTGGTAGGAGGACAAAGCTGTGTTGAGCGTGACGCGCACGACAGCCGCTCACGCCCTCCGTTCAACGTCAACAATACGTGCACGGAATTGGATCCAGCTTGCGCGAGGATGACGATTCTGAGGCGCGAGGATGACGACTCTGAGGGCAACACGATTTCTTCGGACAGCGGTATGCGTAGACGGGCAGCGAGGAATTTGCCGGCATCAAGGCCCGATCCGCAAGATCAGGCCCGACGCGTGGCGTGGTTACGGACAGCTGCCGTAAGCGTAGTAGCCGGCCGATGTACGGCGCACGTTGGTGTACGAATAGGTGGTGTAGTAGCCAAGGTACTGGTTCGAATTGACGGCGTACGCCTGCCCATCGCTGCCAACGTAGGCGCGGCCGTAATACACGTGCCAGTAGTTGCTGTCGTACCAGCCGCTGCAGGTGTATGGCGCGGCGGCATTGCCGCTGACCACGCGGTCGATCATGGTCTTGATCGCCACCATCTGACCGCCGCTCTTGGCCGGGAAGTTGACGTCGTCGTAGCCCCACCAGTCCCAGCAGCCGTTCGGGTTCGCCGCCGTCGTCGTCGCCTGCGGATACAGCACGATCATGTTGTTGGTGTCGGCCCAGCGGTTGTAGCCGGTGTTCTGGTAGTAGTTGACGCCAACCGTGGCGACGTTTTGCTTGCAGCCGTGGAAGGCGACGTGCAGCTTGCAGACCTGGCCCGCGGCGCAATTGGCCGGCACGTAGGCGTAGCCGCTGCTGGCCATGCCGTGCGTGGTCGGATTGGCATTGCCCCAGAACGTGGCCTGGTTGAAATTGACGAACGTGCCGCCAAGCGTGCCGACGTTTTTCGCGTTCAGCGTGCCGTACATCCACTTGAGCATGTCGCCGGCGGTGTCCAGGTTGCAGTTGTTGACATACGGCGTCGCGTTGGTGCTGCAGCCATTGCCGGAGAAGTCGGTCGGCATCGCATGCTCGGCGGCGATGTTGTTCTTGTAGGTGATGTTGGCCGGGTTGATGTAGTTGGCGTACATCGCATGGAGGTCGTTCATGACCGGCTGCTTCACGGTCGAATCGAGCGTGCCGGAAAACAGATACACCTTGGAGCCGGCCATATTGCTGGTAGGGTCGATGTAGCCGTTGCCGGACCAGGTGTTGACGACCGATTGCAGATACGCCAAGTTGCGCGATCCGGTATTGGCCATGCACGGGCCGGTGGCGATGGTGACGCTGCCTTGCGAGCAGTAGACCGGGCCGCCGGCAACGATGCCGGCGCCTTTCTTGATGGTCTTGGAATAGGCGAAGTGCATCTGCGCGGCCATGTACGCGCCGGACGAGAGGCCCGACACCGAAACGTCGTTGACGCTGACGTTGTACTTGGGTAGCACGACCACCGCGCCGAATGCGCTCGAACTGAGCAGGCAAGCGAGAATGGCGGATGCCGGTTTGGATGTTAAGAATGTCATTTGGTCCCCGATATGCGTTTGCTTTTATAGGTCGGATGTGCTGCGCTTCAAATACGGCGCCAGCTCAGCATAGGCCTACGGGGATCATTGTCAAGCGGGAATAAACGGCGGAAATGCCCCTTAAATGCGCTCGAGCAGCTGCGCGGCGGCGCGCTCGCTCAGCACCAGCACCAGCTTAAGGCGCGCGCGCGTCATGCCTACGAACAGTTTGCGGAACGTGAGCTCGTCGATCTCTTCGAAGTCGATTTCGGTGAAAATCACCGCCGGCGCGGACTGGCCCTTGAAGCGGTACACCGACTCGGCCAGCAGGCCGCCTTCTCGGAATACCGGATTGCCGAACAGGTCGTACTCGCCGGTGAAGGACTTGAGCGTATGCGCGTCGCCCAGCGTGTCGAGGCCGAGCAGCGCGGATTTTTCACGGCCGCGGAACGACGCAATCGCGATGTCGTGGCGCGCAAAGCCGGCCGCCAGGCACAGTGTGATGGCGTGCTTCGTCTGCGCGATCATGGCGTCAAGGTCGCCCTCGGCGTAGGCCAGCACTTCGATGTCGGCGCCTTCGAACGGACTGGCCGCTTCCACCGGCTGGCGCGCGGAGCCGATCGCGGCGAGCATGTCGACGATCTGGCGCGGGCTGCGGTAGTTGGTGTGCGAATGCAGCGTCACCCAGCCGGGCAGCGGCACCATGTCGCGCCCGTACAGGTTCTGCGTCGGGTCCTCCAGCCAGATGGCGCGCCCGCCGTCCTTCAGCATGCGCAGCAGGATGTCGCGCCACACAATCGAGAAATCCTGGCCTTCGTCGACGATCAGCACGTCGTACTTCCACGTTTCGGGCAGGTCGGCCGTCGCCAGCACTGTCTCCATCTCGCTCCAGATGGCGCCGGAACCGTAGTCGGGCGACTCGCCGCGCGCGCGCATGAAGGCGTCGCCCAGCATGTGGAAGGTGGCCACGCGCCCGCCGGCCGGCACCAGGCGCTCGATGTGGTCGGCCAGCGGCCGGTTGTAGCAGACGTACAGCGGGCGCAGGCCGGCGTCGATCGCGGCGCTGTATTCGGCCAGCGCCAGCTGGGTCTTGCCGCTGCCGGCGGTGCCGACCACGCGCAGCCGGTACGGCGCGAACTCGAGCCGGCGCGCCCACGTCGCCAGCCCGCCGGACAGGCGCGTCACCATTTGCTGGGCGCTGCCGATCATGGCGCTGGGATCGGGCCGCAGGCTGAGGGTGTCGCCGAGGAAGCGCGCGACCTTTTCGAACTGGTCGTCGGGCGCGGTAATCGGCAGCGTTTCGCGGATGACGTCGGCCAGCCGGTGCTTGGCGTCGGCGTCGATGATGTGGCGCGGGTCGATGCCGGCCAGGTGCGGGTCGCGCACGTGGTAGTCGGGGCAGTACAGCAGGTAGTCGACCGACAGCGGGCCGTCGCCGAAGCGGCGCGTCAGGCCGTCGATGGCGCGCAAGATCTGGTTGCGCACGTTGCGCGCCTTGCCGTGGTAGCTCTTGACCAGGCCTTCGGGCGTCTCGGTGAGGAAGCCCGATTTCTGCTCGATCAGCAGCATCCGCCCGTTCGGCGCGACGACGATGAAGTCGATCTCGCCATAGGCGGAGAAGCCTTTTTCGACATTGGTCCAGTGCACGCCGTGGTAGATGCTGTAAGGCGTGTCGGCGAGGCTGGCCTCGAGGTAGGCGAGGGTCTCGATTTCGCGGGCGGCGGCGCCGGTAACGGACATTTCGCGCCAGCCCGCGGGATGAAGGTGGGCCATGGATTCGTGTGCGTCGAAGCTGAAAACACCATTGTATGCCGCCCGCCTGATTGATAACAATTCATTAAGCAGCCGCGGAAAAGCGGCTCTTATTCCGGATTCGAATGGCGCCGCCCAGCCATATCATTTGGATAATCCATCTTTATCTGTATACCGCCTTATCCAGGAATGAAACGATGAAAACGAATGCCTTGTATTACCCTGCAGGCGCAGTAGAAACCGCGAACGGTCCGCTGCGCCCCGCCGTGCTGGCCGATGCCAGCGCGCTGTCGTCGACGGCCAAGCGCGAGATCATGGCGATGTCGGGCGCGCGCCCTGCCCGCTTTGCCGCGGAACTGGCGCTGACCTGGCTGTCGATCGCGGCGCTGATCGCGGTGGGCGTGTATTGCGACAGCATCGCCGTCACGCTGCTGTGCGCATTCCTGATCAGCACGCGGCAGATGGTGCTGGCGCTGCTGCTGCACGAGCAGGTGCACCGCCTCGGCCTGCGCAGCAAGTACGCCGACTGGATCATCAACGTGTTCGCGGTGTATCCGCTGTTCGTCACCACGGTGGAAGACTATGCGAAGGTGCACCTGTCGCACCACAAGTACTGCTTCACCAAGGACGATCCGGACTTCATCCGCAAGGCCGGCGCCGAGTGGACGTTTCCGATGAAGCCGCGCCAGCTGCTGGGCATCGTGCTGCGCGACCTGTCGGGCATGAACGTGATCCGCCTGATCCGCGGCAAGAAGGCGCACGGCACCGCCGAGTTCACGCGCCGCAACCCGACGCCGAAGTGGGTGCGCATCGGCTTCTTTGCGACGGTCGCCGCGGTGCTGACGCTGGTCGGCGGCTGGACCACGTTCCTGGTGTACTGGGTGCTGCCGATCGTGACCGTCACGCAGGTGCTGGTGCGCTGGATCGCGGTGGCCGAGCACGAGTACAACATCGAGGACGGCTCGATTCACGAGACCACGCCATTGCTGCAGCCGAACTGGTGGCAGCGGATCGTGTTCCCGGACCTGAACTTCGGGCTGCACGTGTATCACCACATGCATCCTGGCGTGTCGTTCGGCAACCTGCCGAAGGTGCACGAGATTTACAAGCGCGAGGGGCTGGTCGACGACAGCGCGATCTTCTACGGCCAGGGCGCCTATCTGAAGTACCTGGTGTCGGCCAAGTAAGCCACCTGTCGCCTTCGCGACGTCATCCTCGCGCAGCGGGGACCCATACTGAATGAGCTTAAGTGGTGTAACACGCTCAGTATGGGTCCCCGCTTTTCTGAAGTGACCACGAATTGTTGGACTGGACTTCTACGCCAGTGCGAGAAGAGTTCGGTACTGTACCGGACTCTTCCCTTTCAATCTCGTCTTAATGCGTTCGTGATTATAGTAGTGAATGTATTCGGTGATGCCTTCACGTAGTTGTTCTACGCTAGTGAACTTGTTCAGATAGAAGAACTCGGTTTTTAGCACCGCAGAAAAGCTTTCCATCGCAGCGTTGTCGAGGCAGTTTCCTTTGCGGGACATGCTTTGGTTGATGTTCTTGTCCTTCAGCATGGCCTGGTAGACTGGCATGCGGTACTGCCAGCCTTGGTCCGAGTGCAGGATCGGTTTGCGATCGCAGCCGATCGTGGCGAACGCCTTCTTGAGCATGCCAACAACCATGCCAAATGAGGGCCGCGTGTCGGATTCGAAGGCGATGATTTCCCCGCTGCACAGATCCATGATCGGCGACAGAAACAGCTTGCTTCCAGCGACCTTAAATTCGGTTACGTCCGTCACCCATTTCTCGTCTACGGCTGCTGCTTCGAAGTTGCGCAGTAAAAGATTCGGCGCCGTCGTTCCGACCTCTCCCTTGTACGAGCTGTATTTCTTAACCCTAACCAACGACTTGATTCCCATCTCGACCATCAGTCGCTGGACGGTGTTGTGAGTCACCATTGCGCCCTTTTCCCGAAGCTCAGCGGTGATGCGCCGATAGCCGTAGCGGCCTTTGTGGTGCGCATAGATGGTCCGAATGCTCAGCTTAAGCTCAGCGTACCTGTCTCCTAATTGAGCTACTTTACGCTGATAATAGAAGGTGCTTCTTTTCAGGCCTGCTAACTTAAGCAGGCCCTCGACCGGATACTTCAGCCTTAGTTCTTGTACTACTTGCGTTTTGCGCGCGCGGCAGCTGCTTGCTGATCCGCTTGAACTAAGGCCTTCAACTTTTTTAAGTACGCATTCTCCATACGCAGGTAGTTCAGCTCTGTCACCAGCTCGTCGCGGCTGCGCGTCTCATCCGTAGGCGCCGGCTCTGGCGCGGGCGGATTGCTGGTATTCGGATCGGGCATTTTCGCGGGTCTTCCTCGAGGGCGTGGTGTCAGGGCGTCGATGCCGCCTTCGCGATAACAGCGCTCCCAGATGCCCAGGTAGCACTGACCTCGAATGTTGAAGACGGCGGCCGTCGCAGCATAGGATAGTTTATTTTCCCACATGTGCTGCAGCGCTGACAGCTTGAAATCAGCCGTGTATGCGGTGTGCTTCTGCTTAAGCCCGTCGACGCCGTGACTGCGGTAGAACGCGACCCATCGGCGCACCAAAGCGCGACCAACGTCGTGATACTGGGCTACCGTCTCATAGCCGTCCACGCCATTTAAATAATGCTGCACTACCGCCAACTTGAACTGCTCTGTATGCTTTTTCATGCGACACCTCGAAATTTAGGACAGGGGGTGTCCAAAATTTCGTGGTCAGTTCATTCGCGAGGATGACGTTTTTGCTTTGTTGGCTCCGAGTGGCTTTGTTGGGACTCGACGGAACGGGGTCCCCGCGTTCGCGAGGACGACGGATCGAGCGCTAACTCAAGCACGTCGTCCTCGCGCACGCGGGGACCCCATCTGGTTAGCGGACCAGTGACCGTTGATTATGCGAGAGCCCGTGCGCGCAGGTTGTTGCGGCTGGCCTTGAGCTTCTGGTCGTAGACACCCGGCCAGCGCTGCAGGGTCGCCGGCAGCCACTTGCGATCCAGCTTGTTCTTCTTGGCCGTGAACAGCACGTCCGCCAGCGACGTGCCGGTCGACGCCGCAGTGGCCACCGCCAGGCTGCCGATCACGGCGCCGGCGTAATACGCGGCACTTCAGCCGCCGATCGCCGCAAGCCCCTCCAGCCGGGTGCCGCCGCCGATGATCTCGCCGATGGTGGCTGACTTGCCGAACTTGTCGATCTGGCCAAGCAGCGTGGCGGTGCTGCCGACCGCCATCTGGAACGTGCCGAACAGGCCTTGCGGGGCGGGCAGACCGACGCCTTCCATGTTTTGCCTGAAGCCCTGGTAGAAGTCCGACATGGCGTTTCCTTCCGCAAATAGTTTATTGCAAGCACAAAACATCACACTCGGGCAATGAACGAAAGGTGTTTTGAGGTATGTCTTGTTCGTGGCCCAATCTGGTTCGGTCGGCTAAATATCTTGAACAATATCAAGTGCGCGGCAGGGACTCCCGTCTCCACGTGCTGGCAGTGACAACGGCGGCGAAGCCAACCGCGCGGTTAGCGAACAGCATTAACTTGTAGAATCGTTACCGACACCAAATCCCAAAGAGCGTAATGACGACTACCTACTGGTTCATCCTGATCGGCATGCTGATGCTTGCGCGCGGCCTGGCGGCAACCTCCATCTCGCGCATGCCGGTCACCTCGGCCATTGTCTACCTCACGGCCGGCATCATCCTCGGCCCCATGGTGCTCGGCATCTTCTCGTTCGACGCCATCAAGCAGTCGCACGTGCTGGAAGTGGCCACCGAAATCGCCGTGCTGATCTCGCTGTTCTCGGCCGGCGTCAAGATGCCGGTGCCGATTACTTTCAAGCGCTGGGGGCCGTCGATCCGGCTGGCCTGGCTGTCGATGTCGATCACGGTCGGCCTGGTGGCGGCGTTTTCCTACTACGTGCTGGGGCTGCCGCTGGGCGCCGGCGTGCTGCTCGGCGCAATCCTGGCGCCGACCGACCCGGTGCTGGCCACCGACGTCCAGGTGCGCCACGCCGGCGACTACGACAAGCTGCGCTTCACGCTGACGTCGGAAGCGGGCATGAACGACGGCTCGGCGTTCCCGTTCGTGATGCTCGGCCTGGCCCTGCTCGGCGCCAACGAGTTCGTCGCGTGGAAGTGGGCGGTCGTCGACGTCGTCTGGGCCACGCTGGGCGCGGTGGCGATCGGCTGGGCCGGCGGCGCGCTGCTCGGCAAGCTGGGCTGGGCGCTGCGCAACAAGGATCCGAAGCACGAAGTGCTCGACGACCTGGTCGGCCTCGGCCTGATCGCCGTCGTCTACGGCGCCTGCGTGCTGTTCAAGACGTGGGGCTTCCTGGCAGTGTTCTTCGCCGGCGTCGCCCTGCGCCAGACCGAGCTGCTGCTGGTGGGCGCCCACAAGAACCGCCAGGGCCTGCTGGTGCCGGACGATCCGAAGGCCGACCCGGCCAACGACGAAGTGCCGGACACGCCGCAGCCGCTGACGGTGAGCGCCGAATCGCTGGTGTTCAAGGAACACCTCGAGCGGCTGTCGGAACTGACGCTGGTGCTGCTGATCGGCGGCATGCTGACGCTGCAGGACTGGAACTGGCGCACCTGGGGCACCGCGCTGTTCCTGTTCGTGGTGGCGCGCCCGCTCAGCGTGGCGCTCGGGCTGATCGGCAGCGACACAACCCTGCGCGTGCGCCTGATCATCGGCTGGTTCGGCGTGCGCGGCATCGGCTCGATCTATTACCTGATGTACGCGATCAACCACGGCCTGCCGGCGACCTTGTCGCGCGACCTGATCCAGATCACCGCGATCGTGGTTGCGCTGTCGATCATCGTGCACGGCACCAGCGTCAAGCCGCTGATGGACAAGTTCTGGCGCAAGAAGTAGGCGGTTGCGCTAGTGGCGACAGGCAAACTATACTGCGTGGGAAATTCGATAACGCACCGACGGGCACGCCATGAAACGCATCCTCTTGACTTTACTGACTCCGCTGCTGCTGGCGGGCTGCGTCAGGTCGTCGGCCAGCTACTACATCGACGGCCCGGCCCATTCGCTGTCGCTGCGCGCCGAGCAGGAGTATTTCTGGAGCGACGTGGTGGTGGTCAAGCTGGTGGCGGCGCACCTGCCCGAGTGCCAGCGCCAGTTCCCGATGACGACGCTGCCGGTGGCCGAGGTCGATGTCGAGCTGTACGGCGCCGGCGAGAACGTCTACTCGGTGCGCGTCGGCAAGCAGGTGATGCGCATCGAGACCGGCGGCTGCACCCGGCTGACCGAGCCGACCGCCGACGAACTGGGCCAGCGGCTGGGCGCGTTCAAGCTCGACGGCGAGAACAAGCTGGTGTTCGAGAAGGATGCGACGGCGCGTGCAGTCCCGGCTGAGCCGGCGCCGGCGCAGTAACGCTCGCAGAACCCGCCGGCCAGGATTCCGCCTCAACATCTACCGACGTCATCCTCGCGCATGCGAGGATGACGTGAAGAATATTCGCGAGAAGTCGACATTTGCGATTTCTGTGCGCGCGCATGGCCCGCTGCGCGCGTGAAACGCGGCAGCGCGGTACCCACCTGCACCTCCCTCAGCGCTCCCCCACCCGCTTGTGCAGCTGCTCGATGGCGGTACTGCGCCCGAGCTGGCGCAGCGCGCGCTCGAGCAGGTTCGGCTCGTCGCCACGCGTCAGCGTCCACTGGGTGAAGTACTCGTGCACCGTGCGCCACGGCGGGAATGCCGGCGGCAGGCTGCGCCACGCGGCGCCGCTGTCGAGGAAATACAGCACCGCGCAGAACACGTCGTACAGGTCGTGCTTGCGCGGGCGCGTCTTGCGGCGCGCCGCCTCCAGCATCGGGCGGACCTGCTCGAAGTGTTCTCGCGATATATCGCTGGGGAATTCTGGCCTTGACATCATCGCCCCCCAAATCACATTGGAGGCGCGGATGTGGAACAGGTTCCCCGATTATGCGCGCGACAGCGTCTGTTGCAGCATCGCCAGCAGGGTCGAGGTCTGCTGGCCGGCGTCGTCGAGGTCCGCCAGCGCCTTGACCACGCGTGCCGCCTGCGTGCGGTTGCGCTGGAACGCGGCGTCCGGCGCGGCGGCGAATTCGGCCGCCAGCGCGGCGGCGCAGCGCTCGATGCGCGGGCGGTCGCGCGGCGCCAGGTCGAGCAGCGCCAGCAGGTAGGTCGCGCCCCACTGCAGCCGCGTGGCGCCGCCCACCGCGCCGGCCCAGGCCTGCTCGTAGCAGTCGAGCGCGGCGGCCGGCTCACCGCGCCGCTTGTCGAGCGCGGCCAGGCTGTGCAGCAGAAAATACGGCGCATGCGACTGCGCCAGCTGGGCCCGCAGCAGCTGCTGCGCTTCCTCGAGCAGGCCGGCGTCCGCCAGCACGCCGGCGCCGATGGTGACGACGCTGTGGCGCAGCGCCGGCGTCTGCGCCTGCGCGTTGTATTCGGCCACGCGGGCGCTGGCCACCGGCAGCAGTTGCGGGTCGGCGGCGCCGAGGCGGTTCAGCCGCACGCGCGTGCGCAGCGCACTGAGGCGGTCACAGATGTTGAGGGTGGTGTCGTCTTCCAGGCTCGCCAGCGCGCCCGACCACGAGGTGATCAAGCGCTGGCGCGCGGCGCTGCCGGGCGCGGTCAGGAAGCGCACCAGGTCGAGCGCGTAGCCGATCACGATGTCGAGCTGCAGGCACACCGCATCCGGGTCGCACAGCGTGTCCTCGAGCCGCCTGACGGCGGCGGCCTGGTCGACGCCGGTCTCGCCGGCCATCGCCGCCGCGTGCAGGCCGAGCCATTCGAGCCGGACCAGCGCGTCGGCCAAGGTGCAGGCGCGCGTCAGGCTGGCGACGATGGCGGCGAAGTCGAGGTTCTTGAGCAGCTGGCGCTCGTCGGTGTCCCACGAATAGAAACTGAGCAGGCGCCATTCGTCGTCGGACAGCGCGCGCTCGCGCGACAGCGCCACGCTGAGCGATTCGGCGGCGGTGAAGCGGGCGTTCAGCGCCAGCGCGAGGATGTGGACGAAGCGCTTGCCGTCGAGCTCGCACGGCAGCCGCGTCACCTCCGAGCCGTCGGGGCGGAACACCACCAGCGTCGGATAGCTGCGCAGCTTGAACAGCTGCGCCAGGCGCTGGGCGCCCTCGCTGTCGCCGTCGATCTCGAGGGCGACGAAGGAGCCGGCCAGTTCGATGAAGTCGGGCCGGCCGAACACCACCGACTTGATGCGGTTGCACGGCGGGCACCAGGCGGCGCCCCAATACAGCAGCAGCGGCAGGCCGGCGGCGCGCGCCTGCGCGAAGGCCGCTTGCGGATCGTGCTGCCAGTCGATGGCGCCGGCGGCCATGCTAGTCGCGCGCGAGTGCGAGGAATTCGGTGCGCAGTCCCAGGTTCGGCTGCAGTTCGCCCAGCATCGCCGACGTGATCGTCTCTTCGCCGGGCGTGCGGATGCCGCGGCTTTCCATGCACAGGTGGCGGCACTTGATGACGACGCCGACCGCCTTCGGCTCCAGCACTTCCATCAGCGCGTTGGCGATCTGGATCGTCATGCGTTCCTGCACCTGCAGGCGCTTGGCGAAGCAGTCGACCAGCCGGGTCAGCTTGGAGAGGCCGACGATCTTGCCGTTAGGAAGGTAGCCGATGGTGGCCTTGCCGAAGAACGGCGCCAGGTGGTGCTCGCAATGACTGTAGACGGGGATGCCGCGCACCACGATCAGTTCGTTGTACTGCTCGGCGCCGTCTTCGAACGCCTTGAGCAGCGTGACCGGATCCTGGTCGTAGCCGGAGGTCCAGTGCTTCCACGCCTTCGACACGCGCGCCGGGGTCTCGGCCAGGCCCGGGCGGTCCGGGTCCTCGCCGAGGCTGCTCAGCAGCCTGCGCCAGTCATTTTCCGAGAAGGCATCATGGTGGGACATAAGAGTCGACCCCTAAAATTTTACGATTGCCGACAGTATATAGAAAACGCGGGGCAGCGACCGGCGGCGGCCCCGTTGCAGCTGTCAGCTCGCCGGCGGCCGGTGGGCGTCGATCAGCATGCTCGACACCGACATGTGCGGGATCCGCTCGGGCCAGGCGTCGCCGGGGCCGAACCAGCGCGCCTCGGCGATCTCGACGCCGTCGACGCGCACCTCGCCGTCGAGGTAGTCGGCAGTGAAGGCCAGCATCAGCGAATGCGGGAAGGGCCACGACTGGCTGGAGAAATATTGCAGGTTGTGCACGCGCAGCCCGACTTCCTCGAACACTTCGCGGTGCACCGCCTCTTCCACCGATTCGCCCGCTTCGAGGAAGCCGGCCAGCGGGCTGAAGCGCTTGGTCGGCGACGCGCTGTGCAGCGCCAGCAGCACCGCGTCGCCCTTGCGGATCAGCACCATCATGGCCGGCGAGATGCGCGGATAGGCCAGGTGGCCGCAGCGGTCGCACTTGAAGCAGCGCTCGCCGGCAGCGAGCTGCATCGCGCTGGCGCAGGCACCGCAGAAGCGGTGCGTGCGCGCCCATTCGGCAAGCTGGGCGGCGCGCCCGGCCAGGCCCAGCAGGTCTTCGTCCATCGCGCCGAACATCGAGCGCAGGCCGCGCCAGGCATAGCCGTCGGCCGGCACGGCGTCGCGCTCGACCCAGCCGGCCTGGCAGTAGCGGCCGTCGAGCAGGCCGAGCGGATGCAGCTGGTGGGCGCCCAGTTCCAGCCGCCCTACCGCGGCCGCGTCCGGCAGCGCCAGGTCGGATTCGCGCACCAGCAGCCGTCCCTGGAAAAACAGGAACGTCAGCGGCTCGGCGTGGTCTTGCGGCGCCATCAGCGGGACGAAGGTAGCAGGAGTTCTGAGCATGGCGGCAATCAACACGAGGAGGAAGGGATGCCGGCAATCATACCGGTTTTCCCGGCCCCCGGCCGCTGCCCCAACCGGAACACGGACGCCGCCGCAAGGTCTAACGGGCTTTACCCCGGAACGCCGCCATGAGACTCCCGTCCTTCTTACGCAGCAATGTCGAAGCCATCCTCGACGAGTGGGAGAAGTTCGCGCAAACCATGCCGGCCGGCGCCAAGATGAACCAGGTTGGGCTGCGCGACCATGCGCGCGGCATTTTGCTGACGATAGCTACCGACCTCGAGCGCGCCCAGAGCCCCGGCCAGCAGGACGAGAAAGCGAAGGGCCGCGCGCCGACTGTGGCGGTGGCCACCGAGGCCGAGATGCACGGCCTGTCGCGCTACGCCGAAGGCTTCGACGTCAACGAATCGATCGCCGAATTTCGCGCCCTGCGCGCCAGCGTGCTGCGCAGGGCCGGCGTCTCGCTGGCGCTGCCGGCCGTCACCGCCCACGACATCACCCGCTTCAACGAGGCGATCGACCAGGCCGTCGCCGAATCGCTGGCGCGCTTTACCGACATGAAAGAGCGGCGCAACCGGCTGTTCGAGGCGTTGCTGTCCAGTTCGCCCGACCTCAACTACATCCTCGAAACCAACGGCGCCATCATTTACGCCAACAAGGCGTTCGCCGACGTCTTCCAGAAAACCCCGGCAGACATGGTCGGCGCCGACTTCACGGCGATGTGCAAGCAGTTCGTGCGCGACATCGGCCGCCAGTTCAAGAACGTCTACCAGACCGGCAAGACCTACCGCGGCGAGATGCACACGCTGGCCGACACCGGCCAGAACCGCACCTACGAGTATCTGCTGGTGCCGGTATTCAGCCCGTCCGGGCGCTGCGAGGCGGTGGCCGGCAGCGCGCGCGACATCACCGAACGCAAGGCCGTCGAAGAGAGCACCCGGCGCAGCGCGAACCACGATTTCCTCACCGACCTGCCGAACCGCAGCCTGTTCCGTGAGCGGCTCGAGCATGAAATCAAGCACTCGACGCGCACCGGGCTGCCGCTGGCGCTGATGTTCATCGACCTCGACCTGTTCAAGGAAGTCAACGACCGGCTCGGGCATGCCGCCGGCGACCAGATGCTGCAGGAAGTGGCGCACCGCATCAGCACCTGCGTGCGCGACACCGACACCGTGGCGCGGCTCGGCGGCGACGAATTTACCGTCATCCTCACCGACGTCACGATACCGGCAAACATCGAAAAGATCGCCGCCGAAATCCTCGGCGAACTGCGCCGGCCGTTCGAGCTGCAGGCCGGCGCAGCGACGATTTCGTGCAGCATCGGCATCACCGTCTTTCCCGGCGACGCCGCCACCCCGGACGAGCTGGTGCGCAACGCCGACGAGGCCATGTACGCCTCCAAGAACGCCGGGCGCAACCGCTACCAGTTCTTCACGATGGCGATGCGCGGCGTCGGCCACGGCGGCGCCGCGCCCGACTGAGCTACAGCGTCGCGCACAATGCTCGCGAGAACGCCTCAAGCACGCTGCCATCGGACGCCCGGATAGCGTTGAGTTTGCTTGCGATCAACGCTGGCCGCTGCCGGACGTTCATTTTTTCATCGCGTCTTTTTTCATCTCGTCCTTGGACATGGCGTCATGCGCCATGCTGTCCTTTACCATGCCATCCTTGGCCATGTGGCGCTTTTTCATGTCCGCATGCTTCTTGGCGGACTTTTTTTCCATCGCCATCATGGCGTCCTTGCCCATCGCGTCCTTCGCCATACCGTCCCCGGCCATCGCATTGGCGTGCATGCCATCTTTCTTCATGCCGTCGGCGCTTGTCATCTTGTCCTGCGACATGGCGCCGCCGCTTGCGAATGCCATCGTCATCGCCATCATTGCTGTCATTATGGTTTTCATGGTGTTTCCCTTGAATGTTCCGCACGCATGCCGGGTTCGAATGTTCCCGTCCAGGTGAGGTAAGCGTTGGTCGCTGCTGTTGTGCGATCCTTACAGGGGCCATGAAAGAATCGGATGCTTGTAAGGATACGTGCCGGTGAGCGACCAAGCTTGTGCTGCGATAGAATTGCCGGCCGCGCAACGCGACGTTCCGGACGCACTTTTAACCTGGGCAGGACATGGACTCACCGCTTGATATCACCGCTCAGCTCGAGGCAATGCGGCCGCAGCTGCTGCGGTTTGCCCTGATTCAGCTGCGCAACAAGTCGCTGGCGGAAGACGCCGTGCAGGACGCCCTCGTCGCGGTGCTCGAAAAGCCGGCGAGCTTCGCGGGCAGGTCGTCGCTGCGCACCTACGTCACCGGCATCCTCAAATACAAGATCATCGACGCCTTGCGGACGTCGCAGCGCGAGCAGACCTGGCACCACGACGATGAGCAAGCCGACGCCGACATCATCGATGCCCTGTTTCTCGCCGGCGGCCACACCGCCGAGATGCCGCGCAAGTGGGGGGATCCCGATGACAGCCTGGCGCAAAAGGACTTTTTTCGCGTGCTCGAAACATGCATGGAAAATCTGCCGCCGCAGACCGCGCGGATATTCATGATGCGCGAATGGCTCGAACTGGAAACGGACGAAATTTGTCAGGAACTGGCGGTCACCCCGTCCAACGTCTGGGTCGTGCTTTACCGCGCCCGCTTGCGCCTGCGGGAATGCCTTGACCTGAACTGGTTTGGCAACCGCGCGGCGCGATGACCCGCACTGGAGATCGTATGGAAAAAGAGAATCAACTAAAGCCGACGTGCCGCGAAGTGCATCGCCTGGTGTCGGAAGGGATGGACCGGAAGCTGTCGATGGTGGAACGCGGAAGGATGCGGGTCCATCTCCTGATGTGCACCGCGTGTACTCGTTTTGATCACCAGATGGAGGTGCTGCGCAAGGCCGTGCGCAGCACGCCTCCTGAATAGCGGCATCCGCAATTATTTACAGGCCGAATTCGTCCAGGCCCGGGTGGTCGTCGGGACGCCGTCCGGACGGCCAACGAAACAGCCGGGCCTGCTCGGCGATCGGCTGGTCGTTGATGCTGGCATGCCGGTGGCTCATCAGCCCTTGCGGGGTGAATTCCCAGTTCTCGTTGCCATGGCTGCGAAACCACTGGCCGGTGCCATCGTGCCATTCGTAGGCGAAGCGCACCGCGATGCGCGCACCGTCGAACGCCCACAGCTGCTTGATCAGGCGGTAATCGCGTTCGCGCTGCCATTTGGCGCGCAAGAAAGCATGCACCGCGGCGCGGCCGTGCGGGAATTCGGCACGGTTGCGCCAGCGCGTGTCCTCCGTGTAGACCTGCACCACGCGGTCGGGGTCGCGGCTGTTCCATGCGTCTTCGGCCAGGCGGACCTTGACTGCGGCGCTATCGGCGCTGAACGGCGGTAAAGGCGGCTTCGTCATCAGTAGGTCTTGTAGGCGAGGAACTTGCCGCTCATCTGGATATTCACGCGGTCGCCGGCGTCGTTCGGCTCGCGCGTCAGGTCCATCTTGAAATCGATCGCACTCATGATGCCGTCGCCAAATTCTTCGTGGATCAATTCCTTGAAGGTGGTGCCGTACACACTGATCAACTCGTAGAAGCGGTAGATCAGCGGATCGGTCGGCACCTGCGTCGGCAGCGAACCCTTGTAGGGCACCGCCATCAGCCAGCGCTGGTCTGCTTCACTAAGGCCGAAATAATCGGCGACAATGCCGGCCTGCCCGGCGTCGAGCGTCATCTGGCCGAGGCATGCCGCGGTCACCCACTCCTTGCTCAGGCCCACCTTGGCGGCCAGGTCGGCCCATTTCAGGCCGCGCGTGACTTTCGCGGTAATGATTTTTTCGGTGACTTCAAGCCGGCTCATGATGATTCCCTGGTTGTGATTGATGGTTGGATCCAAGCGCTTGCCGCCCCGCAATGGCGCCGGGCCCGCCTGCCAATGGTGCGGCGGACGGTGCATTCACAGCACCGGCTGCCTGCGGCCGCATGCATGCTGCTACCAATGCAAGTCGTGTGCCACCCCGGCGAGGCGGTGAAGCGACATCTTTGTTGACGCACGGCCTTGGCGACTTTTGTTAGCGCCCTTATAACTGTCTGCTGAACAGCGCGCGGACTGCGCGTTGAGTGAACCAGGGAGAGTTATGGACGATTTGAAGATCTTCAAAGCGCGATGCCAGTTCTGTGGCAGCAGCGCCGATGATGTAAGACGGCTCATTGCTGGCCATTCGGCATTCATCTGTGATGAATGCGTGGAACGTTGTCGTACGGCACTTAGCGCTTCGCCGGCGGCGGAAAGGCCGAAGCCATCCAGCGACCGCTATCTGCATCGGCGTCTCGCCATGCATTTCGCGCCGTTGCCGCCGCATGAGCTGTTCGCCACCTCGCGCACCTACCCGCTACGCCAGCAAGCCGATTTGCAGAGCGCCCTCGACGAATTGCTCGGCGAGCGGCATATCCCGAGAAATTTCGTCGGCATCCATCAACAGTATCGACACGACACCATCGGCTTTTCCAAGTTGCTGGAGCAGGGCCACAGTGCGGTCGAAGCCGCGCCGGCCCAATATGAAGAAGTGGACATTGGCGATGGAGAAACGGTGCGTTGCCTGAAAAACGGGCTGTGGCTGCCGACCGATGCGGATGGTGGCGCCTACGCCATTGTTCTCATGAAAAAAAATGAGTTCCACGGCGAGGGCGAGCTGGTCGTGGAAATCGCGGCGCCGCCCGGCGAAGTCGGCGCTGAACTATGCACGCGTGTCTTCGACGCCCTGGAGCTGCGCCTGTCGAAAGGCAGTTGCTATCGCGGCAGGGTGCTTTCGCTGGAACGGCCGTATATGGCATCCGGCCATTCGGCACGAATTTGCGTGCATGCACTGGAACCTGTCGCGCGTGAAGAGGTCATCCTGCCGGAATTCGTCTTGCAGGCTGTGGAGCGAAACGTCCTCAAATTTGCCGAACAGCGCCACGCCTTGCGCGAGATGGGCCTGTCGACGCAAAAGGGACTGCTGTTCCACGGCGCCCCAGGAACCGGCAAGACGCATTGCATCCGCTATCTCGCGGGCGCGCTGACTGGCCACACGACTTTTCTGATCACCGCGGAGGGCGCCGGGCTGCTGCCTGAATACATGGCCCTGGCAAGATTGCTTCAGCCGGCGCTGGTCGTCATCGAAGACGCCGACCTGATCGCCCGCGACCGCTCCGAGCGGGACAGCGCCTGCGACGAAGTCATGCTCAACCGGCTGCTGAACGAAATGGATGGATTGCGCGAACGCGCGGACGTGTTTTTCATCCTGACGACGAACCGTCCCGAGACGCTGGAGCCGGCCCTAGCGAGCCGGCCAGGCCGCATCGACCAGACAATCGAGTTCCCGTTACCGGACGAGAATCATCGAAGGCGCCTGATCAAGCTGTATGCAAAAACCTTGCCGGTTCCGGACAAATTGATAGGCAGCATGGCCCGGCGCACCGACCAGGCGAGCCCTGCATTCATCAAGGAACTGATGCGTCGGATCGCGCAGCATCACCTGGAGACCGGATCCGGCGGTGACGTCTCCACGGAGACCGCCGAGTCGGCGCTGCACGAGATGCTGTTTTCCGGCGGCGCACTCAATACGCGGCTGCTTGGCGGTGCCGGCGTCAACGTCGATTGATGTGATGTCAGCCGGGTGGCGCCTTGCTTGACCCAGTGGATCACGCCACGCTGGGCGGCGGCGCCACCTTCGCAGTGTTGTTCGAAACGCAGGTCGATCGCCGTCATCTGCCCCAGCGAATAGCTGACGCTGTCGACGACGAACCAGCCCTTCAAGGTATTGCACCCGCGCCCGTTGCCGGACCAGCTCAGGCCGCCCTTGGCGGCGTTATGGAAGGGATAGCGCTGCAAGTCGCCGTAATAGCCGGGCTGCAATCGCGACAAGCCTGTCATCCCGTAGAATTCGCCATTCCAGCCGCCGACGCTGACCCGCAATGCCGCCAAGCTTTATTCCGAGAACCAGCCTGGCCTTAAGGTGGGTAGGCAGGCGACGACATCTTTAACAGCACCCACCCGGTGCATCCGGGATCGCACGGCATTCAGGCGATCACTCTGCCAGCTCAAACGCTGGGGCCATGGAATTCTGTTCGCGTTCGGCGAGCTTGAGCGCTGTAGCTACCTTTCGCCACTGCCTGACAACACTCACGCAATGCTTCATGATCGCCAACGCATCATCGTCCATCACACGAAAGTAATGGGCTACCGAGAGCACCAGGTCGATATCGAGCGCATTGTCACTTTCGCTGATGTTCAGTTTAAGGCCAGAGGACCCTGGCACGGGATTCATGTCATATGCCTCAGATAGGCGCCAGCCGCGCCCCGGCTCCAGGATGAATCCATGGTTGCGTAAGTGATCATCTGTGTTTGAAACCAACACATTGAAAAGAATCCTGGTCCAAAGCTCGCGCAGATCGACACTCGTCCGCGCTCCATGATCGATTAACACGCGGGCCAGTTCCAAATAACTGACCCCACTGTCGGCATCATCGCCGTCGCTGTGGCCTGTTAACGTCATTGCAGATGCAAAGTGCAGGCGGCGACCTTGGGCCGTACGATCGAAACGCTGCACCAGAAAAGTGTGGTGTGAGCTGGCAAACTGTCTGGCGAGGCTTGCTGGCACATTCAGTCCGCATTGCCGTGCCAGGGTTTGCACCACCAGCTCCCAGGCGCCAACGTTGCACTCATCACGCAAGCTCGGAAATTTTGCTATCCAGAGGCGACCATTCGGATCAATCACACTAGCTTTCGGCCGAGCGCCACCAAGCGATCCCCCAGGAGCAATCAACATTCTCAGCCAGTCGCCACCTGCCGGGGCCGTATTGTCTTGATCACGTTCCAGCGCTGAGACTGCAGCCTCCAATTCACGCAGCTGCACGAACGGTGGTGCGGCCACGTGCGATCGGTTGTCGAGGAAATCGCCATCATCTCCAACGCGAAATCGAAGTCCTCCCACACGAAATTCGTCATGTACGCCAAGCAGGTAGTCGGATTCGACCAGCCGCCGTTTCGGATCTGCAGTACCAGCACGCTGATCACGCTCCAGACGACGTTTCATCAACAGTCGTCCCCATCTGTCTGGACTTGCGTCAGCAAACAAACCGAATGTCTGACCGTGAGCTGGATGTTGCCGCCCGCCATAGAAACCCAGCCGCGGATCCAGCGAAACGCTTGCTATTTGCGTATTCGATATCGCTCCCTGATCGAACTCGAATTCGAAGACTTCCTTGCCCCCTCCTGCATGGGCGTACAACGTGCCCAATCCGGTTGCGTCAGGGAGCGGCTCCCAGTCCGCATACACGAGGATGCTTCTGGTCACGTCAACGAACCTTCTTGCCGACAGGGGGGACAGAACTGATCAGGTCTGCCAACGCTTCAGAACTGGAAAAGCCACCGTGCTCTATCCAGCTATTATCTGAACTTGCTTTCGAAATTTCTGAGGGGAGTTTATCGGCTTCTTGCAGTGCTTTTGTTATGTTTTCCAACGAAGACGACGCAAGCAATTGTTTGATTAGGCTGCTGGGTGATTCGTTCAGCAATCTCTTGATCTGGTCGCTTGGGAGCGAGGCAGCCAATTTCTTTAACTGTTCGCTCGGCAACAAGTCCATCACTTCTTTCAATCTTGTGCTCGGTAGCTGCTCGTACACTTTGCGTAGTTGGTTAAGAGGCAGGCTGTCCAAATGCTGCCGTAGCGCCTCCGTCGGCAAAGAAGCAATCATGTTGGTGATCCGGCTGCCTGCCACTACGGCGACATCATGCTGCCTATCACTTTTGCTACCGATCGGCAGTTCGCTCCTGCGTGAATTTACATGCAAGGGGATGTCCTGAAGTTCACGTCCCATCACATCTGCCTTCGCGAGCAAGCCAAAGTCCTTTTCAAGTCCGAGCACCTGCATCACTGCCAGATACGCACCGATTGTCACACCTGAGCCCCCGCGCTCAACTGCACGAAGTGTCATTGGAGCCATACCTGTACGCTCAGCAACCTGCTTCGCTGTTAACTTGCGGCGTAAGCGAGCCAGGCGCAATCTTTCGCCGAATTCGCGCAGCAGCGCTTCGGACGACGGGAGCAACGATGAGATGGTCTTGGCCATAATGCTATTATTTTAGCTTAAATCCAGCGTTTTGCTTAAAATAATAGCCTTACGTAAGGCCGCCTCCTCGCTGACTTAGCCATTATTTTGCGCGAATCCCGATAAAAACGCCAAAATAATGGCATTGTGGATCATCCTTGCTTACGGTTGGCATCTCAAAAAACGAAAAAGCCCCGTAACTTCAATGAGTTACGGGGCTAGTTTACATTTGTGACGTATACCTTAGAACGGGATGTCGTCGTCCATGTCCGAAAAGTTCGGAGCCGGCTTCGGCTGCGGACGGGCCGCTGGCGCCGGCGGCGCCTGGCGCTGCTGCTGCGGCTGCGGACGGCTCGGGGCGCTGCTCTCGTAGCCGCCGCCATCGTCCATGCCGCTGTCGCCGCCCATGCCCTGGCGACCGCCGAGCATCTGCATGTTCTCGGCGATGATGTCGGTCGCGTACTTCTCGACGCCATCCTTGTCGGTGTACTTGCGGGTCTGCAGGCGGCCCTCGACGTACACGGAGGAACCTTTTTTCAGGTACTGGCCGACGATCTCGGCCAGGCGGCCGAAGAACGAAATGCGGTGCCACTCGGTCAGCTCTTTCTGTTCGCCGGTGTTGCGGTCCTTCGACTTGTAGGACGTCGCCACGGCGATGTTGGCGATCGCGTCGCCGCTCGGCATGTAGCGGATCTCCGGATCGCGCCCAAGATTGCCGACAATGATGACCTTGTTAACTGATGCCATGTGTTGCTCCCTCTGGATTCTTGTGGGCCCTGGCTCTGCACTTGACTAAGCGCCAGGGATATCGGTGCCCTCGCGAGCACCCGCCATTATCGCGGAATTTGGCTTTTTTCACACTATCTGAGTGCTGTGCGACGCCGATTTTTATTTTGAACTTATGGCGTTCTTGCCATTGGAACGGCCGTATTTCGTCCCAGATACGAGCGTCGCCGGCTTCTTTGGCGCCGAGCAATAATACTGGTATTATATACAGTGGTAATCCTGAATGCCGCCGCCGCGCAGGTCGGGCGATCGTGTCTGCCAGGAGCGCGTGAATTGAATCACGGCTATAGTTACAGGTTGTCCCTTTTTTGGCCCGCCGACATCGGTACTGGTACGCGCCGGCCCGCATCACCCATTGAAAGCACACTACATGGAACAGATCCGCATCCGCGGCGCCCGTACGCACAATCTCAAGAACATCAATCTCGACCTGCCCCGCAACAAGCTGACGGTCATCACCGGCCTGTCCGGCTCGGGCAAGTCGTCGCTGGCGTTCGACACGCTGTACGCCGAAGGCCAGCGCCGCTACGTCGAGTCGCTGTCGGCCTACGCGCGCCAGTTCCTGCAGCTGATGGAAAAGCCCGACGTCGACCTGATCGAAGGCCTGTCGCCGGCGATCTCGATCGAGCAGAAAGCCACCTCGCACAATCCGCGTTCGACGGTCGGCACCGTCACCGAAATCCACGACTACCTGCGCCTGCTGTACGCGCGCGTCGGCACGCCGTACTGCCCGGAGCACTCGGAGCATCCGCTGGCCGCGCAGACCGTGTCGCAGATGGTCGACGCCGTGCTGGCGATGGAAGAAGGCACCAAGCTGATGATCCTCGCGCCCGTGGTGGCCAACCGCAAGGGCGAGCACGCCGACCTGTTCGCGTCGATGCAGGCGCAGGGCTTCGTGCGCTTCCGCATCCAGAGCGGCACCCACGCGGCGAAGATCTACGAGATCGACGACATGCCGACCTTGAAGAAGACCGAGAAGCACACCATCGACGTGGTGATCGACCGCGTCAAGGTCAACGCCGAGATCAAGCAGCGCCTGGCCGAGAGCTTCGAGACCGCCCTGCGCCTGGCCGACGGCCGCGCGGTCGCGCTCGAAATGGATCGGGCCGCGGAAGGCAGCGCCGCGGAGCACGTCTTTTCGAACAAGTTCGCCTGCAACGTCTGCGGCTATTCGCTGCAGGAGCTCGAGCCGCGCCTGTTCTCGTTCAATAACCCGATGGGCGCCTGCCCGGAATGCGATGGCCTCGGCCACATCGAGTTTTTCGACCCGAAGCGCATCGTCGCCTTCCCCAACCTGTCGCTCGCCTCCGGCGCCATCAAGGGCTGGGACCGGCGCAATCAGTTCTACTTCCAGATGCTGTCGAACCTGGCCGCGTTCTACGAGTTCGACATCGACATGCCGTTCGAGCAGCTGCCGGAAGCGTCGCAGAAGGCGGTGCTGAACGGCTCCGGCAAGACCACCATCCCGTTCACCTACGTCAACGAGCGTGGCCGCACCGTGATCCGCGACCACACCTTCGAAGGCGTGGTCACCAACCTGCAGAGGCGCTACCGCGAGACCGACTCGATGGCGGTCAAAGAGGAGCTGGCGAAATTCATCAACGAGAAGCAGTGCCCGTCGTGCGACGGCGCGCGCCTGCGCGTGGAAGCGCGCTACGTCAAGCTCGGCGCCGGCAAGCAGCAGCGCGCGATCTACGAAGTGGCCAACAAGCCGCTGCGCGACTGCCTCGCCTACTTCGAGAAGCTGACGCTGAAGGGCGCGAAGAAGGACATCGCCGACCGCGTGATCAAGGAGATCATCTCGCGCCTGAAGTTCCTGAATAACGTCGGCCTCGATTACCTGTCGCTCGACCGCAGCGCCGACACCCTGTCGGGCGGCGAGGCGCAGCGCATCCGGCTGGCGTCGCAGATCGGCTCGGGCCTGACCGGCGTGATGTACGTGCTCGACGAGCCGTCGATCGGCCTGCACCAGCGCGACAACGACCGCCTGATCGACACCCTCAAGCACCTGCGCGACATCGGCAATACCGTGCTGGTGGTCGAGCACGACGAAGATGCGATCCGCACCGCCGACTACATCGTCGACATGGGCCCGGGCGCCGGCGCGCATGGCGGCGAGGTGATCGCCGAAGGCACGCTGGCGCAGATCCTGAAGAACAAGAAGTCGCTGACGGCGAAGTACCTCAACGGCACTTTGAAAATCGCGGTGCCGAAGAAGCGCCACGTCGCCAATCCGGACAAGCAGCTGGTCATCACCGGCGCGACCGGCAACAACCTGAAGAAGGTGTCCTTGAACCTGCCGGTCGGGCTGATGACGTGCGTGACCGGCGTCTCGGGTTCCGGCAAATCGTCGCTGGTGAACGACACGCTGTATCCGGCGCTGTCGCGCCACCTGTACGGTTCGCAGACCGAGCCGGCGCCGCACGATTCGATCAGCGGGCTGGAACACTTCGACAAGGTGATCTCGGTCGACCAGGCGCCGATCGGGCGCACGCCGCGCTCGAATCCGGCCACGTACACCGGGCTGTTCACGCCGATCCGCGACCTGTTCTCGACGGTGCCGACGGCGAAAGAGCGCGGTTACAGCGCCGGGCGCTTCTCGTTCAACGTCAAGGGCGGGCGCTGCGAAGCATGCCAGGGCGATGGCGTCATCAAGGTCGAGATGCACTTCCTGCCGGACGTGTACGTGCCGTGCGACGTTTGCCACGGCAAGCGCTACAACCGCGAGACGCTCGAGGTGCAGTACAAGGGCAAGAACATCACCGAGGTGCTGGGCCTGACGGTGGAAGACGCGCACGAGTTCTTCAAGCCGGTGCCGGTCATCGCGCGCAAGCTGCAGACGCTGCTCGACGTCGGACTTGGCTACATCAAGCTGGGGCAGAGCGCGACCACGCTGTCGGGCGGCGAGGCGCAGCGCGTCAAGCTGTCGCTCGAGCTGTCCAAGCGCGACACCGGGCGCACGCTGTACATCCTCGACGAGCCGACCACCGGCCTGCACTTCCAGGACATCGACCTGCTGCTGAAGGTGATCCACCGGCTGCGCGACCAGGGCAATACGCTCGTCATCATCGAGCACAACCTGGACGTCATCAAGACCGCGGACTGGATTGTCGATTTGGGGCCGGAAGGCGGCGCGGGAGGCGGGCAGATCATCGCCAGCGGCACGCCGGAAGAAGTGGCGGTCAATCCGAAGAGCGTGACCGGCAAATATCTCGGCGCGTTGCTGAAATAAGCAAAGGGGGCGAAAGCCCCCTTTTATGTTAACAGTAAATGCAAATCCCAATGCGCGCCTTCACGGCGGACGTTAAGCCGTCGTCCTCGCGAACGCGGGGATCCCATTTTCTACGCGCAGATCTGTCCGTCGAAATGGCCAACGTGAGGCTCCATGATGGGATCCCCGCGTTCGCGAGGACGACGTGTCGACGCCGGCTTATTTTTCACGATTCGCTGACGTAAATAACAAAGGGGGCCGAAGCCCCCTTTTTCATGAACACCTGATCAGAAATCAGCTGGCGAGCTTGGCGCCGAGGGCCTTGCGGGTGTCGATCAGCTCTTGCGGCAGGTGGTAGGCGAGCTTCTCGAACAGCTCGTCGTGCAGCTTGACCTCTTCCTTCCAGGCGTCGTGGTCCATCGACGTGATCTGGTCGAACTTCTGCTCGGTGAAGTCGAGCCCTTCCCAGTTCAGGTCAGCGAACGCCGGCGTGGTGCCGAACAGGTTCTCGGCGCCGCCGGCCTTGCCTTCGATCCGGTCGAGCATCCACTTCAGCACGCGCATGTTGTCGCCGAAGCCCGGCCAGACGAACTTGCCGTCGTCGTCGGTGCGGAACCAGTTGACGCAGTAGATCTTCGGCAGGTTGGCCGCGTCCAGCTTCTTGCCCATGTCGAGCCAGTGCTGGAAGTAGTCGCTCATGTTGTAGCCGATGAAAGGCAGCATCGCGAACGGGTCGCGCCGCACCACGCCGACCTTGGCGGCGGCAGCCGCGGTGGTCTCGGAGCCCATCGTCGCGGCCATGTAGACGCCTTCGTTCCAGTTGCGCGCCTCGGTCACCAGCGGCACGGTGCTGGAACGGCGGCCGCCGAAGATGAAGGCCGAAATCGGCACGCCGGCCGGATCGTCCCAGGCCGGGTCGAGCACCGGGTTCTGCGTCGCCGACACGGTGAAGCGGGCGTTCGGGTGCGCCGCCTTGGTGCCGGTCGACGGCGTCCAGTCTTTGCCCTGCCAGTCGACCAGGTGCGCCGGCGCCTCCTTGGTCAGGCCTTCCCACCAGACGTCGCCGTCGTCGGTCAGCGCGACGTTGGTGAAGATGGTGTTCTCGCGCATCGACGCCATGCAGTTGTAGTTGGTCTGCTCGTTGGTGCCCGGCGCGACGCCGAAGTAGCCGGCTTCCGGGTTGATCGCGTACAGGCGGCCATCGGCGCCCGGCTTGATCCAGGCGATGTCGTCGCCGATGGTGGTCACTTTCCAGCCGGTGAAGCTGGCCGGCGGAATCATCATCGCGAAGTTGGTCTTGCCGCAGGCGGAAGGGAAAGCGGCGGCGACGTAGTGCTTCTTGCCTTCGGGCGATTCGACGCCGAGGATCAGCATGTGCTCGGCGAACCAGCCGGTGCCGCCCTGCTGCGCTTCCTGGTGCCCCATGTTCGAGGCGATGCGCAGCGCGAAGCACTTCTTGCCGAGCAGCGCGTTGCCGCCGTAGCCGGAGCCGTACGACCAGATCTCGCGCGTTTCCGGGAAATGGACGATGTATTTGGTGTCGTTGCACGGCCAGGCGACGTCGGCCTGGCCCGGGCGCAGCGGCGCGCCGACGGTGTGCACCGCCGGCACGAAGGCGCCGTCGTCGCCGAGCACGTCGTACACCGCGCGGCCCATGCGCGTCATGATGCGCATGTTGACGGCAACGTAAGGCGAGTCGGACAGCTCGACGCCGATGTGGGCGATCGGCGAACCGAGCGGGCCCATCGAGAACGGCACGACGTACATCGTGCGCCCGGCCATGCAGCCGTCGAACAGGCCGTGCAGCGTGGCGCGCATCTCGTCGGGCGCCATCCAGTTGTTGGTCGGGCCGGCCGCTTCTTTCGTGGCCGAGCAGATATAGGTGCGGTCTTCGACGCGGGCGACGTCGGTCGGGTCGGAGCAGGCCAGGTAGGAATTCGGGCGCTTCTCCGGATTCAGCTTTTTCATGGTGCCGGCGGCAACCATCTCGCCGCACAGGCGGTCATATTCTTCGGCCGAACCATCGCACCAGTAAACGCGGTCGGGCTTGGCGAGCGCGGCGATTTCGGCGACCCAATTGATGAGTTTCTGATGTTTGATGTAAGCTGGGACGTTCAGTGCAGACACGCCTCCCATGACAGGCTGATTCATGAAAACCTCCAAATGCTAATTAAGAATTCGGTGTCGACTGTCGCTCGCTACGGGCTTGCCGCACATCGATTGGCACGCGGGGCCGGCGTCACTTCAGTCTTGTCGGCAACTTTTTCAAGCTTGCGCGACGTTGCTGCACTGGGATTTGGCGGGGGTGCTCACCATCCGAAACCCAAAATATCGGGCCGATTGTACACCTCCAAAACCCTGCTGCCGACCTCCGACCGGCAAAAATGTAGTAATAATAGTAGACCAAAGTAGTAGGCTACTCGGCGCTTTCGGATTCCTGTTATTTACCTACGAACTTTTGTTATAAATCTGCCAATCAAAATGAAAATAGCTGTTCTCGACGACTATCAGGACGCGGTACGCACCCTCGACGCCTTCAGGCTGTTGGACGCGCACGAGGTCAAAGTATTCACCAGTTCGACCAAAGGATTGGGGCAACTGGCGATCCGGCTGGCGCCGTACGATGCGCTGGTGCTGATCCGCGAGCGCACCAGCCTGTCGCGCGCGCTGCTGGCCAAGCTGCCGAACCTGAGGCTCATTTCGCAGACCGGCAAGGTGGCCGGCCACATCGACGTGGCGGCGGCGACCGAGCGCGGCGTCGCGATTGCCGAGGGCGTCGGCTCGCCGGTTGCGCCGGCCGAGCTGACGTGGGCGCTGATCATGGCGGCCAGCCGCAAGATCGTGCCGTACGCGAACAACCTGAAGGACGGGCTGTGGCAGACGGCGTCGATCAACCCGGCGCTGAACGGCCTGGGCACGGTGCTGCGGGGCCGCACGCTGGCGATCTGGGGCTACGGCAAGATCGGCCGCCTGGTGGCCGGCTACGGCAAGGCCTTCGGCATGAGCGTGCTGGTGTGGGGCCGCGAGGCGAGCCGGACCGCGGCGCTGGCGGACGGCTTCCAGGCGGCAGCGTCGCAGGGGGAATTTTTCGAGCGCGCCGATGTGATGAGCCTGCACCTGCGGCTGGCCGACGCCACGCGCGGCATCGTCACGGCGCAGGACCTGGCGCTGATGAAGCGCGGCGCGCTGTTCGTCAACACCAGCCGGGCCGAGCTGGTGGCCGAGGGCGCGCTGGAGGCGGCGCTGAAGCTGGGCCGGCCGGGCAGCGCCGCGCTCGACGTCTTCACCAGCGAGCCGCTGGCGCCGGAATCGCCGCTGCTGCGCATGCCGACGGTGCTGGCGACGCCGCACCTGGGGTATGTCGAGCGCGACAGTTACGAGTTGTATTTCGAGGCGGCGTTCCGCAACGTCGTCAATTTCGCCGAAGGCAAGCCGAGCGGGATTTTGAATCCGGAAGTGCTGGGCAAAAGCGAGTAGCTGCCCGCGTCACCCCCGTCATTCCCGCGAAGGCGGGAACGACGGCTTGGAGGGTGACGCGCCGCAGCTCGATGCGGGCGCATCGCGTTACGGGTTTTCGGTGAGGCGCCGGGTCAGCTGCGCCGGTTCGCCGGTGACATTGATCGGCGGCGCCGGCATCACGTGCGCGCGCGTCCACAGGCCGGCCCAGCCTGGCGGCCAGCTCAGTTGCGGGCCGGCATACGCCGGCAAGCTGGCGCGCACCGCGATCACCGGCACCGGCGGCGTCTCGCGCCGTCCGTCGGCGGTGGCGCGTTCCATATCCAGGCTGTACATGTAGCCCGGCAGCAGCGCCGCGCAGACGTCCTCGAACCAGGCGGTGTGATCCTCGTCGCGGCCGAGCGCCTGCGCCAATCCTTGCGGATCGAACTTCGCCAGCGCGGTGACCAGCTCGTCCGTGGTGGCGCCGGGCGAGTCGCCCCAGCCCATCACCGGGTTGACGTTGTAGTCGGCGCCGGAGCCGTACCAGCCTTCGCGCCAGGGCCGCTGCATCCAGTCGCGCTGGCCGGTGAACAGGTGCCAGCGCCAGTGAAGCCCGGATGGTTTCGGCCACGCATACAGGTACAGCTTTTCGTAGCCGGCCTGGTGCAGTGCGCGCACCATCGCCATCAGCCGCGCATGCGGCATGCGGTCGGGCGGCGCGCGGCGGAACAGGATCGCTTCGCCGTCGGCGTGCTGGACGTCGTCGGTCGACAGGTTCAAGTCGAGCGTGCGCGCTTCGCTGCCGAAGCGGGCGCTGATCCAGCCGGTGAGGAGGTTGACGTGCGTGATGACGCCGTAGCCGCGGTGGCGGTGAAAAATAACGGTTCCGGGTGCAAGCGTTTTCATCGAGTCGTCGTGCGAAAAAAGAGCCAGTGTACTGAAGCGCTGACGAAGATTCTAGCGCAGTCACAAGCAGATACAACCCCTTTGCGTTTTTCGACAGCGCGTGTGGTACACGCTATGATGACGCACTTTCCTTAACGAACCTCCACACACCATGAGCCTGCGCATCATCGCCACCGGCGGCACCTTCGACAAACATTACGACGAACTGACGGGCACGCTTGGCTTTGCCGACAGCCACCTGCCGGCGGTGCTGGCGCGCACCCGCATGACGATCGCGGTGCAGCTGGAGCAACTTCCGCTGCTCGATTCGCTCGACATGCAGGACGAGGACCGCCAGCGCGTGCTGGCGGCGTGCCGCGCGGCGAGCGAAAAATCGATCGTGATTATTCACGGCACCGACACGATGCGCGAGACGGCTGGCGTGCTGGGTGAGGCCGAGCTTGGCAAGACGATCGTGCTGACCGGCGCCATGATCCCGTACGAGATCGCCAATTCGGATGCGTTGTTCAACCTTGGATTTGCGACGGGCGTGGCGCAGACGCTGGCGCCTGGCGTGTACGTGGCGATGAACGGCCATGTGTTCGCGTGGGACAACGTGACGAAGAACCGAGCGGCGGGCGTGTTTCAGCCGCTGTGAAAATTGGCGTGAACTAATTATTCTAAAACCGGGGTCAGACCCAGGTTTTGAATCTTCTAGAACCTGGGTCTGACCCCGGTTTTAGAATGTTTGCTTGGGATAACGTGACGAAGAACCGGGCGGCGGGCGTGTTTCAGCCGCTGTGAAAATCGGCGTGGACTAATTGTTCTAATACCGGGGTCAGACCCAGGTTTTGAATCTTCTAAAACCTGGGTCTGACCCCGGTTTTAGAATGTTGGCGCCGCGGATCCCTCGGTTAGGCCTTGGCTTCGCCGCCGAGGGCTTCGACGATGTCAGCCATCATCTTCGCCAGCTCGCCCGTCATCAACATCATGTCGTTGTCGAAACGCTCTTCGTCATTGCGCGTCGAGGTGTCGCTTTCCTTGATGACGTCGAGAGGCTTGATGCCCTTGATCGCCAGCGATTCGGTCAGCACGAACGAAATCTTGTCGTTCCACGTCATCGCCAGGCGCGTGCACTGCTTGCCGGCGGCGATGTGGCGGCGGATGTCGTCCACTTCGAGCGCGTGCTTGACGTAGCGGACCGCGGCCTTGCTCTCGCCCGTCGCACGCAGTTCGGTATCCTGGTCGACCGTGAAGCCGACCGGCGCTTCGTCCGTCTCGAGCCAGGCGGTCATCACGGCGACCGGCGAACGCTGCACGCGCAGGCTTTCGAGGGGCAACTTGTCGACCGCCTTCAGCAACAGCTTGATCACTTCATCGGCCTTGGCCGGGCTCGCCGCATCGACCACCAGCCAGCCGTTCACCGGATCGATCCACGTGAACACGTTGCTGCGGATGCTGAACGCGCGCGGCAGCAATTCGTCGGCGACGCGCTCCTTGAGCTCTTTCATCGCCTTCTTGCCCGGCGCGAAACCTTGCGCTTCTTCCAGCTCGGCCGCCTTGGCCTTGGCAACCTGGTTGATCACGGAGCCCGGCAGCAGCTTCTTCTCGGTGCCCAGCAGGATCAGCATCTGCTTGTTGACGACATGGACCAGCCCGCCATTCGGGCGCGGCGTATCCCACCCCTGGCGCAGCAGTTCGTTGCTGGTGGCGGGCACAAAACTCTGTGGCGCAAGCGCCTCTTCCAGTTGCTCAGGGGTGTAATTCCACGGTGCCGGCAGGCGATAAATCTGAAGATTCTTAAACCACATAGTTGATATCCGATTGTTTCAGCATTACAGAAGGAACGACATTTTACACGTCGGGGAAGGCCGCTTCGGCCCAAATTTGTGCCTGTGGTTATTCAGGCGAGGGGTCGCCGAACAGGCGCAGTTGTTCGATCGACTCCGCTTCGCCGAGGCGCACGCCGGCGCCGAGCAGCCGTACCGGCTGGTTGCCGCGTGCGAAGCCGGTCTCCATCAGCTTCTCGAACTGCGCCATGTTCGGCGCGCGGCCGACGCATTCGACCGTGGTCTGGGTAAAGTTGGCGAACTTCAGCTTGACGAACAGCTTGTTGACGTTTTTCTCGGCGCCGGCGCGCTTGATGCGCGCCAGCAGGTTCTCGTACAGCTCGGGCAGCAGGGCCAGGCAGGCGCCCAGGTCCGGCACGTCGGGCGTGTAGGTTTCTTCGCAGCTGACCGACTTGCGCTCGCGCGCATTCGACACCGGCCGGTCGTCGATGCCGCGGCACAGGTCGTGCAGGCGCGCTCCGAAGCTGCCGAAGTGGTGCTGCAACTCGAGCAGCGTCCAGCCGCGCAGGTCGTCGCAGGTCTGCGCGCCCAGCTTGTTCAGCTTCGCCGCGGTGACCTTGCCGACGCCGTGCAGCTTCTTGACCGGCAGCGCGGCGACGAAGGCGTCCACTTCGGCCGGCTTCACCAGCCACAGGCCGTCCGGCTTGTTCCAGTCGCTGGCGATCTTGGCGACGAACTTGTTGGGCGCGACGCCGGCCGAGGCGGTGATGCCGACGGTGTCGAAGATGCGCTGGCGGATTTCCTGCGCGATCAGCGTGGCGCTGCCCTTGCAGTGCGGCGAGTCGGAGACGTCGAGGTAGGCTTCGTCGAGCGACAGCGGCTCGACCAGGTCGGTGTAGTCGCCGTAAATGGCGAGGATCTGGCGCGAGGCGATGCGGTATTTTTCCATCGCCGGCGGCAGCACCACCAGCTCGGGACACAGCTTGAGCGCCTGCGCGGTCGCCATCGCCGAGTGGATGCCGTAGCGGCGTGCCTCGTAGTTGGCGGTGGCGACGACGCCGCGCTGGTCGGGACGGCCGCCGACGGCCAGCGGCAGCTCGCGCAAGGCCGGGTCGTCACGCATCTCCACCGCGGCGTAAAAGCAGTCGCAATCGCAGTGGATGATTTTTCGGGCTGGGACGTTCACGCGGCTTCAGGAATACTGTAAATGCATACAGTATTCACGGAAACGTGCGTTGTTGCAAGTAGCGCGAAGAAACGAAAAAGGGCGACGCACGCGCCGCCCTTGCAACTCAGACCTTCCAGCGCTGGCTTACCAGGCCAGCTTCAGCGTGTACTTGCCGTTGGTGGCGCCGGTGCCGCCGCTGTAGTACACCACGCGCACGTAGCGGGCGATGGTCGTGGTGCCGGTGTTGGTCACCGAGGCCGCGTCCACCACGCCGGCGCCGTTTTCGCTCTTGGCGATCTGGGTGCCGGCGCTGTTGTAGACGTACAGGTCGTAGTCGGCGGTGCCGCTGAGCATCGTCAACGTCGACGTCAAGGTCTTGCCGGCTGGCAGCTGGACCGTGAAGTAGTCGGTATCGGTGGTCGAACCCATGTTGCCGTTGACAACGGTGCCGCTGGTGGCGACGGCGTTGCCGGTGGCGGTGGTGTTGTTCGATTCCGTCTCGTTGATGGTCGGCGCGACCACGCCGGTGGCCGCATCGACCGCGGCGTTGGCGTCGACGATGCCGGTGCCGCAGGTGGTGCAGGTGGCCGGGAAGGCGCGCGCGGTCGACTTCAGCTTCGCTTCGATCTCGTCCGGCGTGAGGGCCGGGTTCTTCGACAGCATCAGCGCGGCGACGCCGGCCACGTGCGGGGTCGCCATCGACGTGCCCTGGTAGAACGCGTAGTTGTCGCTGGCCGGCGCGGTCGTGCCGGTATTGAGCGTCGACAGGATGCCGTTGGCGGCCACGCTGGTGTCGCCACCTGGCGCGGCGACGTCGACCACGGTCCCGTAGTTCGAATAGAAGGCACGGCCGCCGGAGCGGTTGGTCGCGGCGACCGTCACGACGCCGGCGCAGTTGGCCGGATTCGAATTGCTGGCGTTCGTGTTCTCGTTGCCGGCGGCGACGATGACGACGGTGCCGCGCGAGCGGGCGCTGTTGATCGCGGTCTGGGTGGTGGTGCCGCACGCGCCGCCGCCGCCGAGCGACATGTTGATCACTTTCGCCGGATTGGCGTTGGCAGGCACGCCGCTGACGGTGCCGCCCGACGACCAAATGATCGCGTCGGCGATGTCGGAGGTGTAGCCGCCGCACTTGCCGAGCACGCGCACCGGCACGATCCTGGCGTTGAAGGCGACGCCGGCGACGCCCAGGCCATTGCTGGTCTTGGCGGCGATGGTGCCCGCCACGTGGGTGCCGTGCCAGCTCGACGACTGGTCCTGGGTCGGCTGGCCGGAGCCGCACTCGCCGGCGACGATGGCGTCGCCGGTGTCGCTGGCATCGCTGTCGCGGCCGTTGCCGTCGTTGGCGATGGTGGCGGTGGAGATGAAGTCATAGCCGGGCAACAGCTGGCCGCTGAGGTCGGCGTGCGGGCGGTAGCCGGTATCGATCACCGCGACGTTGACGCCGGTGCCGGTGGCCTTGTCCCAGGCGGTCGGCAGGCGCAGGCCGCCGGTGGTTTCGAAGTAGTGCCACTGCTCGTTGTAGCGCGGATCGGTCGGCGTAAACATCTTCTGCATGATGAGGTCGGGCTCGGCGTATTCGACCGACGGGTCGCGCGCGACCAGTTCGGCGGCGAGCGCCTCGACTTCAGCCTTGCTCATTTTTTTGCTCAACTGGACGATGTGGGCGCCGGTGGCCGAGGTGTGCAGCATCTTCATCGACTGGCCGAACTGCTGGCCGGCGCGGTCGATCAGCGCCTTGCGCGCCTGCGCCATGGCCGGCACCTTGGCCGCGCCCTTGCCGGCCGGGACTGCATCCTTGTACTTCACGATCATGCGGTCGGTCTGCATGATCGGCTGCGCGACCTGGGCGGCGCCGTGAAACTCGGGCACGCCCGCCATCGCCGTCAGCGGCAAGGCGCCGGCGACCGCCACAACTGCACACAATCTCACCAATGACAGTTTTTTCGACTCATTCTGCTTCATGTAATTTCCTTTTGTTTTCCGAATGATATAAGTGGCAATGCAGACTCATGGCCCGCTTGCCGTTTTTTGCTGCATGGTCTCCACATGCAGGACCGCCTGTAAAGACGGGGGATTTAAGATTACACAAGAAGAAGTTAGTTCAAACTGGAAATTTCAGCAGAACATGGTTTTTCGCAACACTTGGACAAAAATTCGTAGCTTGTTTGGTGGAAATGAATTTCCACCAAATCTCACACTGATCGTTTTGATATTGAACAATGCAGGCTGAATAGCGGGATGGGTCGCGACCGGACGACGCGGCGATTGCGGGCACTTAATGCTGTGTGGCGGCAAACCGAAACGAAAACCAGCGTCCTGCACTCGCTTACCGCGTATCGACAAGCGATATACAGTAAATGGCGATCCAATCCTTTCGAAGCAAGGCAACTCGACATGCGCACTATCCACCCTGGCGAAATCCTGCGTGAAGACGTTCTTGCGCCGCTCGGCATGACTGCGCACGCGCTGTCGAAGGCGCTGCACATTACGCCATCACGGGTGAACGACATCATCAAGGAGCGGCGTGGGATTGCCGCAGACACGGCTTTACGCTGGGGTCAGGTCTGACATTAGCACAACAGCTCGCCTCAAAACCGGCGAGCGGCGAGAAGCGCGCACTGCTGAGGGGCAGCCGCGCCGATTGGCCGAGCGCGACGATAGGGGATCGGGCCAAAATGTCCGATTGTCAGACCTGACACCAGCATGAAAAAGGCCGCGATCGCTCGCGGCCTTTTTCGTCAAGCACCTGCGGCTTAGAAGTTGCCCTTGAACTGGACGCCCACCGTGCGCGGCTCGTTGATGAAGCCGGTCAGGTTGTTGAAGTCGATCGCGCCGGTGATGCGGCGCGTGTCGGTGATGTTGCGGCCGAACGCTGCGACCTCGTACTTGCCGTTGTTCCAGATGTAGCCCAGGCGCAGGCCGCCTTCGGTCAGCGGCTTGCCGCTGAACTCCACCGCTTCGTACAGGAAGAAGTTGATCTTGCTGCGGTAAGCCCAGTCGCTCAGCACATACAGCTGGCCGTCGGCCAGCGGCCACTGGTAGCGCGCGCTGGCGTTGACGGTCCAGCGCGGCGCCTGCGGCAGCGGGTTGCCGTCGATGACGACGCGGCCGGCCGCGTTCAGCGGATCGGTCACGGTGCAGCTGCCGCACTTGTTCACCGACAGGCTGGCGTCGCGGATCTCGGTGAAGTTGTAGCTGGCGCCGGCGGTGACCTTGAAGTCGCTGCTGATGTAGCCTTCAAAATCGAGCTCGGCGCCGCGGCCCTTGGTCTTGGCGGCATTGATCAGGCGGTTGACGTTGGAGTTGCCGCCGACCACCGTCAGCTGCTGGTTCTTGACGTCGAAGTCGTAGACGCTGAACGAGACGCGGCCGCGGCGCTCGAACAGGTCGGCCTTGACGCCGGCTTCGACCGAGACGATGGTCTCGGCATCGGCCACCGTGATCGGCACCGACGCCGACGCGGCGGCGATACTCGGCGCGCGGAAACCGGTGGCGGCGCGCGCGTAGACGTTGACGTCCTTGTTGACCTTGTAGGTGGCGCTGAGGTCCCAGTTGACCTTGCTCTTGCTGGCGTTGACCGAGTTCGGCCCGATCTGCACCACGTTGACCGCCGAGACGGTGTTGAAGTCCTTCTCGTCGTTGGTGTAGCGCACGCCGCCACGCACGCCGAAGGCGTCGCTGATCGCATAGTTGACCGAAGCGAACGCCGCCCACGCGGTGTTCTTCTGATGGCTGGCCAGGTGCGAGGTCTGGGCGCCGGTGGTGCTATTGAAGTTGTCGCTGTAACCGTTGGCATCTTCGTTGAAGTAATACACGCCAGCCTGCCAGTTGAGCGGGCCGGCCACCTTCGACTCGGCGCGCAATTCCTGGGTGTACTGCTTGACGCCGCTGATGCCGCCCGCGGTCTCGACCTGGAACGGGATGAAGCCCGGGCCGGCCGGCGTACCGCCGTCGATGTCGCCGCGGCTCAGGTAACGGTTGACCTGCTCGAAGCCGGAGATCGAGTACAGCTTGACCGCGCCCAAGTCCCACGACAGGCGCATGCTGCCGCCGCTGGTCTTCAGGTTCTGGAAGTTTTGCGCGTTGGTGACGACGCGGTCGGCGTCGAAGCCGTCGGCGAAATCGTTCGTGCCCTTCTTGATCAGGTTGGCGCGGAACAGGCGCGAGCTGCCGCTGGTGGTGCGCTGGTGCACGTTGAACAGCGCCGAGAAGGTGGCGTCCGGCGCGTACAGCAGCTGCAGGCGCTCGGCGTGCTCGTTGTAGCCATCGAGCTCGTTGCGCTTGACCGTGAAGGCGGGGTCGGCAAAGTTCTCGACGTAGTCGTCGCGGTGCTGGCGCAGCATCGAGAAGCGCAGCGCCCACTGGTCCGACAGCGGCACGTTGACGGCGCCGTCGACGTTGATGGTGTTGTGCGAGGCGATGGTGCCGTTGTAATAGCCCTCGACCTTGCGCACGTTCGGCTTTTCGGACTCGAACTTGACCACGCCGGCCGGCGTGTTGCGGCCGAACAGGGTGCCCTGCGGGCCGCGCAGCACCTCGACGCCGGCCAGGTCGAAGATCGGGAAGCCCTTGAGGATCGGGTTCTCCTGCACCACGTCGTCGTAGATCAGCGACACCGGCTGCGAGGCGAAGGTGTTGAAATCGGTATTGCCGTAGCCGCGGATGTAGAAGCGTGGGAAGGTGCGGCCGTTCGACGATTCGACGTTCAGGCTCGGCACCTTGCCGGCCAGCACGCGGATGTCTTCGCCGCCGGACACCAGCACGTCGAGCTTCTCGCCCTTGATCTGGGTGACCGAGACCGGGACCTCCTTGATGTTTTCGGTGCGGCGCTGGGCGGTGACGGTGACGCTTTGCAGCTCCGGCGCGGTGCTGGTTTGCGCGAAGGCGGAGCCGACCGGCAGCATCGCCGTCAGGGCCAGCATGGCGCCATGGGCGCGCAGGACGCGCTTGTGCATCTTGGAGATCTTGATCATGAGTTTTTCCTGGAAAAAGTTTCTTGCGATGGATGACCTTGCGTCCCCTGCCTGCTGACCCGCATCCTGAGGATGTCTTTATTTCGTCAGACTAAGATGGCCGTCATTTTCGAACATCGACGCAAGTAATTGCAAGGACACAATGTAGACGGAACCCTCGCAAACAACACATTTCCCGCTGGAATCCCGGCAAGGATATGATGATGAACACAACAAACTACGAGGAGCCTCAGTGGCAACCCACACCATCTCCACCGTCTTCGCCGCGCTCGCCCTCGCCGCCACCGCGGCCGGCGCCGCCGATTCCGCGGTCCCGCCGGTCGCCGCCAAGGCCGCCTGGCAGGAAACGCGCCACGGCGCCGTCGTCACCGACGACTACCGCTGGCTGCAGAAGAAGGAAAACCCGGACGTCATCGCCCACCTGAACGCCGAAAACGCCTACACCGACGCCATGACGGCCAATATCGCGCCGCTGGCGGACAAGCTGTTCGCCGAAATCAAGGGGCGCATGCAGGAGGTCGACCTGTCGGTGCCTACGCGGCGCGGCAACTACTACTATTACAACCGCGTCGAAGCGGGCAAGCAGTACCAGATCATCTGCCGCCGCCCGGCCGGCGCCAGGCTGGCCTACGACCCGGCCGCGCCCGAGGAGATCCTGCTCGACCAGAACCTGCTGGCCGAAGGACAGAAGTATTTCGCGGTGGCCGGCCTGAAGGTCAGCCCCGACGACCGGCTGCTGGCATACGCCACCGACACCACCGGCTATCGCCAGTACACGCTGTTCGTCAAGGACCTCAAGACCGGCAAGCTGCTGGCCGACAGCGCGCCGCGCGTGACCAGCATGGCCTGGGCCGCCGACAGCCAGACCCTGTTCCTGGTCCAGGAAGACGCCACCACCAAGCGCGCCGACCGCCTGCTGCGCCTGAAGCTGGGCAGCGCGCCGGTGCAGGTGTACCACGAGCCGGTCGAACAGTTCGACCTGCAGGTGGCCGCCACGCGCGACCAGCGGTACATCCGCCTCGACATCGGCGCCACCGATACCGCCGAAGTGCGGCTGCTGCCGGCCGGCCAGCCGGAAGGCGCGTTCCAGTCGCTCGGCCGCGAGAAGGGCCATCGCTACCGCGTCGACCACCGCGACGGCACGCTGTTCATCACCACCAACAAGGACGCCAAGAACTTCCGCGTGGCGACCGCGCCGGCCAGCGCGCCGCAGCAGCAGAACTGGAAGCCGCTGGTGCGCCATGACGGCAAGGTGCTGGTGCAGAACGTCGAAGCGTTCCGCGACTACTTGGTGATCAGCGAGAAGACCAATGCGCTGAACCGCATGCGCATCTACGACTTCAACAAGAAGACGTGGAAGACGGTGAAGTTCGACGACCCGGTGTACCTGGCGGTAGGCGCCGGCACGCCGGAGTTCGCGGCCGGCGCCTACCGCGTCTCCTACCAGTCGCCGGTGACGCCGCCGACCATACTCGATGTCGACATGGGCAGCGGCGCGCGCACGGTGCTCAAGCGCGAGGAAGTGGTGGGCGGCTACGATCCGAAGCGCTACGTCACGCGCCGCCTGTGGGTCACCGCGCGCGACGGCGTCAAGGTGCCGCTGTGGTCCGTCTATCGCAAGGGCACGAAGTTGGACGGCTCGGCGCCGCTGCTGCTGTATTCGTACGGCTCGTACGGCTATTCGACCGAGGCGACGTTCGCCAGCAAGCGACTGAGCCTGCTCGAGCGCGGCGTCATCTACGTGCAGGCGCACATCCGCGGCGGCACCGACATGGGCGAGCACTGGCACGACGACGGCATGCTGATGAAAAAGAAGAACACCTTCAACGACTTCATCGACAGCGCCGAATTCCTCGTCAAGCAAAAATGGACGTCGCCGGACCGCCTGATCATCGAAGGCGGCAGCGCCGGCGGCCTGCTGATGGGCGCCGTCGTCAACATGCGCCCCGACCTGTTCCGCGCGGTGCACGCGGCGGTGCCGTTCGTCGACGTCATGAACACGATGATGGACGCGACGCTGCCGCTGACCACCGGCGAGTACCTCGAATGGGGCGACCCGAACCAGAAGGCGGCCTACGACTACATGCGCAGCTATTCGCCGTACGACAATATCGAGCGCAAGAAGTATCCGGCGATGCTGGTCACCACTGGCCTGAACGACAGCCAGGTGATGTACTGGGAGCCGGCCAAGTACGTGGCCAAGCTGCGCGCTTACAAGACTGACAACAATCCGCTGCTGCTGAAGACCAACATGGGGGCCGGCCACGGTGGCGCGTCGGGGCGTTACAACGCGATCCGCGAAGGCGCTTTCCAGATGGCGTGGATGCTGTCGCAGTGGGGAATCAAGGAATAAAAAAGCGGGGCCGGACAAAAAAGCCCTTGCGCGCTGTGAAATAACTAGATATGATTCGGGCCTCTTAAGACGTGGTGACAAACGTCTGAAGCAGATCTGATTAGAAGTGTGCGGGCGCTTAGCTCAGTTGGTAGAGCGGAGCCCTTACAAGGCTTAGGTCGGGAGTTCGAGCCTCTCAGCGCCCACCAGATCAGAGACCTGGCATCATGATCAGCAGTACCGATCAGAGTAACACGGAGTGGTAGTTCAGTTGGTTAGAATACCGGCCTGTCACGTCGGGGGTCGCGGGT
>JAZKFW010000018.1:0-44617 GCA_040386255.1 Pseudomonadota bacterium
CTTCGGCGAAGGCGCCGATGCCGCGATGGGCTACGTGCCGCCGGCAGAGTAAACAGTCACAAGCTACCTGAACGCCAGAAACGTCGTCCGCGAGGGCGACGTTTTTCCTTTTGCGGCAAGACTTTTTCGGCCCGCTGCCATGGCGGCCGTCGCCGGCGCCACAGTCCTAGCGCCTTCCCACGCACACGACAGCGGCCTTGATAGTGCGTGGTGCCAGATGTTTCCGTATCGGTGCAACCCCCTGAATCGACCGCTTATCCATCCGCTGGCGCGCTTCGTCGGCCCGCGCTAGCCTATCCGTCCGGTCGGCCATACAGTGTCGAAATGACCACTGCAATCAACTTCAAGGCGGGCCAGTTCTATGGCGACGTGCATCACGGCGCGAGCGCCAGCATATTCGATATTCGCCGCCTGAGAGCCACTCGTGGCGAGGACGAAGTCCACACCCATCGCCATGACGATGCCCACTTCGTCCTCGTCTTATCCGGCGTATATATCTCCAGCGCTCTCCACGCGCCGCCGCGCGCGCCCGCGCCCACCCTCGTCTTCAATCCGGCCGGCACAACTCACCGTGACCGTTTCGTCGATGGGAAAGGCAGCTTCATGACTGTATCGCTCGATCCGGCCCTCCTGTCGGGCGCCGAAGAATTGCGTGCAGCCCAAGAGTGTGCCACCGTCCTGCGGAGTACGGCATGCGCGGCCGCTGCGTTCAGGATCGCGCGCGAAATCGATCGCGGTGGCGATGTCGCGATGCTGGAAGCAAACGCATGGGAGATGCTGGCCGGTTTGCACAGGGCTGCGCCAGCGTCTCCGCCAGCATTGCCCGCCTGGGCCCATCAAGCCTACGAGGCCGTGATGGACCTTGCCACCGACACGCATCTACGCATTGCCGACGTGGCCGCAGCCCTTGGCGTGCATCCTGTGCATCTGGCGCGCGTGTTCCGCCAGGCCTGGGGCTGCTCACCGGGCGACCTGCTGCGCTGGCGACGCATCGAGCAAGCCAGCGGCCTGCTGGGCCGTCCGGACCTGTGCATGGCCGAAGTGGCGCTGACCGTGGGCTTCGCCGACCAAAGTCACATGACGCGCGCCTTCCAGGCCAGGTATGGCATGACGCCAAGTACCTATCGCCGCCAAATGTTTCAAACGTCCAAGACAATGCCCAATTCGCGGGACTAGACTGACCTTTCCCCTTACTTCGGAGTACACAATGTTGCGATACATAGCCCTTCTACTTGCCTTCGGCAGCACCGCTAGTGCGGGCGAACTGGACGCTGTCACCACCGCCATCGAGGCGGGCAACTTCAAACAGGTCACCAGCGTCGTCGTGGCCCAGCATGGCAAACTGATCTACGAACGCTACTTCGACAAGGAGGGTGCCGAGAGCTTGCGCAACACACGCTCGGTGAGCAAGACGGTAACGGGCATGCTGGTAGGACTTGCCATAGACCGTAAGCTCATGCGCGTCGACACCGCCGTGCTTCCCCACTTTCCGGAACTGCGCCCGCTGGCCTACGCCGATCCGCGCAAGAACAAGATCACGGTCGAGGACTTTCTGACCATGAGTTCCCTTCTCGAGTGCGACGACGACAACCAGGTTTCGCGCGGTAACGAAGAGCGCATGTATCTGGTGGAAGACTGGAGCCGCTTCGTGGCCGACCTGCCGATCCGTGGCTTTCCCGAATGGCAGCCCCGCCCGGAGCAATCGCCATATGGCCGCGCCTGGAGCTACTGCACGGCGGGCACGGCCCTGCTGGGCCCCTTGCTCGAAAAGGTCAGCGGCCAGAGCGTTCCGGACTTCGCGGCCACCAACCTGTTCACACCGCTCGGCATTGACAAAGTGAAATGGCAGTTCCAGCCCAAGGGCAGCGCCATGACGGGCGGAGGGCTGCAGCTACGCAGTGTGGACCTGATGAAGCTTGGCCAGCTCTACCTGGACGGCGGACGCTGGGGCGGCAAGCAAGTTATTCCCGCCGAATGGGTCAAGCGCTCAATCGCGCCGCATGCCAACGCCCGCGAGGGCTTCGACTACGGCTACTTATGGTGGTTGCAAGCCTTCAACGTCAATGGCCGCACGGTGCAGACCTACGGGATGGCCGGTTCGGGCGGCAATAAAGTGTTCGTCCTGCCGGAACTGGACGCGGTGGTCGTCATCACTACGACCAACTTTCAGGTCCGCGACGCCCACCCTCTGAGCGAGAAATTGCTGACGAACCTGATCATGCCGGTGCTGATGCATCCTTGAACAATGCATATTCTACCGAGGCAGGACCCGCCTGAATCCCAGTTGTGATGCTAAGACGAGCAGGTAGACAGTCTATTCGCTTGCCCGCGCGGACATCGCGCACGTCGCCGACGCCAGCACAATGCAGGCAATCGCCATCCACTGCGTCCCGTTCAGCCGTTCCCCCAATATCAGCAGCCCAGCCAAGGCCGTGACGGCCGGCGCCGCGCTGCTGAACATGCCGTACAGCCCCTGCGGCAAGCCGCGCAGCGCCAGCATCTCGAGGCAATAGGGAATGGCGCTCGACAGCACGGCGATCACCAGGCCGATGCCCAGCACCTGCGGCGTGATCGTCGACGCGTCGGTGTACGCGACGCCCAGCGGCACAATGAACAGCGACGCCACCAGCATTCCCAGCGCCACGCCCTGCCCTCCGGCGATGCTCGACGCGCGCTTGCCGAACACGATGTACAGCGCCCAGCACGCCGCAGCGCCAAACGCATAGGCGACGCCCACCGGATCGAGTCGCTCGGCAGCGGCATTCAGGGGAAGCAGAAGGTACAGCCCGAACACGGCCAGCGCGCACGAGGCGATGTCGCGCGGTCGGCGCGACGCCAGCAAGGCCACCAGCAGCGGCCCGGTCACTTCGATGGCAACCGCGATGCCGATCGGAATACGCTGGAAGGCGCGGTAGATCAGCAGGTTCATCAGGCCCATGACGGCGCCGTAAATGACCAGGTTGAAGACATCGCCGCGGGTTAGCGGCGAGCGCCATGGCCGAAAAATCGCCAGCAGGATCAGCGCCGAAAATCCCACCCGGAACGCGGTGATGCCCTCGACCCCGATCACGGGGAACAAATTCTTGGCCACCGCGGCGCCCAGGTTGACGGAAATCTGGCTGCCGAACAGCGCCAGCGACGGCAGCAAGATGCCGTCGCGCTGCGACGTGGACAACGGAATCGTCACATCGCCTTACATTGCCGCAATTCGCAGCGCGCCATGAAGACCTTGCCGCTCGAGCAGACCATCCGGTACACCTCGATCGGGCCGGGCTCGGTGAGAAGGCCGGCGCCTTCGCTGCTCTGGCAATCGCGCTGCTTGCCCAGCCGCTCCACCGTCACCGACGACACGCCCGCCCGGAACGGGATGCGTTCGATCGGCACGCCGTTGGCGTCGAGCAGGCGCGTCTCGACAGGCATGGCCGGCGCCACTGCCACTGGCTCCATCTTTGTCCTGAACATCGAACAGGCGCTCAGCACAACGGCGCACGACACCAGCAGCAATCGCTTCATGCAGTTTCCTTCAGTTAGAAAGTGAGCGTTTTCACGCCTTCGCTGGTGCCCAGCAGGCAGACATCGGCGCCGCGCAGCGCGAACAATCCTACCGCGACGACGCCCGGCACCTGGTTGATTTCCCGCTCCAGCGCGACCGGATCGGTGATCGACAGGCCGGCGACGTCGATGATCTCGCCGCCGTTGTCGGTGATGAAGGCTTCGCTGCTGCCAGCCTTGGTGCGCAGCTTCGGCTGGCCGCCGAGGGCGGTCATCTTGCGCATCACGGCCGCGCGCGCCATCGGCAGCACCTCGACCGGCAGCGGAAACTTGCCCATCGTGTCGACCAGCTTGGAGCCGTCGGCGATGCAGACGAACTTGCCCGACACCGAGGCGACGATTTTCTCGCGCGTCAGCGCCGCGCCGCCGCCCTTGATCATCGCGCCGCTGTTGGTGATTTCGTCGGCGCCGTCGATGTAGACCGCAATCGAGGTGACGTCGTTGAGGTCGAACACCTCGATGCCGTGGCCGCGCAGGCGCGCCGCGGTGGCTTCGGACGACGCCACGGTGCCCTTGATGCGGTGCTTGATCCTGGCCAGTTCGTCGATGAAGAAATTGGCGGTCGAGCCGGTGCCCACGCCGATGATTTCGCCGTCGACGACGTATTCGATGGCGGCTACGGCTACTGCTTGCTTGAGTTCGTCTTGGGTCATGGTCTGAATAAAGAGGTAGGCAGTGAGGAATGCCGACATTTTAGCGGATCGACCGTTGCGGGACCTCCTTTCAACGATAAATACCTTTGTCCGGCAGCAAGCGCGACCCCGCGCCAGCGCAAACGATGTTCCTTTTGGGCAAAATCGAAAATGGTTTGGTGAGAGAATGGCCGTCGACTAAAAGTTACTCAGAGGAACCAAAATGAACGACTCCAAAACCGTCCTCGTGGTCGACGACAGCCGTGTTTCCCGCCTGATGGCGCGCCAGTTCATCCTCACCAGGCAGCCCGGCTGGCTGGTCGAGGAAGCGGCCACGGGCGAGGAAGCGCTGGTGAAGGTGCAGTCGATGTCGCCGACGCTGATCCTGGTCGACGTCAACATGCCCGGCATGGGCGGGCTGGCCGCCGCCGGCCACCTGCGCGCGATGTGCCCGCAGGCGCATATTTCGCTCGTCACCGCCAACGTGCAGAACACGACGCGCAACCGTGCCAGCGAAATGGGCATCGGCTTCATGGAAAAGCCGATTACCGAGGCGCGCATCCATGCCCTGCTGGGCGCGCTGGAGTAAGCATGCTCAAGCTCAGTGAACTGCAGCATGACGCCCTGGTTGAAATTTTCAATATCGGTGTCGGCCAGGCCGCCAGGGCAATGAGCGAAATCGTCAGCGAAGAGGTCACGATGTCGGTGCCGTCGATCCGCTTCCTCAACCGCGCCGACGCCGCCGCCATGCTCGGCACGCCCGAGCGCCAGCGCGTCTGCGGCATCAGCCAGCACTACGAGGGCGCGTTCACCACCGAAGCGATCCTGATGTTCCCGGAAGACAAGAGCCTCGACATCGTGCGCCTGATGGTGGGCGAATCGGTGCCGTTCAAGGAGCTCACCGAGATGGAACAGGAGGCGATGAGCGAGATCGGCAACATCATCCTCAACTCCTGCGTCGGCACGCTGGCCAATGTGTTCGAGCGCGAACTGCGCGGTTCGCTGCCGGTATACCACCTCGGCAGCAGCGAAGACATCCTCACCGCCTCGTGCGGCCTGGCCGAGACGGTGGTGCTGATGCTGCATATCGACTTCATCCTCGAGGCCCACCAGATCCACGGCTATGTCGCCTTCATCCTCGACGTGAGCGCGCTGGCCGACCTGCAGTCGCAGGTCGACGGCTATCTCGCCAACATTACGGGCCAAGCCTGACATGGACAGTGTCGCAATGATTCGCCCGGACATGCTCGAAAACGTGCTTGGCGCCATCGACCTCGGCGCCGTCGTGCTCGACGCCGAGCGCCGCGTGGTGCTGTGGAACCGCTGGATGGCGCAGCACTCCGGCCATCCGCAGGCCGCGGTGCTGGGGCGCGACTTCCTCGCCGTGTTCCCCGATCTCAAGGGCAAGCGCCTCGACAACGCCGTGCAGCAAGCGCTGCGCGACAATTTTCCGGCTGTGCTGTCGCAAACGCTGCACAAGGCGCCGATGCCGCTGTTCGCCGACCGCACCGCCAGGGCCAAAGGGGTGCGCATGCAGCAGGCGGTGGCGGTCACGCCGCTGGAAGTGGGCGGCGCCACGCGCCACTGCCTGATCCAGGTCAGCGACGTCAGCGCCGCGGTGCACCGCGAGCGCCTGCTGCGCGACCAGGCGCTCGAGCTGCGCTCGCAGACCTTCTCCGACGGCCTGACCGGCATCGCCAACCGCCGCCATTTCGACCTGTCGATGGAGAAGGAACAGCGGCGCGCCAAGCGCACCGGCATTTCGCTGACGATGCTGATGATCGACATCGATTTCTTCAAGGCCTACAACGATCACTACGGCCACCAGCAGGGCGACGACACGCTGATCCGCGTGGCCAACGCGCTCGCCGGCTCGCTGCAGCGCCCGCTCGACCTAATCGCCCGCTACGGCGGCGAAGAATTCGCCGTGGTGCTGCCCGACATGGACAGCGCCGGCGGCGCCAGGGTGGCCGAAAACCTGCGCCAGCGCATCGCGCAGCTGGCCATTCCGCACGCCGCCGCGTCCGCTTCGCGCTTCGTTACCGTCAGCATCGGCGTGGCGACGCAGGCGCCGCACAATCCGGTCGAAGTGGCGCAGTTGATCGGCGCCGCCGACCGCGCGCTGTACGCCGCCAAGCGCTGCGGCCGCGACCGCGTCGTCATCGAAAATCCCTAGCTGCCACCGCGCAACGCTGGTGTCAGGTCTGACATTCGTACACCAGCCTGCCAGAACAGGCAGACTCTTGTGCTAATGTCAGACCTGACACCAGAAATTGCCGCCGTGCTTCCCGTCCAAAAACGTATGCATGTTGCAACTATCGTATAGATATTGCACACTGATCCCATCGCGCCGTGGCGCTTCACCGGGTTCAAGTGCATATAACGATGAAAATTTTGACGAAGAAACGCGTCCTGCTGGCAACTGGCCTGCTGGTCGCCAGCGTCGCCGCCGCCGCCTACCTCCACAGCAAAAAAGAAAAGCCGATTCCCGATTCGAAGTACCGCAGCGCCATCGTCGATAGCGGCAACATCACCCAGACCGTCACCGCCACCGGCACCATCAACCCGGTCGCGCTGATCAACGTCGGCTCGCAAGTCTCGGGAACCGTGGTCGAACTGAACGCCGACTTCAACGATCACGTCAAGAAGGGCCAGGTGCTGCTCAAGCTCGACCCGACCATTTTCAACGCCCAGATCCGCCAGGTCGAAGCGAGCGTCGCCTCGGCCCAGGCATCGATGCGGCTGGCGCAGGCGAACTTCGAACGCAACCAGCGCCTCGTCGCGCAAAACTACGTGTCGACCCTGACGCTGGACCAGTCGCGCCGCGAACTCGACGTCGCCAAGGCCAACATCAAGCTGGCCGAGGCTCAGCTGGCGCGCTCGCAGGCTGACCTCAACAACAGCGTGATCCGCGCGCCGATCGACGGCGTCGTCATCAAGCGCACCATCGACCTCGGCCAGACCGTGGCGGCCTCGTTCACCACGCCGAACCTGTTCCAGATCGCGCGCGACCTGACCAAGATGCAGATCGACACCAGCGTCTCCGAAGCCGACGTCGGCGCGCTGAAGGACGGCCAGCCGGCGCGCTTCGTCGTCGACGCCTACCCGGACCGCGAGTTCGACGCCAGCATGCGCCAGTTCCGCCTGGCGCCGAACGTGGTGCAGAACGTGGTCACCTACAACGTCGTGCTCGACGTCGAGAACAAGCAGGAATTGTTGAAGCCCGGCATGACGGCGCAGGTGCGCCTCGTGGTCGGCCACCGCGACAACGTGCTGCGCATCCCGACCGCCGCGCTGCGCTTCCGCCTGTCCGACGAGGAACTGGAAAAGGAAGCGAAGAAGCTGAAGGAAAAAGGCGGCAAGCCGGAACAGGCAACCGTCGCTGTCGCCGCCGCCGATGAAGACGACCTGTCCTTCCGCAGCAAGAAAGAGGCCGCACGCCAGTACAAGATCTACAAGCTCGATGCGCGCAACCAGGCGGTGCCGGCCGACATCAAGATCGGCCTGTCGAACTTCCGCTTCACCGAAGTGATCGCCGGCGACCTCAAAAAAGGCGACAAGGTGATCACCCGCGCACTGGCGCCAGAGAGCAAGACCGAATGAGTGGGCCGCTGATCGATATCCGCGCCGTCACCAAGAGCTATTTTTCGGGCAGCGTCGAAACCAAGGTGCTGTTCGGCATCGACCTGCTGGTGCCGCGCGGCGACTTCCTCGCCGTCATGGGCCAGTCCGGCTCCGGCAAGTCGACCCTGATGAATATCTTCGGCTGCCTCGACCAGGCCACCGGCGGCACCTACCTGCTGGGCGGCATCGACACGCTGACCTTGTCGCGCGCCGAACTGGCGACGATCCGCAACCGCACCATCGGCTTCGTGTTCCAGAGCTTCAACCTGATCAAGCGGATGAGCGTGGCCGAAAACGTCGCGCTGCCGCTGATCTACGCCGGCGTCTCGCGCGCCAGGGCGCATGCGAAGGCGCTGGCCGAACTCGACCGCGTCGGCCTGGCCGATTACGCCAGGCGCACGCCGAACCAGTTGTCGGGCGGCCAGCAGCAACGCGTGGCGATCGCCCGCGCCCTGGTCGGCGACCCGCCGCTGATCCTCGCCGACGAGCCGACCGGCAACCTCGACACCCACACCAGCGACGAAATCATGCGCTCGTTCCAGCAGCTCAACAGCGAACGCGGCATCACGATCCTGCTCGTCACGCACGAGCCCGACATCGCAGCCTACAGCAAGCGCCTGATGCGGCTCAAGGACGGCCGCGTGGTCTACGACGGCCCGGCCGCCGAAGGCCTGCGCCTGGCGGCACACGGAGCCGTCACATGAATTTTTTCCAGGTAGTCAACGAAGCGTTCCGCTCGATGAGCGCCAACCGGCTGCGCACCGCGCTGACGATGCTGGGCATTATCATCGGCATCACCTCGGTGACGCTGCTGCTGGCGCTCGGCGACAGCATGCAGCGCTTCATCGGCAAGGAACTGCAGGCGCTCGGCACCAACATGCTGTACGTGTTCCCGGGCGGCAACCGCACCGACGAGCGGCGCCTGCGCAGCAATGCGGCGCCGTCGCTGACGATGGCCGATGCGATGGCGCTCAATTCCCTGCCGAGCCTGACCGGATCGGCGCCCTCGCTGCAAGGCAGCTTCAAGGTCGCGGCCGGCAACGAAACGTCGAACTCGATGGTGATGGGCGTTACGCCGGAAATGTTCAAGATTCGCAACTGGAAGATCGAGCAAGGCAGCGTGTTCAGCGAAGCGGACGTGCGCGCCGCCTCGCGCATGGTGGTGATCGGCCAGAAGGTGGCCGACCAGTTCTTCTACAAGGCCGACCCGCTCGGCAAGTCCCTGCGCATCGAGAACGTCGCCTTCCAGGTGGTCGGCGTGCTGCACGGCGAAGGCAAGCAGATCGACGGCGGCAACCTGGCCGACATGATCATCGTGCCGATCACCGCGGCACGCGCCAACCTCGTGCGCAGCCCGTTTCCGGACAACGTCCATTACGTCGCCACGCAGGGCAAGCCGGGCCAGAACCTGCTCGACGCCATCGAGGACATCAAGGGCATGCTGCGCGACCGCCACCGCATCAAGGTCGACGCGCCGGACGACTTCCGCGTCGAGAACGTCGCCTCGTTCGCCGAGACCGCCGCCAAGATCAGCGCCGGCATCGCCCTGCTGCTCGGCATGATCGGCGCGATCTCGCTGGTCGTCGGCGGTATCGGTATCATGAACATCATGCTGGTATCGGTCACCGAGCGCACCCGCGAAATCGGCATCCGCATGGCGATCGGCGCCAAGCCGCGCGACGTGCTGCTGCAATTTCTGACCGAGGCAGTGGTTATTTGCCTGGCCGGCGGCGTGATCGGCATCGGCCTTGCCGCCGCCGCCGCCGCCGGCATCACGTCCACCGGCAAGTTCGACGTCTTCATCACCGCGTCGGCGGTCGTCGTCGCCTGCAGCTTTTCCACCCTGGTCGGAGTGTTCTTCGGCTTCTACCCGGCGCGCCGGGCATCGAAACTGCTGCCGGTCGACTGCCTGCGCTACGAATGATTTTATTGAAAGGCATCACATGAAAATTTCCCACGCAATTGCCGCCAGCGCCCTCGGCATGCTGCTGTGCGCGCCGGCGGCCGCCAGCGAGTACTCCGCCCTGATGCGCGCGCACAAGTACGCCGACGTCGAGCGCCTCGCCAACGCCAGGCTCGCGCAGGACGCCGGCAATGCCGACGCCCTGGTCGCCCTGAGCGAGGTCGGCCTGGCCGAAGGACGCATCGAAGACGCCGTCAAGCTCGGCGAACGCTGCCTCGCGGCGCAGCCGAAAGTGGCCAACTGTCACCTGGCGTACGGCAACGCGCTCGGCACCAAGGCGGTGTCGGCCGGCATGGTGTCGGCGATGAGCTACGCCGGCAAGATCCGCGACGCGTTCAAGACCGCGGTCGAGCTCGAACCGCAGAACATGGATGCGCGCTTTTCGCTGATGACGTATTACATGCAGGCGCCGGCCATCGTCGGCGGCGGCAGCGGCAAGGCGCAGACGCTGGCGGCGCAGACCGCGCTGATCAACGCCGAGGCCGGCAAGCTGATGACGGCGCGGCTCGATGCCGCCGACGACAAGCTCGCCAAGGCGGAAGCGGCGGTGCTGGCGATGCCGGTCAGCAGCAACGAGGCGGTGGCGGAAGGCCAGCGCGACCTGATCAATAACCTCGGCAACAAGTACCTCGGCGACAAGAAGTATGCCGACAGCGAGCGCATGTTCCGCGAAGCGCAGAAACGCTTCCCCGACAGCGAAGGGGCGCTCTATGGCCTGGCGCGGGTGCAGCAGGAACTGGGCAAGCACCGCGAAGCGCTCGCCGGCTTCGAGCAGGCCAACGCGATGACGCGCCGCGCGTCCACCTGGTACCGCATCGGGAAATCGCAGCAGGCGCTCGGCGACAAGCTCAACGCGGTGGCGTCGTACGGCAAGGCGCTCGCGTTCAAGCCGGCCCTGCCGCCGAAGCTGCGCGCCGACGCCGACGAGCAGCTCAAGCTCGTCCGGCAGCAATAAGGAAGATTACTTCGCCGGTTCCAGCCTGGTGACGAAGAACGCGCCGTCGACCTTTTCGGCGAAGAAGGCGACCTTGTCGCCGATCTTCACCTGCTCCAGCATGGCGGCGTCGGCCACCTTGAATGCCATTGTCATCGCCGGCATTTTCAGGTTCTGGATGGCGCCGTGCCTGAAGCTGATTTTGCCTCCTTCCTTGTCGACCTTGACGACCTCGGCATGCGTCAGCGGCGCCGCGGCGACAGCGGGCTGCGGCTCCTGCGCCGGTGCGGTGCCGGCGGACATCGCCAGCACGAACAGGCAAACGGCAAATCGGCTCATGGTATTTTCCTTGTTTATGCGTTGGGGATGATCTTGCGGCGCGGGCGAGCGCGTGTGGGCCGCCGTGCTTCACTTCCGACGACGCCTCTCCTTTGACCGCCGCGCGGCTCAGGGGTTGCGCAGCAGGCGCGAAAAGAACGTTTGGAAAGGTCGAGGCGGGCGCCGGGTCAGCATGCACGAACGCGCATGCTATTTCGAAACGATACAGCCATACAGGTTGCGTCCCTCCTGCGCGCCGGCGCCGATGTGGCGCACGAGCACGCCGCCGTCGCGCTGCTTGGCCAGGCAGAACCGCGCACCGTAAGCGCGCGGCTGGTTCGGCCCGCCACCGGGGCGCACGTCGATGTGGACTTCATACACTTTGCCGGTTTCCAGCATCACGGACTTGGTCTGCGGCAGCGACTGCACCCTGCCGGCATACGGAATGCACATGCTGAACAGGACCGGGAAGGTGCGGTCCGGCGGCATCGCCATCGTCCACATCTTGGCGCGCGGCCGCGACGACGGATCGTACACGGTGACGGCCTGGAAATCGGGCGCGCCGCCGCGTTCCTCCTCGCGCTGCGAGATGGTGAAGCACGGCAGGCCGCCCCTGGTTTCCCTCACTTCCGCCTCGCCGGTGCGCGGCGCCGGCGCCGGGGCGGCGTGCGCGCCGGTCGCGGCCAGCAGCAGGATGATCGGGATGATAAAACGGAATGACATGGGGCCTCGCCGGGGAAAAAGATTACGTGTAGCAAACTCTTAGCGTACGTCTTGCAGCCCGGATGTGCTTGATCTCGCGCAAACCGCTACGCCGGACGGCGCCGCGCAAGCGTTCGCGGCAGGTGCGCCTGGCGACATGCAACCTGACCGCACGTAGCAACCGAAGTGTTGCCTTGTGGTATCATTTCATCTCACGAAGCAACCCCGCCAACACACTGTCATCCAGCACTATGCATTCCCAGCAAGCACTCGCAACTCCGTGGCGTAACATCCTCTATATCGAAGACAATGCGGCCAATCTTGCGTTGGTCGAGCATTTGATCGCCAGGCGCGAGAATCTGACGTTGCTGTCTGCTGGCACAGGACATCACGGCATTGCGCTTGCAAGGTCCAACTCGCCCTGCTTAATTCTGATGGACATCAATCTGCCCGATATCAATGGTTTCGAGGCGCTTCGCCTGCTTCGCACAGACCCTCTCACCGCGAATATTCCTGTCATCGCATTATCATCGGATGCCTATCCGAAGCAGATACAGAAAGGACTCGCAGCCGGGTTTTCCGTCTACCTGACGAAGCCATTTGTGCTCGGCGAGCTGATGGATGCCATTGATGCCTGCCTGGATCGAGCCTGACGCCTTCACTGGGCGCTACGCGCTTGCCAGGCCAGCACACGCCGGCACGTAAGCCCCGCGGAGATGTTCAGGAACGCGTATGCGCCCCGGACTCGGAACTACACCGTGCGTCTTGCTCGCCGCTTGAAATGCAGCAGCCAGCGGCCATAATCTTCAGGAAGATTGGCCGCCGCGCCCGGATTGGCGAGAAAGCCGGCCAACACCTGCTCATAGAGCGGCAGGCTGCCGGCGTAGCGCGTCTGCCGCATGCACGCCGAAGAACCCAAGTGCCTGAGTGCGAAATAATCGGCCAGCAGATCGCCCTGCGCCTCCATGTTGAAGTCCGCCAGCTTTTTGCCGGGTGCCAGATCGTAGTTGTACGGCAGCCCGATCCGCACCGCACCGCGCAGGCGCACCGCGTATCCCAGCTGATGTTGCCACACATGCGCCATCTCGTGAATGAACCAATGCTGGCTGGCGGCGGTTGCTTGGGCGTAATCGTCAAGGAAGCAGGACGCGTGAAAATATAGATGCCCGTTCGGCGTCATCGCGCAGTTACTCGGCTGGAACGGCATGTAGCGGCGGGCGTGGATGCGCACGCGCCGGTAGTCGATAGCGTCGTGAAACAACAGCGACGCCAGTTCTATTTCGCCCGCAGTAAGCGGGCGCGAATGACGAAAGTTCTTTCGACTGATAGGTATGACATCCATCGGCTGATCATCTGGTGTGCAAACCGGCGCCATCGCCACCTCGCCATCGCTCGATGCGCGGCTGGCCAAGGTCTAGCCCAGCGCCGCCGCTGCCCTTGCCAGCTCGGTGATGCGCGCCCAGTCGCCGGCCGCAAGCGCATCCTTCGGCGTCAGCCACGAGCCGCCGACGCAGGCGACGTTTTTCAGCGCCAGGAACGCCGGCGCGCTGTCGATCGAGATGCCGCCCGTCGGGCAGAACGTCACGTCCGGAATCGGCCCGCCGATCGCGGAAAGCATGCCGACGCCGCCCGCCGGCACCGCCGGGAACAGCTTCAGTTCGCGAAAGCCCGCTTCGCGCGCGGCCAGCACTTCCGACGGCGTCATCACGCCTGGCAGCAGCGGCAGCCCGCTTTTGCGCGCCGCCTCGATCAGCGCCGGCGTCAGGCCCGGCGACACGCCGAACACCGCGCCGGCATCGCGCGCGGCGGCAAATTCGGCCGGCGCCGTCAAGGTGCCGACGCCGACGATCGCGCCCTCCACTTCGCTCATCGCGCGGATCGCCGCCAGGCCGTGGACGGTGCGCAGCGTCACTTCCAGCACGCGGATGCCGCCGGCCACCAGCGCTTTCGCCAGCGGCACCGCGTGCTCCGGATCGTCGATCGCGATGACGGGAATGACGCGCGCGGTGCGCATGATGTCGAGGATGGTCATGGTCATGATGGGGTCTTTACCAAAGTGTCTTCGTCGGAGCCCGGCACGATGTCGCCGACGTCGGCGCCTTCGTGCAGCGGAACGGTGGTTGAAAGCGGCGACGGCAGCGGGAACGTCGCCGCGCCCTCCTCGGCCGGGCCGACGACGTGGCGGAACATCGCAAACAGCTCGCGCCCCATGCCGATGTGCGACGGCGACATGTCGGCCGTGGCCTGCGCGCGCGCGTGCCAGACGTCGGCCGGCACCAGCGCCTGCAAGGTGCCCATGGTGGCGTCGAGGCGAATGATGTCGCCGTCGCGCACCAGGCCGAGCGGGCCGCCGGCGAGGATTTCCGGCGACACGTGGATGGCGGCAGGCACCTTGCCCGACGCGCCCGACATGCGCCCGTCCGTCACCAGCGCGACGTGGCGGCCGGCGTCCTGCAGGTTGGCCAGCGCAGGCGTGAGCGCGTGCAGTTCCGGCATGCCGTTGGCGCGCGGCCCCTGGAAGCGCAGCACCGCCACGAAGTCGCGGTCGAGATGGCCGGCCTGGTAGGCGTGCATGAAGTCTTCCTGCGAATTGAAGGTCAGCGCCGGCGCCTCGACGATGCGGTGCTTTTCCTTCACCGCCGACACCTTCATCACAGCGCGACCGAGGTTGCCCTCGACCAGAATCAGACCGCCGTCGGCCGCGAACGGCGCGCTCGCCGGGCGCAGCACTTCGGTGTCGCCCGAAACCGGCGCCGCCGGCTTCCACTGCACCTTGTCGCCGTCGAGGAAAGGTTCGGCGCAATGATTGCGCAGGCCGTGCCCGAGGATCGTGTTGACGTCGTCGTGCAGCAGGCCGGCATCGAGCAGTTCGCGGATGACGAAACCGGGGCCGCCGGCGGCGTTGAAGTGGTTGACGTCGGCATCGCCGTTCGGGTAGATCCGCGCCAGCAGCGGCACCACGCCCGACAGCTCGTTGAAGTCGTCCCAGTCGATGACGATGCCGGCCGCGCGGGCGATCGCCACCAGGTGCAGCGTGTGGTTGGTCGAGCCGCCGGTGGTCAGCAGGCCGACCACGGCGTTGACGATCGACTTCTCGTCGACGACGTGCCCGACCGGCATGTAGTTACCGCTTTGCTGGGTGATGGCCACCGCGCGCTGCGCCGCGGCGACGGTCAGCGCGTCGCGCAGCGGCGTGCCCGGGGTGATGAAGGAGGCGCCGGGCAGGTGCAGGCCCATGAACTCCATCAGCACCTGGTTGCTGTTGGCGGTGCCGTAAAAGGTGCAGGTGCCGGCGCTGTGGTACGAACCCATCTCGCCGGCGAGCAGTTCTTCGCGCGTGGCCTTGCCCTGCGCGTACAGCTGGCGGATGCGCGCCTTTTCCTTGTTCGATATGCCCGACGTCATCGGACCGGCCGGCACGAACACCGCCGGCAGGTGGCCGAAGTGCAGCGCGCCGATCAGCAGGCCCGGCACGATCTTGTCGCACACGCCAAGGTAAAGGGCGGCGTCGAACATGTTATGCGACAGCGCCACCGCGGTGCTCATGGCGATGGTGTCGCGCGAAAACAGCGACAGCTCCATGCCAGGCTGGCCTTGCGTGACGCCGTCGCACATGGCCGGCGTGGCGCCGGCGAACTGCGCGACCGCGCCGACGTCGCGCACCGCCTGCTTGATAATCTCGGGGAAGAACTGGAACGGCTGGTGCGCCGACAGCATGTCGTTATACGACGAGACAATGGCGATCGACGGCTTTTTCGTCTCCATCAGCTTGAACTTGTCGTTGGCCGGGAAGGCGGCGAAGCCGTGCGCCAGGTTGGTACACGCCAGGGTCGAGCGCTGCACGCCCGGGACGCGGGCGGCGTCGAGGTGAGCCAGGTAGGCCCCGCGCGACGGCCGGCTGCGCTCGATGATGCGGTCCGTGACCTTCTGGAGTACTGAGTGCAGCGCCATTGTCGTTCCTTAGAATTCGATTTCTGAAATTTTACTACGTTTTGAAAACCTTGTGATCATTGCTGTTTTTTAGCTATACAAAATTAGTCACTTGCCTTAGGTTTGACACAAAATAAAAGTGATCGTTCGCGAGAATTTTTGATACCTCCGTAGTGAATTTACGTCTCTTTCGGGTATTATTCACTAAACCACAAACCGACTCAAGATCGCCATGCGCCAACCTGCCCTCACCTCCACCGCCAGCTTCCAGGCGCTCGCCAGCCACGCGGTCGACATCAAGCAAGCGCGCATGCGCGACCTGTTCGGCGCCGACCCGCAGCGCTTCACGGCGATGTCGCTGGACGCGGCCGGACTGTTCCTAGACTATTCAAAAAACCGCCTTGACGGGCGCACGCTTGAACTGCTGACCGAGCTGGCGCGCGAGCGCGGCGTCGAAGAACAGCGCGAGGCGATGTTCGCCGGCGAGAAGATCAACGTCACCGAGCAGCGCGCCGTGCTGCACACCGCCCTGCGCGCGCCAGGCGACGCCACGCTGACCGTCGACGGCCAGGACGTCATCGCCGACGTGCACGCGGTGCTGGCGCGGATGCGCGCGTTCAGCGACGCGGTGCGCTCCGGCGCCTGGCTTGGCTACAGCGGCAAGCCGATCACCGACATCGTCAACATCGGCATCGGCGGCTCCGACCTCGGCCCGAAAATGGTGTGCCTGGCGCTGCGCCAGTACGCCCATCCGCGCCTGACGATGCACTTCGTCTCGAACGTCGACGGCCACGATATCGACGCCGCGCTGGCACAGGTCGATCCCGAGACCACGCTGTTCATCGTCGCCTCGAAAACCTTCACCACCAGCGAGACCATGCTCAACGCCCAGACCGCGCGCATGTGGTTCCTCGCGCACTCCAAGCCGGCCGCGCTGGCGCGCCATTTCGTCGCCGTCTCCACCAACGTCGATGCGATCAAGGCGTTCGGCATCGACCCGGCCAACATGTTCCCGTTCTGGGACTGGGTCGGCGGGCGCTATTCTGTGTGGTCGGCGATCGGCCTGCCGATTGCGCTGGCGGTCGGCTTCGGCTACTTCAGCGACTTCCTCGCCGGCGCGCATGCGATGGACCTGCACTTCCGCCAGGCGCCGCTCGAGCAGAACATGCCGGTGCTGCTGGCCCTCGTCGGCTTCTGGAACCGCCAGTTCCTCGACTGCGCATCCGTCTCGATCGCACCCTACCACCAGGACCTGAACCGTTTCCCGGCCTACCTGCAGCAGCTCGAGATGGAGAGCAACGGCAAGCGCGTCACGCGCGGCGGCCAGCCGGTCGATACGGCGACCTGCCCCGTCATCTGGGGCGACTGCGGCACCAACGGCCAGCACGCCTACTTCCAGCTGCTGCACCAGGGCAGCGACCTGACCCCGATCGACTTCATCGCCAGCCTGCGCCCCGGCCACGAACTGGGGCAACACCACGCCGCGCTGCTGGCGAACTGCTTTGCGCAGTCGGAAGCCTTCATGCGCGGCAAGGACATCGACGAGGTGCGCGCCGACCTGCGCGCGCAAGGCCTTGCGGCGGCCGAAGTCGAGCGCCTGGCGCCGCACAAGACCTTCCCCGGCAACCGCCCCAGCAACACTATCCTGATGGAGTACCTGACTCCGTACACGCTGGGCGCGCTGGTTGCGCTGTACGAGCACAAGACTTTCGTGCAGGGCGTGCTGTGGGACGTGAACAGTTTCGACCAGTGGGGCGTCGAACTGGGCAAGGTACTGGCAAAGAACATCGAGTCCGAACTGACTGGCGCGCCGCAGCCGGAGCGCCACGACAGCTCCACCAACGGCCTGATCGCGATGGCCAGGGCTGCGGTATGAACGCGAATGTAGACGACAAGCTGCAGGTTGCCTTCGGCCAGCCGATGGCGGTCGGCGAATGCCCGCTGTGGGACGCCGCCGCATCGCTGCTGTACTGGGTCGACATCGACGGCTTCGCGGTGCACCGCCTCGATCCCGCGAGCGGCGCCCATCGCGCCTGGAAAATGGACAGCGAGCCGGCGGCGATCGCTCTGCATGCCGGCGGCGGCTTGCTGGTGGCGCTGCGCTCGGGCTTCGTCCATCTCGACACGGGCAGCGGCGCCTTGACGCCGATCGCGCCGGCGCCGTACGACACCAGGCTGTATCGCTTCAACGACGGCCGCGCCGATGCCGCCGGCCGCTTCTGGGTCGGCACCATGTACGAGCCGCGCACGCAAGCGGCGGCAGAGATGTTCTGCCTCGAGCGCGGCCAGGTGCGGCGCGCCTGGTCCGGCGGCATGACGGTGTCGAACGGCCTGGCCTTCAGCCCTGATCAAAAATGGATGTACCACGCCGACACCACCAGCCACCGCATCGACCGTTACGCTTTCGATACCGCCACCGGCGACGTGACGCAGGCGCAGCCGTTCGAGCGCTTCGATGACGACAAGGCCGCCGCGGGCTACGGCGGGCGCCCCGACGGCGCCGCGGTCGACAGCGAAGGCGCGTACTGGTGCGCGATGTTCGAAGGCGGCCGCGTGCTGCGTTTTTCGCCGGCCGGCGAACTGCTGCGCGAAGTGAAGCTGCCGGTGCGCTGCCCGACCATGGTGGCGTTCGGCGGCGACGACCTGCGCACGCTGTACATCACCAGCGCCGGCCTGAAGCGCCCGGACGCAGAACGCGCGCAGTATCCGCTGAGCGGCAAGCTGCTGGCGTTGCGGGTCGACGTGCCCGGCCTGCCGGAGCCGCGCTACCAGCCGTAAACACAACACCGGATATCCTTACGTGCGCCTGCGTACACAGGGCAGCTGTAAAATGGCAACCGATTTTAATTGTTGCGTCAAAGGAAAATACGGTGGATACGGTCAAGACGGGTATTGCGGGACTCGATGAGGTGCTGCTGGGCGGCGTGCCGCGCCATAACAACCTGATCGTCGAGGGGCCGCCCGGGTCGGGCAAGACGACGTTCGGCCTCGGCTTCATCTATGCCGGCGCCACCGAATACGACGAACCGGGCGCGATCGTGTCGTTCGAACTCGACGCGGCCAAGCTGCTGCGCGACGCCGCCGGTTTCAACTGGGACCTGCAGGGCCAGATCGACGCCGGCAAGGTCAAGGTCATCCAGACCAGCCCGGCCGTGCTGCTGAGCGAATTTCGCAATCCGGACGGCGCGTTTGCCGAGACGCTGCGGGCGATGGGCGCCAAGCGCCTGCTGATCGACGGCCTGACACCGATGCGGCTGTACGCCGAAGTGCACGACCTGCCGTTCCGCGAAGACGTCCACGTGCTGATCGAAGGCCTGAACCGCCTCGGCGTGACCACCATGGTCACGGCCGAGCGCGACGACAGCATGGACATGGTACCGGCGCACGAGCGCTTCGTGTTCGACACCATCATCTCGCTCACGCGCGGCGAGAACAAGCGGCGCGTGCAGCGGCGCGTGACGGTGCTCAAGTCGCGCGGCCAGGACTTCATCGGCGGCAGCCACACCATGCGCATCGAGCCGGGCCGCGGCATCCACGTCTACCGCCGCGCGCAGTCGCGTCCCGTGTATTCGAACGACCAGCCGACCTCCGACGAGCGCCTGTCGATCGGTTCGGCGGCGATCGACACGATGATGGACGGCGGCATTTACAAGGGCTCGGTGACCATGGTCAGCGGCATCTCCGGCACCGGCAAGACGGTGCTCAGCGTGCAGTTCCTGTCGTCGGCCATCGCCGCCGGCCACAAGACGCTGCTGGTCAGCCTGGACGAGCATCCGCGCCAGCTGATGCGCAACGCCGGCTCGCTCGGCTTCGACCTGGCCGGCATGGTCGAGCGCGGCGAACTGTTCATCCACTACGAGTCGCCGCTCGAACTCGAGCTCGACGTCCACTTCGACCGCATCATCAAGCTGGTCGAGCAGGAAGGCATCGACTGCGTGGTGTTCGATTCGTGCGCGGTGTACGAAATGACCAGCCCTGAAGAAGTGGCCGATTACCTGTATGCGATGGCGACCTTCTTCAAGAACCGGCTGGCGACGGTGTTCTTCAACTACGAGAGCCCGGAGCTGCTTGGCCTGTCGCAGATCAGCCAGGAGCTCAAGGGCTCGCACCTCGTCGACAACATCATCTTGCTCAACTACGTGGAGATCTCCACCATCCTGCGGCGCGCCATCGCCATTCCGAAGGTGCGCGGCAGCCACAACCTGCAGATCACGCGCGAGTACGTCATCGCCGTCGGCGGCCTGCAACTACTGGAAGACGCCACGACCGATAGCGATGGCAGCGTGGTGCCGCAGTTGCCGTTCTCGTCCTACTACGGGCTGCTGTCGCGCTCACCGTCGCGTCAAAGCCCGCTGATCGAGGACGCCATCGCGCACGGCACCAAGATGCCCGATTCAATCCACTTGCCGACGCAAGCAGAGTCGTGATCAACGTCGCCCGGCCCCATCACCCCGAGGTGGACTGGGAAGAATGGCTACCGCCGCTGAACCAGTTCGCGCAGGCGACCGGGCTGACCGTATCGGCCTACGATGTGGCCGGCATCCGCACGGTCGGGCCGCTGATAGCGTCGCGCACGGCGCAACTGCTGAACGCCTCGACGCTGTGGCATGGCGATGGCGCCGGCAGCGCGCTGGAGCGGCGCGTCGTCGCCGCGGTGGCCGCCAGCGGCGAGGCGGCGCCGGACGAACAATTCCACGGCCTGCGCGTATGCGCGCTGCCGCTGACCCAGTTCGGCAAGGTGTACGGCGTACTGGTGTTCGGCTGGCGCTTCCGCGACTTCAGCTCGCCGATGGCGTGCGAGCAGATCGGACGCCTGATCGGGGCGCCCGGGCACGTGCTGTGGAACGAGGTGCGCCTGGAGACGCCGATGTCGGACGCGCGCATGGCCACCAACGCGGCGCTGCTGCGCACCCTGGCCGGCTCGATCGACCGCCAGCGCGAAACGATCGAACAGCTGAACCGGGTCAGCCGCACGCGCGACCTGTTCCTCGCCACCGTGTCGCACGAAATGCGCACGCCGCTGGCGGCGCTGTCGATGCGCGTCGACCTGATGCTCAAGACCCATCCCGACCTGCCGCCGGCGGTCGCCAGCGGGCTCAATGCGATGCGCGTGCACGTGCGCCAGGAGGCGGCCATGGTCGACGACCTGATCGACGCCGCGCGCACGCTGACAGGCCAGCTGTCGGTGATGCGCGCACAAGTCTCGCTGGGGCGCATCCTGCGCGACGCGGTGTCGACGATCGAGGTGAACGCGCATGAAAAGGGCATCGCCTTCAGCGTGACGCCGCCCGACTACGGCGACCGCATCGCCATCGCCGGCGACGCGCGGCGCCTGCAGCAGGTGCTGTGGAACCTGCTGCTGAACGCGATCAAGTTCACGCCGGCCGGCGGCTCGATCCAGGTGAGAATCAGCGTCGGCGCCAGCCAGGTCAAAATCGACGTCGTCGACAGCGGCCAGGGCATCTCGGAGCAGGACCTGCCGCACGTCTTCGGCGCCTTCACGCTGCAAAAACACGCCAATGCGACGGGGCTGGGCCTGGGCCTGTACATCGCGCGCCGCATCGTCGAGCTGCATGGCGGCCAGCTGACAGTGGCCAGCGCCGGCGCCGGACACGGCAGCACCTTCACGATCCGCCTGCCGCGCGAGACCGGCAGCTGACAGCGCACTGCCAGTTACCGTAGTAAAATTACTTGATCTATCGCTTTTTATGTAGTAAATTTACACACGCAGCGTATTGCTCCCGTGCGCCGGCGCGGCGGCGATAGCGGCATCATCCATTCGGCTCCTCACTTAGCGATCACACTACTATGGCTCTCAACGATTTTGACCTGGTCCTTTTCGGCGGCAGCGGCGACCTGGCGATGCGCAAGCTGCTGCCGGCGATGTACTCGCGCGACGTCGCCGGCGACCTGCCTGACGGCGCCCGCATCGTTTGCGTCGGCCGCCACCAGTGGTCGAACGCCGAATTTCTGCAGGAAGTCGAGATGACTTCGAAGCCGCACATCAAGGCGCCGGCCGACAAGGAATGGTCGCAGTTCCTCGAGCGGATCGTCTACGTCACGCTGGACGCGACCGATGTCGCCAGCTATGGCGCGCTGGCCGAGGCGCTGCGCAAGGACGACAGCCTGATCCGCGTGTATTACCTCGCCACGCCGCCGCACCTGTTCGCGCAGATCTGCGACAACCTCGCCGCCGCCGGCCTGGTGACGCCGAAGTCGCGCGTGGTGCTGGAAAAGCCGCTCGGGCGCGACCTCGCCAGCGCCAAGCAGATCAACGCCGAAGTGGGCAAGGTGTTCGCCGAATCGCAGATCTACCGCATCGACCATTACCTCGGCAAGGAGACGGTGCAGAACCTGCTGGCGCTGCGCTTCGGGAACATCCTGTTTGAGCCGCTGTGGCGCCGCGAATGGATCTCCGACGTGCAGATCACGATCGCCGAGAAGATCGGCGTCGGCAACCGCATGGGCTATTACGACAACTCGGGCGCTCTGCGCGACATGCTGCAGAATCACCTGCTGCAGCTGCTGTGCATCGTGGCGATGGAGCCGCCGACCTCGATCTCGTCGGACGCGGTGCGCGACGCCAAGCTGCAGGTACTGCGCTCGCTGAAGCGATTCACGCCGACCACGCTGGCGCAGAACATCGTGCGCGGCCAGTACCGCGCCGGCCACGTCGAAGGCAAGCCGGTGCCGAGCTACCGCGACGAGCCGGACGCGCCCGAAAAATCGAGCACCGAGACCTTCGTCGCGCTGAAGGCCGAAATCGACACCTGGCGCTGGGCCGGCGTGCCGTTCTACCTGCGTACCGGCAAGCGCATGGCCGACCGGCTGGCCGAAATCGTCGTGCGTTTCAAGCCGATTCCGCATTCGATCTTCAATCAGCCGACATCGAGCTTCCAGCCGAACAGCCTGGTCATCCGCCTGCAGCCGGACGAAGGCCTGAGCCTGAATCTGATGGCCAAGACGCCGGGCGACAGCATGCGCCTCAAGCAGGCCGAGCTCGAACTCGACTTCCGCGAGCAGTTCAAGACGCCGCGGATGGATGCGTACGAGCGATTGCTGCTCGACGTGCTGCGCGGCCAATTGACGCTGTTCATGCGCGGCGACGAGCTGGAAGCGGCGTGGGAATGGGTCGAACCGATCCTCGACTACTGGGAGCAGGACGAGAGCAATCCGACGCCGTACAGCGCCGGCACCTGGGGTCCGGCCGCGGCAAGCGCGCTGATTGGGCGCGACGGGCTGCAGTGGCGCGAAGAAGCTTTACCAGAGGACTGATCGAATGCTGCTCGATTCGATCCGCACCCAGCTCGACACGCTCTCGAAGTCGGAGCGCAAGGTCGCGCTGGCGGTGCTGGAACAGCCTGCCGCGACGGTCAGCCAGAACATCACCGCGCTGGCCAAAAGCGCGCAGGTGTCGGAGCCGACGGTGGTGCGTTTTTGCCGCACGCTCGGCTACGACGGCTGGCACGAGTTCAAGCTGAAGCTGGCGCAGGGACTGGCGCTGGCGCTGCCGGGCGTGAGCGAACAGCCGGCCCAGGACGACCTGGCGTCGGACCTGGTCAACAAGATCTGCAGCCGCTCGATCAACACGCTGCTCGACCTGCGCAACAACCTCAATCCCGAAGCGATCCAGAAGGCGCTCGACATCCTGTCGCGCGCCAGCAAGATCGAGTTCTACGGCCAGGGCACCTCCGGCATCGTCGCCGCCGACGCGCAGCACAAGTTCTTCCGTTCCGGCGTGCCGACGGTGGCGTATGCGGACCCCAACATCCACAGCATCGCCGCGGCCTTGCTGCACGAGGGCGACGCGGTGGTGGCCATTTCGCAGCGCGGCAACAGCCCGGCGATGGTGCGCTCGGTGAAGCTGGCGCGACGCGGCGGCGCCGACGTCATCGTGCTGGCGCCGTCGGGAACGCCGCTGGCGGAACTGGCGACGGTGCTGATCCCGATCGACCTGGTGTTCAACACCGATCCGTACACGCCGATCTCGGCGCGGCTGGCGTACCTGGTGGTGATCGACGTGCTGGCGGTCGGCCTGGCGCTGCAGCGCGGCCCGGAATTTCGCAAGAAAATGCAGAATGCGCAGAAGGCGCTGCAGGAATTCGACATGCAATTCGATTCGTTCATCGGCTGACTTCCCGGAGAACCACATGGCCAAGTACCTGATCTCTTTTCCAAGTGCGGCGATGGTGGTGCCCGATGGCGAAATGGAAGCGGTGGGCAGCGCCGCAAGCGCTGTGATCGATGAGGCGAAAGCCGCCGGTGTCTATGTCTTCGCCGGCGGAATCGACGAAGACGTGCCGCCCGTACTGGTCTCTGCCGAAGGCGCGGTTGCAACGGGCGGCTATCCTTGGGCGCCCACGCTCGATGGCGGCTTCACCGTATTGGAACTGCCTTCACGCGACGAGGCCATCGCTTGGGCGGCGCGCATCGCCAAGGCCTGTCGCTGCGACCAGGAACTGCGCGTCTTCGGGTTCGACCCGCGCTCCTGAGGGCAGCATTGAAATGGCATGGCAATCCATCTAGCCAAACCCGCCTCGCGGTAAGAACAGTCGACAACCGCAATATCGGCTTCGAGCCAGACTGTCGGCTTGGCGTGGCCATTGGCCGAAGCATAACAGGTGGCAGCGCTGAAACGCTGGTGTCAGGTCTCTTAAGCAAACACCATAAGAGGTGCGCTTCTTAGAACCCGTAGTAATAAAGGTGTTTGCTTCGGCGCGATTTTCGGCGTACCCCGCCGATTATTTCGCTGACATTAAGACATTCACGCCTGAATGTCTTAATGTCAGACCTGACACCAGCGTTTGCGTTTGGATTTGGATGGCACTCGGCAATGGCCTCTTGACGACAGGTAGTGTTTACAGTGCACAATGCCGTCATTTCCCCGACGCCCTCAGCTTATGACCGCACCGCTCTTCGACTCCACCCCCATCGTCTGCGACGATCCCGGCGTATATCGCACCCTGCTCGAGTCGACCAAGGCGATTCCCTGGCGAATTGACTGGGCGACGATGCGCTTCACCTACATCGGCCCGCAGATCGAGGAATTGCTCGGCTGGAGCCCGTCGAGCTGGCTGTCGGTGAACGACTGGGCCGACCGCATCCACGAGGAAGACCGGCAGAAAACGGTCGATTTCTGCGTCGCGCAGTCGCAGCAAGGCGTCGACCACGAAGCGGACTACCGCGCCCTGACCCGCGACGGCGACCATGTCTGGATCCGCGACGTCGTGCACGTGGTACGGCGCGAGGACGGCAGCGTCGAATCGCTGGTCGGCTTCATGTTCGATATCACCGCGCGCAAGCAGGCCGAAGACAAGATCCTCCAGCTGCAGCGCGAACTGGAAGTGCTGTCCTACCGCGACAGCCTGACGCGCGTGGCCAACCGCCGCATGTTCGACACCATGTACCCGGTCGAATGGGCCAAGGCGCGCGCCACCGGCGAGCCGCTGTCGCTGGTGGTGATCGACATCGATTACTTCAAGCAGTACAACGACCATTACGGCCACGTGCAGGGCGACGATTGCCTGCGCCGCGTGGCGCAGGCAATGGACGAGGCGGCGTCACGGTCACGCGACCTGTGCGCGCGCCTGGGCGGCGAGGAATTCGTGCTGCTGCTGCCGGCCACCGACGAGGAAGCGGCCCGCAACGTCGCCGAACGCTGCCGCAAGCTGCTCGCCAACACGGCGATTCCGCACGCCCGCTCGGGCGTCGGCCGCCTGGTCACCGTCAGCATGGGCGTCGGCACCATCGTGCCGGGCGCCCAGGACAATGCCGAAGTCTTCCTCGACAGGATCGACCGCCGCCTCTACCAGGCCAAGTCCGCCGGACGCGACCGCATGTGCGAGGCGGAGGCCTAAGCGCCCCCGTTACAGCAGCGCGGCAATCGCCTTGCCGACGTCGGTGGTGTTGCCGCTGCCGCCGAGGTCGGGCGTGTTCGGCCCCTGCACCAGCACCGTTTCGATCGCCTTCATGATGGCGTCGTGCGCCGCCGTATAGTTCGCGTCGCCGTCGCCGAGGAATTCGAGCATCATCGCGCCGGACCAGATCATGCCGATCGGATTGGCAATGTTCTTGCCGAAGATATCCGGGGCGGAACCATGCACCGGCTCGAACAGAGATGGAAACGTGCGCTCGGGATTGAGGTTGGCGGACGGCGCGATGCCGATCGTGCCGGTGCAGGCAGGGCCGAGATCGGACAGGATGTCGCCGAACAGGTTCGAGGCGACGACCACGTCGAAACGTTCTGGCGAGAGCACGAAGCGCGCGCACAGGATGTCGATGTGATATTTGTCCCAGCGCACGTCGGCGTACGAAGGCGCCATCGTTTCCACGCGCTCGTCCCAGTAAGGCATGCTGATCGAAATGCCGTTCGACTTGGTCGCCGACGTCAGGTGCTTTTTCGGGCGGCTTTGCGCCAGTTCAAACGCGTATTTGAGAATGCGGTCGGTGCCCTTGCGCGTAAAAATCGCGTCCTGGATGACGAATTCGCGGTCCGTCCCTTCAAACATCTTGCCGCCGACAGCCGAGTATTCGCCCTCGGTATTTTCGCGCACGACATAGAAATCGATGTCGCCTGGCTTGCGGTTCGCCAGCGGGCATGGCACGCCCGGCATCAGCCGCACCGGGCGCAGGTTCACGTACTGGTCGAAATCGCGGCGGAACTTGATCAGCGAACCCCACAGCGAAATATGGTCGGGCACCTTGCTCGGCATGCCGGCAGCGCCGAAATAGATGGCGTCGAAACCGAGAAGTTGCTGGCGCCAGTCGTCGGGCATCATCTTGCCGTGCTGCAGGTAGTAGTCGCAATTGGCCCACTCCATCGTGGTCAATTCGAGGGCGATATCGAATTTGCGCGCCGCCGCTTCCAGCACGCGCAGGCCTTCAGGCATGACTTCGTTGCCGATGCCGTCGCCGGCGATGACTGCAATTTTATGGGTTTTCATGACGGGCGTCCCTTAGCGTGGAATGATCAATGGAATCATCATACTCAATACGCGCCAATCTATAATTAGGCTATCCGTAATCCCACAGAACACATATCGTGAATAATTCGCATGCATCCCGACCATAAACTCGCCGGCCCGCTGCTCGAGGACCTTCGCCTGTTCTGCGTCGTCGCGCGCAAGCAGAGCTTCGTGGCGTCGGCGCTGGAGCTTGGCGTTTCGAATGCGCTGGTGAGCAAGCGCATCGCCATTCTGGAAAAGACCCTGCAGGTGCGATTGCTGCACCGGACCACGCGCAAAGTGTCGTTGACCGAACAGGGCAATGTGGTCCACCAGTGGGCGCGGCGCATCCTGGAAGACGTCGATCAACTCGCGGAAGCGATATCGCAGAAAGGCAGCACGCCGCGCGGGCTGCTGCGCTTGTGCACGAGTTCCGGCTTCGGGCGCAATCGGCTGGCGCCGGCGATATCCGCGCTGGCCCTCGAATATCCGGAACTGGAAGTCCAGCTGGAACTGCTGGACCGGCCGGTTGACCTGATCGCCGAAGGATTCCATCTCGATATTCGGGTGGGACAGGTTCAGGAGCCGCACCTGATCGCCCGGCGGATCGCCGCGAACGCGCGCGTTCTGTGCGCGTCGCCGGCGTACCTGCATCGCAACGGCTCCCCACGACAACTCGCCGACCTGCTGCAGCACAAATGCATCGTGATCCGCGAACGCGACCAGGATTTCGGGCGCTGGAAGCTGACCGGGCCAGATGGCGCCGAAACCGTCCGGGTCAAAGGCCCCCTTTCGACCAATAATGGCGAGCTGGTGCATCAGTGGGCAATCGACGGCCACGGCATCATCCTGCGCTCGATATGGGACGTCGGCCCCAGTCTGGCCGACGGGCGCCTGATCAGGATACTGCCCGAATACAGCCAGGAAGCGGACGTCTGGGCGATCTATCCGACGCGACTGGGGGCGACAGCGAATGTGCGGGTATGCGTGCAGTTCCTGGAAGACTGGCTGGCAAAGTCACTGCGTAAATAAGGCTATGCCAAATTAAACGACTCATTTGGCGGACCGGCAAAAGCAGATGAATTCGCCTGCAATCGGCAATCCCCGCGGGCCAAGCGCGCGGCGCTGTGCCTCCCCCAGCAGATCGACACTGTCGAGCGCGCCTTCCACCGCGAAGCCGGCGTCGCCGAGAAAGCGCTGTAGTCCGGCGCGCGGCATACCCGACAACATCGGTTCGCCGCGCAGCCTGAGCCAGCAATCCACCAGCCGGCTGCGCGGCCTGAAATTGGGCAGGCCATCGGCCTGCGTCTCCATCCAGGTGAAGGCCACCCGGCTGTCCGGGGCCGCGGCCGCCATCTGCGCAAACAGCGCGGCCACTCCTTCTAGCGGCAGGTACATCAGCAAACCCTCGGCCACGAACAGCGTCGGTGCTTCGCGCCGAAAGGCGGCACACGATGCCAGCACGTCGCTCAGAGAGCGCCGCGCCAGGTCGGCGCCGATGAAATCGATATCGTGGCCGCCGGCGCCGGCGGCGCCGCGCTTGCCCGCCTGCGTCGCCGGATGGTCGATCTCGATGCAGCAAAGCCGCGGGTACGCCGCACGCAGCTCCATGCACAAGGTGTCGAGGCCCGCGCCAAGCACCACCAGCTGGCTGCAGCCGGCGGCGATCGCCGCGTGAGCATGGTCGCGCAAGGCGCGCTTGCGCAGCGCGAAGTGCAGGCAAATGCCGGGCAGCGTGGCGCGTTCGAGCGCATGGCACAGGGCGCGGAACCAGGCCTTTTCCAGCAAACCGGCCATGCGCGGATGCGCAATGCGCAGCAAGGCCTGGCCGCGGCGAATCGCCTCGTCGGGCAGCAGCGCCGCGGTCGCAGGTGCAGGGCGAACCAGCTGAAGGCCGGCAGCGACGATCAGCGCGGTGTTGCTGGGCTTGTCCCTCTTCATGCGGCCAGTTCCGCCGGCGAGGATGCCAGCAGGTCGCGGTAGTGGCGGTACCAACTGCTCTGGAAGCGCTGCTGCGGATCGAGGCGCCGTTTCCAATCGAGGAATTGCTCGAACTTCGGATGGCAGGCGCGGACCTGGCGCGCGTCGGCCGCTTTCGAATAGGTCAGGTAATAGCTGCCGCCGCGCGCGATGGCCATGTCGATCAGGCGGCGAAACGCCCGCGCGGTCGCTTCGACGCCGTCCGGCGACAGCGCGGTGTGCAGGTTGAAGATGATGCAGGCGTAGTCCTCTTTCGCCCACGGCAGGAAGCTTTCGCGGTCGCGCTCGATCAGGCGTATGGTGCCGTAGATCAGGTCCACCGCATGCTTGCGAAAATCCGCCGCCGCTTCGCGCATGAAGGCGGCTAGGCTAGCGCGCGGCACATAGATCTCGCCGATCATCTCGGCGCCGCAGTGGCCAAGCGCGCCGTCGATGTCGTGGTGGTAACCGTCGAGGTAGGTGCCTTGCTGGAGCCGGTCGCTCCAGCAGACCTGGCCGTCGGTGGCCAGGTAATGAGCTGCATAGCATTCGAAGGCGGTCGACTTGTGGGTATGCGCGAGGCACAGCAGGCCGCGCCAGTCGTCGTCCGACAGGTGCTTGTCGGCGCCGCCCATCGGGGTCGCCTCCGCTACCGGAACGTAGCACGAGAACACGCCGCGCTGCAGGAAGTCGGCGCTGTCCGGATCGATCGCGAACTGGAAGTCGCCGTACACGTAGCCGGCAGCGATGCGCTGGTCGAACGCGGGCAGCAGGTCGTCGAGCGCGAGCAGCGTGACGTCGCGCCGCATTTTCCGGCGCGGCGCCAGGCGCAGGGTGACGCTGGCGATCACGCCGAACAAGCCGTAGCCGCCGATCGCCAGACAAAACAGGTCGCTGTTGCGCGTGCGGCTGCACAGCTTGACGGCGCCGTCGGCGTCGACCAGCGTGAAGGCCTCGACGTCGGCGATGAACGGCTGCATGCGCAGCCCGCGCCCGTGGATGTTCGACGACAGGCAGCCCCCCAGGCTGAGCGTGTCGGCGCCGGTCTGCTTCTGGCGAATGCTCCAGCGCGGCCCGCGCTGCGGCGCCCCCTCCAGGTAGTCGATCAGCGCCGGCCACTGGATGCCGGCTTCGACTTCGACGAGGCCACCGATATCGTCGAAGGCGAGGACGCGGTCCATCGCGCGCATGTCGAGCAGCAGCGCACCGTCGCCGAACTGCTGCCCGCCCATCGCGTGGCGGCCGCCGCAGATCGCGATCGGCAGGCCGCGCGCGGCGCCGGCGGCGATCGCCGCCTGAATGTCGGCCACGCTGCGCGGCGCCATCACGGCGGCCACGCGGGTGGCATTCTGGCGAGAGTGAACATCGTTGACCAGCAAGTCGAAAGAAGAGTTCATGAAGTCGGCCTCGAGGAAGAAATGAGCGGATTATTGCGCTGAAAATCGCGCCTTCCTATCGATTCCGCGCCGGTACCGGCGCATGCCCCCCAAGGGTGCGCCTGACGAAACGAGGCGAGCGGCGGCACAAGCGCAACGCCGGGCCCGATCAGATAAAATAGCCGTTTCGACCAGCCAACTTCTACGACCATGCACATCACCCCCGCCGCCAGTACCAAGCCCGACTACGCCATGTTGGTACGCCAGGTCGACAGCATCCTCGAAGGCGAGCGCGACCTCACTGCCAACGCTGCGCAGTTCTCGGCCTTCATCTACGACACCATCGGCGAACTGAACTGGGCTGGCTTCTACCTGACGCGCCCGGCGAAAAAGGGCGATGGCAATGAATTGCTGGTGGGCCCCTTCCAAGGCAAGGTGGCGTGCGCGCGGATCCCGTTCGGGCGCGGCGTCTGCGGCGCGGCAGCGGCGGAGCGGCGCACGATGCTGGTGCCGGACGTGCATGCGTTTCCCGGTCACATCGCGTGCGATTCGGCATCGAATGCCGAAATTGTGATTCCGCTGATAAAAGATGGGGTGGTGCTGGGCGTGTTTGACATCGACAGCCCGACGCTGAACCGGTTCAGCGAGGAAGACCAGGCAGGACTGGAGGCGCTGGTGGCGGCGTTCATGGCGGCGACGGATTTCAACTAGCAGCAGCGGCCGTACGCAACACGCAGACACGAAAAAGCCCGCCGAAGCGGGCTTTTTTACATCGATGCCGTAACTTAGAACTTGTACGACACGCCGATGCTGACGTTGCTCGAATCGCTGCTTGGCTTCTGCACTTCCAGGCGTGCGGAAACCTTGGCGTTGAATGCGTAGCCGACGCCGACGCCGTACACGCCTTCGTTGGTCGAATCGGTGGCGCTGAAACCGGCGGCGCCGCCCTTGGCTTCGAGGCGGTTGTAGCCGAGGCGGCCGAACACGTTGAAGCCGCTCGACAGTGGCAGGGTACCGATGAACGAGACGGCGGTCTGGTTCACTTTGAAGCCGACGTTGGTGCCGTTGAACACGGTGTCGTAATCGGCCAGGTTGCGATAGCCGACTTCGACCGCGATATTCTGGTGGAACTGATAGCCGATGAAACCGCCGAAGCTGACTTCACGATCCGAGAAACCGTCGATCTTGGTGCTGCCCGTGTCCAGGCCGGCGTAGAACGATGGGTTTTCCGCGGCAAACGACGAGGTCGACAGGATGGCGAGTGCAGCGGCGAAAGCGATTTTCTTAAACATGGTAATGCCCTTTGAGATAATAAAAACAAGGCCGGTCGATGGTAGCCATCGCCCGGCGGTCGGCATTATTACACAGATTGCTCGAAGGCAATCGCCGGCATGTTCAGCTCAAAATGGAAAAAGCCCCTGCATGCAGGGGCTTTTGGTTCGCTGGCGTCGCCGATTACATGCTCGCCGCCTTGGCCGCCTTGGCAGCCTTGCCGGCCTCGGTCGTCCCGCCTGCCGACGAGTGGTCGTTCGGCTCGCCCGTCACCGGTGCTTTCACCGCGGGATGCTTCGCCTTCTCGCCCATCGCCTTCATCTTCGGCGTGCCTTTCTTATCGGCGTTGGCCGACGTGTGATCGTTCGGCTCGCCCACTTTCGGCGCCTTGACCGCGCCGCCTTCGTGCGCGTGCGTCATTGGCTTGACCTTGCCGGCCGGCCGCTTCTCGGCGCCGGTCGAGGTGTGGTCGTTCGGCTCGCCGGTGACCGGGGCCGCCTTTTGCGCCTGGGCGGAAAATGCGCCCAGCAACACCACCGCGGCTGAAACGCCGAGCATCGACTTGATAACTTTATTTTTGAACATGTGAATCTCCTGAAGAGGGTTGAACGAGAAAACGAGTCTGGGAGAAAATTGATTGAAAATTAACAAGCCCACTGCAGTGTAACGTTGACAACTCGACGGCAGCGCGCGGTTGCCATCTGGCAATTTCCTGCGGCCCCGGAAGTGCCGCGGTCGTGCCCGCCGCACGCTTGGTACAATACGGCCTCGTCTACCTGCCACCATTCGCCATCATGAATCAACTCGAACAGCTCAAGCAATTCACCACCGTGGTCGCCGACACCGGCGACTTCCAGTCGATCAAGGCCTACACCCCGCGCGACGCCACCACCAACCCGTCGCTGATCCTGAAGGCCGTGCAAAAGCCCGAGTACCGCCCGTTGCTGGAACAGGCCGTGCGCGACTTTCCCGACCTGCCGACCGGCGACGTGATCGACCGCGTGCTGATCGCCTTCGGCGTCGAAATCCTGAAGATCATTCCCGGCCGCGTCTCCACCGAGATCGACGCGCGCCTGTCGTTCGACACCGAAGCGAATGTAGCCAAGGGCCGCGAGCTGATCGCGCTGTACGAAGCGGCCGGCATCGGCCGCGAGCGCGTGCTGATCAAGATCGCCTCGACCTGGGAAGGCATCCGCGCCGCCGAAATCCTCGAGCGCGACGGCATCCGCTGCAACATGACGCTGCTGTTCGCGCTGCCGCAGGCGATCGCCTGCGCCGAAGCTGGCGCCCAGCTGATCTCGCCGTTCGTCGGCCGCATCTACGACTGGTACAAGAAGTCGACCGGCATCGAGTACAGCGGCGCCGACGATCCGGGCGTGCAGTCGGTCAAGCGCATCTATAACTACTACCGCAAGTTCGGCTACAAGACCGAGGTGATGGGCGCGAGCTTTCGCAACACGTCGCAGATCCTCGAACTGGCCGGCTGCGACCTGCTGACCATTTCGCCGGACCTGCTGCAGCAGATGGCAGACACCGAAGCGCCGGTCGAGCGCAAGCTCGCCCATGACGGCGCCGGCGCCAGCGTCGAAAAAGTGTCGATCGACGAGAAGACCTTCCGCTTCATGATGAACGAAGATGCGATGGCGACCGAAAAGCTGGCCGAAGGCATCCGCGCATTCTGCGCCGATTCGGGCAAGCTCAAGCAGATGATTACGGGTATGCGCTAAATCCTCCGTCGTCCACGCCATGGCGAGGACGACGTCTACACCTGTTGCACGCGCAGGCACTGCAGGTGGGTGTCGACGATCTGGGCGCCGACCTTCACCAGGTCGAACGCCTGCTGGTCGAGCAGCCAGGCGCGCAGCAGGCCGTCGATGATCGCCCATAAACCCAGCGCCACCGCGTACGGATCGACGTCCGTGCGAACCTGTCCCTTCGCCATCCCCTCGCGAATGCGCGCTTCGGCGCGCGCCATCCACACCTGGTGATTCTGCTGGCGGCGCTCGCGCACCGCGTTCAGTTCATCGGTAAATTCCAGTTTCAGCGTGGCGATCTCGAATACCGCGCGCGCCTTCGGATCGCTCACCGTCACCCGGAACACGCTCATTGTGTTTTCGCGCAGCGCGTCGAGCGGATCGGTCTCGTTGGCCTCGTCGCGCTGCTGCATCGCGCACTCGAGCGGCATCTTGACGCGCTCCATCATGGCGTTGAACATTGCGGCCTTGTCGAGGAAATGCCAGTAGATGGCGCCGCGCGTCACCCCGGCGGCCGTTGCGATATGCTGCAAAGTCGTCCCTGACACGCCCTGTTTGACAAACAATTTCTCCGCTGCATCCAAGATGCTGTCGCGCGTCGCTAATGCATCTTCCTTGGTCCTGCGTGCCATCGGCATCCTTCCGTTTTTGGGGCCTGCAAACATTAAACATACAGCCGTGATAGTATATATCAAATTCTACAAAAGCCAGCGGTTCGGCGTCTATCCGGCGCCTGCCCCGCCGATATCATAAGGATGCACACGCAATGCGCCACGCCCACCCCTCTACTTTGTCCATGACGCGCATCGCCGTCAGCACCCTCGCGGCGCTCGCCGTACTGACCGCCTGCGGCCCGAAAGACGCCGCCGCGCCTGGCGCCCCGGGCGGCAGCCGGCCGCCGCCGGAAGTCGGCGTCATCGTCACCAAGTTCGAACAGGTCGCCCTGCAGACGGAGTTGCCGGCACGCGTGGAACCGGTCCGCGTCGCCCAGGTGCGCGCCCGCGTCAACGGGGTTGTGCTCAAGCGCACGTTTCAGGAAGGCAGCGAAGTGAAGGCGGGCCAGGCCCTGTTCCAGATCGACCCGGCGCCCTACCAGGCAGCCCTCAACAGCGCCCGCGCCAACCTCGGCAAGGCCGAAGCGAACCTGAACCAGGCCGCCACCCAGGCCGCGCGCTACAAGCCGCTGGTCGACGCCAACGCCGTCAGCAAGCAGGAATACGTCAACATCGTCGCCACCCAGAAGTCGGCCGAAGCCGACGTCGCGGCGCAGCGCGCGGCGGTGCAGATTGCCCAGATCAATACCGGCTACGCCAGCGTCAAGGCGCCGATCGCCGGCCGCATCGGCCGCGCGCTGGTGACCGAAGGCGCGCTGGTCAGCGCCGCCGAAGCGACCCAGCTGGCGGTCATCCAGCAGACCAGCACGGTCTACCTGAACATCACCCAGTCCGCCACCGACCTGCAGCGCCTGCGTAAAAACGCCTCCACCAAGCTCGCCGGTGGCGCGCTGCCGGTCACGGTCATCATGGAAGACGGCGCTGAACTGCCGCGCAAGGGCAAGCTGCTGTTTTCCGACGTGACGGTCGATCCGACCTCGGGCCAGGTCACCCTGCGCGCCGAAGTGGCGAATCCGGACGGCCTGCTGTTGCCGGGCCAGTATGTGCGCGTGCGCCTGTCGCAGGCCGAACTGCCGGCGGCGATCGTCGTGCCGCAACAGGCGGTGACCCGCGGCACCCAGGGCGACACCGTCATCGTCGTCGGCGCCGACGGCAAGCCGGCGCCGCGCCCGGTCAAGATCGGTTCGCAGCAAGGCGCGAACTGGATCGTCCTCGATGGGCTCAAACCAGGTGAGCAGGTTGTCGTCGACGGCTTCCAGAAGATGATGGTGCCGGGCGCGCCGGTCAAGGCCGTGCCATGGACAGCGGTTGTCGCCGCAGCACCTGCTGCCGCCCCTGCCGCCAGCCGTTAATATAATTACAGGAATCCTTCATGGCTCGCTTTTTTATTGACCGCCCGATTTTTGCATGGGTGATCGCATTGTTCATCATGGTGGTGGGCGGCGTGGCAATCACGCAATTGCCAATCGCCCAGTACCCTACCGTTGCGCCACCGTCGATCGTGGTCAACGCCGCTTACCCGGGCGCCTCCGCCCAGACCCTCGAAGACAGCGTCATCAGCGTCATCGAACGCGAAATGAACGGCTCGCCCGGCCTGATCTACATGGAGTCGATCAGCCAGGCCAACGGCAGCGGCTCGCTGACGCTCTCGTTCGAGACCGGCACCGATCCGGCGCTGGCCCAGGTCGACGTCCAGAACCGCCTCGGCCGCGCCACCCCGCGCCTGCCGCAGGCGGTGGTGCAGCAAGGCGTGCGGGTCGACCAGGCCCGCGCGAACTTCCTGATGTTCGCCATCCTGTCGTCGGACGACCCGAAGTGGGACCCGATCGCGCTCGGCGACTACGCCTCGCGCACCGTTCTGCCTGAAATCCAGCGCATCAAGGGCGTCGGCCAGGCGCAACTGTTCGGCACCGAAAAGGCGATGCGGATCTGGATCGATCCGGCCAAGCTGCAAGGCTTCAGCCTGTCGCCGACCGACGTCAACACTGCCATCCGCTCGCAGAACGCGCAAGTGGCGTCGGGCTCGATCGGCGACCTGCCGCTGGAAGCGGGCCAGACCATCTCGGCCACCGTGGTGGTCACCGGCCAGCTCAACTCCGTCGAGCAGTTCGGCAACATCGTGCTGCGCGCCAATTCGGACGGCTCCACCGTGCGGCTGCGCGACGTCGCCCGCATCGAAATCGGCGGCCAGAGCTACGCCACCGCGGCGCGCCTGAACGGCAAGCCGTCGACCGGCATCGGCATCCAACTGTCTTCCTCCGGCAACGCGCTGGAAACGGCCACGCTGGTCAAGCAGCGCATGGACGAACTGTCGAAATACTTCCCGCCCGGCGTGAAATACGCGGTGCCCTTCGACAGCTCGCGCTTCGTCGACATCTCGATCAAGCAAGTGGTCGAAACGCTCGTCGAAGCGATCGTCCTGGTGTTCCTGGTGATGTACCTGTTCCTGCAGAACTTCCGCTACACGATCATCCCGACCATCGTCGTCCCGGTCGCGCTGCTCGGTTCGCTGGGCGCCCTGCTGGCGTTCGGCTTCTCGATCAACGTGCTGACCATGTTCGGCATGGTGCTGGTGATCGGCATCGTCGTCGACGACGCCATCGTGGTGGTCGAAAACGTCGAGCGCATCATGAGCGAGGAAGGCCTGCCGCCGCTGGAAGCGACACGCAAGGCGATGGGCCAGATCTCCGGCGCCATCATTGGCGTGACCGTGGTGCTGATGTCGGTGTTCGTGCCGCTGGCGTTCTTCGCCGGCGCGGTCGGCAACATCTACCGCCAGTTCTCGGCGGTGATGGTGTCGGCGATCTTCTTCTCGGCCTTCATGGCGCTGTCGCTCACGCCGGCCCTGTGCGCGCACTTCCTGAAACCTGTCGAAAAGGGCCACGGCCACGCCAAGACCGGTTTCTTCGGCTGGTTCAACCGCGGCTTCTCGCGCACTGCCAAGAACTACGAAGGTTTTGTGGCAAAGACGCTGGGCCGCACCGGCCGCGCGCTGCTGGCGTTCGTGCTGGTGATCGGCGTCGTCGCGCTGATGTTCATCCGCATGCCGTCGTCGTTCCTGCCGAACGAAGACCAGGGCTACATCATCGCCAACATCCAGCTGCCGGCCGGCGCCACCACCCAGCGTACCAGCAAGGTACTGGCCGACGCCGAAGCGTTCATCATGAAGCAGCCGGAAGTGGCCAACATGGTCGGCGTGGTCGGCTTCAACTTCTCCGGCCAGGGCCAGAACGTCGCGCTCGCCTTCATTCCGCTGAAGGACTGGAAAGAGCGATCCGGTCCGGGCCAGGGCGCGCAGGACGTCGCCAACCGCATCACCGGCGCCATGAGCAAGCAGCGCGACTCGTTCGTGTTCGCGCTGTCGCCGCCGCCGATTCCCGAACTCGGACGCGGCACCGGCTTCTCGTTCCGCCTGCAGGACCGCGGCGGCATGGGCCGCGATGCGCTGCTGGCGGCGCGCAACCAGCTGATGGGCATGGCCAGCCAGAGCAAGATCCTCGCCGGCGTGCGCCCGGAAGGCCTGGAAGACGCGCCGCAGGTGCAGCTCGACATCGACCGCGACAAGGCCAACGCGCTCGGCGTGTCGTTCGACTCGGTCAACGCGGCGCTGTCGACGACGCTCGGCTCGGCCTACATCAACGACTTCCCGAACGCCGGCCGCCTGCAGCGCGTGGTGGTCCAGGCCGATGCGCCGTCGCGCATGCAGCCGGACGACCTGCTGCGCCTGAACGCGATGAACGCCAAAGGGCAGCCGGTGCCGCTGTCGGCCTTCGCCTCCACCCGCTGGGTGACCGGCCCGATGCAGACGGTGCGCTACAACGGCTACTCCACCATGCGCCTGTCGGGCGACGCCGCGCCGGGCCACAGTACCGGCCAGGCGCTCGACGAGATGGAACGCCTGGCGGCGCAGCTGCCGGCCGGCTTCGGTTTCGAGTGGACCGGCCAGTCGCGCGAGGAAAAGCTGTCCGGCTCGACCGTGTTCATCCTGCTCGGCTTCGCCATGCTGGCGGTGTTCCTGGCGCTGGCCGCGCTGTACGAAAGCTGGTCGATACCGGTCGCGGTGCTGCTGGTGGTGCCGCTCGGCGTGCTCGGCGCGCTGCTGGCGGCGACCGCGCGCGGCTTCCCCAACGACGTCTACTTCAAGCTCGGCCTGATCACCATCATTGGCCTGGGCGCCAAGAACGCGGTCTTGATCATCGAGTTCGCCAAGGACCTGCAGGCGCAGGGCGTGCCGCTCAAGGAAGCGGTGCTGCGCGCCTGCCACCTGCGTTTCCGTCCAATCCTGATGACGTCGATGGCCTTCATCCTCGGCGTGCTGCCGCTGGTGATCGCCGGCGGCGCCGGTTCGGCCGGCCAGCGCGCCCTCGGCACCGGCGTCATGGGCGGCATGATCACCGCGACCGCACTGGGCCTGATTTTCGTGCCGGTGTTCTTCGTGGTGGTGCGTAATCTATTCAAAGGCAGCGAGCGCCAGCGCCAGAAGTACGCGCACGAAGAAGGCGCCGTGCCTGCAATCGAGGAAAAAATATGATGAAAAAAATCTCCCTTTCGCTGACGCCGCTGGCGCTGGCCCTGGCGCTGTCCGGCTGCATGTCGCTGGCGCCCAACTACGAGCGCCCGGCGGCGCCGGTGGCCGCGGCGTTTCCCGCCATGGCCACCAGCGGCGCCTCGAACGAAGCGGCCGCCCAGATCGAATGGCAGCGCTTCTTTGCCGACGCTCGCCTCAAGCAGCTGATCGACCTGTCGCTGGCCAACAACCGCGACCTGCGCGTGGCGATCCTGAATATCGAGCAGGCGCGCGCGCAGTACCAGATCCGCCGCGCCGACCAGCTGCCGACGCTGTCCGCGGTGGCCGCCGGCGACCGCCGGCCAGGCCAGAACGACACCGTGACCAGCAGCTACAGTGCCGGTTTCGGGGTCAGCAATTTCGAGCTCGATTTGTTCGGCCGCGTACGCAACCTGTCGGCGGCGGCGCTGGCGCAATACCTCGCCACCGAGGAAGCGCGCAAGGGCACGCAGATCAGCCTGATCGCGTCGGTCGCCAACACCTACCTCGCCCTGCTGGCGGACGAGGAACTGCTGGCACTGACGCGGCAGACGCTGGGCGCGCGCGAAGAGTCGCTCAAGCTCACCCAGCTCAAGTACGACAACGGCGTGGTCTCGAACCTCGACCTGCAGCAGGCCCTGTCGCTGGTCGACAGCGCCCGCGTGGTGCTGGCGCAGCAGCAGCGCCAGCGCGCGCAGGACGCCAACCTGCTGGTGCTGCTGGTCGGCCAGCCGCTGCCCGACACGCTCGCCCCGGCCGCCACGCTGGCGCAGACGGCGCTGTCGGAGCTGCCGGCCGGGCTGCCGTCGGACCTGCTGTCGGTGCGCCCGGACATCCGCGCCGCCGAGCAGCAGCTGATCGGCGCCAACGCCAACATCGGCGCCGCGCGCGCCAACTTCTTCCCGCGCATTTCGCTGACCGGCAGCGCCGGCAGCGCCAGTTCGGAGCTGTCGGGCCTGTTCAAGAGCGGCTCGTTCGGGTGGACCTTCGCGCCGCAGGCGGTGCTGCCGATTTTCGACTATGGCCGCAATGTCGCCAACCTCGGCGCCGCGCGCGCCGGCCGCGACATCGCGGTGGCGCAGTACGAGCGCAGCATCCAGATCGCTTTCCGCGAGGTGTCCGATGCGCTGGCCGGCCAGGCCACGTTTGCCGAACAGCTGCGCGCGCAGCGCGCGGTGGCGGCGGCCGAAGCCGAGCGCTTCAAGCTGTCGGACCTGCGCTACCGCTCCGGCGCGGCGTCGTACCTCGACCTGCTGGACGCCCAGCGGTCGCTGTTTTCCGCGCAACAAGCGGCGGTGCAGGCCAACCTGCAGCGCCTGCAAAACCAGGTCACCCTGTACCGGGTGCTGGGCGGCGGCTGGACCAATCCGGTTCGCTGATGTCTAGAAGCCGTCGTTCCCGCCGCGGAGCGACGTTTGCAGGTCAGCTGCCCAGGAACATCTGCTGCAGGTCGTTGAGGAAGCGCTGGCCCAATTCGGTCGGCCGGATGATCAGGTGGTCGCGGTACAGCAGCCCCTTGGCTTCGGCCGCATCGAGCATGCCGTCGATCGCATTGATCGCCATCCCTGTCCGCTCGCCGAACAGGTTCGGTGAAAATCCCCCCGTCAGCCTCAGCGTGTTGAGCATGAACTCAAACCCCATGTCGGCGCGCGCGATCTCGTGCTCTTCCTGCACCGGATTGCCGGCGCGTGCCGCGTTGATGAACGACTCGGGCTGCTTGAAGCGCGCCTGCCGCAGCACCCGGTGCGGAAACGAGATCTTCGAATGGGCGCCAGCGCCGATGCCCAGGTAGTCGCCGAACTCCCAGTAATTGACGTTATGCCGCCCGCGCCTGCCGGGGCGCGCATAGGCCGACACCTCGTAGTGCTCGAACCCTCGCGCGGTCATCGTCTCGGCGATCATGTCCTGCATGTCGGCGCTGGCGTCGTCGTCGGGCAGCACCGGCGGATACTTGGCGAACACCGTGTTCGGCTCCATCGTCAGGTGGTACAGCGACAGGTGCGGCGGCCCGAACGACAGCGCGGTGTCGAGGTCGCGCCTGGCCTGTTCCAGCGACTGCGTCGGCAGCGCGTACATCAGGTCGAGGTTGAAGTTATCGAAGTTGGCCTGCGCGATTTCAACCGCGCGGCGCGCTTCGTTGTCGTCGTGGATGCGCCCCAATGCCTTCAGGTGATCGGCGTTGAAGCTCTGGATGCCGATCGACAGGCGATTCACGCCGCTGGCGCGGAACGACTTGAACTTCTCCGCTTCGAACGTGCCCGGGTTTGCTTCCATCGTGATCTCGGCGTCGATCTCGAGCGGCAGCAGCGTGCGCACGTCCGACAGCAGCCGGTCCAGGCCCGCGGCCGACATCAGGCTCGGCGTGCCGCCGCCGATGAACACGGTGTGGATCTTGCGGCCCCAGATCAGCGGCAGCGACTGCTCCAGGTCGAGCCGCACGGCGTCGAGGTATTCCTGCTCGGGGAAGGCGCCGCGCGCCTCGTGCGAATTGAAGTCGCAGTAAGGGCACTTGCGCACGCACCACGGAAAGTGGATGTACAGCGACAGCGGCGGCAGCGCGGTCAGGTTCAGCGAACCCGGTTTGAGGTACTGCAGCGCGTCGGCCGCCGGCGAGCGTGGCGCCGTCCTGGGCGTCGCGCCGACCACTTTAATCGGGATCATTTCAGCTTCCCGACCAGCGCGCGCAGCGCCTGGCCGCGGTGCGACAGCGTGTTTTTCTCGAGCGGCGTCAGTTCGGCGGCCGACTTGCCGAGCGACGCCAGCCAGAAGTGCGGATCGTAGCCGAAACCGTTGGCGCCGCGCGCGACCGGGCTGATTTCGCCGGCCCAGACGCCGTCGGCGATGACCGGCTGCGGGTCGTCGGCGTGGCGCACGTAGACCAGCACGCAGTAATAATAGGCCGACTTGTCGGCGTGCGCTGCAAGGTCGGCGATGACCTTTTCATTATTGCGCGCGTCCGATTTCGGTTCGCCCGCATACCGCGCCGACCACACGCCGGGGGCGCCGCCGAGCGCATTGACGCACACGCCCGAGTCGTCCGCCAGCGCCGGCAGGCCGGTCAGGCGCGATGCATGGCGCGCTTTCTCGAGGGCGTTTTCGACGAAGGTGGCGAACGGCTCGGCGCATTCGGGGACGTCGAGCTCTCCCTGCGCGTGCAGCTCGAAGCCGAGCGGCGCGAGGATCTGGCCGAATTCTTTCAGCTTGCCGGGATTGTTGGAGGCGAGGACGAGGCGTTGGGTCATGGCGGTGGCGCTTGAGGGGAAGGCGGTATTTTACCCCTTTGCGGCATGCCGTACTCGCTACCTTCTAGGTGCGCACTTCCGGGATGAAGAGCACCTTGACCACCTTGCCAGTGTCTTTGTCTGTCAAAAATGCCAGCACGTAGCCCCTGCCGTACTCGCTTTGGATAGACTTCGGTCCGACCACATATGCTGGATACTCGTCGTAAAGGTAGTAGCTCGTCGGCGCTCCCAGCAAATGGATTACGTCCTTTGCCGTGAGCGAGCTGGGAGCGTGCTTTACGAGCAAGGAGGCGACCATTTCCCCGCGCTGCTCCTGGGTTCCGGCCGCCCAGCCCGCAGCCGTGAATTCCCGCGATCCGAGCGCTCTGGCCTGATCTTCAACGGCCTTCCCGCCGCACGCGAACAGTGAGAACATGAGCAATACCCCCATCACTATCAAGCGCATATGCCCCCTCATTGAACCAGTATTTTTAGCCGGCCACCGGCCAGCGCCATGCAGCGCGCACTCAGGATCGAATCCGCGCCCTTTCCCCGGCCAATGTGCAGGCCCACGCCGTTATTGAACAAATCCATCTGCTTCGCGGCCGGATCGTTGGTGGGCGACGACTCGTGCGCCGTCGTGAATAGCAGTGCGTTCGCATAGCCGATATCACGCGCGAGGAGCGCCGACCAAAAGCAATGTCGAAACGCATCCGATTTGTCATTATGGCCGTTTCGGCCGAACCGACGCGTCGTTTCGGTGAAGGCGGCCTCCTTTGCTTTTTTGATAGTCAACGCATCCAGAGGATGCTTTTGAATGAATTGCTTCTCCTGCGGAGTTAATTGCTGAAATTGATCGTAAGTTGAAGGAGATGCCATATTCGCTCCTGATGAGGATCTCGACGACAGGTGAGTGGATCAACTCTCGGGGAATTCGCATGACAGGGGCTGATACACCGAATCGGGGCACCACTTGCGAGAGAGGGAAATGCTCTAGCAATATAGGGATACTCCGCTTGGCGAGCGTTGCGACTGGTCAATGCAGGCTGCCGCGGAGAGGGACCCCGGTATTGCTGCTTGGGGTCGGACTGGTGAGCCGATGACTTCCACGAAATATTGGTCACCAGTGCGGCGCCCGCCAGCGAGGTGGCGACCTACATCCACAGGGCAACGACGCCCCAGTCCGGTTGAACGGGGGCTTGAAAGGGCGCGCCCTTCCTTAATCCTCCACAGCATTACTTGCTGCTGGGGCGGCGGTTAATTCAACTCCTCCGCTCGATGAGATTTCTCGCCTTGGTCGAGCGTTGCTCATTGGTTCTTTCCGTGAAGGCTCAAGTGGACTGGTATAGGGGATCCAACAGGCGTCTCGCCCTCAGGGCTGCGTAAGGTGCGCAATATACATTCTCATTCGCGGTGGTCGCGCCGGCGGCGGGCAGCTACATCATGCGCTGGGGATGGTGCCAGAGTTGTAGCGTAGTTCGGACCGACTTCGAGTTTCGCCGTCCCCGTTACCGCGACGTTGCTGGCGCCAACAATAGCGGTGCCGCGCACGCCGTCGCCGATGATTGCGGGCAGCTGGACACCCTTTCCTGGTCGAGCACGAACGCGACTCCGGTCAACCGATTGTGTACCTCCAGCGGCGCCGGCTGCACGGTGAATGATCCGCCCTACTCAACGGGACCTCCGCAAGCCGGCGCGGTGCTGATCGCACTGAACGGTTACGGCCAGGCGCAAGCGGCGGGATTCGATCATCACTTCGTCAAACCGGTCGATTCGGCGGCGTTGTCCAAGCTGCTTGCCGGCGCCGGATAGCGCGCGGACTCCCCCTACCAACGACGGCCAGTGGCAAATTAAATCCCCAGCGCCTGCTTCTGCAAGCGCACCAGGTCGGCGATGCCGGCCTGCGCGAGGTCGAGCAGGCGGTTCATGCCGACGCGGTCGAACGCGGCGCCTTCGGCCGTTCCCTGCACCTCGATGAAGTGGCCGGCCTCGGTCATCACCACGTTCATGTCGGTGTCGCAGCCGGAATCTTCCACGTAGTCGAGGTCGAGCACCGGCATGCCCTGGTAGACGCCGACCGAGATCGCCGCGACAAAGCTCTTCACCGGCACCGCCTCGATGGCGCCGCGCCCCTGCAGCTTGCTGAAGGCGTCGTACGCGGCCACCATCGCGCCGGTGATCGACGCCGTGCGCGTGCCGCCGTCGGCCTGGATGACGTCGCAGTCGAGGTGCAGCGTGCGCTCGCCGAAGGCCTCGAGGTCGAACGCGGCGCGCAGCGAACGGCCGATCAGGCGCTGGATCTCCTGGGTGCGGCCGGACTGCTTGCCGCGCGCCGCTTCGCGGTCCATGCGGGTGTGGGTCGAGCGCGGCAGCATGCCGTATTCGGCCGTCAGCCAGCCCATCCCCTTCCCCTTCAAAAAGCCCGGCACCTTGTCTTCGATGCTGGCGGTGCAGATGACCTTGGTGTCGCCGCACTCGATCAGCACCGATCCTTCGGCATGCTTGGTGTACTGGCGCGTCAGGATGATGTCGCGCAGCTGGTCGACTGCACGCCCGCTCGGGCGGCTTTCAAATTTCATGGCATTCCTTAGGGTGAGTTACGAATAAGCTTACTTCAGCACTTGCGTCGATTTCTCGATGGCGTCGCGAATTTCGGCGATCGCTTTTTCGATCTCGTCGTCGTTGAAGGCGTCGATCTCGATCGGCGCGTCCGGTTCGGCGCTGGCCTGGATGGTGGTGCTGACCAGGTTATCGGGCAGCATCTGGGTCGAGATGACGGTGGCCATGTCGGCCGTCAGCGTCGACGGCACCTCGATGTCGGGGCTGCCCTGCCACATGATCGCCAGCGCGGTCGTGTTGTCGCTGGTGGCGCCGGCGATCGTGACTGCCATCTCGATCAGCTCGGGCACCGCCCGCACGATGGTCTGGGTCGACAGCCGGTGCGTGATTTCCTCGTCGGGCAGCATCGCCCACAGGCCGTCGGAGCACAGAAGCAGCACGTCGCCGGACTGCAGGCTGGCCTGGCGCCCCACTTCGACTTTCGGCAGCGACGACGCGCCGACGCAGTTATACAGTTTGTTGCGGTCCGGGTGGGTGGCGCGCTCGGACGGCTCGGCCAGGCCGCGCGCGATCAGGTGCTCGATGTGCGAATGGTCGCGCGTGCGCGCCAGCACCTGGCCGCGCCGCATCCAGTACAGGCGCGAATCGCCGCAGTGCGCCCATATCGCCGTGTTGTGCTGGATCAGGCAGGCCACCACGGTGGTGCGCGGCGTCTCCG
>JAZKFW010000019.1:0-15791 GCA_040386255.1 Pseudomonadota bacterium
GAAGCCTTCCAAGCTTACGACGAGGGTTCGATTCCCTTCACCCGCTCCAGTATTCTTGCGATGCATGTAGTACATCGCAATACATTAGCCCTTTTAGCTCAGTGGTAGAGCACTCCCTTGGTAAGGGAGAGGCCACGTGTTCAATCCACGTAAAGGGCACCAGAATTCAGCAGCATGCAGGTCGCAGTACATTCAAAGTCAAGTCAGGCTGGGCGTCATGCGAAGTGCCTGGAAATCTTTTCAAAATCGTTAGGAGTCTAAAATGGCAAAAGGTAAATTCGAACGGACCAAGCCGCACGTCAACGTCGGTACCATCGGTCACGTTGATCACGGCAAGACGACCCTGACGGCTGCGATCGCGACCGTTCTGTCGAAGAAATTCGGCGGCGAAGCAAAAGCATACGACCAGATCGATGCAGCACCAGAAGAAAAAGCGCGCGGCATCACCATCAACACCGCGCACGTCGAGTACGAGACCGCCGCACGTCACTATGCACACGTCGACTGCCCAGGCCACGCCGACTACATCAAGAACATGATCACCGGCGCCGCACAGATGGACGGCGCGATCCTGGTCTGCTCCGCAGCTGACGGCCCAATGCCACAGACCCGCGAGCACATCCTGCTGGCCCGCCAGGTTGGCGTTCCATACATCATCGTGTTCCTGAACAAGTGCGACCTCGTCGACGACGAAGAGCTGCTGGAACTGGTCGAAATGGAAGTGCGCGAGCTGTTGTCGAAGTACGAGTTCCCAGGCGACGACCTGCCAATCATCAAAGGTTCGGCACGTATGGCGCTGGACGGCGACACTGGCCCGATGGGCGAGCAGGCAATCATGCAACTGGCTGATGCACTAGACACCTACATCCCTACGCCAGAGCGCGCAGTCGATGGCGCATTCCTGATGCCAGTCGAAGACGTGTTCTCGATCTCGGGTCGCGGCACCGTTGTGACCGGTCGTATCGAGCGCGGCATCATCAAGGTCGGCGAAGAGATCGAAATCGTCGGCATCAAAGACACCGTCAAGACCACTTGCACCGGCGTGGAAATGTTCCGCAAGCTGCTGGACCAGGGTCAAGCCGGCGACAACGTTGGTCTGCTGCTGCGCGGCACCAAGCGTGAAGACGTCGAGCGGGGCCAGGTTCTGGCCAAGCCGAACTCGATCAAGCCGCACAACCACTTCACCGGCGAGATCTATGTCCTGTCGAAAGACGAAGGCGGCCGTCACACCCCGTTCTTCAACAACTATCGCCCACAGTTCTACTTCCGTACCACGGACGTGACTGGTTCGATCGAGTTGCCAGCGGACAAAGAAATGGTTATGCCAGGCGATAACGTGTCGATCACCGTCAAGCTGATCAACCCGATCGCGATGGAAGAAGGCCTGCGCTTCGCTATCCGTGAAGGCGGCCGTACCGTCGGCGCCGGCGTCGTTGCCAAGATCCTGAGCGAAGGCAAATAATCCCAGGGGAAGGGCCCTACGGGTCTGTCCCCTCTGATTTTTGCTGTCGTTTAGTAGTAACAGGGCAGGGGCTTTCGGGCCCCTGCCCTGCAGTTTTGATAGTACAATGTTGGTCCCCCATATATTGCCAGGCGATAAGCCCGGTTCGCTCTTTAGAGGAAATATCATGTCCGCACCAAACCAGAAAATCCGCATTCGCCTGAAAGCATTCGATTACAAGCTGATCGACCAGTCGGCACTCGAAATCGTCGAGACCGCGAAGCGCACCGGCGCCGTCGTCAAGGGCCCAGTGCCACTGCCAACGCGCATCCAGCGTTTTGACGTCCTGCGTTCCCCGCACGTCAACAAGACGTCGCGTGACCAGTTCGAGATCCGTACGCACCAGCGTCTGATGGACATCGTCGACCCAACGGACAAGACCGTTGACGCGCTGATGAAGCTGGACCTGCCAGCCGGTGTAGACGTCGAGATCAAGCTGCAATAATTGTTGTAGTGGCGGCTTTGCCGCCCGAGAAGAAGCCGGAGCCGCATATGCGCCTTCGGTTTTTTTTCGTCTGTGCGCACTGCCGCTGTCGAAGATTTCCGTTAACTCTGAGACCGTCATCCTCGCGAACGCGGGGATCCAACTCGCTTGAACTTCGTTAGCTTCTGACGAAGGAAGTCTGATCACGGCTATTCGCGAAAACTGGATCCCCGCTTTCGCGAGGACGACGTTAATGCTTGCGAATGTAGTAATGCTTATTCTATTTTTTTCGCGCGCGCCCCTTGTATCCTTTTGCCATCGCCCGCTATAATGCGTCCCCTCAGGGCGGTTAGTTCAGCTGGTTAGAATACTTGGTCGACATCCAAGGGGTCGCAGATTCGAATTCTGCACCGCCCACCAGAATATGGAAATACGTTGACGGCGCAAGCTGACGACGCAGCGGGGCCGGGCAAGTTTGCAGCGATGCAAACGACCCCGGCCCCTTGCTTTTTAGCCTATGCTTGCCGCATGAGCACTCACGCCTACCAACTCCTCGCCAACGCAGTGCTGGTCACACACCTCGGCGTGGTGCTGTTCATCGTCGCCGGCCTGGTGCTGATCCTGCTCGGCGGCGGATTGCACTGGTCCTGGGTACGCAATTTCTGGTTCCGTCTGCTGCACCTTGTAGCGATCGGCTACGTCGTTGCCGAATCCTGGTTCGGCATCGAATGCCCGCTGACCACGCTGGAGCAATCGCTGCGGATGCGCGCCGGGCAGGGCGCTTTCGAGGACGACTTCATCGCCCACTGGGTCGGCCAGCTGATGTTCTACCAGGCGCCGCCGTGGGTGTTCACCACCGCCTATTCGCTGTTCGGCCTGCTCGTCGCCGCCAGCTGGTTGCTGGTGCGTCCGGCACCGCGTCGGCCAGCGAAGTCTGCCACTTCATCCTGACTTCTTGCCTGGCGCACAAAACAACGCGATACTCGCGACATGAAAACAATCCTGATTGCTGAGGACGAGCTCGCCATTGCCGACAGCATCGCCTACGCCCTGCGCACCGACGGCTTCCTGGCGCGCCATGTCAGCTTCGGCGCGGCCGCGCTCGATGCACTGCGCGCCGGCGGCCCGGACGCGCCGGCGCTGCTGGTGCTCGACGTCGGCCTGCCCGACATGAACGGCTTCGAAGTGTGCCGCCAGCTGCGCCAGTTTTCCGACGTGCCGGTGATCTTCCTGACCGCCCGCAGCGACGAAGTCGACCGCATCGTCGGCCTCGAGATCGGCGCCGACGACTACGTCACCAAGCCGTTCTCGCCGCGCGAGCTGGTGGCGCGCATCCGCGTCGTGCTGCGCCGGCTGGCGCCCGCGGCGGCGGTCAACGCCAACGCTCCCCGCTTCGAACTGCGCGCCGACGAGGCGCGCATCCTGTTCCGCGGCCAGACGCTCGAGCTGACCCGCTACGAATACCTGTTGCTCAAGACAATGCTCGAGCATCCCGCCCACGTGCTGTCGCGCCCGCAACTGATGGACCGGGTGTGGGACGGCGCCCCCGACACGCTCGAGCGCACCGTCGACGCCCACGTCAAGTCGCTGCGCGCCAAGCTGCGCGCGGTGGATCCAACCATCGATCCGATCCAGACCCACCGCGGCATGGGCTACAGCCTCGTCGTCGCATGAAGATCGGGCTGCGCATCCTGCTCGGCTATTTCCTGATCGTCGGGCTGGCCGCGTGGTTCCTGCTCAACGTGTTCGTCGAGGAAGTGCGGCCGGGCGTGAAGGCGACGCTGGAAGACACCATGCACGATACCGCCAGCCTGCTGGCGGTGCTGGTCGCCGACGAGGTCAAGGCAGGCAAGGTCGAGGGATCGGCGCTGCTGGCGCGCGTGCGCCAGTATGCCGAGGCGGGCCCCGCCACGAACGGCGAGCAGGCTCGCCTCGGCTACCGCATCTATGTCACCGACGAGCGCGGCATCGTGCTGTTCGACTCGGAGGGCAAGGCAACGGGCCAGGACTATTCGCGCTGGAACGACGTCTACCTGACACTGCAGGGCAAGTACGGCACCCGCACCACCCGCGCCGACCCGCTTGATGACGCCAGCGCGGTGATGTACGTGGCGGCGCCGGTGCGCGACGGCGAGCGCACTATCGGCGTGCTGACGGTGGCCAAGCCGTTCTCCACCGTCCAGCCCTTCGTCAAGCGCAGCCAGCAGAACGTGATGCGCGGCGGCGCGCTGGTGATGGGTCTGTCGCTGCTGATCGGCATCGCGCTGGCGTGGCGGCTGACGCGCTCGCTCGGCAAGCTGAGCGAGTATGCGGCCACGGTGGAAGCCGGCGGCAAGGCCACGCTGCCGGCGCTCGGCAGCGGCGAGATCGGCATGCTTGGCCGCGCGCTCGAAGCCATGCGGGTGCGCCTGGAAGGCAAGCAATACGCCGAGCAGCTGATGCACACGCTGGCGCACGAACTGAAAAGCCCGATCGCCGCGATCCAGGGTTCGGCCGAACTGATGCGCGAGGAGATGCCGGAAGAGCAGCGCGCCCATTTCCTTGGCAATATCCTCGAACAGAACACGCGCCAAAAGCAGCTGATCGAGCGCCTGCTGGCGCTGGTCCAGGTAGAGCAGCAGCAACAGTTGGCATCGCCGGCGCCAATCGCCGTGCGCGCGCTGCTGGCGCAGGTGGAAGCCGACAGCGCCGCCCGGCTGATGCGGCGGCGCCAGTCGCTGCGCATCGACGCCGCCGAGCTGGTGGTGCGCGGCGACGCGCTGCTGCTGCGCCAGGCGATCGGCAACCTGGTCGACAACGCCGCCGATTTCGCTCCAAGCGACAGCGAAATCGTGCTGCGCGCCGCGCGCGAAGGCGAGCAGCTCGTCATCACCGTGCGCGACCAGGGCGACGGCATTCCGGAGTTCGCGCGCGAACGGCTGTTCGAACGGTTTTATTCGTTGCCGCGCCCGGACGGCGCGCGCAGCACCGGGCTCGGCCTGACGTTCGTGCGCGAGGTGGCGATCCTGCACGGCGGCAGCGCGGCGGTGGCGAGCGACCCGGCCGGCGGCGCCTGCGCCACGCTGCGCCTGGCGGTGTTTCCGCAAGCCGATCGGCTTCACCCCGAACGCATCGTCCCCGCACACGCAGCCTCTACAATTATTGCATTCCAACCAAAAGAGCCCGCCATGCAGAAAACGTTGTTGTTCAAGATATTGGCCATCGGCGCGATGATGATCCTGATCGGCATTTCGCTGATCCTGATCCAGGTCACCATCGAGGAACGCATGGCGTTTCGCAAGCAGGCGGTCGGCAGCATTGCCGCCGATTCGGTGGGCCAGCAAGCGCTGGTCGGGCCGGTGCTGGTGATTCCCTACACGGACGAGTTCGACGAGCAGGTCATTGCCGCCGACCCCGCCAAGAAAGCCGAGGCCGTCAGGCGCCAGGTCGAGCGCCGCCATATCGTGTTCCCGAATGAATTGAACGTTGCCGGCAGCTTCGACACCGACAGCCGCTATCGCGGCATCCACAAGGTGCTGGTGTTCAGCGGCCAGCATGCATTCACCGGCAACTTTGATCTGCCGGCCCAGCAAGAACTGCCGCGCGCCAATGCAAGCTCGCGCCTGACCCTGGGCCGGCCGTTTGTTGCGGTGTCGATTGGCGACGTGCGCGGCATCCGCAATACGCCGAAACTGAACTGGGATGGCCAGGCGGTGGAGTTTCGCCAGGGCAGCGGCTTGCTGTCGATGAAGAGCGGCCTGCACGCGCCCTTGGCGCCGCTGCCGCTGGCAGCGCCGGCGCGGGCGAAGTTTTCCTTTGAGCTGGGCCTCGACGGCATGGAAAGCCAGCAATTTGCGCCGGTGGCGAAACAGACCACGGTCGCGCTCAAGTCGAACTGGCCGCATCCGCAATTTGGCGGGCACTTCCTGCCGTCGCCGAAGAACCGCGTCGTCAAGGACGACGGCTTCAGCGCGGTCTGGAACATTTCCTCGCTCGCCAGCGATACCCAGCAGCAATTGCGGCGGGCGGAGCTGACGCCCGTTGCCGACGCCAAAGGCAGCGCGATCGACAAGCTCAGCGTTGCCTTCATCGAACCGGTCAACGTCTATTCGCTGGCCGACCGCGCCATCAAATACGGCATCGTGTTCGTGGCGCTGACGTTTGCCGCCTTCTTCGTGTTCGAGATCCTGCGGCGCCTGCCGATCCACCCGATCGAGTATTTGCTGGTGGGCCTGGCGCTGGCGCTGTTCTTCCTGTTGCTGGTGAGCTTGTCGGAGCACATCGACTTCGTGCTCGCTTACGTGGTGGCGAGCGCCGCGTGCACCGGCCTGATCGGCTTCTACCTGTCGTTCGTGCTGCACGACTGGCGCCGCGGGATGGGCTTCGGCGCCGCGCTGGCCGTGCTCTACTGCGCGCTGTACGGCCTGCTGATTTCCGAAAACAACGCGCTGATGCTCGGCAGCTTCCTGTTGTTCGCCGTGCTGGCCGCGATGATGGTAGCGACCCGCAAGGTCGACTGGTACCAGGTCGGCAAGCCGGTGCAGGAGCCGTCTATCGCCGGCTGAGTTATTTCGATGCGATCGCATCTTCTTCGCCGGGAGTTGCAATGCGGATGTGGCGCGCCGCGCGCGCCATCGTGTTCGCGGAGATGGCGGCGCGGCTGGCGGGCTAGTCTTTTCTGCCTGTCGTCCAGCGCAGCCCGAAGCCGAAGCGGCGGTCCATCATCTCGTGCGCGCTGGTCTTGCCGTCCTGTGCGAAATACTCGACCAGCTTGGTGACCTGCAGGCTGCCGCCGACGTTCTCGATCATGGCGATGCCGCACATCATCTGGTTGCCGCCGCCATCGAGCCGCACTTCAATTGGCGCCTGGTCCGGCATCTTGATCGCCACCACGGCGTCCGTTGCCGACCAGTTCGGCGCGCCCTTGTAGATGAAGGTAAAGATCAGCGCCCGTTTGATGTCGTTGAAATGGTCGCCGTTGATGTGCAGGTTCTCGCCTTCCTTGGTCTGGCCGGTGCGGTCGTCGCCGGCGAGCTTGATGAACGGCGGCCGGTCGAGTTCGCCCCAGGCATTGCCGAGCGCCTGCACCAGGCCCTTGCGGCCGTCCGCCATCTCGTACATGCAGCCCAGGTCGAGGTCGATGCCGGTGCTGCCGCCGGCGGCGCCCGTCAGCTTGGCCAGGAAACCGGTCTTGGCCGGCGCCGGCGGGGTGGCGTTCTGGTTCCAGTTCAGGTTGACGTGGATCGGGCCGAAACCGCGCGCGCCGCGCTTGTCGAGCGACACCTTGTCGCCGCGCTTTTCCAGCGTGACTTTGGACAGCGACACCGGCTTCGCAGCCGGCGCGGGCGCCGGAGCGGCCGTTGGCGCGGCAGCGGGCGCCGCTTCGGCGCCGCCAAAATGCGCCAACAAGGAAGACAGCCCGCCATTGAAGCCCTGGCCGACGGCGCCGAAGCGCCAGACGCCGTCCTTGCGGTAGATTTCGCCGACGATGACCGCTTTCTCTTCCTGGAAATCGGCGCCCGACCAGGCGAACCGCACGGTCGAGGACAGCGTCAGCGCGCTCGGGCCGATCGCGCGCATGGTGCCGTTGCCGTCGATGGCGGCGACAAACACCAGCTTCATGATCGAGGCCGGCAGGGCGTCGAGGTTCAGCGTGAAGCGCGGCCTGGCGCCGAGCTCGAGCTTGACAGCGCCTTCGGGACTGGCGAGCTGGTTGTAGAACACCATGTAGCGTTCGTCGGACAGCTTGTCGTTGCTGTCGACGCCGAAGCACGACACGTCGACCGACATGCCGCCGGCGTTGATGTCGAGTTCAACGGTGAAAGGCGAGCTGCAGCCGAGGTCGGCCAGCTTGCCCTTTTGTCCGCGCGAGAATTCGTTCATGTCAGTCTCCCTGAGTTAGTTTGAGTTGGCCGGAAGCCGCGGCCGGGGTTGCCGTGTCGTGCGGGTGGGCGCCGAATACATCGGATTGATCCACCATCCGCTGGGCCCAGGCGCGGTGGGTGGTGACCTCGCACATCGAATCGTGCATCTTGAACACCGCCGGCGCGTTGACGTCGAGGATCGCCCTGGCCGCTTCCAGGTCGTGCGGCTTGACCCGGTAATGTTGTTCGATCGGCGCGATCTGGCTCGGGTGGATTGCCGTCTTGCCGACCATGCCGTAGGCGATGTCTTCCTGCACCTCCTGGTCCAGCAGTTCCGGCAGGTCCAGGTGCTCGAACACTGGCGCCGTCAGCACGAAACCGTAGGGACGGAAAGTGGTCACCAGGCGCGCGATGACCGGCCCCAGCGGGGTGCGGTAGATCGTCATGCCGCGCGGCCGGCGCAGGCCCAGCAGGGCCAGCAGGTCGTTGCCGCCGATGCGCAGCGCGACGATGCGGCTGCGCACGCCCGGCGCGTCCAGCACCTTGCGAAATTCGCGCATCTCGTCGTCGTTGAAGACCTCGGCCGTTTCCAGCGTCGGCATCAACAGGTGGCTGGTGTCGCGCACTTGGCGGAAATAAGCGTCGAAATTGTGGCGGGTCGACTTCGGCAGGACGAAGCCGGTCAGCTTGTCGGCGCCGGGCATGGCGAGCACGCGCGCCAGCACTTCGGGATTGCGCGGACGCACGAAGCGCTCGGCGCGGCAGTCGGTGCGCATGTTGGCCAGCACCACCGACAGGTTGAACAGCGCCCAGCTGAGGTCGCGGTCGGCGACCGAATCCTCGGTGCAGAAGATCAGCGACCGCGCGTGGCCGATGCGTTCGCCGTCGGCCACCGCCATCAGGTCCTTGTGATTCGCCGGCACATACAGTGAGGCGCCCATCGATTTAGCCATCCAGTGCACTCCTAATCAGGGAAACCGCGTGGTAGGGCAGGGCCCGGTCAACCACGATCGGCACGTTTTTCTCTTGCGCCAGCAACAGCAGGTGCGCCACTTCCGGCGCGCCGGCGTCGCGCACGATCAGCAGGCGCGGCGTGCGGCGCAGCAATACCCGCGTCGCCTCGCCGATGCCCGGCTTGACCATGTTGACGTCGCCGATGCCATGCTGCGCCAGCGCCGCCATCATGTAGGCGCGCGACACTGCCGCCGCCTGCTCCTTGTCGGATGGGGCGGCGGCCGGGCGCGGCCGTTCGGCCAGCGCCAGTGCCCGCGCGGCCAGGCTGTCGGCGAACGAACGCGACTGGTCGTGCGCCTCGAACTGCGCGTAATACACGCAACCGTGAAAATCCCCGGGACCGATCGCCTCGTTCAGGATCGAACGGCTGATCAGCCCGGACACAGTAGCGTTCAGGATACTCGAAGGGATCAGGTAGTCGTCGCACGATGCGGCGCAGGCGGCGGTGCCGGCCAGGTCCGACAGCACGTACAGGCCGCCGTCGATGGCGCTGCCGCGGCGCTCGTTGAACTCGGCGACGGCGCCGGCCAGCTCGCGCGAAATCACGCCCTTGCCGGTCCAGCCGTCGATGAAGACGATCGACTCCGGCGTGTGGCCTTGCGCGAGGATGTGCTCGAGCGCCACCTGGTCGATGCCGCGGTCGCGGATGATCGACACCGAATAGTGGCTGGAAGGGCGCCCGAACGCGGCCGGCAGCAGGCGGTTCAGCACGACGCCGACCGGCGTGCCGGCGCGCGCCAGCGACACCAGCGTGACCGGACCGGTGCGGCTGTCGGCGATCAGAGCCGCCAGCGTCAGGCAGTCGGCTGCCATGCGCTCCAGGTTGGCCGCGCACGCCTGCTCGAACACGTTCAGGTATTTCGGCGACGGCAGCGATTCCGGCGACAGCATCTCGCTGTAATGACGCTGGCCGGACTGGATCAGGTATTCCTTCTCGGCGACGTCGACGAAGCCCTGCAGCGGCAAGGGCTTGAGCAGGAAACTGACGTCGGCGGCTGCATAACTGCCGGAAAAGCTCATAGCGGCCCCAGCGCCAGGGCCGCCAGCTGGGTGCGGCTCGGCAGGATGGCGTAGTCGCAGGCGGCCATGAACTTGGCGTCGGACTTGCTGTCGCCGATGCCGAACGTCAAGATGTCGCCGTGTTCCTGGCGCAATTTCTCGGTGACATAGGCCACCGCGTGCGACTTGTTCAGCGCGTTCGGCAGCACCGCCAGGTTGTTGCCGTTGCGGTGGATGAAGTAGTCGCGCTTGCCGGCGTCGAGCCACGGCTGCACCACGTCGCGCTCGATCGGCTCGAGCCGCTCGGCAATCTTTTCCGGGTCCTTGACCACCAGGTAGAACGGCGTGGCGAAGTCTTCGATCACGCGCGACTTATGGCCGTGGCCAGTGCGCGCGCCCCAGGCGTCGATCAGCGCGCCCAGTTCTTCCAGGCCGGGCAGGGCGGCGTGCATCGCATCCTGCATGCGCGCCAGCCACGGCTGGTCGATCGTGCCGTCCGGCTTGAGCACGATGCCGCCGTAGTCGAGCACGGCATAGCTGGTGAACGGCAAATGAACGCGCTGGAATGCGTTCAGGTTGCGCGCGGTGGCCGGGATCATTGTCATGCCGTCTTGTGCGAAGGCGATGAAGGCGCGTTGGGCGGCGGTGGTAAACGAGATCGGCGAGCCGTCCTTGAGGAAGGCGGCCGGCTCGATCGTCTCGCGGTCATGGCATTTTTCCAGCGACTGGAACAGCGTGTCGTCCAGGTCAGCGAACAGGAATTTCTGAAACTTCTTCAATGTGTGTCTCGGTCAGGAAATGGAAAAGGCGTGCGTCGAGCTCGCCTGCAAGCTGGAACAGCGCCGCATTCGGCGCCGTTTCATGGCAAATGAATACGTGGTCGTACTGTCCCGGACGCACGTTATACAGGAAATTGGCGACGCCCTCGCCGTAGTTGTCGGGAAAGCTCAACGCGGCCGACACCGCGCCCCAGGACAGGATCGGCGAGCGGGTAGTCGACTGCACCACGACGTCGGCGCCGTGCCGTTCCAGCGCCGCTCCCAGCAGGTAGGACGCATGCATGAATTCGCCGGTTCCCAGCACCAGCACTTTTTCGTGCGGCGCGACCTGGGCGGCCAGCAGCGATGCCAGCGCTTCCGGCGCGGCCAGCGCGCGCTGCAGGCCGAAGCGGCCGAAGCGGGCATTGGCGCCGCGGTCGGCGTCCGCATCGAAACGCTGCGCGGCGGCGCCGGTCGGCGTGAACTGGCCCGGTTCGAAAGAGTATTGCCCGCTGACGGGCGCGGCCAGCGTCACCGGCAGGCCGAAGCGCGCGCTCAAGTCGGCGGTGGCGCCGGCGCCCATGAAATTGGTGATGGTGGCCAGGTGCACGCGCTCGATGCCGGGATTGAGCTTGCGGCAAGCGTTGGCCAGGTTCAGGAACGTGTTGCCGGTGCTGGCCTCGTCGTCGACCAGGACCAGCGCCTTCGCACTCATCAGCAGGGCGCGTTCGGCCTCGCCCGGCGGCAAGTGCAGGAACTGGCGTGGCGCGTGGCTGTGCGCCTCTTCGAATTCGATGATCGGCGCATCGCCGACGCGGTAGCGCGAGGTGTGCAGGAACAGCGCCTGCTGCCCGGGATTGGCGCGCAGCCATGCTTCGAACACGCCCTGGCCGAGGCCGATGGCGGTTTCGGCCATGGCGATGAACACCAGCGGCCCCGGCATCGCCGGCACCGCCGCGGCCAGCGATTCGTGGATGGCCGTCATCGTCGACGGCTTCACCGGCCAGTGCTTGCCCAGCACCTTCGACAGGAACAGGAAGCCGCGCTTGGCGTTGTCGCGCGCGGCGAAGCCCATGATGTCATCGAACGCAAACTCGCTGGCGTCGATCGTCAGCTCCAGCGCGCCGGTCGGCAGCGCAACGCGGTGCAGCGTCATGCCAGCTCCGTTGCCGAGCTCAGTTCGGCCACGCGGATGCCGTTGCGCACCGGCGGCACCACCACCTGGTCGAAGCCGTCGGCAAAGCCCGACAGCGCGATCCACGGCAGGTTGGGGCCGGCAACGCAGGCCATGCCGATGCCGCCCGACATGCGCGGATTGATTTCCAGCAGCCGCAGTTCGCCCGCGCCTTCGCGGAACTGCACGTTGAACACGCCGTTCAGGCCATGGGTGCGGGCCAGCGCGGCGGTGGCGTCGAGGATGTCCTGGCGCATGTCGATCAGCTGGCCGCGGCCGGCCGTCATCGGCTTCTTGCGCGCGATGGCGCACACCAGCCGGCCCTGGTCGCCGACGCAGTCGACGCTGTACTCGTGGCCGTCGAGGTATTCCATCAGCAGCATCGTGCGGAATTCGCCCAGTTCGCCGATGCCGCGGCGGAAGTCGTCGAGCCCGATGTGGTACTCGGCGCCGGCCAGCAGCAGGGCGGCGCTGCTGCGCTCCTCGTCGAGGATGGCAAAGCCGAGGCCGAACACCGAATTCGACGGCTTGACGCACAGCTTGCCGTGGCGCGGCCGCAGTTCCGCAAATGCGGCTTCGAATTGCGCCAGCGTCTCGAACGGCCGGAACTCGGCTACCGGGGCGCCGGGCAGGTCGGTCGTGGCGTAAAAGCGTGCCTTGTCGTGGATGAGCTCGAGCTGATCCTGCGCCGCGGCGCTCAGCACGCGCGTGCCTTGCGCGGCGAAGCGGGCGTGCTCTGCCGCCAGCGCGGTCGAGGCCTTGCCGGGGACAAATATGTCGACCTTGTGCTCGCGGCAGAAGTCCAGGCACCAGTCGATGTAGGCCGGGGTATCGAGCCCGGTCGGCTCGTCATGGAACTCGTGCGCCACGCGCGCCGCGGCGACGTGCGGGTTGGCGTTGCTATATATAAGGTGAAAACGGCCACCGGTATCCGCTTCGCGGATCAGGCTGATGGCAGCGGACACGGACGAAAACGTCCTGTTAAACCAAACGCGCATGGGTACTTTCAGAAATGAGGGGGTAGGGCGGAGATCGTGCTGGCGAAGCGGCGGCGCCCGTTTCGCCGTTCAAATGGTTCCAATCCGACATTATGGCGGTTAAATCTTTGTCACGCTCCAGAAACCAGGCTGCGAAACGCTGGTGTCAGGTCTGACATTAAGACATTCGCGCGCGAATGTCTTAATGTCAGACCTGACACCAGAACTTGCAGATGTCCGTTCTCGCAGGGCGCTGCCCGGATTCGCACACCCGATGCGCCTCCATCCCACGGTTTCTATGGGGCCGAGCGCTTTGGCGCTGCTGGCACGGCGTTTGCATAAGAGGTTGATCAACCGGCTTCCGCTGGCAGCCTGTTCACTCAATCTCTTTTGGAGCAAACATATGGTTCTTCACCGCATTTTAAGCCGGCTGTGCGCCGTCCTTGCTTTCAGCCTGGCTGTGCCCGCGCTCGCCCAAGCCGAACGCGGCCCGTCGACCGAGGCGGAAAACGCCCGCGTCGTGCAGCTGGCCGCCGCGTCGGACAAGGATCCGATCGCGGCAATGACTTCCGCCGACGGCCGCTGGTTCGAGAAATGGGCCGAGGACGTCCCCGATTACCAGCTCGGTCCCGACAAGGGCGCCTACTGGATGATGACCGGCGCCGCCAAGGGCGACCTGAAACGCGTGCTGCGCTTTCATCACACCGTCAGCACCGCCGCGTTCCAGGTGCAGCATCACATGCTGGATCCGGAAAAGAACCCGCAAGACTTCGAGCGCAAGACACTGGCCGGCGTCGAGGGCCTGTTGCGCGCCTATGAGAGCCTGTTGGCGAAGCGTCCGGAAAACCGTTCGGAGCAAGTCGACCAGGCAATCGTCGCCCGCGACAAGGGCGTGCTGGCGGCGTTCGTCAAGGCGCTGCCGCCAATGCCGGGGCGATAAGATGCGCTTTCTTTCGCCCAAACCATGGATCGGCCTCCTTCTTTGCGGCCTGATGATGCATGCCGCGCAGGCGGAGACGCCCACCGACCGCCTGATCAAGGAAATCGCCGCGCGTTCCGAGCTGATGCCAAACCTGGAGGAGCTATGCGACGGCATTGGCCCGCGTCTGACCGGCTCCGCGCAACTGCGGAAGGCGCAGGCGTGGGCGATGGAAAAACTCAAGCGCTATGGCGCCGTCGATGTCCGCCTCGAAGCCTACGACCTGGGCAAGCCCTGGCAGCGCGGCATTGCCCGCGCCCGGCTGGTGAACGCCAGCGGCATCGCGCTCGACATCGCCCAGCAAGCCTGGACCGCGGGAACCGGCGGCGTGGTCACGGCGGATGTCGCGGTTCTCGACGTCAAGACGCTGCAGCAATTCAAGGCCGCCGCGCCGGCGCTGAAAGGGAAGATCGTCCTGGTCGTCTCCGCGCCCAAGGCGGCGCCCGAGGTCGACGAGGCAATCCGCGCGGCGCAGTTCGCCGCGGCGCTGTTCGTGTCCGACAAGGAGGGCAACTTGCTCGACATGTGGGGTGGCCCGGCTTCCCGCTTCAAGCGCAGCGCGGCCATCATCAGCAAGGCCAACGCCAGCCTCCTCAAGCGCCTGCTCGCCAAAGGCGTCGTGCCCAGGGTCGAAATGGAGCTGACCGGCGGCTTCGGCAAGCAGCCGGTGCAAGCCTACAATGTGGTCGCCGACCTGCCGGGCAGCGACGGCTCCGGCGAAATGGTCATCCTCGGCGCCCACCAGGACTCCTGGGACCTCGGCAGCGGCGCCACCGACAACGGCAGCGGCACGGTCGTCATGATGGAAGTCTTGCGCGCGATGCACGCCGCCGGCCTGAAGCCGAAGCGCAGCCTGCGCGTGGTGCTGTTCTCCGGCGAGGAGCAGGGCCTGCTGGGCAGCAAGGCCTACCTGGCCGCCCACCGCGCCGGCCTCGACAAGATCCAGGCCGTCATCGTGCAGGATGCCGGCGCCGGTCGCATCACTGGTTTCCCGGACATGAAGGTGGAGGCGTGGTACGCCGCGCTGTCGACCGCGATGGCGCCCGCTCGGGAACTAGGCGCACTGGACGTGGTCTATGCCGTCAGCAAGGGGTCCGACCATGCGACGTTTTTCGACCATGGCATCCCCGCCTTCGCCGCGATGCAGGACTTGCTCGATTACCGCAGCCATACCCAGCACAGCGAAGCCGACTCGATCGACCACGTCAGGCAGGCCGACCTGGTGCAGGGCGCCCAGGTCATTGCAGTCACTGCCTGGGGACTGCTGAACGGCGAGCGGATCCCGCACCAGCGGCGATAAGTTCGGACGACCGCGTTGGCGTACCTCGATAATCGTGCCGCGCCACCGTGCTAGACTGGTTTGACGGAGGCGGTCGATGAAGTACACATTGGAATGTTCGCGTGAAGAGGATGGCCGCTGGGTGGCAGAAGTTCCCCAGCTGTACGGCGCGTTGGCGTACTCTGATTCAGAAATCGATGCCCTAGCGAAAGCCCAGGCCATCGCGCTGCGTATGCTTGCCGATCAACTTGAAGCCGGGAGCTACGCTCCGTGCGAGCTTTCGATGTCGATCGTCCACGTGAGCGACGACGATAACGGTGACATCGTGCCGAGCCCTCCAGCTGATCAGGCCGCTTACGACGCCTGGTTGATCGCTGAGGTCCAGGAAGCGCTGGACGACGACTCGCCGACCATGTCGACCGAGGAGGTGATGCGCTTCGTCCGCGCTAGTGTGTTCGGCAAGTGAACGAGCGAGCATGCCGATCGTCCGCTGGATGCGGCGTGCAGCCCTCGACCTGGAAGGCGTTGGCAGGCGAATCGCTATTATCAGCCCCGCCAGCGCTGACAAATTGCTGCGACGGATTCAGGCGAGGGCGGATGAACTCGCTCTCTATCCTGGAATGGGCCGTGTCGGACGCGTGCCTGGCACCCGCGAACTAGTCGTCCATCAGAATTACTACATCGTCTATCGCGTCGACGGTTTCGACCCTAAAGATTCTCCGCGTCAAACACGCCGCCCAGCAATGGCCGTGAAGTGTTGCAGCGACGCGCATCTGCGCACAACACCTCGACATACCCCCAACTAATCTGTTGCGTCAAGCCCTTTTGCACGTTATACTTGCC
>JAZKFW010000020.1:0-106683 GCA_040386255.1 Pseudomonadota bacterium
CAAGGCCCTAAAGGCAAGCAAGCTTCCAACATCCAGGCTGCTTAAAAACACCCGAATGTAAAAAACCCCGCTTCGGCGGGGTTTTTTTTTCGTCTGCCGGCCAGCGCGACGGCGCCAACGCGGGTCCGTCTGGCGCAGATCAAGCGCCGCCGGGCGGCAACTGCATGTGTTGCGTGCGAACTCGTCGGTAGTGCCGGCTGGCGACACGGTGGTGGCCAGAGCGCGCCGAGCACGGCACTTCAAGGCGCCCAGTCGCCGAATTGGAGACAGTTCATATTGCTAGGCGTGCAGCGGCCAGGAAAGTGATATGCATTAAGCGAGCTTGCGTTGCACGCCCGCGCTGTCGAGCGTGAAAGTGGCGACCACCGATGCGAGGCTGGCGGCCTGGTCCTCCAGCGACTGCGCCGCGGAAGCGGCCTGCCCCACCAGCGCCGCATTTTGCCGGGTGACCGCGTCGACGTCGGTGAGCGCGCTGTTGACGCGGCCGATGTCGCCCTCCTGCTCCTGGCTGGCGGCGCTGATTTCGCCGATGATTGCAGTGACGCGCTCGACGCTGGCGACGATATCGGCCATCGTGGTCCCGGCGGCGGCCACCAGCGCGGTGCCGGTCTCGACCCGGCCGACCGAGTCGCCGATCAGCGCCTTGATTTCCTTGGCGGCGGCGGCCGAACGCTGCGCCAGGTTGCGCACCTCGGCGGCGACGACGGCGAAGCCGCGTCCCTGCTCGCCGGCGCGGGCGGCCTCGACGGCGGCATTCAGCGCCAGGATATTGGTCTGGAAGGCGATACCGTCGATGACCGAAATGATGTCGACGATCTGTTTCGACGACTGATTGATCGACGCCATCGTCTCCACCACGCGCGCCACCACGGCGCCGCCGCTGACGGCAACGCCGGAAGCGGAAATGGCCAGCTCGTTGGCCTTGCGCGCGTTGTCGCCGTTGCGCCGGACGCGGTCGGTCAGCGCCTCCATCGACGCCACCGTTCCCTGCAGCGAACCGGCCTGGTGCTCGGTGCGCGCGGACAGGTCGGTATTGCCGGATGCGATTTCACGCGAGGCGCCGCCAATCGCGCCGACGCCCTGCTGCACCCGCTCGAGCGCGCCGTGCAAGGTCGCGATCATCTGCTGCAGCGCCAGGCCGGTGTCGCTGGTGGCGACATGCTGCGCGCGGCGCAGGTCGATGGTGCCGGGGGCGCCGCGCGACAAGGACGCCACGCCGAGCGCCAGTTCGCCGGCCTGGACCGCTTCGCGCCGCAACGCGACGGCCAGGTAGCACAGGACGGCCGATTCGACGACCACGTAGGCGGCATGCACCAGCACGCGCGCAAATCCCGGTTCGGTCATGCAGCGCACACCGTAGCCTAGTTCTTGCAGGTAATTGAAGGACAAGTGATGCAGCGCGATGACGCCGGCGGCGACGACGATGACGAACCAGTCGCGGTAGCACAACAGGAATGCCAGCAGCACGAAGATGCCGAAGTGCAGCTCATTGACGCCGCCGCCCTGGTGAATGTGCAAGGCGCTGAATACCATCAGCGCCGCCGCCACGACGCAGGCGGTCAGGCGCGTGCCGCCGTGGAAGACGATCATCGCGGTCGGCAACAGCGCGGCCGGCAAACCGATCAACAGCGCCCAGCGCAGCGTGTCGTGCATCACGGACAAGCCGAGCGCCATGGCCAACAGGCCCCACAGTATGCCGAGCATCAGGCGGTCCGCCTGGCGGAAATGCTTCTTCATCACTGTAGCGATCATGTTGGCCTGGACAAAAAGAATTAACGGAAGGCAATTATATCGACCCTTCCGGTTAATATCCAACCATCACGGGAGGTTGTCGCCAAGGGCGCCACAACATTTCATCCGGTGATTGTCCAATACGCCACAAATGCCGGCCGGTCGTAAAAAAAGCCTCGTTTTCCAAACGGAGAACGAGGCTTATGCCGGTTGCTCGCTGAGAGAGCAAGTTGCGCGACTTACATGTTTTCGATCATCACGTCGCCGAAGCCGGAGCACGACACCTGGGTGGCGCCTTCCATCAGGCGGGCGAAGTCGTAGGTGACGCGCTTGGAGGCGATCGATTTCTGCATCGACGCGATGATCAGGTCGGCCGCTTCGAGCCAGCCCATGTGGCGCAGCATCATCTCCGCCGACAGGATCAGGGAACCCGGATTGACGTAATCCTTGCCGGCGTACTTGGGCGCGGTGCCGTGGGTCGCTTCGAACATCGCCACCGAGTCGGACATGTTGGCGCCGGGCGCGATGCCGATGCCGCCGACCTGGGCCGCCAGCGCGTCCGAGATGTAATCGCCGTTCAGGTTGAGGGTGGCGATGACGCTGTATTCGTTCGGGCGCAGCAGGATCTGCTGCAGGAAAGCGTCGGCGATCGAATCCTTGACGATGATGTCGCGGCCGGTCTTCGGGTTCTTGAACTTCCACCATGGGCCGCCATCGATCAGCTCGGCGCCGAATTCCTTCTGCGCCAGCGCGTACGCCCAGTCGCGGAAGCCGCCTTCGGTGTACTTCATGATGTTGCCCTTGTGGACGATCGTCACCGATGGCTTGTCGTTGTCGATGGCGTACTGCAAGGCCTTGCGCACCAGGCGCTCGGTGCCCTCGATCGACACCGGCTTGATGCCGATGCCGGACGTGTGCGGGAAGCGGATCTTGTTGACGCCCATTTCCTTGATCAGGAAATCGATCAGTTTCTTCGCCCCTTCGGAGCCTTGCTGCCATTCGATGCCGGCGTAGATGTCTTCCGAGTTCTCGCGGAAAATGACCATGTCGGTCTTTTCGGGCTGCTTCAGCGGCGAAGGCACGCCGGTGAAATAGCGCACCGGGCGCAGGCAGACGTACAGGTCGAGCTGCTGGCGCAGCGCAACGTTGAGCGAACGGATGCCGCCGCCGACCGGGGTCGTCAGCGGGCCCTTGATCGACACGACGTAGTCCTTGACGGCGTCTAGCGTCTCTTCCGGCAGCCAGACGTCGGGGCCGTACACGGCGGTCGACTTCTCGCCGGCGAACACTTCCATCCAGCTGATCTTGCGCTGGCCGCCGTAGGCCTTGGCCACCGCGGCATCGACCACCTTGATCATGACCGGGGTGATGTCGAGGCCGGTGCCGTCGCCCTCGATGAAGGGAATGATCGGATTATCCGGGACCGCGAGCGAGAGGTCGGCGTTGACGCCGATTTTCTGGCCATCGGCCGGGACGGTGATGTGTTGGTACATTGTGCTCTCCCAATTGGACCGCTTCGGGTCTTCCGTAAGACATTAGTCAGTCTTGCATTATGCACCACACCGGTCCGACGCTGGCCCGACCCCATAAAAAAACCCGCCGCAGCCATGCTGGCCGGGCGGGTTTTGGTCGGACCACCGACGCCGGCAGCTTAGGCCAGCGTGGCGATGGCGTCGTTGAAGGTGGCGCTAGGACGCATCGCGGCCGACACTTTCGCCTCGTCCAGCTTGTAGTAGCCGCCGACGTCGACCGGCTTGCCCTGCACTGCCAGCAATTCGGCGACGATCTTCGCCTCGTTCTCCGTCAGCGACTTGGCCAGCGGCGCGAAATGCGCGGCCAGTTCGGCGTCCTCGGTCTGCTCGGCCAGCGCCTGGGCCCAGTACATCGACAGGTAGAACTGGCTGCCGCGGTTGTCGAGTTCGCCCGTTTTCGGCGACGGCGACTTGCGGTTGTCGAGCAGCTTGCCGGTGGCAGCGTCGAGCGTGCTGGCGAGAACCTTGGCCTTGGCGTTGCCGGTCTTGAGGCCGAGGTCTTCGAAGGACACGGCCAGCGCCAGGAACTCGCCCAGCGAATCCCAGCGCAGGTGGTTTTCTTCGACCAGCTGCTGCACGTGTTTCGGCGCCGAGCCGCCGGCGCCGGTTTCGTACATGCCGCCGCCGGCCATCAATGGCACGATCGACAGCATCTTGGCGCTGGTGCCCAGTTCCAGGATCGGGAACAGGTCGGTCAGGTAGTCGCGCAGAATGTTGCCCGTGACCGAAATGGTGTCCACGCCGACGTTCAGGCGCTCGAGCGTGTAACGCATCGCCCGCACTTGCGACATGATCTGGATGTCCAGGCCATTCGTGTCGTGGTCCTTCAGGTAGGTCTTGACCTTCTTGATCAGCTCGTTCTCATGCGGACGGTACGGGTCGAGCCAGAACACGGCCGTCATGCCGGAATTGCGCGCGCGGGTGACGGCCAGCTTGACCCAGTCGCGGATCGGCGCGTCCTTGACCTGGCACATGCGCCAGATGTCGCCCTGCTCGACGTTTTGCGACAGCAGCACTTCGCCCGTTGCCAGGTCGGTGATGTTGGCGACGCCGTCTTCCGGGATCTCGAAGGTCTTGTCGTGCGAGCCGTATTCTTCGGCCTGCTGGGCCATCAGGCCGACGTTCGGCACGGTGCCCATGGTCTTCGGATCGAAGGCGCCATGCCATTTGCAGAAATTCAGGATTTCCTGGTAGATGCGGGCGAAGGTGCTTTCCGGGATGACCGCCTTGACTTCCTTCAGGCGGCCGTCGGCGCCGTACATCTTGCCGCCGGCGCGGATCATCGCCGGCATCGAGGCGTCGACGATGACGTCGTTCGGCGAATGGAAGTTGGTGATGCCCTTGGCCGAATCGACCATCGCCAGCGCCGGACGGTTTTCCTGGCAGGCGTGGATGTCGCGGACGATCTCGTCGCGCTGCGACACCGGCAGGTCGGCAATCTTGTTGTACAGGTCGGCCATGCCGTTGTTGACGTTGACGCCCAGGCTGTCGAGCAGGGCGCCATGCTTTTCGAACGCTTCCTTGTAGAACATGCGCACGCAGTGGCCGAACACGATCGGGTGCGACACCTTCATCATGGTGGCCTTGACGTGCAGCGAGAACATCACGCCGGTGTTCTTGGCGTCTTCGATCTGCTTTTCGTAGAACGCCAGCAGGGCCTTGCGGCTCATGAACATCGAATCGATGATCTCGCCGGCCTGCAGCGCCACCTTCTGCTTGAGCACGACGGTGGCGCCGCTCTTGGTGATCAGCTCCATCTTGACGTCGCGCGCGCCTTCGAGCGTCATCGACTTTTCGCCGTGGTAGAAGTCGCCTTCGGTCATGTGCGAGACGTGGGTGCGCGAGGCCGGCGACCATTCGCCCATCGAGTGCGGGTTCTTGCGGGCGTATTCCTTGACGGCGCGCGGGGCGCGGCGGTCCGAGTTGCCTTCACGCAGGACCGGGTTCACGGCGGAACCGATGCACTTGTTGTAGCGGGCCTTGATGTCTTTTTCCTCGTCCGTCTTCGGCGAGGCCGGGTAGTCGGGGATGTCGTAGCCCTTCGCTTGCAGTTCCTCGATGGCCGTTTCCAGCTGCGACACCGAGGCGCTGATGTTCGGCAGCTTGATGATGTTGGCTTCGGGCGTCAGGGTCAGCTTGCCGAGTTCGGCCAGCGCATCCTCGACGCGCTGCTCCGGCTTGAGGCGCTCGGGGAAGGCGGCCAGGACGCGGGCCGCCACCGAGATGTCGCTCTTCTCGACGGTGATGCCGGCGGCCTTGGCGAAGGTGCTGACGACTGGCAGGAAGGCGTGGGTTGCCAGCAGCGGCGCCTCGTCGGTCAAGGTGTAAATGATGGTCTGATCACTGCTCATGCGCTTATCCTCGGTATTCGCGGACGGTGCCGCGATGGGTGAAACTCAAAAGGTCTGGAAGCTGAAACTGGTTACAATTATGGGTACGGTCACAAAGGTCTTCTATAAGACATAAGATGCGCGTTTCACATTATGCACCAGTATTTTACTAGGTGCCACGGTTTTTAAGCTGACAAAGGTTTGCCGCCCTACCCCATGCCCCTGATCCTATTTAACAAGCCATTCCAAGTACTTTGCCAGTTTACACCGCAAGCGGGTCGCCAGTCGCTCGCCGATTTCCTGGCCACGCCCAACATCTATCCGGCCGGGCGGCTCGACGCCGACAGCGAGGGACTGATGCTGCTGACCGACGACGGCCGGCTGCAGCACAGCATCGCCCATCCCGATCACAAGGAAGCGAAGACCTATCTGGTGCAGGTGGACGGCGAGGTCGACGCGGCGGCGCTGGCGCGGCTGCGCTCGCCGCTCGATTTGGGCGACTTCGTCACCAAGCCGTGCCAGGCGGTCAAGATTGCCGCGCCGGAGTGGCTGTGGCCGCGCGAGCCGCCAATCCGCGTGCGTGCCGACAAGCCGACCAGCTGGATCGCGATCACCCTGCAGGAAGGCAAGAATCGCCAGGTGCGGCGGATGACGGCGGCGGTCGGCTTGCCGACGCTGCGACTGGTACGCAGCAGCATCGGCCCGTTTTCGCTGGCGACGCATCCGCTGATGCCTGGCGAATCGGTGGAAGTGCCGGCCGGCGACATGAAAAAAATCTGAACGCTGGTGTCAGGTCTGACATTAGTACAAGAGTCCGCCTGAACCGGCAACCTCATGTGCTAATGTCAGACCTGACACCGGAACTTAATGCTGATGCCGGGCGAATCGGTGGAAGTGCCGGCCGGCGACATGAAAAAAATCTAAACGCTGGTGTCGGGTCTGACATTAGTACAAGAGTCCGCCTGAACCGCCAGCCTCATGTGCTAATGTCAGACCTGACACCGGAACTTGATGCTTCGGGGGAAGCGCAAAAAACCCGCAGGACCGGAGTCGGGCGGGTTTTTTAACCACGGGTACTTTCCTGACCAACCGCGCAAGCGGTCGGCAACGCGGCTCTTAAGCCAGCGCTTTCAGGGCAGCAGCCAGACGGCTCTTGTGACGAGCAGCCTTGTTCTTGTGGATGATTTTCTTGTCGGCGATGCTGTCGATCTTCGAGACCGATGCCTGGAAGATCGTCGTAGCAGCTGCCTTGTCGCCAGCCTGGATCGCTTTACGCACAGCCTTGATTGCTGTACGCAGGGTCGAACGCTGCGACGAGTTGTGTGCGTTCTGCTTAACTGCTTGACGAGCGCGTTTGCGCGCTTGTGCGGTATTTGCCATGGAATTTCCTAAATCGGGGTCAAGTTGCGTTTGCAAACACAAGCGTCTGGCAAACCGGTAAGTCCATATTTTCTGAACGACCTTGCTGTCAAACCAGTGCCTGTCAAACAAGTGTGTCTGCGTAACAGAATTCTGTACAGCCTTCGATTATAGCGAATTATTCCGCACCGGGCAATTCAAAAATCAACTTTTGTTGGGCGTCGGCGCTTGCACGCCTGTTGCCGGGCTATAATCTCGCGCCATGAACTTGCTCAGAACCCTCGCCGCCATTTCCAGCATGACCATGCTGTCCCGAGTCACCGGACTGCTGCGCGAGAGCCTGTTTGCGCGCGCTTTCGGCGCCTCCGCCTTCACCGACGCCTTCATCGTCGCCTTCCGCCTGCCGAACCTGCTGCGCCGCCTGTTCGCCGAGGGCGCCTTCTCGCAGGCCTTCGTGCCGATCCTGTCGGAATACAAGAACAAGCACGGCGAGGCCGACACCAAGACGCTGGTCGACCACGCCGCCACCGTGCTGCTGTGGGCAACGGTGGCGGTAGCGCTGGCCGGCATCGCCGCCACCCCCTTCATCCTGATGTGGCTGGGCGGCACCCTGACCGAACAGCCGGACGCCTTCGAGGCCGGCGTCTGGATGACGCGCATGATGTTCCCCTATATAGCGTGCATGTCGTTCGTGGCGCTGGCGGGCGGCATCCTGAACACCTGGAGCCAGTTCAAGATACCGGCCTTCACGCCGGTGCTGCTGAACCTGTGCTCGATCTTCGCCGCGCTGGTGCTGGTCAATTACATGGCGACGCCGATCTACGCGATGGCCATCGCGGTGTGCGTCGGCGGCCTGCTGCAGGTTGCCATCCAGATTCCGGCGCTGATGAAAATCGGCATGCTGCCGCGCATCGGCTTCAATCCGGTGAGCGCGATGCGCGACCCGGGCGTTCGGCGCATCCTCAAGAAGATGGGGCCGGCCGTGTTCGCCGTCTCTGCCGCCCAGGTCAGCCTGTTGATCAACACCAGCATCGCCACCCGCCTGGCCACCGGCAGCGTGTCCGCCTTGCAGTACGCCGACCGCCTGATGGAGTTCCCGACCGCGATGCTGGGGGTGGCGCTCGGCACCATCCTGCTGCCCAACCTGGCGAAGGCGAATACCGACGACAACCCCGAGGAATATTCGGCGCTGCTGAACTGGGGCCTGCGCCTGACCTTCCTGCTGGCACTGCCGGCGGCGGTCGGCATGGCCGCGCTGGCCGAGCCGCTGATCGCCACGTTGTTCCACTACGGCAAGTTCACGGCGGCGACGATCCACGCCGCGGCGCTGCCGCTGATGGCCTACAGCGCCGGCCTGGTGGGCATCATCCTGGTCAAGACGCTGGCGCCGGCGTTCTATGCGCGCCAGGACATCCGCACGCCGGTGCGGATCGCGCTGGTGGTGCTGGTCGCCACCCAGCTGATGAACTATCTGTTCGTCTGGCGGATGAACATGCAGGTGGCCGGCCTGGCGCTGTCGATCGGCGTCGGCGCCTGCCTGAACGCGCTGCTGCTGTACGTGATCCTGCGCCGCCGCCAGATCTTCGTGCCGCAGGCCGGCTGGCTGGCCTTCTTCGCCAAGCTGGTGGTGGCGGTGTGCGTGATGGGCGCGATGGCGTGGTACGCGCAGGAGCGGCTCGATTGGGCGGCGATGCAGGCGCAGCCGTGGCTGCGGGCCGGCGCGCTGTTTACGATCATCGGCGTCTGCGCCATCAGCTACTTCGGCGTGCTGTTCGTGCTGGGATTCCGGCTCGGCGACTTCAAGCGGCGCGCCCGCTAGGCCAGCCTCAGTTCTCGTTTTTCTCCACGGGCGGCTTGCCGGGTTCGACCTCTTCCGGTTTTTTCTCGCCCTCTTGCGACTCCTCCGGTTCCACCACCGGCTCGGGCGGCGGCGGTAGAGGAGGAGGAGGAGGCGGCGGCGCGACGGCTTCCGGCTCGGGAGGCGGCGGCGTCGACTTCACCTGCGCCTCGAACAGCGACGCTTCCGACTTGGCCAGCGCCGGCGCGGCGGCACCGGCAGTAAATCTCCATTCCGACAAATGCTGCTTGTTTTCGAAGCCGACAAAGCGGGCGGCGAAATTGCCGATCTTGAGCGGCGGCGCCTGCGACAAGCTGTGCACCGCCACCACACCGACCTGGCCGGCCTGGTAGACAACGCCCCACTGGTCGGAGCCGGTGACCGGGTCGACGAAGATCTTGCGCAAGTGCCGGCGCACGGCCGGCGTGCGCGGATCCTTCAGCAGCTCGCGCAGACTTGGCGGCTGCGGCGGCTGGCCCGGCGGCGTGGCCGCGGCATAGCTTTCGAGGGCGGCGCTGAAGGCGGCGCCGATGTCGAGCAGTTCTTCTTCGGCGGCCGCGCGGCGCATCAGCGAGTCGATCTTCAGCGTGGCCGCGCCGACCAGGCCGATGACTGTCACAAGGACGATCAGGCCGAGGTAGGTGAAGCCGTGCTGGCGCCGTGGCGGCAATCGCATCGCGCTACCAGTCGAGGTAAGGCTTGCCGCTGCGGTCGTTGCCGGGAGCGCCGCTCTTGATGCTGTAGACGCCGCCCTTGGCGCCGTCGTCCGGCGGCACGACGATCCAGCTGACGGTGCTTTCGGCGACCGGGTCGAGCGGCAGCGCGCGCAGGTATTTTTTCTCCACCAGCTGTTCGAGCGAATCGGGATAGCGCCCGGTGTCGCTGTAGAACTGGTCGATCACGGCGCGCGTGTTGCGCAGGTTGTCGGCGAGGATGGTCTCCTTGGCGCTGTCGATGCTGGGGAAAAAGCGCGGCACGGCCAGCGTCAGCAGCAGCGCGACGATGCCGAGCACCACCAGCAGCTCGATCAGGGTAAAGCCGCGGCGCCGGCGCATGAACTTCACCATTTGCGGTACGGCACGCCGTTCAGGCCGGTCCGCTCCGAGCTCGAATAGACGTCGTAGACATCGTCGCCTTCGCGCGGGTCGGCCGCTTCGCTGGCGTAGCTGCGCTTGCCCCACGACTGCGACTCGGGCGCGCCCGTCTCGGCATTGAACGGGTCGCGCGGCAGGCGGCGCAGGAAGAAGATCTTTTCGCGCTTCGGATTGCGCAGGTCGGCCACGCCGTCGACCAGCACCTCCAGCTTCGGCGGGTAGCCGGTGGCGCCGGCGGTCTTGGCCACGCGCCCCTCGTCGCTGGCCTTCTTGTAGGCGTCGATGCCGGCGCGGATCTCGCGCAGCGAGCGGCGCAGCTCCTGCTCGTGGCGGCGCTGTACCGTGACCTGCGCGGCCGGCGCGACGATGGTGCCGAGCAGCGCCAGGATCGCCAGCGTCACCAGCAGCTCGATCAGCGTGAAGCCGCGCATGGTCATTGGGCCGGGGGGACGGGCGTCTGCGGCGAAAAATTCACGCCCGGATTGGCCGGCGGCGGCGCAGGCAAAGGCGTTACCGTCACGGTGGCCGGCACCGGCGCCGGCACGACCGTCAGCGGCGTCGCCTGCGTGACGGTGGCGCCAGGCAGCGGCGGCATTACCACCGGCGCGCGGACGTTGGTGTCGGGACGGCGGCGGAAGCTGGTTTCGGTGCCGGCGCTGAATTCGGACGCGCCGAGGGCTGGGCGCTGGATGTTGCGCACCAGGTGAGGCGTGATCGACAACACGATCTCGGTCTTGTCGGTGGAGTCGCGGGTGCTGCCGAACAGGCGCCCGAGAATCGGCAGGCTGCCGAAGCCGGGCACCTTGCTGCCGCTGGTGCGGTCTTCGTTGTTGATCAAGCCCGCCAGCACCTGGTTTTCGCCGTCCTTCAACTGCAGCATGGTGGCGGCCGAACGGGTACCGATGCGGTACGCCACCGAGCCGGACTTGGTGGTGATCGAGTCGACCAGGTTCGACACTTCCAGCGAAATGCGGATCGCCACTTCATTGTTGAGGTAGATGGTCGGCTCGACGTTCAGGGTCAGGCCGACGTCGACGTAGTTGATCGCCTCGGAGGCGAAGCCGCCGCTGGTGCCGGGCGTGATGATGGTGGTGATGTTGGGGACCTTGTCGCCGATGACGACCTTGGCCTTTTCCTTGTTGCGCACGCGGATGCGCGGGTTGGCCAGCGTGTTCGAATCGCCTTCGGTCCTGTTGGCGTTGGCCACCAGCGAGACGCCGGTAACGCCGATGTTGCCGGAGTTGAGGCCGCGCAGCGCGTCGATCGTCAGCGCGCCGCCGGTGGCCGCCTGCAACGGCGCGAAGCCGAGGCTGGACGGCCAAGCGATGCCGAGGTCCATCAGGCGGCTGCGCTTGATCTCGAGAATCTCGACGTCGAGCATGACTTCCGGCTCGGCGACGTCCTGCAGCGCCACCAGGCGCGTGGCCAGGCGCACCGCTTCCGGGCTGTCGCGCAGGATCACCAGGTTCAGCTTTTCGTCGACGACGACGTCGCGCGACTTGAGGATGGTCTTGAGGGTGTTGGCGACGACCTTGGCGTCGGCATTGGCCAGGAAGAAGGTCTTCACCGTCATCTCCTGGTATTCCTTCAGCTTGGCGGCGTTGTTCGGGTAGACCAGGATGGTGTTGCCGTCCATGATCTGCTGCTCGAGCTGGTTGCTCACCAGCAGATAGTAGATGGCCGCTTCGACGGTGCTGTTCTTCAGGAAGATCGAGGTGCGCTGGTCGGTCTTGACGTCTTTGTCGAACAGGAAGTTCAGGCCCGAGCGGCGCGAGATGACCTCGAACACCTGCTTGAGCGAGGCGTCGCGGAACTCGATGTTGAGCGGCAGCTTGTAGGCGGCCGACAGCCCCGCCTCGGCGGCCGGCGCGGAAGTCTTCTCGAGCACTTGCGCCTGCAGCTGTCGCGCCGCTTCGTGATTCGGGCGCTCGGACAGGATCGCGGTGGCCTTCTGGCGCGCCAGTTCGTAGTCCTTCTTGTCGAAGGCGGCGACGGCGTCGGCCAGCATGACGGCGTGGCGGGCGTCGGCTTCGACCAGGCGCAGGCCGGCGCGGGCGCGTTCGTGGGCCGGATCGAGCGCCAGAGCGCGCTGGTAGCTTTGCAGCGCCAGCGCGGCCTGGCCGTCGGCCAGCTCGCGCTCGGCCTGTTCGACCAGGCGGGTGGCGCCGCGGTCGCGCGCCTGCAGGAAAGCGGTCTTGTAGCGGGCATTGCCCGGTTCGGCGGCAACCGCTTCGCGGTACTTGACCAGGCCTGCTTCGACCTGGCCTTCGGCGACCAGCTTTTCGCCGTCGCGGTAGGCCATCTGCGCGGCGCAGCCGGCCAGCGCCAGCGTGAGACAGGCCAAGGCAAGCAAGCGCGGTCCGCGGGTGCCAAAAGGACGGTGAGCCATCAGTCGCGTACTCCAATATTAAGCTGTTGAACCTGATTCATCGGCAGGTAGGTGAACGTCATGCCCGGCGGCGCGATCGCGTCGACCCGGTACACGCCGTCGATCACGGTCTTGTTGCGCACGATGAGCGTCTCGCTGCCGCGCGCCAGGAACACTTCCCACTCGCCCTTCTCGACGGCCTTGCCGAGGAAGGTGAACGGCAGCGGCGGCGCGGTCGGCGGCGGCGGTGGTGGCGCCGGTTGCGGCGGCGGCGGCGGCGGGGTCCAGTCGCGGCTGCCGAAGGCGTCGGCGCCGTCGCCGGCGGCGACCAGTTGTTCGCGCGGCTGCAGGCGCAAAATGATCGGGGCGCCGGCAGCCGCCGGCGCCGCGGCGGTGACGCGCACCGACGCGGTGGCGACGCTGGCCGTGCGCACCACCGGCTCGACCACTTCGCCGCCGGGCGTCTTGTCGCCGAACACGGCAAAGCCGGCGGCCACCACCAGCGCGGCGCCCATCAGCAGGTGGCGCGGCGTCATCGCAGCGCTCCCGGCGCCTGGTCGGCCAGATACAGCGTCAGGCGCACGCGCGCTTCGACGGCAGGCTCGCCGATAGTGTCGCGGCGGAAGCTGATCTCGTCGAGCGAGGCGAACGGAATGGCGCGCAGCGCCTGCATGCCGAACTGCCAGATGGCGCCGTAGCTGCCCTTGACCGGCAGGTTGACCTGATAGGTATGGAAGCGGCCGTTCTGGTCGTAGGCGCTCTTGTACTCGCCCTGGCTGAGCACCAGGCCGCTCTTCTGGGCCAGCGCGAACAGCGTGCGCACCTGCTGCTCGGCGTAGCGGCGCTCGCCCAGGGTGTCGTAGAACAGGGCCAGGTTGTAGTCGGCGCCGGCCGGAGCGGGCGCGATTGCGGGCAGCGGGCGCGGCATCATCGCCTGGTGCAGGGCGACCGACTGGCGCCGGCCCTGCAGCGCGCGCTCGGGCAGCAGCCAGGCCAGCGCCAGCGCGGCGGCGAGGAGCAGCACGGCGGCGGCGGCGGCGACCGGGCCGAGCGCGCGGAAGGCGAGCCGCATGCGCAGCAGCAGCGCCGCGGCGTTCATCGGGCGCTCCATTGGGCGTCGACCTGGAAGCGGATCGGCTTGTTCGGGTCGACCTCGTTGATCTCGTGGCGCAGCAGCGCGACGGCGCCGAACAGCTCCTGCTGCTTGAGCCGCTCGATGTAGCCGATCATGTCGTCGCTGGTCTTCGCTTCGGCGGTGATCTTCATGCTGAGCCGGCGCGGGTCCGGCTCCAGCGCCAGCAAGGCGACGCTTTTCGGCGTCGCTTCGGCGATGGCGTCGCGCAGCGCGCGCCATGGCAGGTTCAGTTGCATCACGGCGGCGTTGACGGCGGCGGCCTGCGGCGCGCCCACCGGCGGCGGCGGCGGCGGCGCCGAGGCGACGACGATCACCGGCGCGGCCGACTGCGCGCGCACCGCCGCCAGCTGGGCGTCGAGCACGCGCTGGCGCTCCATCGTCTGCCAGCCGAGCAAGCCGGCGCCGGCGCACAGCAGCAGCGCCAGCGCCGCCGCAGTCCAGGCCAGCGGCCCGGTGCGGTGGATGGTGCGCGCCAGGCTGGGCGGCGCGAAATCGATGCGCACGCGCTTCATGCGGTGCTCCCGCTGGCGGCCAGGCGCGCCACGGCCGACCAGCCGGACTCGCCGGCGCCGAGCGGAAGGCAGCCCGCTTCGAGCCAGCCGGCGGGCATGCCGCCCCACAGCTGCAGCCGTTCCGGCGCCGGCAGGTTCAGGCGCAAGGCTTCGCGCGCCAGGTGGGCGGCGAGCCAGCCGGCGTCGGCGCCATCGGGCACCGCGGCGGCGCGCACGGCGACGATGGCGCGGCCATCGAAGGCGCCGAGCGTCAGGACGTTGTCGTGCATGACGCCGAACCAGGCGCCCGGACGCAGCGCGCTGGCGTATCGATTGAGCACGGCGACGAACTGCGGCACTATTTCGACCGCCTTCAGTTGATGCAGGGCGGCGCCCTGCCCCAGTGCACCGAGCAGCGCGCGCGGCATCGCGGCGGCCAGGAACGGGCGCACCGGATCCCAGCCGGCGCTGATCGTCCAGTTGGCGGCCGGCTCGCCGTACAGCATCTGGAAGCGCAATGCCGCCGCCGCTTCGAGGTCGGCCAGGCGGGTGGTGTTGTCGGGCGGGACGACCTGCCACAGGCGCACCAGGTCGTCGGCCAGCACGATGGTGAGCGGCCGGCCGCGGTGGCCTTCCAGCACCGCGGCCAGCGCCGCACGCACGCTGTCGGCGTGATCGAGCGCGCCCGCTTCGAGCGGGTGCTCGGCCAGCACGGCCGGGGCGCCGCCCCAGCGGCCCGCCTTCACCAGCGCGATGCCGCCGCCGGCGACGCCGAGGCGCAGCGGTTTGCCGAAGCTGCTACGCATGCAGGGTCACCCGCTTGATTTCGGTGAGCGTTGTGGCGCCGCGCCTGACCAGGTCGAGCGCGGCCAGGCGCAGGCTGCGGGTGCCGTTGTCGTAGGCCGCGGCCTTGATTTTGCGGATCGGCTGCTTGTCGACGATCATTTCGCGGATCTCGTCGTTGAGGGTGAGGATTTCGGCGATCGAGCGGCGCCCCTTGTAGCCGGTGCCGCGGCAGTCGCCGCAGCCCTTGCCCTGCATGAACAGCCAGTCCTGGACGTCGACGCGCGCGAGGTTGACGGCGGCCAGTTCGGCGTCGTCGGGACGGTAGGCGGCAGCGCAGTGCGGGCAGTTGGTGCGCACCAGCCGCTGCGCCCAGATGCCGTTGAGCGCCGAGACGAACGCGTACGGGTCGATGCCCATGTGGGTGAAGCGGCCGAACACGTCGAACACGTTATTGGCGTGCACGGTGGTGAGCACCAGGTGGCCGGTGAGGGCCGACTGCACCGCGATTTCGGCGGTCTCGCGGTCGCGGATCTCGCCGACCATGATCTTGTCGGGGTCGTGGCGCAGGATCGAGCGCAGGCCCTTGGCGAAGGTCAGACCCTTCTTCTCGTTGACCGGGATCTGCAGGATGCCGGGCAGCTGGTATTCGACCGGGTCTTCGATGGTGATGATCTTCTCGCGGCCGTTGTTAATCTCGGTCAGCGCGGCGTACAAGGTGGTGGTCTTGCCGGAGCCGGTGGGCCCGGTCACCAGCAGCATGCCGTAGGCTTCCTGCGCCAGACTGCGCAGCGACACCAGCGACGGCGCGTCGAAGCCGAGCGCTTCGAGCGTCAGCGCGCCGTAGGCTTCGATCATGGCGCGCTTGTCGAGGATACGGATGACGGCGTCCTCGCCGTGAATGCTCGGCATGATCGACACGCGCAGGTCGATCTCGCGCCCGCCCGACTCGACGCGGAAGCTGCCGTCCTGCGGGATGCGGCGCTCGGAGATATCGAGTTCGGCCAGCACCTTCAGGCGCGAGATGACCTGCTCGGCCACTTCGATGCCGTTGACGGCGGTGGCGTGATCGAGCACGCCGTCGATGCGGTACTTGACGGCGAGGCCGCCGGCGGTGCTCTCGAGGTGGATGTCGGAGGCGCCCGCTTTCAAGGCGTCGTACAGGGTCGAGTTGACCAGCCGGACCGCCGGGCTGGCCGCTTCGCTGACGGAGGCGAACGACAGCACCGCGGTGGCCTTGCCGTCGCGCTTGGCGTCGAGCACGCCGGGCGACAGGCTGTCGACGGCGCGCGCGGATTCCTCGTGCTTGCCGAGATAGGCCTGGATGTCGGACGCCAGCGCCAGGCGCGTCTGCAGCGGCTGCTGCGGCGTGGCCCTGGCGCGCGCGCCGAGCCAGGTCTGCAGGTCGAGGTCGAACGGGTCGGCCAGCACGCCGATCAGTTCGCGCGTGGGACTCCTGAGCAGCACGCAGCGGCGCGCCAGCGCTTCCGACAAGGGCAGCAGGTCGAACGCCGGCGTGAAGGCCAGCATGTCGGCCGTCTCGGCGACCGCCAGCCCGAACGGCGCCGCCAGCGCGCGCACCAGCTGGCGCGGGTCGGCGCCGGTTTCGGCTTCGATCTCGTCGACCAGCGAGCGCTGCGACTGCAGGCTGCGCGCGCGGGCGCGCGCCAGCAGCGCCGGATCCAAAGGCGCGAGCGGCGCCAGCGGAGCGAGCGGCGCGTTCACGACATGTCCCCGGCGAGGTCGAAAATCGGCATGTACAGCAGCACCACAATGGCGCCGACCACCAGGCCGATGGCGGCCATCAGCAGCGGCTCGAAGGTGCGCGTGAAGCGGTCGATCCAGCGGCTGATTTCGCCGTCGTAAAAGGCGGCGGACTGGGTCAGCATCGGCCCCATGTCGCCGGTGCGTTCGCCCACGCGCAGCATGCGCAGCGAGATCGGCGTGGTCAGGCCGTTGGCGGCGAAGGCGCTCGACAGCGGCTGGCCCGATTCGATCTCGAGGCGGGCCTGCTGCAGGCCGGCGCGCACGTCGGGCGAGACCATCGACTGCACGGTGTCGATCGCATGCACGATCGGGATGCCGCCTTCGCTGAGCATGCCGAGCGTCAGGTACAGGCGCGACAATTCATAGATGCGCACCCGTTCGCGCAGGCCAGGCAGGCGCGCCAGCAGGCCGGCGACGCCGCCGCGCGCCAGCACATGGCGCACGCCGAACACCACCAGCGCGGCGAGCAGGCCGATGCCGGCCAACAGCAGGCCGGTATGGTTGGCGGCGAACTGGCCCCACGACAGCATCAGGCGCGACATGAACGGCAGGTCGCGGCCGGCGCCCTGGTACACCTCGGCGAACTTCGGCACGACGTAAGTGATCAGGAAGCCGCTGACGGCGCCGCCGACGGCCAGCAGGATCATCGGATAAATGGCGGCGCTGACGATTTTTGCGCGCACGGTGTCGATGCGCTGCTGGTAGTCGATGTAGCGCGCTAGCGAGCGCGGCAGGTCGCTGGTGCCTTCGGCGGCCTTGACGATGCCGATGTACAGCGGCGGAAAGCGGTCGGCCTGCTCGGCCAGCACGCTGGAAAAGCGCTTGCCCTCGCGCAGGCCGGCGAGCAGGCGCCCGAGCACGTTGGCGAGCGCCGGATTGGCTTCCTTTTCGAGCAGCGCTTCGAGCGCCTCGACCACGCCGAGGCCGGCCGACAGCAGCGCCAGCAGCTCCTGGCTGAACAGCACCAGCGAGATGCCGCCCTTGGCGCGGGCGCCGCCGCGGCGCTTGACGGCGGAGACGAACAGGCCGCGCGCCTCGACCTGGCGGCGGGCGTCGGCTTCGTCGAGCGCATCGATGTTGAGCTGTTCGACCACGGCGTTGGGCGACAGGGCGCGCACCTCGTACTGCATGGTTGCGGTCCCGCGCTAGTTGGTGATGTCGGCGTCGTCGCCGCTGCCGCCGGGCTGGCCGTCGCGGCCCAGCGAGAGAATCTCGAACTCGCCCTTCGTACCAGGGGCGCGGTACTGGAACGGGTGGCCCCACGGATCGGGCGGCAGGGCCTTCTTCAGGTAGGGGCCATTCCACTTGCCGGCGCCGCTGGCGGGCGCGGTCAGCAGCGCGGCCAGCCCTTCTTCGGTGTTCGGATAGCGGCCGACGTCGAGCCGGTAGGTGTCGAGCGACTTTTCGAAGGCGCCGATCTGCGCCTTGGCGATGGTCACTTCCGACTTGCCCAGCTGCGAAAAGTATTTCGGGCCGACGTAGGCGGCCAGCAGGCCGATGATGACGATCACGACCAGCAGCTCGAGCAGCGTGAAGCCGTTGGCGGGCCGGCGGCGGATGGCGCCCTGTTTGAATGCTGAGTACATCAGACCGACTCCTGTTGCGCTGCGTTGGTGCGAGCGGCTCCGCCCCCGGGGGCAAAGCACGATTTTGGCGTGCAAGGCTACCATGCCGTCCGCGATTCCCACAACTCTTCTTTATCGCCCGCGACCGTCCGGCAACAGGGCAATCGGTGACGACATATTAGCGGTTTTTGAATTAATTTATTGACAAGTATATTGCCAATTTGGCTATATCCGCCGGCGCCGCTAACGCTCGCGCACTCGAACCGTCAGCGCGGGCCGACGTGACGATCGGGAAAGCCACTGCATCAAAGCGGCGACGTCAACATGAAATCCTGTCAATGACACTCTGAAAACACTTCGATCAGATGTTCATTATTTGAGACACATCAATCCAAAAATTGACGATTCTTCCCTCGCGTAAAGTAGCAGCGGCGAACTTCAGCGCTGATAGGGAAAACCGCACGAAATTCTAAAAATTTCCTAAAAAACAGTGTTTTAAACGATGAACTTATTTTCACATAAGTTATCGCCGAAGCTATAGTTCGTTTCAACCCGGCGCTCAGCCGGTCTGGACTCGGAAATCCCCAGCAATGATTTCCGCCACTGCCTAACACGGCGCCACCGAAAAAAATACCAAATTTTTAACTGTCGCAAATTTGCCGCATTGTTACAAATTTGCATCTGTTAAAAAAAACCCTTTCCCCAGTGGCAACGGAATTAAATTTAGGAAACTGTTCGGATAAAAAAATATTATTTATTAACTTTCTTTACAGGGTAATTATTTCCTTTGCTATATTTGATGACAACCTGAAACATTTAGGGTGAATCAGCAAAAGCCTGGAAGAGGACCGCCGAATCGCCGCGGCGCCGCGACCGACACCGAAAATTACTCAAGCAAAAAATCAAGGGGATGGACAAAATGAAAAAAATTATCAGCTTAGCGGTTGCGATGGCCTTTGCCGGCGCGTGTGGTGTGGCGTCGGCCGGCACGGTGACGTTTGAAACCTTCGGCCCGGGCATCTATAGCAACGGCGACCTCCTCGTCGACGGCCAGCAGACCCTGACCGTGCGCGGCCAGGGCGGCTTCGATGGCGCGACCCTCGACGGCAGCGATCCAACCGCCTGCTTCATCGGCGTGTGTCCGGTCGGCAACTCGAGCATCTACTACGCCGGTCTCAACGACGGCGCCGTCAGCTTCGGCCTGAGCGGCAGCCTGTTCAACCTCACCAGCGTCGACTTCGGCTTCATCCTGCCGGCGCCGGCAGAGGTGTTCGGCCCGGTTGGCCAACTGATCGTCACTGGCAATGACGGCACCAGCGTGTCGCAGGATTTCGGCCTGCAAAACGGCAATGGCGACTTCGCCTTCGCCCGCTTCGATTTCGCCGGCGCCTTCGCGATGGGCCGTTTTACCGAAGCGACCTTCAGCGCCTGCCTGTACACCGGCAACGGCAACGAGTGCGTGAATCCGGCCGGCAACCAGGCCCAGTTCGCCATCGACAACATCACCTTCGTACCTGAGCCAGGCAGCCTGCCGCTGGTCGCGCTCAGCCTGGTCGGCATGCTGGCCGCCAGCCGCCGTCGCAAATCGGCTTGATTCTTCCCCACCCTCTTCGATTCGGGATCACACACATGAACAAGAAACTCCATCCAATTTCGCTGGCGGTCATGACGCTGGTGGCCGGCATTGCGCTCACCGCGCAGGCTCAGGAAGTGCGCCGTTCGTATATCGTCCAGCTGCCGGCGGCGTCGGCGTCATCGTATGAAGGCGGCATCGCCGGCCTGCCGGCGACCAAGCCGGCGCCAGGCACCCACCTCGACATCACGGCGACCAATGTCCAGAACTACATCGCCTACCTCGAGAAGAAGCAGAATGACGTGCTGGCGACGATCAACCCGGCCAACGTCACGTTCCGCTACGACGTCGCGCTGAACGGTTTCGCCGCGATGCTGACCGACGCCGAAGTGCGCGCGCTGAAGAAGAACACCGGCGTGCTGAGCATCCATGCCGACGAAATCCATCAACTGCACACCGCCACCACCCCGGCATTCCTCGGCCTTGAGCAGTCGAACAGCCTGTGGAACCGGGTCGGCGGCAAGAGCAACGCCGGCGAAGGCATGATCATCGCCATGCTCGACAGCGGCGTCTGGCCGGAAGACCTCAGTTTCGCCGACCGCGTCGACGCCAATGGCGTGCCGACCCATGACAGCAGCGGCACCCAGGTGTACGGCCCAGTGCCGGCCAAGTGGAAAGGAATCGGTTGCGAGATCAAGCCAGGCATCAAGGCATCGGACTGCAACAACAAGCTGATCGGCATCCGCTCGTACATCGGCTCCACCGGCGCCGTCACGATCGACCCCAACGACTTCCTGTCCGGCCGCGACGGCACCGCCGCAGTGAGCGGCGGCCACGGTTCGCACACACTGTCGACCGCGGGCGGCAACGCCGGCGTGCCGGTCACCGTCAATGGCATTTCGATCGGCATGCTGTCGGGCATGGCGCCGCGCGCGCGCCTGGCGATGTACAAGGTGTGCTACAAGCAGAACCCGACCACTGGCGGCTGCGCCAGCGCCTACACCGTGGCCGCCGTCAACCAGGCGATCAAGGACGGCGTCGACGTCATCAACTACTCGATCGGCCCCACCGTCGGCGGCGGCACCATCACCGAGCCGGCGCAAGTGGCCTTCCTGAACGCGACCAACGCCGGCATTTTTGTGGCGGCATCGGCCGGCAATGCCGGTCCGGTCACCGGCCCGACCGCCAACCTGGGACCATGGATCGCCACGGTCGCCTCGGCGACCCACAACCGCACCGTCGGCGCCAACGTCATCGACGGTAGCGGCGCGAGCTATCGCGGCGCCTCCAACAACCTCGCCGCGCTGCCAAGCGCCGGCATCATCGACGCCCGCTACGCCGGCTCGGTGGCGTACGAGGCACTGACCGACCAGGACAAGATGGCGCGCCGCTTCTGCTACACCGAAGTCGAGCGCAACACCCCTGGCGCCACCAACTTCCCTGGCTTCCCGGCCGGCACAACGGCATCGGCCAATGCGGCGATGGATCCGGCCATGGTGGCCGGCAAGATCGTCATCTGCGACCGCGGCAACAACCCGCGCGTGTCGAAGAGCGCCGCGGTACTCTCGGCCACCGGCGTTGGCATGGTACTGGCCGACAACGGCGCCGGCCTGGTCACCGAACCGCACTCGGTGCCGACGGTACACATCACCGCCGCCGATGGCGCGTTGCTGAAAGCGTATGTTGCAGCCAGCGCCGCCCCTACTGCCGAGCTGACCAAGGCCCAGGCCTTCACCGACCGCGCAGCGCCGTTCATCAGCGACTTCTCCTCGCGCGGCCCGAACGTCGCTGACAACAACATGCTCAAGCCGGACATCGCGGCGCCGGGCAGCGATGTTGCAGCTGCGTACGCACCGGCGATGACGGCCGCTGAAGTGACGACGCTGAAAAACGGCGGCGCCACCACCAAGACCGCCGCCAGCGTCATCTCGGGCACCTCGATGGCAAGTCCGCACATCGCCGGCCTGGCCGCCGTGCTCAAGCAGATGAACCCGACCTGGACGCCGGCGATGATCAAGTCGGCACTGATGACCAGCACCATCGATACGCTGAACGACGGCGTCAGCGCCGCGCTGCCGTGGACCGTCGGCGCCACCGCCGTCGGCACCTCGCCGTTCGCCCAGGGCGCCGGTCATGTGGCGCCAAACGGCGCCGCCGATCCGGGCCTGGTGTACGACGCCGGTTCGCTCGACTATGCGCGCCTGTCGTGCGGGTTCACCGCGCCCAATGTGCAGCTCTACTCCGCTGCCACTTGTAACGCGATCGGTTCGATCAAGGGTGCGGCACTGAACTTGCCGTCGATCACGTCGAGCGCGATCCTGGGAACGCAAACCATCAGCCGCACGGTGACGAACGTGTTCAGCTCGACCTCGACCTATCAGGCAACGGCCAGCGTCGATGGCTACGATGCCGTGGTAACGCCGGCGAACTTCACGATCGCTCCCGGCACCAGCCAGACCTACAGCGTCAAGCTGACCCGTACCACCAAGCCGCTCAACACCTGGGGCTTCGGCAATGTCACGCTGACCGACGAGCACGGCCACAATGTGCGCATCCCGGTCAGCGCCCGCGGCACCGCGCTGGCAGCGCCAGCACTGGTGTACAGCGAAGCGACCAGCGGCAGCAAGATGCTCACCATCGGCACCGGTTTCGCCGGCCCGATGAGCGTCGACAAGGCTGGCCTGAAGACGGCCACGCGTAACGCGTTCACCTTCAGCGCCACCAGCACCGCGGCGCAGACGGCGCTGTGCACGGCCGGCACTTCGCCAGCGGTCCGGTTGACCAGCTTTGTTGTGCCACAAGGTTCGCCGGTCGCGCGTTTCGCGCTGTACGACGCCGACACCTCGGCAGCCGCAATCCCGGGCGCGCTGGACGATTTCGACATGGTCGTGCTGAACTCGGCCAACGTCGCGGTCGGCTCCAGCGGCAGCGACGGCTCGAACGAGATGGTCACGTTGATGGATCCGGTGCCGGGTACTTACCGGGTTTGCGTGATCGCTTACAGCAAGCAGGCGCGTCCCACCGCCACCGCCGTGCTGTCGTCGTGGGTGCTCGCGCCAACCGACGTCGGCGGCAACTTCAAGGTACTGGTGCCTGCCACCGCGTATGTCGGCGGCACTGCATCGGTGGGCATGAGCTGGTCGGGCCTGGCTACCGGCCAACGCTTCCTCGGTGCGGCGAAGTTCAAGGTCAACGGCATGGCCTCCGGCACCACGCTGGTCGATATCCAGACCAACGATCCGGTGCCGCTGGCAACGAGCTCGAAGCCGATCGTCATCGGCGACGACTAATCGCCTGAGCGAGTGACGGCGCCCGCGAGGGCGCCGAAGAAGAAGGGCCGCGTCACCGCAAGGTGGCGCGGCCCTTTTACATTGGCAGCGCGCTGCGGCGCGGTCAGGCCGCGCCGAACAGCGTTTCGGCGCGCTGGTAGAGGATCCAGCTGGTGGCGATGTACTTGTTGCCGCCGGCCGGGCGGTTGCCGCGATGGGTGTGCGTAAACGCCGCCGGCGCGATCAGCAGACGGCCGGTGGTTGGCCGCACCTTGACCTGCTGGTAGAGGAATTCGGTCTCGCCGGCATCGAATTCATCGTTGAGGTAGATGGTCCACAGCAGCGCGCGGTGCAAGGCCTCGCCCTGGTCGAGCTTGGGATACTGCTCGCAGTGCCAGTAGGGGTAGCCACCCTGGTCGGCAACATATTTCTGGATGTTGATGCTGCCGAAGCGAAACACCTTGGCGATCAAGCCGGTGAGCAATTCGTCCGGCAGCGCGGCGACGCCGTCGGCATCGAGCAACACCAGCTTTCCGGTGGCAGGATCCTGCATCTTCAGTTGCAGCGGCGCCAGCGCGACATAGGCGTAGCGGCGCAGATACTGCTTGAAATGCGGCAACACGGCCTGGTTGAGCTTGAGCTGCACGTCGGCCCAGCCGGGCGACTGGTCGAGCTGGATGTCCCAGCTGTCCTTCATCGATGTATCGACGCCGCTGCCGGTCTGGCCGCGCTGTGCCTGGCCGCTGGCCTCGAACTTGTCGATCCAGCCGCGGCAGGTGGAACGATCGAGGCTGTGATCAAAAATTTCGATGAAATCGGCGGGCATAGTAAGACCAGGTAAATAAATAAGGTGGTCAGCGCGGATCGAGCGGCACGCTACCCTGCCCGCGCGGGAGCAACGTGCAGCGCGCGGCCTGGCAGACGACGCCGGGATTGGTCTCGATCTCGCAGGTAGAGGACATCTCGTTGCGCAGGTTTTCCTGCTTGCGGAGGGCCGCATGCTGCTCGACCAGAGAACGCAAGGTCTTTTCGTCGGTGCGCTTGCTCGACCAGGCGAGGAAGCCGTCGGGTCCCCCACACGGCTTGGCGCCGACGGCGATGCTGCGGCAGTGCTGCGGTCCATCGCATGCGGCGTCGCCGACGGCCGCCTGGATGGCGGCCATCAAGCCGTCGGCGGTGGCAGCCTTGGGCGCGGTGTTAGCGGCATCCGCGCACGCCATCATCGACAGCAAAAGTGCGCCGGTGCAAGCGGCATGTCGAAAGAAGGACGGTTTCATGTTGTCTCAGCTGGCGCCGGGAACGCTGTTGCCAACGACGCAGGCGCCGGCACGGCACTGGGCGCCGGGATCGGGAATGAACTGGCAAGTGGACGCCATGCCCGATTTGGCCTGGGCGGTGCGCTGTTGCTGCGCATGCCGCTCGGCGAGCGCCTGCAACGGTGCCGACGGCGTCGCCGTGGCGGAGTACGCCAGATAGCCTTCCGGGCCGCCGCAGGCGCGCGCGCCGAGCGGCACCGTCTTGCATTGCGACGAATCGGTGCAGGCCGCACTGCCGATCAGCGCGCGCATTTGCGCCGGCAGGTCGTCGTTGGCCGGCGCGGTGGCCGAGATGCCGGTGGTGCCGGATGAGGTGCAAGCGGCGCACGCGAGCAGGAGGATCAGGGATAGTTGTCTCATCGGCACATCATCGCGTGACATGGCGCCGCGGTCAAGCGTGATTCAACAGACCGCACTACGGTGGCCATGGCGCAACCCCTGCCCAGATACGCCACCACCGCCCGCGCAATAAACGCCGCCAAGCGCGCACCCCCTGCGAAGTGTTGGATTGGAGAAACTGTTACAAATTTCTCGATCGTGATGAATCAGGCATCCCCGCTCATTCGTCGCACATCTTCTCGCAATGTTCCGTCATTTTATGTTCAAAATCTTGCTAATTCAAAGTTGCGTGTAAAAAAATATTGGCTTGGGGAAAATTCTTGAATACAATTGTTCTCCATTAAGGACGAACTTGAAGACCACCCCATGACACCTTTTGACATTCGAGCATTGTTCGCCGTCGGCGCCCTGGTCTTGCTGACCGCGTGCGGCGGCAGCGCAGCGCCGGAACATCGCAGCTTCACCAGCACAGCGGCAGTGATGGAGCACGGCCCCGCCCCGGTCGCCGATTGCGAAGCGGAAGGCTGCAACCAGCCGCGCATCGTCGATGGGCTGGCGGAACAATATCGCTTCAACGCGGTCCAGCAGCCGCAACAGGAACAAGCATTCGCCGCCGAGCCGGTCGCGGTCGTCACGCCGATGGCGGACGCCTTCCAGGTTGCGACCGCTACCGAGGCAGCGCCCGCCGCTGGCCAGATTCAGTAACACGACGATCGGCGCCCGCGGGCGCTGCCGGCGCCACCGGTATCGCATTGCCCGACCGCTCCAGCAAGCGCAGCGACATGCTGCGCGACAAGGCGTGGGTGCGGTTGCTGACCCCCAGCGTGCGATAGATGCGCTGCAAATGATTTTTCACCGTCAGCGCGCTGATGCCGAGAATACGGCCGACTTCGTAGTTGCTCTTGCCTTCCCTCACCCAGCCGAGTATCTCCGTTTCGCGCGCGCTGAGCGGGCGCGCAATGGTGTCGGCGGCGTCGAGCGCCGCGGCGCGCACGCCGGACTCCGATAGCCGCAATAACGCCATGTGCAGGTGGGGCAGCAGCAGCGCCAGGAAGTATGCGTGGCGCGCCGACGGCGGCTGTTCGCCCCAGCCGCACAGTGCGAACAGCGTGGCGCTCCCAGCGAGGCGGCCGCTGCCATGCACCACCATGTTGTCGAATCCCGCTACTTGCAGCTCGCGGCGAAACAGCTCCAGCGTGGCGTCGCCGGCGCGGCGCCCGCCGCCGGTCAGCGCCGGCAGCCGATCGCTGGCGCGGCAATGGCGCGCCAGCCGCAGCGCCAGGCCGTCGGCCGGATCACAGAACTGGCGCTGCACCGCGTCGTCGAGGACGCCGGCGTGCAGGCACTCCAGCCGCACCAGCGCGTCGGCGCCGTCGAATTGCATGCACAGCATTAACTGATGCGGCAACAAAGCCTGCAACTGTCCCTGGGTCCACAGATAGAACTGGCGCAGGTCGCGCACCTGGACCGATGCTTCGATCACCCGCAGCAAATATTCCTGCTCGAGTTTGCTGAGGATGACCGGTTCCACGCTGGCTCAGGCTCAGGCGGCGCTTTGCCAGCCCAGCTTGACGCGCGCGTCCCAGGCGACGAAGCGGTAGCCGCTGCCGCGCACGGTTTCGATGTGTTCCTGGTGGCCGCTGGCCTGCAAGGCGCTGCGCAGGCGGCCGACGTGGGCGTCGACGGTACGTTCGCCGAGGTAGACGTGGTTGCCCCACACCTTGTCGAGCAGCTGGGAGCGGGTGTGCACGCGCTCCGGATGGTGCATGAGGAAGTTAAGCAGGCGAAATTCGACCCGCCCCAGGCTCAGTTGCTGGGCGCCGGCGGTGACGCGGTGGGTGCTCGGGTCGAGCCGCAGCCCGGCCATCTGCACGGTGTCGACGGCCGCGTGCGGCGCGCGCCGGCGCAGCAAGGCATGGATGCGGGCAATCATTTCGCGCGGGCTGAACGGCTTGGTGATGTAGTCGTCGGCGCCCGATTCGAGCGCCAGCACCTTGTCCTGCTCGCCGCTGCGCGCCGACACCATGATGATTGGCACATCGCGTGCGCGCGGATGGGCGCGCAGGCGCCGGATCAGCGCGATGCCATTCTGGCCGGCCAGGTCCCATTCGAGCAGCACCATCTCCGGCAGCTCGTCTTCGAGCGATGTCAGCGCCGCCTCGGCGTCCGGCACGCACGTCACCCGGTGGCCGGCGCGGTTGAGATTCAACCCGATCAGCTGCTGGATGGCCGGCTCGGCTTCGACGACGAGGATGTATGCTGACATGACGCAAACCTTGGCAAATGTATATTTAATGACAATACTGTGTGTGTTTCAACAACAATAATTCACTATGCACCAAGACGGCGTCGTTTGACAATACGATTTTGTTTGCCGATTCAGAGCTTTGCCAAATAAATGCCGGCATAGCGCCCGTCTTCATTGGGCGCGTGCTGCTCAGCAGTGCTCCCTGCCCTGATTTAAATTGGGCAAAAAAAAGACACATGTGTCGTTTCCGAGCACATGTGCCTGCTTTGATGCGGGCGCGGCCCGCGCTGACGATTACGCCGCTGTGAGCAGCGTCTTGCGGCGGCGGGCGGTGAAGCCGACCAGCCCCAGGCCGGTGATCATCATCAGCATCGACGATGGCTCCGGCACCGCGTTGACCGCGGCCAGCGTGATGACGGCGCCGGCGAAGCCGGTGACGTCAATGGCGATCGGCAGCAGGCTGGCGTTGAGGTCGAAGTTGGCGAAGCTGCCGGAGCCATTTTCGTCGTACAGGCCGAACGAGAACAGACCGCCTTCCGTTCCGACGCTATCGAAAAACGCGCCGTCGAAGGTCACGTCGAACGTCAGCAGGCCACCCAGCGCCGCGGCGCGCTCGGCGAACGCCAAGGTGGCCTGGTTCGACAGAATCAGGCTGCCGCTTGCATCGAATGTAACGTCGCCGATGGTGGCGAGGTCGAAGGCGCCGAAATTGGCCGAGAAATTACTCACCGTCGCGGTCAACGGCAACGCGGAGGTCGCTGCGGCGAGGTAAAAATCGACCTTGCCGTTGGCGCCCAAACCGCTGGTATTGAGGCTGACGTTGTAAGTCGGGCCGGCGATCGCCGCCAGCGAGCTGCCGAGCAGTGCGACTGCCAGCAGGCACTGGCGCAGGAAGTTTTTAGGATTCAACATGGTATGTCCTTTTTTATTAGAAAGAGCCGGAAGAGATGATGGCGGTGTAAGGGATCGCGCCCTTGCTTGGATTGCTGAACACGGTCGAGATCGTCAACTTTGCACCAGCCGCTACCGACGCCGAGCTGACGGTGATGTACGGAACACCATTGCGCACACCGGTGGCGTTGAGCAGTGTGACTCCAGCCGGCAGGCCTGTGAATTCAACCTGGAACGGGCCGGTGATAGCGGCAGCCGTCGTGTTGGTCAGCGCCAGGGTGCCGGTGAACTGGTTGTTGACGCGGTTCCAGGCCATGCCAGAGCGGTATTGCGAGAAGCTGGCGGTGACGTCGGCAAATGTGCCAACCAGGTTCAGGCTGACCAGGACTGGGTCATGGTCCGAAGCGCGGTAGGCGTTGTTGACGTACAGGTCCTGCGACTTGCCGTCGAGGTTGTAGTCGATCACTTCCGGCTCGTCCGAGTTGTTGTGCCATTCGGTGGCGCCAACGACCTGGGCATCCAGCGACGGCGATGCCAGCGCATGGTCGAGGTAGGCGCTGAGGCTGTCGAAGTTGTACGAGTAGACGACGCCGTTGGCGCGGTTGAAACGCTCGAGTTCGTTGACGAAACCGGCGCTGGTCAGCACGTTGATCGGGTCTTCGAAACCGTGCGCGTTCATGTCGCCGATCACCAGCACGTCGTCGTCGCCGGAAGCCGTTTTTACCTGAGGGATGAAGAAGGTCGCCAGGCGCTGCGCCTGCTTGACGCGGGCAGCGTTGTAGCAAGCCTGGCCGTCACCCTGGTCCGCATCCACGCCGCTCGACGGGCAGCCGCCCTTCGATTTGAGGTGGTTGACGATCACCGAGAACTTGCCGCCGTTGTTGTTTGCCTTGAAGGCGTGCGCGAGCGGCGGACGGTTGTTGATGCTGTCGCCATCGGACATTGCCACGCCCGACGGCGTGACCACGGCCGGCTTGTAGATCATCGCAACGCGAATTGCGTCGGTGCCGGTCGCGGGCGGCAACCCGACCGAGGCGTAGACACCGAAGCCGACCCTGGCGTTCATCTGGTCCACCAGGTAGGACACCGCACCGTTGCCGTTGTTCTGGATCTCCATCAGGCCGACGATGTCGGCGTTGAGGGCCACCAGTTCGTTGACGATCTTGTCGCGCTGGCGCACAAACTCGGTCATGTTGTCGGCACCGCGGCAGTTACTGCGGGCCGTGGAGGCGCCCAGCGTGCAGCCCTGTCCGGTGGCGCCGTTGACATCGCTGCCGTTGGTGAAAGTGGTAAAGAAGTTGAGCACGTTGGCGCTGGCGACGCGCACGTTGCCGGCGGCGAGAGCGGGCGGGCCGGTGCGCTCGTTGCGGCGCACGATCTCGACGCCCGCAACTGATGGCACCTGTAATTTATAGGCGTTGTCCTGGTTGCCGATCGAACCGAAATCGACCACGCCGACGACGTTTTCGACGGTGTCGCCGGCGCGCACGGTGCTGTCGGCGCCAATGAACGGAATCGGGTTGGGCTGCACGAAGATGCCGTCGTCGAGCACGATCTGGTCGATTGCATTGGCAGCGGCCAGCGCGATTGCTTCAGGCGTGTTCGGACGATAGCGGTTGGTCGGGGTCTCGCGGCGTACCGACGCCAGCGTGATCTGACCGTTGGCGCCGAGCGAGGCGACCGAGTTGATGACGAGCGACTGCGGGAAGCGCACCAGCATGCCCTGCACGCTCGACAGATCCATCGGCATGGTGACATTGGTCGGCGTGATGGCTGTGCCGGCGCCGAGGCGCACCACCGACGTTGCATCCTTGATCTCGGTGTAGCTGACGGTCTGGCCGGCCGGCTTGTATTCGAACACGGTGCCGGTGACTCGCACCAGGTCGCCGACGGCTGCGCTGGTGGTCGAGCCGAACACCAGGATGCCGTCCGACGTGGTCGGGTCGCCATCGCCGTTCTGGTCCTGGATGAAGTAACCGGTGCCCGGGAACTTGAAGGTGATCACGCCGTCGACGGTGCGTACGGTGTTGTTGTAGACGCTAGGCGCGCCATTGCCTTGGATGTCCATGATCGTCAGGTTGGCCGGGGCGTTCGGCTGCACCGTCACACTGGCGCTGCAGACGGCGCTCTGGCTTTCGTTGTTGACGAAAGTGATGCCGAGCGCATACGTGCCCGGCGCCACGCTGGCGGCAACGTTCAAGTTGACGCTGCCGGCTTGGCCATCGCTGCCGGCGGCGGTAAAGGCGCCCAGCGTGATGCCGGTGACCGCGCCGCTGGTGATGCTGGCGCCGGTGACAATACTGTCTTCATCAGTGGCGCTCAGGCCGCCGGAACCGCCGATTCCTTGCACCACGGAGAACGCCGGGCAGCTTGCAACGATCGGGCTGGCGGCTGGCGGGGTGACGGAGCCGCAACTGTTTGCTGTCGTCGATGAGTTGCGCGCGACCGGCGGGCTCAAGGTGGAGAAATCGGTGCTGTTGTTGTCCGTATCAGTGCAGCCGCCCGCCGCGCGGAGCGTTGAGGTCGTGTTGTTCGACGACGGCGCACCAGGCGCGGCCGCGGCGCCTTCGAAGACGGTAGCACTGCCGTAGCCGACCATGTCGACGGTATTATTGGCGTCGGGCAGCACGTTGGCATTCACCAAAGCAACCCGGCCGGCGCTGGCGCCGAGATTCGTGGCGGTGCTCGTCACATCTGGCGTCGGCAAGGCGACGCCGTTGGTGGTGCCGCCCTGCTGCTGGATGAGGAGGTACTTGCCGGCGCCGATGGTCGTGCCGGCCGGCAATGTGACCTTGGAAGCCCAGTTCGTGTTGGCTGCCGAGCCGTAGTGGACGCTCCAGTTCGATACATCTACCGACGCGTTGCTCTTGTTGAACAGTTCAATGAAGTCGTTGCGGTAAGTGGCATTCGCGTTATTACCGCCGCCGTAGATCTGGCTGATGACAACATTTGGCGATGCTGCTTGCGACGGTGCGCACAGACCTGTCAGCAGTGCAGCAAGCACAGACAGCTTGCAAGGGAAGTGAGTCGATGCAACGGGCTTTTTCATTGAGCGGTCCTGGTCGGTGGTTACGGATCGAATTGCGAATCTGATATTGCTGCGCAGCCGCGCATGTTAACAAAAAGCATTGGCTATTAGCAAAAACGATAGTATGTGGACTCGGTGACACCATGATGACCAGGGATTAGTCCGTTCGGCTCAATACAGCTGAGTTCTCTGTCACCGGGCGCAAAAAAAAGAGGCCGTAGCCTCCTTTTAATAGTGATACCGACGCCTGGCAATGCATCGACGCGTAAGGAATTCAGGCATTCTCGCGCTAGCGGGGGGCGATGCGAGTTCGCCGCGTCCAATGCGCACGTTCAGTATGGGTCCCCGCTTTGCGAGGATAAGGTGAGAAGGTGTATCAGGCGCGCTGGTAGATATCCTCGAAGCGCACGATGTCGTCCTCGCCGAGGTAGCTGCCGGACTGCACCTCGATGATGTGCAGCGGCAGCTTGCCCGGGTTTTCCAGCCGGTGGTTCATGCCGATCGGGATGTAGGTCGATTCGTTTTCGGACAGCAGCTTGATCGAATCGCCGCACGTTACGCGCGCGGTGCCGCTGACCACCACCCAGTGCTCGGCGCGGTGATGGTGCATCTGCAGCGACAGTTTTTCTCCCGGCTTGACGGTGATGCGCTTGACCTGGAAACGGTCGCCGGCGTCGATGCCCTCGTAGTGGCCCCACGGGCGATACACCTTGGTGTGGTGCAGGTGTTCGGTGCGCTCATTGAGCTTGAGGTGGTCGACCACCTGCTTGACGCGCTGAACGTGATCCTTGTGCACCACCAGCACCGCGTCCGGCGTTTCGACCACGATCAGGTCTTGCACCCCCACCACGGCGACGATGCGGCTCTCGGCGCGCACCAGCGAGTTGGTGACGCCGTCGAGATAGACGTCGCCGCGCTGGGTGTTGCCTTCGCCATCGCGCTGCTGCACTTCCCACAGCGCCGACCAGGAGCCGACGTCGCTCCAGCCGATATCGGCGGGCACCACCACGGCGTGCTCGGTATGCTCCATCACCGCGTAGTCGATCGATTCCGATGGGCAGGCATTGAAGGAGTCTTCATGCAGGCGGCAGAAATCGAGGTCGCTGTAACCGAGGCGCACCGACGCTTCGCTGGCGGCGGCAATTTCCGGACGGAAGCGCGCCAGCTCGGCCAGGTAGCGCTCGGCCTTGAACAGGAACATGCCGCTGTTCCAGTAGTAGCCGCCGTCGCGCAGGAAATCCTGGGCGGTCGCGCGGTCCGGCTTTTCGACGAAACGGTCGACCTGGTAGCAGGCGTCAGCGCCGTCGATGGCGGCGGCGCGGTGGATGTAGCCGTAGCCAGTCTCCGGTCCGGTCGGCACGATGCCGAACGTGGCGAGCGCGCCTTCGGCGACCATGGCGGAGGCGCGCGCGACGGCGGCCGCAAACGCTTCACGATCCTCGATGACGTGATCGGCCGGCAGTACCAGCATCACTGCCTGCGGATCCATCTGCATCAGGAAATGGGCGGCTGCAGCCACCGCCGGCGCCGTATTGCGGCCGCTTGGCTCGAGCAGGATGCCGAGCGGGGCGACGCCGATCTCGCGCATCTGCTCGGCCACCAGGAAGCGGTGCTCGTTGCCGCACACCACCACCGGCGCCATCAGCTCGGGCCAGTCGGCCACGCGCAGGGCGGTTTCCTGCAGCATCGTCTTGTCCGACACCAGCGGCAACAACTGCTTGGGCAGCACCGCGCGCGACAGCGGCCACAGGCGGGTGCCGGCGCCGCCGGAGAGGATGACTGGATAAATTTTCATTGGCGCTCTTTCTCTTGTTGGCTGGTGGCGGGCACGCCTTCCTTGCGGCGCCGGTTGCGGCGGTCGCGCGCGTTGACCCATTCTTCGGACGCATACTGGGAAACGTGTTTCATTTCGCCGCCGCGGTCGACACTGTAATCCTTAAACACGATCATCTCATGCAGGCTGACGTCAGGCAACAAGCGAGTATACTCAAACAACACGCTGCGCACCACCTCCGCCCCTTCGCAGATGTGGCTGCCGTGGCCGATCCAGGTCGGGCCGACGATGTGGGCACCGGCTTCGATGCGGGTTCCCGAACCGATGTAGACCGGGCCCTCGATGGTGGTGCCTTCCCAGTCGATGCTGGTGTTCAGGCCGGCCCAGACGCCGTCCCTGACCTGGGTGCCCGGCATGTCCATGTGGGCGACCTCGCCCATCAGCACGTTTTGCAGCACTTCCCAGTAGTCGGACATGGTGCCGATGTCGAGCCAGTTGAACGGGCGGCGCTGGGCGTAGAACGGCAGGCCACGCTCGGCCAGCAGCGGGAACAGCTGCGAGCCGATGTCGAACGGCACGCCGGCCGGAATCAGGTCGATCACTTCCGGCTCGAAAATATAGATGCCGGTGCTGATGAAGTTCGAGCGGGCGTCGGCCTGGTCGGGCTTTTCCTGGAATTCGGTGATGCGGCCGTCGGCATCGCTGACGACGACGCCGTAGCTGGACACCTTGTCCCACGGTACCTCGCGGGTGACCACCGACGCCATCGCACCTTTTTGCTTGTGCTCGAACAGCGCCGACTTCAGGTCGAGGTCGATCAGGGCGTCGCCGCACAGCACGATCGTGGTCTGGTCGAAGAAGCCGCCGAACTCCTGGATCTTCTTCATGCCGCCGGCCGAGCCGATCGGCATCGGCACCACTTCGCCGTCGTCCTTGGTGTAGCCTTCGAAGGAATAGCCGATCTGCACGCCGAACTGGTCGCCTTCGCCGAAATAGTCCTCGATCTTGTCGTGCAGGTAGCTGACGTTGACCATGATCTCGGTCACGCCGTACTTGGCCAGGTGTTCGACCAGGTAGGCCATCACCGGCTTGCCCAGCAGGGGAATCATCGGTTTCGGTAAATCGTAGGTCAGCGGGCGCACCCGCGTGCCCTTGCCTGCCGCCAGAATCATGGCTTTCATAGTCTTCCTCGTATCGAGATTATTTTTTTGCTGTCGTCTGGTAGCGCCACGAGTCGGCGCACATCTGCGCGATGTCGCGCGTCGCCGTCCAGCCCAGTTCGGCGCTGGCGCGCGACGGGTCGGCATAGCACTTGGCGATGTCGCCGGGACGGCGCCCGACGATCTGGTAAGGGATAGTCTTGCCGCTAGCCTGCTCGAACGCGCGCACCATTTCCAGCACGCTGTTACCGCGCCCGGTACCAAGATTGTAAGTAACAACCCCGCTCGATGTCGCCAGCTTGTCGAGCGTCTTGACGTGGCCGAGCGCGAGGTCGACGACGTGGATGTAATCGCGCATGCCGGTGCCGTCCGGCGTCGGCCAGTCGCCGCCGTACACCGACAGCTGGGCGCGCTGGCCGTTGGCGACCTGGGCGATGTACGGCACCAGGTTGTTGGGGATGCCCTGCGGCTCTTCGCCGATCAGCCCGCTCTCGTGGGCGCCGACCGGATTGAAGTAGCGCAGCAGCGCGATGCGCCAGGTCGGCTCGGCGCGGGCGACGTCGCGCAGCATTTCCTCGATCATCAGCTTGCTGCGGCCGTAGGCGTTGGTGGCCGACAGCGGGAAGTCTTCGGTGATCGGCACCGAGGCAGGGTCGCCGTAGACCGTTGCCGACGAGCTGAACACGAGCGTGCCGACGCCGAATTTCTGCATCGTTTCGAACAGCACGATGCTGCCGGTGACGTTGTTGTCGTAATAGCGCAGCGGCTCGGCGACCGATTCGCCGACCGCCTTCAGGCCGGCGAAGTGGATCACCGCGTCGATGTTGTGCATGTTGAAGGCCGCTTCGACGGCGGCGCGGTCGCGGATGTCCGCTTCGACGAAGCCGACCGGCTTGCCGGAGATGGTTTCGATGCGCTGCTGCACGCTGCGGTCGCTGTTGCACAGGTTGTCCATGATGACCACGTTGTGGCCGGCATTGAGCAGTTCGACGCAGGTGTGGGAGCCGATGTAGCCCATCCCGCCAGTGACTAGAATATCCATTGATTGATTCGCTTTATAGGGTTGATTGTCAACGCCGCGCGGCTTCCTTGATCAGCAGCCAGATGAAGGCCATGTCGTCGATAAAATAGCGGCGGAACATGCGCCGCGGCTCCTGCAGAAAGCGGAAGAACCATTCGAGGCCGGCCTTCTGCATCCACAGCGGAGCCCGCTTAACCTTGCCGATCGCGACGTCGAAGGTACCGCCGACGCCCATCGCGAACGGGATCTTCATGGCCGCCTGGTAGCGGCCGAGGAACTGCTCTTTCTTTGGCGAGCTGATCGCCACGAACAGCAGGTCGGCGCCGCTGGCGCGGATCTGCTCGACCACCGCCGCTTCCTCGTGTTCGCCATTCCAGTAGCCGTTGCGGCAGCCGGCGATCGCCAGCTGCGGGTACTTCAGCATGTACGTAGCGCGCACCGCCTGCACCACGTCTTCGCGGGCGCCGAGCAGGAATACGCGCCAACCCTTGACGGCCGCGCGCGCCATCAGCGCCTCGAACAGGTCGACGCCGGCGACGCGCTCCTTGAGCGGCTTGCCGAGCAGGCGCGACGCCCACACCACCGGCATGCCGTCGGCGTTGATCAGCGCGCACTCGTTGATGATGCGGCGCAGCTGTTCGTCGCGGCTGGCCTTGACCAGCTTGTCGACATTGACCACCACGTGCTGGTGCGGCTGGCCGGAGCGGATGAAGCCGTCGATCCTGGCGAGCGTGTCCTCCATCGACAGATTGTCGATCTGGCAGCCCATCATGGTGATCCGCTCGGCCATTTCAAGGGGGTCAGGCCAGTTCGCGGACCAGGATCTCGACGATGCGCTCGGCCGCCTTGCCGTCCCACAGGTGCGGGCGCTTGCCCTGCTTGCCTTCGCCGCGCAGCACCTTGCGCGCCTCGAACACGATCTTGACCGGGTCGGTGCCGACCAGCACATTCGAGCCTTCGTCGACGGTGACGGGACGCTCGGTGTTCTCGCGGATCGTCACGCACGGCACGCCGAGCGCGGTGGTTTCTTCCTGCAGGCCGCCGCTGTCGGTGAGTACCACCGCCGCGTCTTTCCACAGGTTGAGGAAGGCCATGTAGGCCTGCGGGCCGGCCAGCGTGATGTTGGGACCCAGGTCGATGCCGAACTTTTCCAGGTTGGCGCGGGTGCGCGGGTGCACCGGGAAGATCAGCGGCAGCTCGGCGGAGATCTCCTTCAGGGCGCCGGCAATCTTGGCAAAGTTGACGGCATCGTCGACATTGCTCGGGCGGTGCAAGGTGACGACGCCGTAGCGGCCGCCGTTTTCGCTGATGGCGGCCTTGTACGGCGCGGTCTCGAAGCCGGACGTATCGGTGCGGGTCAGCTTGTCGGCCTGGAACAGCACGTTGTCGACCATCACGTGGCCGACGTAGTGGATGGCCGAATCGGGCTTGCCTTCGCGCTTGAGGTGGCCGACGGCGGCCGGCTCGGTGACGAAGAACCAGTCGGAGATGCTGTCGGTGACGAGGCGGTTGATTTCTTCCGGCATCGTCATGTCGCCGCTGCGCAGGCCGGCTTCGACGTGCGCGACGGGAATGTTGAGTTTCTTGGCGACGATGGAACACGCCAGCGTCGAGTTGACGTCGCCCACCACCAGCACCGCGGCCGGGCGCTCGCCGATGCACAGCTCCTCGAAGCCGATCATGATCTTGGCCGTCTGCTGGGCGTGGCTGCCTCCCCCGGCGGCCATGAACAGGTCGGGCTGGGGAATGCCGAGTTCCTCGAAGAACACATCATTCATGTCGCGGTCGTAGTGCTGGCCGGTGTGGATGATCTTGAACGACAGCGTCTGCTGCGCCTGGAGCGCGCGCACGATCGGCGCGATCTTCATGAAGTTGGGCCTGGCGCCCGCAACCAAATAGATAAGCATTTCTTTAAACCTTCAGCATCAACGTTCGTTAGAAAAACATTATTGTAATCCGGCACTCTACCGGAACCCCGCTCGATAGTGTTGTTATTTTGAGAACATCACACGGCTCCTTGTGTTCGTAGGCGCGCGAGTACCATCCCAATGGTGGATTGTCGCAGCCCCTGACTAGTTCCAGCGCCAGATTGGATCCGCTCGCTTGCAAGTGCATTTCAAAGGCTTTGCCGCGCACGCGCAGGCAGTCGGCGTCCAGTGCGAGCGCGAGGCCGGGGGCGAAATGCCAGAACTGTTCCATCTTGTGCGCTTTGGCGGCGGCCAGTTCGTCGCGCACCACCAGTGTCGCCGCGGCGGCGTCGAAACGCACGCTGCGCACGTGGCGCACCGGGTCTGGCAGGCGCAGGTAGCCGTCGTGCGAGCCGCGAAAGTCGAACTGGCCGGGCGACTGCGGCATCGTGTCGATGCGGGCGGCGGCGTGGCGCGTCCACATGAAGCGCCCGCCGCCGACCGACTGGTCGACGCCGTCCACGCGCACCGTGTTGTGGGCGGAAGTGCCGCGGAAGTAGTCGCGCCACTTTTGGTCCTGCCAGTATGAGTAGGTGCCGGGATCGACCAGGCACGGCTCGCCCGCCACCGACAGGGTGATGGCCAGCGCGTCGGCGTGACCGTGGGCGGCGATGCCGAGGTAGCCGAGCGGGCCGCAATCGACCATGCCGAGGATTTCGCGCCGCTCGCCGAAGCGCTCGCCGAACAGCAGGTAGCCGCCGTCGGGGAAGGCCCATTCCCTGCCCTCGCCCAGGTCGGGCAGCTTTGCGGCGAGTGCATGCAGCAGCCAGCGCGGTGCGAGCCCGAAGGCGACGCCGTCGTCAGCGTCGCCCACCGATGGCAGATTGCCGCCGGCGTCGCGCACCGAACGCAGAAAGCGGTGCGCACGTTCCAGCACCTGCCAGTACGCCGGCGAGAAAGACGGGCCGCACAGGCCTGCGATCAACAGGAAGTCGGCGCTGAAGGCGTGATAGGAGAACGCCTGCTCGCGGTTCACGCCATCAGGGGAGTACTGGCGCTGCGCCTCGATTTCCAGTTCGGTGACTGCCAGCGCGCGCCAGCGCTGCGACGCCGGCCAGCACGGCCAGGTGGTGGCGCCCAGAAGCAGGCCGGCCAGTTCGCCGATCAGGTGGTTGTTGGCCGACGAATGGCGCGACAGGTGGCGCTCGATGAAGGCGCAGTGGGCGTGGATGCTGTGCAGCCAGTCGGCGCGCAGGCGCTGGCCTTCGGCGCCGGCGAACAGCGCGCTGGCGTCGCCGCTGATCAGGCGCCACACCAGGCTCCAGTTGATCAGCCGGACGCCCAGTTCCAGCGCACTGGTCCAGTTGGGGCCAGACAGCGGCGGGCACTGGTCGAGCCAGCCACGCAGCTGCATGGCCAGCGTGCGCAGGTAGACCGGATCCTGCCTGAGGAGCGCCGCTTGCGCCAGGCGCACCAGGTGCAGGTGGCGGTTCAGTTCCCACACGTGCTTGATGCTGCCCCGGTCGCGGTTCCATTCGGGCGCGGCGCCGACGTCGACGCTACGCGCGAACAGCGTCACGTGGCCGGCGCAGATACGGTCGGCGGCCTGCACCATCGCCTCGGCTTCGCCCGGATCGAGCGGCGGCAGGCCGCGCATGGCCGGCTTGCCAGGGGCGGCGACGACATCCTCGCGCACGGCGCCGAGCAGGCCGCGCTGCTCCAGCATCGCGACGCCGGCCTGGCGCAGGCGATAGCCTAGTTCCGCCGGCCGCATGCAGCGCAGCCGGTTGACCATCCACAGTGCGCGATTCATGCTCCCAGCTCGCGGTAGAGCGCCGACAAGGCCGTCATGGCAGCGTCGGTGCTGAAGCGCTGCGCGATGGTGGCGCGCGCGTTGTCGCCCAGCTGCTCGCGCAATGCCCCGTCGGCCAGCAGCTCGCGCAGCGCGGCGGTCAGCGCCGCGACGTCGCCAGGCGCCACCAGCAGGCCGTTGGCGCGGTCGGCGATGGCTTCGGGGATGCCGCCGACGGTACTGGCCACCACCGCCTTGGCAGCCGCCATTGCTTCGAGCATGGCCATCGGCAGGCCCTCGGCGTGCGAGGGCAAGCAGAAGATCTGCGCACTGGTCAGTTCGCGCGACCTCGCCCCGGCGTCCAGCCAGCCGGGCAGCGACACGCGCTCGCCGATGCCCAGTTCGTCGGCGCGGCAGCGCAGCGCGTCCAGTTCGCCGACGCCGCCGATCACCAGGTGCAGCCGCGGGAAGGCCGGCGCCAGCGCCGCCACCGCGGCCAGCAGTTCGTGGACGCCCTTGCCGGCATCGGCGCGGCCGAGGAACAGGATGCGCGCGGGCTGTTCTTGCGTGTGTCCGGCGGCCGGCGGCAGCGGCACCGAATTGGGCACCACCACCACGCGCGCCGCCGGCGCGTAGCCGCGCAAAAAGGCTGCCCAGCTGTCGGACAGGGCGATGACGACCGAGCTTTTCTCCAGCGTGCGGCGGATCCACCAGCGCAGCGCGGGCCCTGATTCGACGCCGGCAAACAGGTCGAACTCGGCGCCGTGCAGATGGAAGATGGTGCGGCAACCGGCGGCGCGCGCGATCAGCAGCAGCAGCGACTTGCGCGCGAAGCTGCCGCGCGAGGCGCAGTGGACGTGCACGACGGCCGGCCGCGCGCGCAGGCACGCCAGGCTCGTATGCCAGAGCGCGGACAGCGCGGCGAGCGCCTTGGCGCGGCGCGAGCCGGCCCGGTGCGAGGCGAGGTAGCGCACCGATTCGCGCTCGAACAGGCCGCCGGCGCGCAGCACCTCGATCACCGAGGCGACGCCGCCGCGGCCGTCCGGTGCGGTGCCGATCATCAGTACGCGCGGCGGCTTCATGACAGGATGCGGCGGTAGGCGCCGGCGACCTGGCGGCCGAGAACGGCGTAGCTGCGGTTGCCGGCGACCCAGGCCGGCCCGCGCGCGGCCAGGCGCGCGCGCAGGGCCGGGTCGTCGAGCAGCGCGCGCACGGCCGCGCTGAACGGCGCGGCCTGCATCGGCGCCGCCAGCGCCGCCCCGCTCTGCTCGATGACCAGCAACTGGTCGGGGATGTCGTTGGCGACGCTGGCAATGCCAAGCGCGAGATATTCGACCAGCTTGGTCGGCGACGAGACGTCGAACAGGGCGCCGCGCGGAATCGGCGACAGGCCGACCTCGGCGCGCACGGCGTAGCCGAGCGCGGCGCGCTGCGGCAGCCAGCCGGTCAGCAGCACGTGGCCTTCGAGCGCGCGCGACGCGACCTGGCGCCGCATCCATGCCATCTCGTCGGCCGAAGCGGCGTCGCCGGCAATCACCAGCAGCACCTCGGGCAGGCTGGCGCGCAGCAGGTCGACGACGTCGAGCAGGAAGCCGGACTGGCGCGCCTGGCCGACACGCCCGAGGTAGACGACGACGCGGCGGCCGTCGAGGCGCGGATCGCGCGCAGGCTCGATGCCGGCGCGGTCGAACAGCGCGCTGTCGACGCCCATCGGCACGGCGGTCATGCGCGCCGGCGCCACGCCTTTCGCCTGCAGCGATTGCGCCATGGCGTCGCTCTGCACGAAGATGTGGCGCGCGCCCGGCAGCACCAGCCGGTAGATCACCTGGCGCGACAATGCCGCGCGCAGTGCATGCGCGGCCCGGCGCGGCCCGCGGCGCATCCGGTCGCGCCGCTCCTCGAAGCCTTCGACGATCGGGAACGACATCCAGTAGATGAAAGGGATGCCAAGCAGCGCCGCGGCCAGGCGCCCAAGGAGGCCGCTGGCGATCTTGTCGCGCACCTGGATGCAGTCGACCGGGCCGGCCCGCCACAAGCCGAGCGCATCCCAGAACGGGCTCATGACGGCGGCAAGCGCACCGTCGGCGCGGCCCATCACGTGCATGCGGCCCGCTCCCCACGGCGACGCCGGCCCGCCCTGCCCCACCAGGTCGCTGGCGATGCCGTAGCGCGGCATCTCGGTGCCGAACAGCGCCAGCACGTCGGCCCGGGTCGGCGGCAGCGGATCGCGCAGGATGAAGCCGATGCGCATCATGGTTCCCGGCTGGCGCGCAAGCCGGCCAGCAGCGGCAGCAGCGCCGCGCTGGCGGCCGGTTCGAGCTTGCGGCAGAAGTGGGCCGGCGACGCGGCGATGGCGCCGAAGTCGGCGGCGCCAAGCACCTTCGGGCTGCGGCTGGAGCCAGGCGTCCACTGGATGTGGCGGAAGTGGTAATGCAGCACGCGCTGGCCGAACGGCGAATTCATCACCACGGTCTGGAAGAACATCTCGTCGGGGCAATCGACGCTGCGAAAGAAGCGCGCCAGCGCCGGGTCGGCGGCGACGCGCGCGACGATCGCCTCGACGCAGCCGCGCGACAGCGCCCACCACGACGAGCCGGCCCACGGCTGCCAGCCGTGCACCATGCGGCGCCGCATGCGGCAGGCGCGCATCGCGCGGTTGGCCAGCGCCGCCAGCGGCCCGCTCACATGGAAATACTGGTAGCGGTGGGCGCAGTTCCAGCCTCCCGGACCGACCGGGACGCAATCGAGCAATTCGCGTCCGCCCAGCGCCGCCAGTTCGCGCTTGAGCATGCGGTTCGGCAGCAGCGGCGCGTCCTGCGCGCTGATGAACACCAGCTTGTCGAAGTCGCCCGCTTCGGCCAGCACCTGGCGCATCGAGTGCAGCGTCGCCTCGACCTGGCTGAAGCGGCCCCAGTGAATAGCGATGCGCGGGTGCACCAGCCGCGCCGCCGGATGCAGCGCGCTCACATCGATGGCCGACTTGGCGTCGACGTTGACGTAGATCAGAAACTCGTCGTCGAGCAGCTGCGCCACCAGCGCGTTGAGCTGCGCGATGTCCCTGTGTGCATGGATGAGGATGACCTGCCGCATGCGCGCCCCGTGCCGGTAGAGGAAGCGGAAACGAAAATGTCCTCCGTCACGGGTGGCGACGAAGGACATCGTCGCGCCGAGTGTAGCACCCGGCGCGCTGCGCTACATTGATCAGTCCAGCGCGACGGTCTGGGTTCCTACCGTCACTGTGCGGGCGCCGTTGGTGGCGATGCCGGTGGACACTACCGGACGCTTGCAGCCGACATCGAGCAGCATCAGGAATTCGGCGGTCGACTTGCCGTCGTTGGCCTGCTCGAAGGCGCCGTGGTCTTCCACCACGCCCGGCTTGACGATGGCGCCGGTGCGCACCGCCCAGCTGCCGGCGCCGAGCGAACGCACGCACACCGACTGGCCGTTGATGGCGATTTTCACGTTGCTGGCGTTCTCGGCGACGATGGCGGTGGCCGCATGCAGGTTGAACTCGTAGTTGCGCGGAACGCTCGAGGCCAGCCGGTCGCGGATCAGCACGGCATTGGCGGTGCGCAGGTACCACAGCTGGCGCTTGGCCATGCCGAGCTGGCCGCCGTACGACGGCGTCGCGTCGCCCTCGGCGTAGTCGTAGGTCGGCTGCGCCGAGAACGAGGTGATGCGGCCGTTGCGCTGCAGCGTCTCGCGGTAGCCGTCGACCAGCTGGCCCTTGCCGCCGTCAAAAGTGATGGCGTTCTGCGACTTGGTCTGGCGGTACCAGGCGAGCCAGTTGGGCGAACCGTACCAGTCGTACCAGCCGGACTTGATCAGCAGCGGCTGGCCGGCCACGGTCAGCAGGAAACCGTTCTGGTCGCCGTGGCTGTGGTTGAACGAGCCGTACGGGCTGGACTTGAAATACACCGAGGTGCGGCCGGGCGAACCGAGGTCGCTGTGCATCGCCACCCAGCCGATGCTGGGATAGTAGGCCGAGTTCGACGGCGGCGACACGTAGGTGGTGCTGGCCACCGGCATTGGATACGGCGCCTGCAGCAGCGACAGCGTGTCCTCGGTGCCGCCGAGGTTCTTGACGTACCAGGCGGCGCGGGGCGACCACTGGCGCGAGGCGAAGGCGCGGAACACACGCGCGTCGGGGCGCGTTTCGGAGGCGTCGCCGAAGACATGGGTGCGGGCGCCCGGCGGGGTGAATTCGGTGGCGAAGTCGACCAGGCCGATGGCCCACGGCTTGCCGAAGAAGTTGATGCCGGTGGCCTGCACCAGCGGGTCCCACAGGCTGACCAGGTAGCCGGCGGTGTATTCGGCGTAGGCGGTGCCGTTGGCGTAGCCGCCTTCCGGGCCGCTCCACGGCGACGGGCTGTTGGCGTAGGCGCGGAACGAGAAATCGAACCATTTCTGCGCTTCCGGAATGTCGCCCAGCGTCAGGCTCGAGATCAGCACGACGAAGATCATGCTGGTGTTGGCGTGCGAGTCGAACGGGAACTGGTCGAGGCGGCCGTTGTCGCCGGCGAGGTTGGCGTAGATCTCGTTGGTGCGTACGGTGATGGCGTGAATCCAGGCGGCGCGGCGGGTCGCGTCGAGGTCGCCCGCGAGCACGTCGGCGGCCTTGGCCAGCGCCAGCGCGATCTCGCGGGTGGCCTGGTCCTGGTTGCTGTAGCTGGTCGGCCCGGTCGGGCTGAGGCCGGCGAGCTGGTCGCCCATGCGCAACGCTTCGTCGAGGTAGAACCGTTCCTTTTTCACGCGCCACATCACGGCCGACGCCTGCAACTGGCGGCTCGCTTCGTTGATGCGGTTGCGGATGTCGGTCTGCTGGGCATTCATCGCCGCCGTCATGGCGCCGGCGATGGTCAGCGACCAGCGCGAGTCCGACAGCACCGGCATGGCGAGCTGCTGCGCCTTGATTTCGTTGGCCATGCGGCTGACGTAGGGCACCAGCGCGGTGGAGCGCACGTACTTCCATTCGGACATCGGCACGAAGAACGACGGCGGCAGCGAGCGCGGGTGGCCCTTGGCGATGATGCGGCTTTTCAGCGTGGCGTTGTCGGGCACTTCGAACACGTTGGACAGGGCGGAGATGAGGAAGGTGCGCGCCGCCGACCAGTCGGACGATCCGAGCGGGCGCACGCGCCAGCTGTAGCTGCCCTTCGCCATGGCCGTGGTCGGCAGATACCAGTTGCGCTCGACGACGGCGCTGACCGGAGCGGCGCCTTGCAGCGTGATTTCGATTTCGTACTGGGCCGGACCGGTGGCGTGGCGCGCCCAGGTGAAGCCTGGAGGATTCTGCGCCTGCAGCTGGCCGTTCGCCGGACCCGGCTTGACGACCAGCACGTCGCTGGACTGGGCCCAGTCGGCATGCGCGTTAATGCTGAACAAGAGCGCCGACATGGCCAGCAGACGACCGATCTCTTGACGTTGAAATTTCATGGAGGACTCCGAAAATGTTGAACAGAACTGCAGCGTGGCCGGATAGGACCAGGCGTCCCCAGGCGCAGTATCGCGAGTTCCTGACGCGGTGCTGCTGAGCACCAAATAATGTTACCGCAGTTCACATTTTCCGCAGGGCAATTTATATTCGAAACAAGGAGTTTTTCGCACGTAAATGCAGAAATCCAACACATCGGAAATCAACTAAATAATGAACATTTTCGCGCGTCAAAAGATGCCGTTTCCGTGTCCAATATCTATCCGAAAACTGTGTTGATTCAGTTGCCAACAATGTTGCCAACAGTTCGTCAACGACCAGGCGCTGTATGGCGCCGTTCAACGCTGGCGCCGCAGCGCGCGCATGCGTTTGTAGTAGCGCAGGCAGTAGATGCCGAACGCCAGCGGCGACGCCCGCGCGTGGCGCCGGCGCACTTCGAATTCTTCCTCGCGTGCCTTCACTTTGTTGGCCGAGGAAACGCTGCCCGGATGATCGCGAAATACCGCCAGCGGCCGGTCGAGCGTGGCCGGCATCGACACCGCCGCCAGGCGCAGCCAGAGGTCGATGTCCATCGCATAGCTGAGTTGCGGATCGAACATGCCGTGCTGCGCGAACAGCGACCTGCGCACGAACACCGCGGGGTGCGGGATGAATGCCTTGCCGGACGCCAGCGCAAAGTAGCTGAACGGCTTGAGGGCGGCGGGCGCCGTCACCGCGCCTCCTTTCAGCACGGCGATACTGCCGAACAGCCAGTCACGCCCGCTGGCCGCGAGCCGCGCGGCGACGCGCGCCAGCACGTCGTCGCTGGCGTAGTAGTCGTCCGAATGGAGGTGGGCGACGAATTCGCCGCTGGCCGCGGCGATGCCTTCGTTCATCGCGCGGCTGATGCCGCCCTTGACGTCGCGCAGCACGCGCTTGTTGCCGGGATAGGCGTCGAGCATGTCGAGCGTGGCGTCGGTTGAGCCGCCGTCGACGAAAATGTGTTCGACATCGTGGCAGGTCTGGGCGCGCACCGACGCCAGCGTGTCGGCCAGCGTGGCGGCGCTGTTCCAGGTGCAGGTGACGATCGAAAATGTGGGGTGTTTACCGGACATGAGACTGGTCGCGATAGCAGTCGATGATTTTCGGCACCGCGCTGAACACGTCCATCGGCGAGGTGGCCGGCAGCGGCAGCGTGACGGGCGGACGCGCGAGCGCGGCGTCCAGCATGGCGACCATCTCGTCGATTGACGTGGCCAGTTGCAGCTGGCCGTCGTACTGCTGGTAAGCAGCCAGCTCGCGGTTGCCGCCGCGCGCCATCGCGATGCAGGCCCTGCCGAGCGCCAGCGCTTCGAGCACGGTGGTGGCGCACGGTTCTTCCAGCACAGAGGGCACCACGCACACGTGGCTGCTGGCCGTGAGCGCGATGACTTCCGGGTAAGGCTGCCAGCCGAGGAAGTCGACCTGGCCGCCGGCGTAGGCGTTCTGCAGTGCTGCGCGCTCGGGGCCGTCGCCGACGACCTTGAGCGCGGCGCGCGGCGCCAGCCGTCCGCGCGCGGCGGCGAGAAATTCGCCGAAGCCCTTGCCGGCGTCGATGCGCCCTGCCAGCAGCACCTGGCCGTCCTGAACCTGCGCCCGCCCCGCCAGGCGCGCCAGCAGCGGGTACTGGATGAAGTTGTGGATGACGCGGCAGCGCGACAGGTCGGCCATCGGCAGCTGGCGCAGGAACTGGCGGCGCAGGAAATCGGACACGAAGATGGTCTTGTGGCGGGCGAACGCGCCGGCAGCTTGGGCCCGGTAGCGCGTCACCGCCTGCGCCGACACGTGCCGGCGCAGCGGCCCGGGCGCCGGGTGGATGCAGCCGGCGCAATCGCGCGCATCGCGCGTGCCGCAGGCGGCGCCGTCGCGAAAGCGCAGGTGGGTGATGCATTCGCTGCCCTGGTCGTGGCGCGTCTGCACGAAGTTGAGCGCCGGGTCCACATACAGGCCGGCCATCGGCAGGTGGCCGTGGTAGTGGACGACGTCGAAGCCGGCGGCGTGGCGGGCGATGGCGCGGCCAATCTTGCGCGCGAACCAGGGACGCTTGCAGGGATTGAACACGCCCATCTGCAGTTCCTTCCAGCCCAGGTGGCGCAGGTCGAAGGCAGCGATGAAGCGGCCATTGAAGCCGACCTGGACGGCGGGGTCCGGCGCGCCGACGGCGCCGTCGTCGCGGCCGAGGATCGCCACCTCGTGGCCGAGCGAGAGCAGCGCGTTGGCGAGCGTCACGACATGCTTGCCGAGACCGCCGATGCGCTCGCCGGGCAGGTCTTCCGAGGCCATCAGGATCTTCATGCTAGCTCCCCTGCACCGGGCGCCAGCACGCCTTGACGCGCGTCCAGGCGTTGTCGCGGTCGTCCTTGTCGATGACGAACAGCATGCCGTGGGCGAACAGCATCGCCATGGTCGCCGCCAGCACGAAGGCGAAGTCGGACGCGCTGTGGCCGAACAGGCGGTCGGCCAGGCTGGCGCACAGCGCCACCGCCAGCACGCCGACCACGCTCGGTGCGTAGCCGCGCAGCATCAGTTCGCGCAGCCGGGTCGGCACGGTGCGGCCGTGCACGAAGCCGATGAAGACGGCGGAAAACAGCAGCGACACCAGCAAGTGGGCCCAGGCGGCGCCGTCGATGCCCCAGCCGGCAACCCCGAGGTAGACGACGGCCAGGCCGGCGAAGGCGCGCACCAGCGCGAACAGGCCGGACACGCGCGGGTAGCCCATGCCGTCGTTGACCAGCGACGGCAGGCTGGTGAGGGAATCGAGGAATTGCGACACCGCCATCACCGCCAGCACAAGAGCGCCGTGGCGGGCGTAGACGGGGTTCATCCAGTATCGCAGGATCTGGTCGGCGAACACCGCCACCAGGACCATGATGGCGGCGTTGAGGAATACCACGTAGCGCGTCGCCTTCAGGTACACGGCGTCGAGCCGCGCCAGTTCGCCGCTGGCCGCCAAGGCGCTGGCGGCCGGGAACAGCACGCCCGACAGGCGATAAGTCAGGCCGAGCAGGCGGTTGGCCAGTGTCGCGGCGACCGTGAACCAGGCCAGCGCGGTGACGCCGGCCAGCGCGCCGATGATCAGCTTGTCGGCGTGGGTGTACGACAGCGAGGCGAAGCGGCTGAGAAAGGAATAGGCGGAAAAACCGACCAGCTCGCGCCGGAACGCGCGGCCGGGCCAGCGCAGAGCCAGCTGGGGCAGCAGCCGGCCGATGCAGCGCCACAGCACCAGGCAGTGGACGGCGCTGGCGGCGACGCGCAGCAGCACCACTTCGAACAGGCCGTAGCCGAGCAGCAGCACCGCCACCGTCAGCAGCGGCACCACGGTGCCGAACAGGATCTCGACGCCGCTGGCGATGTCGTAGCGCATCAGCGCCTGCGGCACGCTGTGCAGGTAGTTTTGCAGCTGGCCGATGAAAAAGCCGAGGGCGGCCAGCTCGAGGGTAGCGACCGCTTCCGGCACCAGCGCCGGCGGCACGCCGAACACGCCGGTGACGAGGAAGCGGGCGCTGCCGTACAAGCCGAGCGCGCCGATCGCTCCCAACAGCGCATAGACGACGATGCCGAAGCAGACGGTCTGGTCGATGCCGTCCTTGTCTTGCCGGGCGCTGAAGCCGGCGATGAACTTGACCGAGCCGGCGGTGACGTTGATGTCGATGACGGCGAAGTAGCCGACGATGGCGGTGACCAGCGAATACACGCCGTAGCTGGCGTCGCCGAGGCCGTGCACGACCATCGGCACGGTGGCAAGCGCGACCACCGCCGGCACCACCGCGCCGAGCAGGTTGGAGAACGCGTTTCTCGCCAGCCGCAGTTTCATCATGCCGGCGCCAGGTGAGCGCGCGGCGGCGGCGCCTGCGCGGCGTGCTGCGTCGAGCGTGCGGCGCTGCTCACTGCCATCGCGAGATAAGGCAGCGACATGCAGATGGCGAGCATCTGGCTGGTGCGCACCTGCGGGAACGGCGTGCCGATCAGCATGTCGGGCAGCATGAAGGCCATGCCGGCGATGCCGGCGGCGCCCAGGCCCATCAGTTCCGGCGGCAGTTCGCGCAGCGCGCGCCGGCCAAAGTGGATGAAGGCCCACGCGGTGCCGGCCAGCAGCACCAGGCCGACGATCCCGCTCTTGAGGCCGATATGCAACACGCCGCTGTGGATGAACTGGCCGCCGTCCAGGCCCGTCTGCCACGACACCCGCTGGTAGCCGCTGTAGCGGCCCCAGGATCCGATCCCGGTGATGGGATTGGCCAGGAAGTCGGCCAGCGCGAGCTTCAGTTCGAGCAAGCGTTCGCTCTCGGCGCCGAAGCGGCGCGACTGCATGTCGTATAGAAATCCGGACAGGCCGTCGCCGGCGCCCTTGGTTTGCGACAGCCGCTTCCAGGCGACATACGCCAGCGCCGGCGCGACCACCGGCAGGCCGGCGGCGACCAGCTGCAGGCGTCGGCGCCACGGGAAGCGCCACATGACGAGCGCCAGCGCCAGCACGAAGCCGACCCAGGCGGTGCGCCGGTACGACAGCGCGATGCACAGCGGCGTCACCAGCAAGGTCAGCCACTCGACGGCGACCCAGAAGCGCGCGCGCTCCACCCGGGCCGACTGGAACAGGTGGACCGCGGCGATCGAGAACGCCACCGCGCACAGCAGGCTGTCGTTGATGTCGAAAAACGTCAGCTTGATCTTGACGTCGTTCATGTTGGCGTAGACGTTGTTGGGGTCGCCCCCGCCGACGGCGCAGCGTCCCAGCCCGAACAGGGCGCGCCCGAGGCCGGCCAGCATGATGAAGCGGGCCAGTTCGGTGGCGTGGGCGCGGCTGGTGAAGCTGAGCAGCATCAGCGACACCAGCGGCGCCATCCAGACGATGTTGGAGAAGCCGTTCGGCGACAGCGACGCCGACAGCTTCTGGTCGAGGAAAAAGGCGACGACGACGTGCGCGGCCAGCAGCACGAACCAGGCCAGGAACCATGGCCGCAGGTTGCACGGCGGCGCGGCCTGGTGGCGGAAGCCGGCGCTGATGCGGGCACAGCACCAGGCGCCCAGCATGTACCACAGCAGCAGCGCGAAATACAGCAGGCCGGAGCCGCGGCTGTACACGCCGGCGCCGTAGGAGATGATCGACAGGTTGCCGTAGCTGGTGGAATTGAAAAGGAAGAAGATGCCCAGGTAGGGATAGACCAGCAGGCGCGGCGCCACCATGCCGACGCCGATGCCGATTACCGACATTGCCGCCAGCGCCAGCACCACGACGAACGGGATCGAGGCGTAGATGTAGGGGAGCAGTTCGTACATCGCGGCCTCGTCTCGGTCCTGTCAGCTGGTTATGGAAAGCACTGTTGCGCTCGAAGCCTAGCCGGCCTGCGCCACCGCGCCGAGCAGGCGCACGCGGTCCTTGCGCTGCAGCGCGTCGAGCATCTGACCGACGAAGCGGTCCTGTACCTGGTATGCGGCGCGTTCGTCGGACTGGATCGTCGATACGCGCACCAGCATGCCGTCGGGGATCTTGCCGGACAGCCCGTAGGCGAGGCGCTGCAGCTTTTGCTCGAAACTGGACTTGATGGCCTTGTCGCCGACGGTGATCCAATAGGTGATCGGCTCGTTGCGGGCATTCTGGCGCGCCACCAGGCGCTTGACCGGCACCTGCCCGTAGCGGGTCGTCAGCGCGCCCTCGCCTACCTTCAGCATGTCGAAGCCTTGCGCCACGTAGCACACCTCCGGCAGGTGCACCTGCAGCGCGCGGCTCTGGTCGCCGCCGTAGGCAATCGACAGCATCACGCGCTCGCCGGCCTTGTTGACGTAAGTGCGCGACAGCGTCTGGTCGTAGATCTTTTCCAGCACCGACTGGCGCTCGGGGTCGGCCTTGAGCGGCACGATCGACGCGTCCACCGCCCACTCGGCAAACGCGGCCGGGATCATCTGCTCGAGGCTGAACTGCGCATGCTGCTGCGACAGCCGCACCGTCGGCGTCAGCGCGCCGGTCAGCGCCGAGGTGGCGGCCATCGCCACGCCCAGCACGATGCTGGCGGCAAGGCGGCGGTTCATGGCGCACCCGCCGCCGGCGCCGGCGCTTTTGCCGGCGCGCGGCGCCGCACTGCCCACTGCAGCGCCGAGTCGACACCGAGGATCAGCACGAGCGCCGTCAGGAACAGCACCATGCCGGCGAAGCCGTGCAGGAAACCCTGGCCGGCGGCGTCGCCGTAGTAATAGGTGACCAGCGTCAGCGTCACCACGCGGATGACGTTGGCGAAAAACGAGATCGGGATGATGAGGATCGCCAGCGCGACGTTGCGCACCGCCGACGTGTGACGCACGACGTTCAGGTAGAACAGGCCGAGCGCCTCGAGCGTGAGCAGCGTCTGCAGGCCGGCGCAGGCGTCGGCCACCAGCAGCTGGTACTGGCCGATCTGCAGCACCACGCCGGAGCGGCCGATCGAATAGCCGGCCTGGAACAGCAGCTGTTCGGTGACGTACGACACCGCCATCTTCATCGGCAGCGTCAGCGCCGCCACCAGTTCGCTCGGCAGCGGCACCATGAACAGCATGAAGAAGAACGGGAACCACAGCATGCGGAAGGCGGCCGGGCCGCGCTTGACGACGACGATGGCCGCCATCACGCAGATGATCGAGCTCACTTCGAACATCAAAATGTGCTGGGAGCGGCCGAGCAGGTGCAGCGCCAGCCCGAACGCCAGCAGCGGCCAGCCGAGCCAGCCCGGCTGCGCCGGCGCCGCCGCCATCACCGCCGGCCACTTTTTCCAGATCAGCCACAGCGACAGCGCGAAGATGATCGGGCCGTGGCCCTGCTCTTCGCCGATCCAGGCGCCGGTAAACAAATCGTGGAAGGTCGGCACGAACAGCAGCGCCAGGCCGGCCAGCACGGGCCACCATTCGGGCAACGTGTCACGCAACTGCGAGCGCAACTGCGCAGGCAACGGTGCCGCGTCGGACAGCGAACCGTCGGGCGCCTGGGCAGCCATCAGAAATCCACCACCGCCGAGCCGACGACTTCGGCGCCGGCCTCGCCGAGCTGCGCCGCCATGCTCGCCAGCGCGGCCATACGGGTGCGGTTCTTGCGCGCGACCAGCAGCACGCCGCCGGCGCGCGCCGCCACCGCGATGGCGTCGGCGCCGGCGGCGAACGGCGCCACGTCATACAGCACGACGTCGTAGCGCGCGCCGAGCTGGGCGTTGAGATTGCGGAATACCTCGCGGCTGAGCAGCTCCTGGGGATTCGGCGGCAAGGTTCCGGACGGCATCACCGACAGCTCGGCGAAGGCGGCCACGCGGCCGATGACGTCGAGGTCGGCGCGTCCGGCCAGCACGTCCGACAGGCCCTGGCGCGGCGCCAACGCAAACACGTCCTGCTGGCGCGGGCTGCGCAGGTTGGCGTCGACCAGCAGCGTCTGTTCGCCGAGCTGGGCAAACACCACCGCCAGGTTGGCCGCGAACAGGCTGGCACCATCGTCGGCGTCGACGCCGGCGATGGCGAGCGCCTTGTGGCCGTGGCCGAACCAGCGCAGCATCAGCTGGCTGCGGATCGCGCGCAGCGCCTCGACCTGCTCGCTGAACGGCTCGAACGCGGCCACCAGCGTCGGCGACAGCGGCGACTGCCCCTTTAGCAAATAGGGATACGCGAACTGGCGCGCCAGCACCTGCTGGATGTCGTCCTCGCTGACCAGGCCGAGCCGCACCGCCGCTTCGCCGAAACGGATGCCGAGCTCTTTCTGGGTGCGCAGCACGCGCTCGGCGTTTTCCGCGCTGAGCTTGCCGGTATCGACGAGCATCATGCCCATCCGCGATTCGGCGACAGTGTGGTCGGCCGTGACGGCCGCGTTGAGCACGGGAGAGTTCATCGCAGTGTCCATGGTCTAGTTCAACCTCAGGCGGCGCGGCAGCGCCAGCGCCGGCAGGCCGAGGGCGCGCCGGCGCGGCTGGCGCCATTCGACGGTGCCGAGCACCGGGATGCCGAGCAGGTCCTGCATGTCGGCGGCCGAGCGGATCGGGCGGTTCATCATTTCGATCAGCAGGCTGATGCCGACGCCGAGCACGGTGCCGAGCAGCACCGACACGAGCGTGTTGAGCAGCACGCGCGGGCCGGACGGCTCGATCGGCGCCACCGCCGGGTTCAGGATCGAGATGTCGGACTGCTCGGAGGAGGCCTCGATCCTGGTCTGCGACAGGCGCTGCGAGGCGGCGTCGAAGGCGCGCTGGGCGCTGTCCATGTCTTTCAGCAGCACGCCGAGTTCGTCGCGCGCGCGGTTCAGTTCGAGCACCCTCACCTTCTGCGCCGCCAGCGCGCCGCGCAGCTCGCCTTCGCGCTGGCGCAGCACGGCGGCATTATTGCCGACGCTGCGCGCCACCGAGCCGAGGGCGGCGTTCAGCTCGGCGCGCATCTTGTCGGTCTCGGCCCTGGCGGCGATGTAATGCGGATGGTTCCGGCCCAGGCGCTGGCCCAGTTCGGCCAGCTTGGCCTCGGCGGAGGTGACGCCGACCCGCAGGTTCTGCACCAGGGCGTTGTTGGCGACGTCGGGCGAGTCGGCGGCGGCGCCGCTGGCCATGCGCTGGCGCGAATTGGCCTCGATCGACTGGTTCTGCGCTGCCACCAGCTGCGCCGACAGATCGTTCAGGCGCGCCAGCTCGATGTCGACGCGGTTGAAGTCGAGGCTGACGATGCCCTTTTCCTGCTGGTACTTGGACAGCCGCGCCTGGGCATTTTCGACATTGTCGCGCAGCAGCTTGGTCTGCTCGTTGAAGTACAGCGACGCTTTTTTCATCGGCTCGGTCTTGAGTTGCACGGTAATGCGCTGGTATTCGTCGGCAAAGGCGTTCGCCACAGCCGAGACGAATTCCGGGTCGACGCCCTTGAAGCTGATCTCGACGACGCTGCTCTCGCGCGACGGCATGATCTCGAGCTTGCGCAGCAGCAGGTCGGCCAGCCAGTCGCGCACGCTGCCGCGGCCGTCCGTGGTGGCGCTGAACTGCGCCAGGATGGCCGGACTGCTGGCCAGCTTGAGCGCGTCGACGACCCGCAGCGCGACATTCTTGCTGCTGATGATGTCGATCTGGGTCGCCATGTAGCCGGGCAGCAGCTGGCCGGGCATGGTCAGGCCGGTCAGCGGGTCGACGCCCTTGTAGTTCAGCAGCACCGACGCGGTGGCCTTGTAGGTTTTCTGCTGCACCAGGCTGAACGCGAGCGTCAGCATCACGGTGGCCGCCAGCACCGCCAGGATGATTTTTTTCCTGGCCAGCACGATCAGCAGGAATTGATGGACGTTCATGGGCGCTCCCGATATCGGTGAAGGACAGTCAGAACCAGCTTTCGCGCACCGTGATGACGTCGTCCACCTGCACCAGGTCGCTGTGCCTGACCTCGAAGGTGGCGGGATTGCCGCTGGCGTCGCGGCGCGTGATGCGCAGGCCGTTGTTGCTGCCGCGCGCGGTGAGGCCGCCGCCTGCCGACAAGGCCTGCAGCACCGTCATGCCGCGTTCGACCCGGAAGGCGCCCGGGCGCTGCACTTCGCCGACGATGTAGAAGCGCGGCGCCCGCTCGACATAGATCATGTCGCTGCCGGCGACGTCGAGGTTGGCGTCCAGCGCGCCCGAGCGCACCATCTGGATGACGTCGATGGTTTCGCGCGTGGTCTTGCCGCCGCGCGTGCGCACCAGGCTGACGGTGTCGCCGCCATCGGCGGCGATGCCGCCGGCCAGCGCCAGCATGTCGAGCACGCTGCGCTTGCCGTCCACCGGATAGCGGCCGGGACGGTTGACCTGGCCGAGCACCGACACCTGCTGGCTGGCCAGCAGCGAGACGATGATGTTGACCTGGGCTTTCTTGAGGTAGTTGCCGGACTCGAGCAGGCCGCCGAGCTTCTTTTCGGCGGCGGCGACGGTCAGGCCGCCGACGCTGACCTGGCCGAGCAGCGGGAAGGTGATGGCGCCCGCTTCGCTGACGCGCGTCTCCAGGCTCAGGTCGGGATTGCCGTAGACCGACACGCGCAGCACGTCGCCGGCGCCGAGCAGCATCTCGGCAGCGCCCGCCCACGAACACGACAACACCAGCACCGCCGCCGCTAACCACTGTATCAATCGTTTCATGATGGCTCCCTTGTTGATGAATGCATGGCGGCGCCGGCCACCCTACTTGAGGCCGGCGACGCCGCGATCGAGCGCCTCCTTGGCCGCCGCGGCAGGCGCGGCGCCGGCCGGCGCGGCCGCGGGCACAGCGGCGGGCACGGCAGCGGGCGCGGCAGCCGCGGGCCTGGCGTCCAGCGCCATCGACTTGTTCAGGTATTCGATCTTGGCGGTCGCGCGCAGGCGCGCCAGTTCGGCCGTCGCCCGCTCCTTGTTGCGCTTGTTGACGAGGAACTGTTCGATCTGCGCCGCTGCGACGTCGAGCGTGACGGGGGCGTCGCGCACTTCGGCGAGCGAGATCAGCAGGCTGCGCTCGCCCTCCTTGACGATGAACAGCTGGCCTTTTTGCATGCCGAGCAGCCGGGCCGACATTTCGGGGCTGAGGTCGGTGGTGCTGCGCGTCACCTGGGTGCGGCCGAATTTGATCTTGCGCGCTTCCATCCAGGCGGCCACGTCCTCGAGCGACTTGGCGGCGTCGGCGGCGGCCTTCAGCTGCGGCGTCATGTCGGCGCTGGCAAGGACCAGTTCCTGCAGGTTGAACTGCTTGCGGCGCGCGAAGAATTGCGGGTTGTTGTTGAAGTAATCTTCGACCTGGGCGCGGGTGGGCCGCGGGGGGGTGCCGATGCGCTGCTGCATGTATTGCTGCGCGACGATCAGGGCCTTGGCACGCTCGACCGCCTGGATGACCTTGGGATCGCGGTCGAGCTTTTCGGCGGCGGCGGCGTTCTGCAGCAGCTGGCGGTCGATCAGCGCCTGCAGCAACTGCTTGCTGGCCGCTTCCTGCTGAGCGGGGCCGACGCCGGCGCGCTGCAACTCCTCGTTGAGCTGGAGCACGGTGATCTCGGCCCCGTTGACGCTGGCCAGTGCCTGCCCCGGCTTGCTCTCCTTGGCCCTGCCGCCGCACGCCGTCACGGCAATGGCGGCCAGCAGCAGCGCGGCGCAGCGCAGTCGGTTGAGGTTGGCGTAATGGGCAGTTGGCGTCTTCATGTCTGTTAGGGTGGCGTTGTTCAAGATAGGTTCCTCGGCTGGTGGGGGCGCTGAAAAGTTCGCCGCTCCGGTTTGAAGGCCATCAATACAACTTGTTAGTGTCTAGAAACGATCGATAGGCGTGTTGCAGTCCGACATCGAGCGGCATCCGCGCCGACCAGCCGAGCGAGGTCAGCTTGGAAACGTCGAGCAGCTTGCGCGGCGTGCCGTCGGGTTTGCTGGTGTCGAACACGATCTCGCCCTGGTAGCCGACGGTCTTGCCGATCAGGCCGGCCAGCTCGCCGATGGTGGTGTCGCTGCCGGTGCCGACGTTCAGGTGCGAGTGCATCGGGTCGGTATTGGCGTGATAGCTGGCCGGATCGAGCTGCATGACATAGACGCTGGCGGCGGCCATGTCGTCGACGTAGAGGAACTCGCGCATCGCCTTGCCGCTGCCCCAGATCACCACTTCGCCGGCGCCGACGATCTTCGCTTCGTGAAAGCGGCGGATCAGGGCCGGGATGACGTGGCTATTCTGCGGGTGGTAGTTGTCGCCCGGGCCGTACAGGTTGGTCGGCATCACGCTGCGGTAGTCGGTGCCGTACTGGCGGTTGTAGCTTTCGCACAGCTTGATGCCGGCGATCTTGGCCATCGCGTAGGGCTCGTTGGTCGGCTCGAGGATGCCGTTCATGAGGTATTCCTCGCGGATCGGCTGCTCGGCCAGGCGCGGATAAATGCACGAGGAGCCGAGGAACAGCAGCTTGTGGACGCCGTTGCGCCAGGCTTCGTGGACGACGTTGGCCTGCACCATCGTGTTGTCGTAGATGAATTCGGCGGGATAAGTGTTGTTGGCGTGGATGCCGCCGACCCTGGCCGCGGCGAGGTAGATCTGGTCGATGTGCTCGGACTCGAAGAACGCCCGCACCTGGGCCTGGTCGGTCAGTTCGAGTTCGGCGTGGCTGCGGGTGACGATGTTGGTCAGGCCCTGGGCGTGCAGCGCGCGGACGATGGCCGACCCGACCAGCCCGCGGTGGCCGGCGACGAAGATGCGGGGTTGCGCGTTGTTCAAGGCATCACTCCAGCGAAATTGCGACGTTGTAGCCGTGCGAGGCGAGCAGCTTGTGACGGCGCGCGCAATCGAGGTCATGCGCGACCATCTCCTGCACCATCGACTCGAAGGTGGTCTGCGGGGTCCAGCCGAGCCGGTGGCGCGCCTTGCTCGGGTCGCCCAGCAGCGTCTCCACTTCGGCCGGGCGGAAATACTGTGGATCTATCGCAACAATTTCCTGGCCGACCTTTGCGCCACTGCACCTCTCATCAATGATAGAAGATATAACTCCCCGTTCATTGACGCCGCTCCCGTCCCACGCGATTTGCATGCCCAGTTCGCGCGCGGCGGTGTCGACGAAATGGCGCACCGAATACTGCCGGCCGGTAGCGATGACGTAGTCCTCGGCCTCTTCCTGCTGCAGCATCAGCCACTGCATCTCGACGTAGTCGCGGGCGTGGCCCCAGTCGCGCAGCGCGTCGATATTGCCGAGGAACAGAGTGCGCTCGAGCCCCTGCGAAATATTCGCCAGCGCGCGCGTGATCTTGCGCGTGACGAAGGTTTCGCCGCGGCGCGGCGACTCGTGGTTGAACAGGATGCCGTTGCAGGCATACATGCCGTAGGCCTCGCGATAGTTGACGGTGATCCAGTAGGCGTACAGCTTGGCGACGGCGTACGGGCTGCGCGGATAGAACGGCGTGCTTTCGCGCTGCGGCGTCTCCTGCACCAGGCCATACAGCTCCGATGTCGAGGCCTGGTAGAAGCGGGTGCGGCGCTGCATGCCGAGAAAGCGGATCGCCTCGAGCAGGCGCAAGGTGCCGATGCCGTCGACGTCGGCGGTGTACTCGGGCGACTCGAACGAGACGGCGACGTGGCTCATGGCGCCGAGGTTGTAGACCTCGTCGGGCTGCACCTGCTGCAGGATGCGGGTCAGGTTGGAGGTGTCGGTGAGGTCGCCGTAATGGAGGAAGAAGTTAGCCGCCGGCGCGTGCCGGTCCTGGTAGATATGGTCGATCCGTTCGGTGTTGAACAGCGAAGCGCGGCGCTTGATGCCGTGCACCTCGTAGCCTTTGGCGAGCAGGAACTCGGCGAGATACGAGCCGTCCTGCCCGGTGACGCCTGTGATGAGTGCTTTTTTCATGATGGCTGATCCTGAAAATGGCCGGCCAGGCGGCCGCCTCCTGCATACTGAATCGAACGGGCTCAGTGCGCGTTGTCGCGCGCCAGCACCACCTTGACGGTTTTTAAAATAATCCACAGATCCAGCCACACCGACCAGCTGCGCAGATAGTCGAGGTCGTACTGGATGCGCGCCTGCATCTTGTCGAGGGTGGCGGTTTCGCCGCGCAAGCCGTTGACCTGGGCCCAGCCGGTGATGCCCGGCTTGACCTTGTGGCGCAGCATGTATCCCTTGATCAGCTTGCGGTATTGCTCGTTGTGGGCGACCGCGTGCGGGCGCGGCCCGACGATGCTCATGCGCCCCTGCAAGACGTTGACGAACTGCGGCAATTCGTCGATCGAGCTGCGGCGCAGGAAGGCGCCGATCGGCGTGAAGCGGCGGTCGTCGCGGCGCGCCTGCAGCACGGCGCCGCCGTCGTCGGCGACGGTCATCGAGCGGAACTTGTAGACGATGATTTCCTCGCCGTACAGGCCATAGCGGCGCTGGCGGAAAATCACCGGGCCGGGCGAGGTCAGCCTGACGGCCAGCGCCGTCGCCAGCATCAGCGGCGTCACCAGCAGCAAGATGGCGAGCGCGAACACGATGTCGCTGGCGCGCTTGATGGCGCTGTTGAGGCCCATGAAGGGCGTCTCGCAGATGGCGATCACCGGCATGCCGCCGACGTTGTCGAAGCGCGCCTGCATCAGGTCGAAGATGTAGATGTCGGGCAGGAAGTAGACCGAGGCGGTGGTGTCCTGCAACTCGTCGAGCAGCTTGCGGATGCGCGGCTGCGCCGAAATCGGCTGGCTGATGAAGATCAGCTTGATGTTGTGTTCGCGCACATAAGCGGCGATGTCGCTCATCTTGCCGAGCATCGGGTGGCGCAGGCCGGGCGGGTGGCGGTTGTCGGTGCGGTCGTCGAAGAAACCGCGCATGTGCATGAACAGGTTGGGATGCTTTTCGCAGATGGCGGCGAACTTGATGCCGACGTCGTTGGCGCCGATCACCACCACCGAGCGCACTTCGCTTTTCTTGTCGGGGCCGCCGGAAACGCGGCGCACCAGGATGTGGCTGACCAGCATGGTGACCGGGGTGGCGATGAACCAGGCCAGCATCACGCGCTCGTCGTAATAATAGTAAAGCCCGCTGGCGGAGCCGACGAACAGCAGCACGGCAATGGTGATGCACCAGCCGAACACGGTGTCGCGCGCGTACGCCAACATGCGCCCGCTGCGCCAGGTGCGGTAGGGATCGATGTGCTGGTAGACCGCCGACGAAATGAAGAACGCCAGGATCATCAGCACCAGCGAATAGCCGCTGAAGGTCTCGTGGTACAGCATCGACGACAGGTACAGCGTGCCCATGATGATCAGCGGATCGAGCACGCGCTGAAAAAATGAAATGAGCGGAATGTCGTTGACGGTCATTTTGTTGTTCTAGAACTGCGCGGTGAGATTGACGTGGATGCTGTTCGACGAAAACTTCCGGGTGCCCAACGCGGCCGAGCCGGAGCGGGCCTGGTGCGCCAGCGCAGCGCTCACCTGCACCGATTGCCGCGGCGACCAGGTGGCGCGCACGCTGGCGGTGCGGATCGCGTCCTCGAGCGCCCCGCGGCCGGCGACCGGCAGCAGGCGGGCGTTGTACTTGCGCCGCTCGTAGGCGGCATTGGCGTCGAGCTTGACCTTGGCGCTGGCATCCCACGTGAGGCCGGCGCTGACGCCCTTGTTCTGGGTGTAGCTGACCAGCGGGCTTTCGATCGGCGCGAAGTCGCGCCACAGCGAGGCCTTGTAACTGAGCGCACTGTCGCGCTTGTAGGTGGCGTTGAGCCTGCCGTAAAAGCCGCTGGTGTCGTCGCCCAGCGCCGGCTGGCGCCGCTTCACCCAGCCGGCCAGCGCCTGCACCGTGGTGCTGCCGCTGGCCATCCACAGCACGCGCGCCTTCAACTCGTCCTGGTCGTAATCGTCGTCGATGACCCGCTGGCCGAGCGGGCGCCGGTTCGGATAGCTGCCCTTGACGTGGCGCGCCACCAGCCCCATCTCGCTGCCGCTGGCCGGCAGGTAGTCGGCGCCGAATTCCCAGGTGGTTTCGGTGCGGTCGTTGAAGCTTTGTTCGCGCAATTCGTAGTTGAATTTTTCGCGCTCGGCGGCGGCGCGCACGCGGTAGCTGGGATGGAAGCGCCAGGCGCCGTCGACGAAGGTGCGGCGCTGCTCGCGCAGGTTGCGGCGGTCGCTGCGGAAATCGGTGTACGGCGCCAGCGTCTGGTTGTACAGCGTGCCAAGGGTCCCTTCCCAATGGTTGCCGACCTGCCAGTTCCACTTGGCCTGGACGTCCTTGCCGTCGTAGTCGAGCTGCCGGAAATGGTCGAACTTGACCTTGGAAAGCTTGGCATGGCCGCTGATGCGCTGGCGGCTGTAGGTGTGGTCGAACAGCAGGCCGGCATCGGCCTGGTACCACGCGTCGCCGAGCTGATTGTCGAAGCCGGGCAAGCCGTCCGGCACGCGCAGCAGGTTGTCGTCATGGCCGTAGCCGAGGCCGCCGAAGACATGCAGTGCGTCGCCCGGCGCGCCGGCCGCGGTGGCGCTGTACAGCGCGGCGATGACGCACAGCCGGCTCAGCGTTCTGCTTTTGATTGGAAGGTGGTGGCTCAGCATTTTCTGTCATCGTCGAAATGAACAAACTGCTGGTCACCGAACCTCTACCAATAGGACCAGCTCCCCGTGTACACCACCCATGCCCCGAGCAAACCGTTGGTCACAGCATGGGCCAGGATCGGCGACCAGATCGTGCGATGCCGCATGAATAGTGCAATATATGCAAGACCGGCGACGATCCCCGCCAGCCACAGGTTATGCTCGAAACCGAACAGCACGGACGTGAGAATGACGCTTTTCGCGCTCACTTGAGATGGCTCAACAGATTCGAAGTCGGTGGCGTCGATCCAACGCGCCAGGAAAGAGCGCCAGAACAATTCTTCCATGATGGGAACGACCAGCGCGGCGCCGGCGATGCGCACCGCGACCAGTGGCCAGTCGATGCGTCCGCCGGTGGTGGCGTCGAAGCCGGCCGGCGTGCCGATGATCATCCAGTCGGCGCCAAGGCTGATCCACAGCGCCAGCACCGCCACGCCCATGCCGACCGCGGCGATGACCATGCCCGCCGGCAGGCGCCAGCCTGCGAGCTCCTTGTATTCGCGCCAGAAGTACGCCAGCACCAGCACGACGGCGCCGACCTTGACGGCGTACAGCCAGCGCAGTTCGGCCGCGCTCCAGCCGAAGCGGCCGAGCAGTTCGGTGATGCCGATGAACAGCATGTAGGTGAGGAACGGCAGGATCCGCGCCCAGGCGGCGCGGCTCAACATCGGGGCCTTGGCGCGCGATGCGGCAAGGCCTGGTGCGTCATGCTCGGACATGGTTCTCCATCTCCGGGCCGGACGCCCGGGTCTGAGTGGCTTATTCGCCCTTGGAACGGGCCTCGATCAGTTCCCATTTTTCCAGAGCGACCATCAGCAAATCATCGATTTCCGCAAAGCGCGCGTTGATGCGCTTGGCGTCGGCCGGATTGGTCTTGTAGAAGTCTGGCGCATTGAGCTGCTGCGTAATGGCCGACTGCTCGTCTTCCAGGCTGGCAATTTGCAGCGGCAATTCTTCCAGTTCGCGCTGCTCCTTGTAGCTCAGCTTGACCTTCTTGGCGGCTTCTTTCGGCGCCGCGGCTGCAGCAACCGGCCTGGCGGCGATCACCGGCTTGGCCGGCGCCTGCGACTTGACGCGCTCCCAGTCCGTGTAGCCGCCGACGAATTCGCGCCACATGCCCTCGCCTTCGGCGACGATCACCTGGGTGACGACATTGTCGAGGAAGGTACGGTCGTGGCTGACCAGGAACACGGTACCGGTATAGTCTTCCAACAGCTCTTCCAGCAGTTCCAGCGTATCGATGTCGAGGTCGTTGGTCGGCTCGTCGAGCACCAGGCAGTTGGCCGGCTTGGCGAACAGGCGCGCCAGCAGCAGGCGGTTGCGTTCGCCGCCGGACAGCGACTTGACCGGCGAGCGCGCGCGTTCCGGCGCGAACAGGAAGTCGTTCAGGTAGCTCATCACGTGCTTCTTGGCGCCGTTGATCTCGACCCAGTCGCTGCCTGGCGCGATGGTTTCCATCAGGCTGTCTTCTTCGTTGAGCTGGGCGCGCATCTGGTCGAAGTACGCGACCTGCAGCTTGGTGCCGAGCTTGACCTTGCCGCTGTCGGCGGCTTCTTCGCCGAGGATCATCTTCAGCAAGGTGGTCTTGCCGGCGCCGTTGGCGCCGATCAGGCCGACCTTGTCGCCGCGCAGGATGGTGCCGGTGAAATTGTCGACGATGACCTTGTCGCCGTAGCTCTTCGATACGTTCTCGAGGTCCGCAACGATCTTGCCGGAGCGGTCGCCCGAGGTAACGGTCAGGTTGACCTGGCCCTGCTGCTCGCGGCGGGCGGCGCGCTGCACGCGCAGCGCCTCGAGGCGGCGCACGCGGCCTTCGTCGCGCACGCGGCGCGCCTTGACGCCCTTGCGGATCCATACTTCTTCTTGCGCGAGGAACTTGTCGAACTTGGCCGCTTCGACCTCTTCGATTTCAAGCTGCTCGGCCTTGCGGGTCTGGTAGGCGCTGAAGTTGCCCGGGTACGACAGCAGCTTGCCGCGGTCGAGTTCGATGATGCGGGTGGCGACGTTGTCGAGGAAGGAGCGGTCGTGGGTGATGAACAGCACCGAGCCCTTGAAGTCGCGCAGCAGGCTTTCCAGCCACATGATGGACTTGAAGTCGAGGTGGTTGGTCGGCTCGTCGAGCAGCAGCACGTCGGGCGCGGACACCAGCGCGACGGCCAGCGCGACGCGCTTTTGCATACCGCCCGACAGCGTGCCCATCAGGGATGCGCCGGCCAGGTTCAGGCGGTCGAGCGTGGTGTCGACCTTGTTCTGCATGCTCCAGCCGTCGGAGGCGTCGAGCTTGACCTGCAGGTCGTGCATGCGGTCCATCAGCGCGTCGTCGTCGCCCTGGCCGAACTGGCCGGTCAGTTCCTCGTACTCGGCGAGCAAGGCGGCCTGCTCGCCCATGCCGGCGGCAACGGCGTCGAATACCGACATCGACGGATCGAAGGTCGGTTCCTGCTCGACGTAGGCGATCTTGATGCCTTGCTGCATGACCAGCAGGCCGTCGTCGAGCTTGAACTTGCCCGAAATGGTCTTCAGCAGCGACGATTTGCCGGTGCCGTTGCGGCCGATCAGGCCGACGCGTTCCGTGGTTTCGAGGGAAAATTCCGCGTGATCGAGCAACGCGACGTGGCCGAACGCGAGTTGCGCCGACGAAAGAGAAATAACAGCCATATGAGTGCAGAGTGCCCGGCGCCGGAGCTTTTCAGGGAGAAAAACGTGGCCGGAAAAATGAAAGAAGCGTGCATTGTACCGACTGTTGGCCGCAGAGTCGCAAATGATGCCGAAAGGTCGGCTATAATTGCGCTCGATTCACGACACCGGACGGCCCCGCGCCGTCGCGATCGCCGAATTGCAGGCTAGCCCTGCTGTGCCCTGCCGGGTCAACCGGCGCGGCGAGCGTCCTCTCCGTAGCACAATGGATAGTGCACATGCCTCCTAAGCGTGGGATACTGGTTCGATTCCAGTCGGAGGGACCAGTACGATTCGAGGCCAGTGTTCACTGACCTGCTACCGATGCGGCCCGTCCTGGTCATAAGGTATCCCCGCCATGCCAATACAGTATCTGTCAAGGTTGACTGCCAAGCCACGCACCGGCCAGGCCGACTTGCATATTGGCGTCATACTGGCGGCGGTTGCCGGCGCGCTCAATGCCGGCGGCTTCCTCGCCATCGGCCAGTACACCTCGCACATGACGGGGATGGCGTCGACCTTTGCCGACCAGATCGTGCTTCGCAACTTCGCGCTGGCCAGTATCGCCGCCACTTCCTGGCTGGCGTTTTTGGCCGGCGCCGCTTCTACAGCGCTGATGGTGAATTATCTGCGCCGCGCCGACGTGCGTAATTTGTACGCCGTTCCCCTCTTGATCGAGGCTGGCCTGATTCTTCTGTTCGGTGCATTCGGCGGCACGCTCAAGAAGCACGAATTTATCGACGTGTCACTGGCCGTGATCACGCTGTGTTTCACGATGGGCCTGCAAAACGCGCTGATTACCAAGATTTCACGGGCGGAGATACGCACCACGCACCTCACCGGCTTGACGACAGACCTGGGCATCGAAATCGGAAAGCTACTGTACTGGAACAGCAACCGGCCGGGCGACAGCAGGGTCGCGGTAAGGGCCAACAAGAACAAGCTGCGTATCCACAGCACGCTGATCGCCTCATTCGTCGCGGGCGGCATCGCCGGCGCGTTCGGTTTCAACTATGCAGGGTTCATCTCCACGGTACCGCTGGCGCTGGCTCTGGCTGCCATTTCGATTGCGCCCGCATTGAACCGGGGCCAACCAGCCTAGCCATCGCGAGCGCAACACGTTTGTCAGCGCGCATGGCATCGATTGCATTGTCCGGTAGCTTGGTGGGCTGGACAACCGGCGAGGCGCAGATGGAACCTTCAAGACCTTCAGCAACACCGCTAACGACTGGAGCGGCGGTTGCGGGCGGCGGCGAGCCGCCCTATGATGGAACCATGGAACATCGGGTTACCTCCCTCGAAGCACGCTTGGACGCGATTGTGCCGACCTTGGCGACCAAGGTCGATGTGGCCGAGTTACGTGCCGAGATGCGGGAATCCTTCGCCGATCTACGCGCCGAAATGCGGCAATCCTTCGCCGATGTACGCGCCGATACGCAGAAAACAAGTTCCGACAACAAATCGTGGATGCTGGCAACCGTATTGTCGATCATCGGCACGATGTTGGCGACGATTCTCGGCCTCAGCCAGATCCACAAGGCCGCGCCTCCGCCCGTGCCGATTATCATCACGTTACCCGTCACCGCGCCAGCGGCCAGATAGCGCCCTCGCGTTAGCCCGGCGGCGCCGCCTCCGCCGACACCGCAAGCTGCTGGGCCTGCCCTGTCGCTTGCGGCTGCAAGGCCCTGGCCATCGCCACAAGAATCACCGTCACCGCACTCGCCAGCAGCGCCTTCGTCATCAGCGACAACGATGCCGCCTGTGTCAACAGGATGTTATTCAAAGCGGCGCCCAGCACGAACAGTCCGACCGCGACCGCCGCCCACTTGCGGCCGCGCGTGGCAGAAAACCGGCGTACGTCGGCCAGCACGAACGGCGCCTGCGGATCGCTGAGCGCAACGTCCGCCGGACGCCAGCCAGTGCGGCGCCACCAGATCGCCAGCCGGTCGAACGGCCGGCGCGCGCGGACGGCATCGCGCCACACATCGGCGAACCAGGCGAACTGCGCCCAGACCGGGTTCCAGCTGTGGAACGGCTTGCGCACGCCGTAGACGCACGGTTCGGTCTCGTCGACCCAGGTGCCGAACAGCCGGTCCCACACCATGAACGTCGCGCCATAGTTGCGATCGAGGTAGATGTCGTTGACGGCATGGTGGGCGCGGTGCGCGCTCGGGGTGTTGAGGATGCCTTCGATCAGCGGCACCTTGTCGATGAGCCGCGTGTGGATCCAGAACTGGTAGAACTTGCTAAACGTCAGCAAGACGATGAACACTTCCACCGGGCAGCCAAGCAGCGCCAGCGGCAGAAAGATCGGCATGTGGACGGTGTCCTGGAAGGCTCCCTGGCGCAGCGCCGTGGTGAGGTTGTATTCCTCGCTCTGGTGGTGCGGCGAGTGGACGCCCCATAAAAAGTTGATCTCATGCGACCAGCGATGCGCCCAGTAATACAGGAAGTCGAGCAATACGAAGAAACCCACCCACGTCAGCCAGTTGCCGGCGTCGAAGTGCAGCAGCGCATAACGCTGTTCAATGAAGGCGAACAGCAGCAGCGCCGCCGCCTTGGTGAATATTTCGACCGTGACGGTCCAGACACCGCAGCCGATGCTCGCCAGGCTATCGGCGAGCGAATAGGCGCGCACGCGCCGGCGCCGCGCCACCCAGACTTCGAGGGCGATCAGGGCAAAAAAGACCGGCGTCGCCGCCGCCACCAACGCATTGTTATCGAGCATGAATTCATTCCCGTAAGCGAACTGACGCAACGATAACGTGTATTGGCGGAAAGTCAACCGGCAGATGGCGCAGGGCCGTCCGCCTTGCGGACGCGCATCCCAAGGTGTCGATTCACCGATAAGCTATCAGACGCGCTCCCTGCGCAATTTTGCGGTGCACGACGACAATGGAGGCGAACACGATGGAACCGGCGCGACCTTCGGCGACTCCCCTAAAAAATTCGACCGGGAAGGATCTTGGCGGCGGCGGTGAGCCGCCCTATGATGGTGGTATGGAGCATCGCATGACCGCCCTTGAAACGCGCCTGGATACCATCCTGCCGACTTTGGCAACCAAAGCGGATCTGGAAAGCGTGCGCTTAGCAACCAAAGCGGATATGGACGGCTTGCGATTAGCAACCAAAGCGGACATGGAAAGCTTGCGCGTAGCAACCAAAGCGGATATAGAAAGCTTGCGTTTGGCAACCAAAGCGGATCTGGAAAGCTTGCGCTTAGCGACCAAGTCGGAGATCGATTTCTTAAGAGGCGAAATGGAAAAAGCAAGCTTACGCACGGATGCAAAGCTTGCCGAGCTTCGTTCTGACATGCACAAATTGAACGCAGACATCAAGACTTGGACCCTGGCGACCATGATCACGATTGTCAGTACCATGCTCGTGGCTCTTTTTGGCATAAGCCAAATCCAGAAAGGCACGATCGCAGCGCTCACTCCTCATCAGGCACCTGTAGTGGCGCCGTCTAGTGCGAGATAGCAGTGCATGCGACGCAGACGAATAGCTACTGGCCTGCACGCTCAGCCGGCAATCGCGGCGACTACCGCCAACGCGCTTTTTAGCGCGCCTGGCTCAGCGACAGCGCCGATCCCCTGGCGGCAGCGTGCGTGTCGCCGCGCGCTTCCGCTGCGCGCCGCTCCAACACCAGGTGCTGCGCCGGCGTGCCGCCCGAAACGCCGAGCTCGTCGAACGCTTCCATCGATTCCAGCAGGATCGCCTGCTGGGCATCCATGAACTTGGCGTAGGCGGCGTCGAGCACGAAGAACACCAGTTCGAACTCGAGTGCGTCCTGCGTTACTTTCTTCAGGTGCACGCGCTCGTAGCGCACGCCCGGCTGGCGTTCGATGATCTCGCGCAGCACGTCCGGCACCTGGCGCGCCAGCGCCGGCGGCGTGGCCGGACTTGCCATCAGCGAAATCTGCACGCGCCGATTCGACATGCGCTTGAAATTGCGCACGGTGTTCTTCAGCAGCTCGGCATTGCCGATGACGATCTGCTCGCCGCTGTCGGCGCGGATGCGCGTGGTCTTCAGGCCGACATGTTCGACCTTGCCCGACAAGCCCGCCACGCTGATCGAGTCGCCGACCTCGAACGGCTTGTCGACCGCGATCGACAGCGACGCGAACAGGTCGCCAAGGATGTTCTGCGCGGCCAGCGCGATGGCGATGCCGCCGATGCCCAGGCTGGCGACGAAGGCGGACACATTGATGCCGAGATTGGACAGCATGGCCAGCCCGAACATCACCCACAATGCGGTCTTGATGGCCCACACGACGAGGGTATGGGCGACGGTGGCGGGCGCGTCCGGGTCGTCCGAATGACGCCGGAAATAGCGGCGCGCACCGACGCTGATCGCGCGGTCGAGGTAGAGCGCCAGCTGGGCGCCGAGGGCGATGAACCACAGGTGGCGCAGGCGCTCGTCCCATGGCGGCGCCAGGTCGAGCACGGTCAGGCCGATCAGCAGCGAGGTAATCAGGACCGCGATATTGCTGGTACGGGCGAGCGTGGCTTTCAGCAATTCGGCGGCGGGGCGATCGGCCTGGGCGTCATCGCCGAGCCTGCACAGGTGACGGCGGAACAGCGCGACGGCGCCGTGGATGGCGATGAAACTGACGGCGGCAACGGCCAGCGCCATCAGCCAGTTGCCGGCGTCGACGCCGGTAAATGGGGCAAATATCTTTTGCATGTCCAAATTGAGCTCCTTTACAAATGGAGCGAAGCGCAGGTCCAGGCCGCTAACGCTCCGGACGTAGCCTACATGCTCAGCAATATCTGTGCAGGACTGTTCCGCGCTGCAACCCTTGAAGACAAGCGTTATAGTTCCGACAGCACACGCGCAGGTACATCAAGTACAACTGATGCAGCTGGCGCGAAATCGCATGTACTCCGTGCCGTACAGCGAGACCAATTGTGATGATGAGCAATGAAGAACGACAGCGAGTGCGTCTCGATCCCGGCGCCACCAGGCGTGCGCCGATTGACCGTGCGAGCGAAACGGCGGACCATCGCGGCATGGAGCCGCGTTTGACAAAACTCGACACCGCAGTCGAATTCATTCAGCGCGACATCAAAGAGCTGAGGGACGATCTGCGCACCGTTAAATCCGACATTACCGCCATCAGGACCGATTTCCGGCTCCTGTTCGGCGCGATCATCGCGGTGGCGCTCGGCCTGGCCGGCCTGATATCAAAGGGTTTCCACTGGCTCTGACGGTGTCGCCGCGTCTCTAGCGGCCGGTTAGCTTGCGCACCCGCTCGACCTGCTCGCGCACTGCGGCCAGCGTGGCCTCCAGCGCGCGTTCGACCCGCGCCGCATCGAGCGCACCGAGCGCCAGAGCATCGAGCCGCACCGCGGCGCCGCCCAGGCCAAGCGTGACAGAGCCGGCGTGCAGCCGCTCGATGCGCGCGCGCGCCTCGTCAGGGCCCTCGCCCCCTTCTGCCAGCAGCGCGGCCAGCGCGGGGCCGGCCTCGGTCAGCTGGCTTTCGAAGCCGCCCAGGTAGACCAGCAGTCGCGCGCCGTCGATGCCGAGCCGCTGCATGGTGCTGCGCGGGCTTTCGGCGTCTTCCACCAGGCCGGCCGCATGCGGCGCCAGGCCGGCCAACTGCGCCAGCACCTGGTCGCGCTCGAACGGCTTGATGATGTAGCCGCCGGCGCCAAGGCCGCTCGCTTCGGCCATGGTGGCATGGTCGCCCGCCGAAGAGGCGAGCACGAAGCGCATCGACTCCAGTTCGGGATCGGCCTTGACGCGCGCCAGCAGCTCCATGCCGGACAGCTTCGGCATGCGCAGGTCGCAAAAGCAGATCCCCGGCCGCAGCCCCTGGCGCAGCTGGTCCCATGCATCCTCGCCGTCCTCCGCCTCGACTATCTCGTAGGAGCCGCAGCTATCGACCAGGTGCATCATCACCATGCGCGAAACGACGTCGTCATCAACTACCAGAACCTGCATCGCTCTCTCCAATTCGTGTGCCGCCGGATACTGCCTGTTTCATTATAACCATTGAGCGCTTCAGGTCGCGCCACCCTCGAATGCGTCGAACAGGCGGCGCAGCCGCGGCAGCGCGGCGCCGATCAGCGGCCACTCGCCCTGGTCGGCCGCCACTTCGAGTTCGCCGCACAGCAGGTGCAGCTCGGTCGCATCGAGATAGGCAGCGCTGCCCTTGATCCCGTGCAGCAGGCGCCCGGCGACGTCGCGGTCCGCGCGCGCGATTGCCGATTCCAGGTCCGCGCGGCGGCCCGGCAGGTCGCCGCAGAACGCCGCGCGCATGCGCGCTTTGAGCTCGGTGGTGCGGCGCCCGGCGTTCTGCGACACCGCCACCGCCAGCGGCGTCGGGCCGGTCAGCACGCCGAACATCGCATCGAGTTCGGCCGACCCGGGCGCGCGCACCGGCGCGAACGGCGCCATCGGCGCCAGCGCAATCCCGCGCCGCAGCTGGCGATCGATGGCGCGGCTCAATTGGCCGTGCAGCGCCGTTTCGTCGATCGGCTTGGTGAGGAAATCGTCCATGCCGCAGGCGAGATAGCGGGCGCGGTCTTCCTCGCTGGCGTTGGCGGTGAGCGCGATGATCATCAGGTCGCGGTCCTGCACCGGCGCCTCGGGCGGCCCGCCGGCACGGATGATGCGGGTGGCGCCGGCGCCGTCGAGTTCGGGCATGCGCCCGTCCATCAGGATCAGGTCGTAGCGGGTGCGGGCGCAGGCGGCCAGCGCCAGGCGGCCGTTGTCGGCGATGTCGACCTGATGGCCACGCTCCTCGAGCATCATGCGGATGATGATCTGGTTGGTCGGGAAGTCCTCGGCGCACAGCACCTTCAGGCTGTGGCTGTGCGGCGCCAGCGGCACCTGCGGCGCCAGCAGCGGCGCCACGCCGTCGGCCAGCGGCAGCACGACGGTGAAGCAGCTGCCGACGCCCTCCTCGCTGACGACGCTGATGGTGCCGCCCATCAGATCGACCAGCTGGCGGCAGATCGCCAGCCCGAGGCCGGTGCCGCCGTAGCGGCGCGTGGTGGTGCTGTCGGCCTGTTCGAATTTCTGGAACAATCGCGACAGCGGCTCGCTGGCGATGCCGATGCCGGTGTCGTGCACCGAGAAGCGCACCATGTTGACGCGCGGGCGGCGCGGATCCTGCGGCAGCCGCTCGACCTGCAGGCGAACGGCGCCGCGGTCGGTGAACTTGAAGGCGTTGCCGACCAGGTTGACCAGCACCTGGCGCACGCGGGTCGGGTCGCCCACCACAAAGCGCGGCAGGTCGGCCGCCAGGTCGAGCTCGAAGCCGACGCTGTGGGCGGCTGCCTGCTCCTCGAACAGGCTGACCACGTTGTCGATCGTGCCGGCGAGGGTGAAGTCGATGTTCTCGATGGTCAGCTTGCCGGCCTCGATCTTGGAGAAGTCGAGCAGGTCGTTGATGATCCCCAGCAGCGACTGCGCATTGGCCTGGCCGCGCAGGATCTGTTCGCGGGTGGCGTCGTACAGGCGGGCGTCGCGCAGCGCGAAGCCGAGCATGCCGATGACGCCGGCCAGCGGCGTGCGCATTTCATGGCTCATGTTGGCGAGGAATTCGGACTTCTGGCGGGTCGCGTCTTCCGCCTTCTGCTTGGCCAGGCGCAGCCGCTCGTCGTTGTCCTGCAAGGCGCGGTTGGCCAGCGCCAGTTCGGCGGTATTGAGGCGCACCTGCTTTTCCATTTCCTCGAGCTGGCGGTAGGCGCGCGCATTGTCGAGCGCCACCGCGGCGTGGGCGGCGAGCGTCTGCAGCATGTCGAGGTGGACCCGGCGGTAGGCGTTCTTCTCGGCGCTCTGCACGCACAGCACGCCCATCACGCGCTCCTTGACGATCAGCGGAACGTACATCGCCGATGCCGGCACCAGGGCGCTGGCGCCGTCGACCCGACGCACCGAGGCCATCGGGTCGGCCATGCCGCCGCTGACGTAGTTGTCGCACTCGGCCTCGAAGTCGTTGATGAACACCTCGCGCCGGTGCGTCAGGCACCACACCGCCAGCTGGTTCGGCTGGTCCAGCGCGCGGTTGTAGCGCACGGTGCGCACGCCCTTGTCCACCGCGAAAGGAAACTCGATCAGGTCGAGGTCCTCGCGGTAGATGCCGATGCCGAAGCTGCGCGCGTCCATCAGCTGGTCGACGTGGCGGTAGACCGTGCCCATGATGGTTTCCATGTCGAGCGTGGCGGTCATCTCGCGGCCGATCTCGGACAGGATCGAGATATTGCGGTGCGCCAGTTCGACGTTCTCCTTCTGCAGCTCGACCTCTTGCTTCTGGCGCTCGGCGTCGAAGCGGCGCTGCTCGGCCTCGGCGCGCTGCGATTCGGCTTCGATCCGGCGCAGCTCGAGTTCGAGCTTTTGCCGTTCGAGCATGTAGTTCTGCTGGCCGATTTCGGCGGTGCGCGCGCGCACCTGGCGTTCGAGCAGTTCCTTCTGGCGCCGCAGCCCGCTCATGCGGAAGCGGAAGGCGCCGTACGCGCTGCCCACCACCAGCAGCGCGGCCAGGGTGCGGAACCACCAGGTCTTCCAGAACGGCGGCAGGATGGTGATGGCGAGGGTGGCGCCGGCCGCGCTCCAGACGCCATCCTTGTTGGCCGCCTTGACGCGGAAGGTGTACTCGCCCGGATCGAGGTTGGTGTAGGTCGCAAAGCGCCGGCTGGCGTCGGTGCTGACCCAGTTCTCGTCGAAGCCGACCAGCTGGTAGGAGAAGCGGTTGCGCTGCGGAGCGGCGTAGTGCAGCGCCGAAAACTCGAGCGAGAACACCGAATCGTCGGCGCCCAGCGTGATCGCGGTGGCGTGTTCGATCGGTCCTTTCACCAGCCCTGGATGGACTTGCGCGATAGGCTTGTTAAACACCTGGAAGCCGGTGATCACGGCGCGCGGCGCGATCAGGTTGTCGCTGATGGCGCGCGGGTTGAATCCGGTAATGCCGTTGAAGCCGCCGAAGTACAGCGAACCGTCGCGGCCCTTGTGCGCCGAGCCGTCGAAAAACGCGCCCTCGGTAGTGCCGTCGCCGGCGCTGTAGGTGCGCCAGGTGCCGGTGTTCGGGTTGAAGCGCGACAGGCCCGTGGTGGAGCTGATCCACAAGTTGCCGTCGTCGTCTTCCAGCATCGCCGCGACGGCGTCGTCGGCCAGGCCGTTGGCGGTGGTGTAGCGTTCGAAGCTGATCTTGCCGGCGGGGCCGTGGATCATCTTGTTGAGGCCTCCGGCGGTGCCGACCCACAGCTGGCCGCGGCTGTCCTGCATCAGATGGTGCACCTCGTCGTGGCTGATGCTGGTGGGGTCGGCCGGGTCGTGGCGGAAATGGCGGAAGGTGCCGCTGGCGCGGTCGAGCAGGTCGAGGCCGTTGAAGGTGCCGATCCACAGCTGGCCGGTGCGGTCTTCCAGGATGGGGCGCACGATGTTGTCGGCCAGGCTGCTGCTGTCGCCCGGCACGTGGCGGTAGGTCTTGATCTGGCGCGTGACCAGGTCGACCCGGTGCAGGCCGGCGCGCGAGGCGATCCACAGGCGGTCGGCGCCGTCGGCCAGCATGGCGCGGATGGTTTCGCCCTCCGGGCCGACGTCGCCCAGCGAAATGCGGGTGACGCGGCCGCTGGCGGGGTCGAGACCGGCGAGGCCGCCGGAGCGCCCGGCACTCCATACCACGCCGCGGCGGTCGCGCGCCACCGCCTGCACCGACGAATCGGCCAGGCTGTTCGGGTTGCCCGGCTCGTGGCGGTAGACCTGGGCGCGGCCGCTGACCGGATCGAGGTGATTGAGGCCGTCGTTGGTGGCCAGCCACAGCTTGCCGGCGCCGTCGCCGACGATCGAGCGCACCTTGTTGTCCGACAGCGTAGGCACGCCGGCCAGCTTGACGATGCGGGCGAAGCCGCCGCTGCCGAGATCGACGCGGCTGACGCCGGCGTACCAGGTGCCGACCCAGAAGGTGCCGACGCGGTCGCGGTACAGCGAGGAGACGAAGTTGTCGCTGAGGCTGTGGCTGTCGGCTGCCTGGTGGCCGAAGTTGGCGAAGCGGCGCGTCTGCGGCAGCCAGCGGTACAGGCCGCTGTCGCGGCTGCCGGCCCAGATGCTCGAGTCGCCATCCTGGAACAGCACCGTCATTTCACCGCGGGCGATGCCGTCCGCGGGCCCGAGCAGGCGGCGCCCGGGCGGGCCGGCCGACAGCTTCCAGTTTTCCAGGCCGGCCAGGCTGCCGATCCACAACACGCCGTTGGCGTCGGCCAGCAGCGCGCGCACGGTATTGAGCTTGGGGTCGACGCCGGGCAGCGCGTGATGCTCGAAGGCGGCGGCGCCGGGCGCCAGGCTGTCGAGCCCGCGGGCGGTGCCGATCCACAGCCGGCCGCTCGCGTCGAGCGCCAGCGCGCTGACCTGGTCGCCCGCCAGGCTGGCGGGGTCGGCGTCGTCATGGTGCCAGGCCTTGAAGGCGCCGCTCTTCATGTCGAAATGCTGCAGGCCGTCGCTGGTGCCGATCCACAGGCCGTCCTTGCCGTCGTCGGCGATCGCATTGATATGGCGGTTGCCGCTGCCGCGCTTGCCGACATCGCTGGGCTGGAAATGGACGAAGCTCTGGCTGACCGGGTCGAAGCGATCGAGGCCGCCGTCGGTGCCGAGCCAGAGCCGGCCGGCGCGGTCCAGGTGCAGCACGCGCACCCAGTTGTTGACCAGGCTGCGCGGGTTGCCCACTTCGTTGCGGTAGGTCGTCACGCGGTAGCCGTCGAAGCGCGACAGGCCGCCCTGGCTGCCGAACCACATGAAGCCGTCGCCGTCCTGCACGATCGACAGGATCGACTCCTGCGCCAGGCCATGCTCGACGTTGAGCTGCTCGAAGCGCAGGCTGCGCGCCGGCGCGGCCAGCGCGGCGCCGACCGCGCAGCACAGCAGCAGGCATACCAGACGACACATACGCAGGGCGGCCAGGTTCACGTCAGTCTCCGAAAAAGGCCAGCACGTCGGCCTGGCGGGCGTGGGTGTCGCGCGCGCCGAGGCGAATCAGTTCGCACGTGAAGCTCGCTTCGAACAGCAGGTAGGACGCCAGCGCCGAGCCGCGCGCTTCGGTCGCGCCGATCCCCGACAGCATCGCGCGCACCGGCCGCGGCAGGTTGTGGACGTGGCGCGCGGCGATGTCGTCGATCCGTTCGGACGGCGCGATCACCAGCAGTTCGACCGGCTTGAGGCGGGTCCTGGCGTGGTGCTCGGCCGGCATGGTCGCCAAGGTCGCGTTGATGCGGTTGAGGCGTTCGACGTCGACCGCCAGGCTGTCGAGGAAGATCGAGGACATCGCATGGCCGCCGATCTGCGCCAGGCTCGGATAGCGCGCCGACTGCGGCGCGTGGCGCAGCGGCTCGTTCATGCGGCCGGCGCCGACCACCAGCACGCGGGTGGCGCCGAGGTGGATCGCCGGCGAGATCGGCGCCAGCTGGCGCATCGAGCCGTCGCCGCAGTATTCGAGGCGCCCGGACAGGTACAGCGGCACCGCCGGGAAGATGAACGGGATCGCCGCCGACGCCAGCAGGTGCTCGACGCCGATCTGGTCCTGCAGCGCGATGCGGTGCATGCGCACCCACGGGTCGACGTCGGCGGCGCCCTGGTAGAAGGTGATGTGGTGGCCGACGGTGTAGGAAGAGGCGGTGACGGCGAGCGCGTGCAGCAGGCCGTCGGCGAGCGCGGCGTCGAGGCGCGGCAGGTCGAGCATGCGGTGCAGCAGGCCGGCCAGCGGCGTGTTGTCGAGCAGCGAACTCGGTGGCGCGGCGCGCCATTTGCGCAGCAGCCAGCCGAACGACAGCAGCGACAGCCAGCGCGCGCCGGAGCGCAGCACGCCGATCGAATCGGCGCGGTAGACCTGGTCGGCCGAGAAGTGTTCCCAGACGTCGAGCAGCTTTTGCACGCCCTCGCTGAAGTTATCGGCGCGGCAGGCCAGCGCGGTGGCGTTGATCGCGCCGGCCGAGGTGCCGCAAATGATGTCAAACGGATTTCTCGCCGGCGGCCACCCCTGCTCCCACAATATGTGCGAAATCGCCTGCAGCACCCCGACCTGGTAAGCGGCGCGCGCGCCACCCCCGGTCAGGATCAGCCCGGTTTTCTCTTTTGTTCCCATACGCCAAGATTACAGGCAGCGGGCTGCTTGAGCCAGCAAAAGTTTACACCGGGGCCTGAGCGCACGGCGACTGGCGTCCCCGTCAGACCCCGGACCCGGACCTCAATCGCCCTTGGCGACGCCTTCGCGGCGCGGGTCGGCGCCGCCGAACCAGAAGTCCGTGCCGTGGATCGACAGCCGCTGGATGCCGTGCAGGCCAGAATTCTGCTCGGAGAAGCGGATGGTGTGGCCGCGCGCCTTCAGCGCATCGACCGTCGCCTGCGGGAAGCGGCGCTGTTCCAACTCGGTCGGGCCGTTGCGGCTGCCGAAATTCGGCAGCGCGATCGCCTGCTGCACGTTCAGGCCCCAGTCCATCGTGCCCACCAGCGTCTTGGCGACATAGTTGATGATCGCGGTGCCGCCCGGCGAGCCGGCCGTCAACGCCAGCTTGCGGGTGGCCTTGTCGAGCACGATCGTCGGCGACATCGCGCTGCGCGGGCGCTTGCCGGCCTGGACCCGGTTGGCGATCGGCCCGTCCTTGTCGACCGAATCGAAGGAAAAATCGGTCAGCTGGTTATTGAGAATGAAGCCGTCGACCATCAGCCGCGCGCCGAAAGCGTCTTCCACCGTGGTCGTCATTGCCACGCCGGCGCCGCGGCCGTCAACCACCGACAGGTGCGACGTCGAAGGCATCTCGATGGCGTTGTCGCGGCCCCAGGCCACTTCCATCCCCGGCGGCTTGCCCGGCTCGGCGACGCCGATCGATTTTTCGCCGATCAGGGCGGCGCGCCTGGCCAGGTAGTCCTTGTCGATCAGGCCGGCGATGCCGCGGCCCGGCAGCGGCACGAAATCGGTGTCGGCGGCGTAGCGGTTGCGGTCGGCGTATGCCAGGCGGCCCGCTTCGGTAAACAGGTGCACGGCGTCGGCGCCGGGCAGGCCATCGACCAGCGCGTACTGCGCCATGTCACGCGTTTCGAGGATGCCGAGCATCTGCGCCACGGCGATGCCGCCGGACGATGGCGGCGGCATGCCGCAGACCGTCCAGGCGCGGTAGTCGCTGCACACCGGCGCGCGCGATTTCGGCTGGTAGCCGGCGATGTCGGCCGCCGTCAGCTTGCCCGGGTTGGTCGGGTGATTGGCCACCTTGGCGGCGATGTCGCGCGCGATGCGACCCTTGTAGAAGGCGTCGGCGCCGCCGGCGGCAATCGCGCGCAGCGTGGTGGCGAGTGCCGGATTCTTGAGGATGTGCCCGACCGGCCAGGGCCGGCCGTCGGCGCCGTAGAAGTATTTATAGGCGACCGGATCCTTGCGGATATGCTGGTCCCACGTCAGCAGGCCGTTGAGGCGCTGGCTGACGGCGAAGCCACGCTCGGACAGCGCGATGGCCGGCTCGAACAGCGTTTTCCACGCCAGCCTGCCGTGTTGCCGGTGCGCCATTTCGAGCATGCGCAGCACGCCGGGCACGCCGACCGAGCGCCCGCCGACGACGCCGGTCACGCGCGACACCGGCGTGCCGTCGGGATTCTGGAACAGGCGTTCGTCGGCGGCGGCCGGCGCCGTTTCGCGGCCGTCGAACGCCTGCATCGTCTTGCCGTCGTAGTACATCAGGAAGGCGCCGCCGCCGATGCCGGACGACTGCGGCTCGACCAGGCCGAGCACCAACTGGGTGGCGATGGCGGCGTCGATGGCGCTGCCGCCTTTTTTCAGCATGCGGTAGCCGGCGTCGACCGCCAGCGGATTGGCCGCCGCCACCATGTACTTGCTGGCGGCCCAGCCGGGCTTGTCGGTGTAGGCGGTGGCGATTTCCGGCGCCTTCGGCGGCGCTTCCTGCACCACCTGGGCGCCCGCATGGGCGAACACGCCCGCCAGCGCGGCGGCGGCCAACAACCTTGACTTGATCATGAATTCTCCAGCACGGCGACACAATAAAAAAGGGCGCGCGACCTGGGCCGCGCGCCCGTGACAGCAGGCATCGTACATTAAATTGTCATTTGCCCCACGCCATGCTTACTTCGGCTGCATGCGGATGGCGCCGTCGAGGCGGATGGTTTCGCCGTTGAGCATGCTGTTTTCGATGATCGCGCGCGCCAGGTGCGCGTATTCGTTCGGGCGGCCCAGGCGCGATGGGAACGGCACCATCTTGCCGAGCGCATCGCGCACTTCTTCCGGCATGCCCATCAGCATCGGCGTCTCGAAGATGCCTGGCGCAATGGTCATTACGCGAATGCCGCTGCGCGCCAGGTCGCGCGCCATCGGCAGCGTCAGGCCGACCACCGCCGCCTTCGACGAGCCGTAAGCTGCCTGGCCAATCTGGCCGTCGTAGGCGGCAACCGACGCGGTGTTGATGATGACACCGCGTTCACCGGAATCGAGCGCTTCGGTCTTGCCGATCGCGTCGGCCGCGAGGCGCGCCATGTTGAAGGTGCCGACCAGGTTGACGTTGATGGTGCGCTGGAAGACGTCGAGCGGATGCGGGCCGTCCTTGCCGACCGTCTTGATGGCGGGCGCGACGCCGGCGCAGTTGATCAGGCCGCGCAGCGTGCCCATTTCGAGTGCCGCGGCGACAACTGCCTGGCCGTCGGCTTCGGAGGTGACGTCGCACTTGAGGAAGCGCCCCTTCAGCTCGGCGGCCAGCGCGGTGCCGGCCTCGACCTGCACGTCGGCCAGCAGCACTTTGCCGCCCGCTTCGGCGATCATGCGCGCCGTTGCCGCGCCGAGGCCGGATGCGCCACCGGTGATGATGAAGACATTGTCCTGAATTTGCATGATTTTCCTTGAAAGGTTCTTTGTAACGTTTACGTAAACGTCAATCACCGGAATTGTAACGAACTTTTGCGGGTTGCAACCACCGATATGGCATTAAAAGCACTGTGCGTTGACGACGCCCTTGGTGCACAGCTGGCCCTGGGGGCCGATCAGCGTGTTGCCGACGCCGCTGTTGTAGCGCGCGCCGCTGGTATCGAGGCAGCCGCCGGCGTCGCAGCTGTTGATGCGCGGCTGTGGCTGCGGCTGGAGCGCCGATGGCAACACGGCAGGCGGCCGCACGACCAGCGTCGGCCGGTAGCCTTCGGTGACGATCGGCGGCGTCGACTCGATCACTTGCTGCACCGAGCGGCGCTTGATCGGCTTGCGGTTGGGCGGCGCTACCGGCTTGGCGGGCGCCGCGGCGGCGGGCGTTTCCGGCGCCGGCTGTTGCTGCGCGGGCGCGCCGCCGCAGGCCAGCGCCATCGCCGCCGCGAATGCCGTCAATACAGGTTTCAGGTAGTCCATAGCGACAACCCTATCACCATTGGCCGATCCGGCGCGCGCGCGCCCGAATTGCAAAACCGGGGTCAGACCCGGGTTTTGGAATATTTTTGGCGTCAGCTTGTTTCAAAACCTGGGTCTGACCCCGGTTTTGGAACGATTTGGCGTCAGGACGAGGTCAGTTTGGTGCGTTAGTATTGCCGCATAACGAGGAGACCAAATGCAGACCCCACAACAGCTGTACCAGGACAAGCGGATGGCCGCGGCCGATGCGCTCGACCTCTTGCGCGACGGCGACATGATCATCGTGCCGACCGGCGTCGGCGAGCCGCCAACCCTGCTGACGGCGCTGTCGGACCAGCGCCGCCGCTTCCACAACGTCAAGGTGGCGCAGATATTGGCGATGCGCAAGTTCGACTATTTTGACTGCGACACGTCGGCGCACGTGCGCCATGCCGCCCTGTTCCTCGGCGGCGCGTCGCGCGCCGCTTGCCAGGGCGGCTGGGGCGATTTCATCCCTAATTATTTCTCGGAAATTCCCGGTTTGATCGAACGCGGCTACATGCCGTCCGACGTCGTGTTCGCGATGGCGTCGAGCATGGACGAGCAGGGCTACTTCGCCATCAGCCTCGGCACCGATTACACGATGGCGGCGATCGCCAAGGCGCGCGTGGTGCTGCTGGAAGTCAATCCCAACGTGCCGTTCGCGCATGGCCAGTGCCACCTGCACATATCGCAGGTCAGCGGCCTGGTCGAGAGCAACGAACCGATCCTCGAAGTGGGCCTGCCGAAGATCGGCCCGGTGCAGGAGGCGATCGGCAAGTACGTCGCGGACATGATCGACGACGGCTCGACCTTGCAGATCGGCTACGGCGGCATCCCGGACGCGGTGGTGATGCAGCTGACGGCCAAGCACGACCTCGGCGTCCACACCGAAATGCTCGGCGACGGCATCCTGACGCTGGTCGAATGCGGCGCCATCACCAACCGCAAGAAGACGCTGCTGCCGGGGAAAATGGTGGCGACGTTCGCGCTCGGGTCGCGCAAGCTGTACGAATACATGCACCACAACCCGGCGGTCGAGATGCACCCGTCGAACTTCACCAACGACCCGTACAACGCGGCGCTCAACGACAAGCTGATGTCGATCAACGCCAGCCTGCAGGTCGACCTGCTGGGCCAGTGCGGATCGGAAAGCATTGCCCACCTGCCCTACTCCGGCACCGGCGGCCAGGTCGATTTCGTGCGCGCGGCCAACCGCTCGCGCGGCGGCAAGTCGTTCATCGTGTTGCCCTCGACCGCCAAGGACAACACCATCTCGCGCATCGTTCCGACGCTGACGCCGGGCACCCACGCCACCACCAGCAAGAACGACGTCAACTACGTCGTCACCGAATACGGCGTGGCGCAGTTGCGCGGCAAATCAGCCAAGCAGCGCGCGCAGGCGCTGATCGCGATCGCCCACCCGGACTTCCGCGCGCCGCTGCGCGAAGCGGCCAACAAGATGTGCGTGTTCTAGCGACCAGTTTCAGGCCGGCGGCGCGCCGGTCTGGATCGCCTCCTTCAACTGCTGGCGGAACTCGGGCGTGTCCTGGTGGCCGTGTGTTTTCACGGCATGCTGAACCGCAACGTCCATCAACTCCTGCTCGCTGTCGGCGGAAATGGTGACGGTGCACTTGCTGTCGCTGGGAATCTGGCGGCAATCGATAAATTTGCGTTCCATGTCGACCTCCAAAAATTGCCTGTTCGGGTTTAAAGTATACGCATACCGAAATCCTGACTTCAAGGGGAGGAAGACATGAGTCCGACAGTTTCGATCCACCCGGACGACCACATGCAGGGCAGCCGCGATGCGGCGATCGTGCTGGTGGAATACGGCGACTACCAGTGCCCGTACAGCCGCCAGGCGCACGCAGCGGTGAAAGACCTGCAGCGCCGGCTGGGCAGCCAGCTGTGCTTCGTGTACCGCCACTTTCCGCTGACCGGCAAGCACCCGTATGCCGAGCTGGCGGCCGAGACGGCCGAGGCGGCCGGCGACCAGGGCAAGTTCTGGGAGATGCACGACGCGCTGTTCGAGCTGCAGTCGCAGTTCGGGCCGGACATGATTGCTGACCTTGCGGACCGGCTGGACTTGTCGGTGGACGCGCTGTGCGAGGACATGCGGACGCGGCGCTTCCAGGCGCGCGTCGAGGCGATCGCGGCCAGCGGCACGCATATCGGCGTCGAGGAGACGCCGACCTTTTTCATCAACGGGGAACGGCACGCGGGCGATTCGGACGAGCTGTCGCTGGTGTCGGCGATCATGCGGTTCGTAGCGTAAGGCGGGACGCTAGAATCGTCGTTCCCGCGCAAGCGGAAACGACGGTTTTTAGTGCAGCGGTGCAGCGAGGCGGCGAAGGCGTTACCTCACCGGCGCCGGCTCGGCAGTCTCGCTCTTCGGCGCCGGCGGCGTCGCCGCATCGGGCATCGTCGCGGGCGCTGCCGGCGCGATCTGCACCGGCTCGGCCGTCTCGCTGACCGGCATCGGCCTGGTCAGCATCGGATCGAGCGCCGGCGTCGTCGTGGCAGCCGGCGCGTGCACCGCCGCCACCGGCGTCGTCACCGCAATCCAGCCGGTGGCCGGCAGCAGCGGCACCATCAGCAGCGCGACGATGTTGATGATCTTGATCAGCGGGTTCACGGCCGGGCCGGCAGTGTCCTTGTACGGGTCGCCGACGGTGTCGCCGGTGACCGCGGCCTTGTGCGCCTCGGATCCCTTGCCGCCGAAGTTGCCGTCTTCGATGTACTTCTTGGCGTTGTCCCATGCGCCGCCGCCGGTGGTCATCGAGATCGCCACGAACAGGCCGGTGACGATGGTCCCCATCAGCAGGCCGCCCAGCGCGGCGGGCCCGAGCAGCATGCCGACCACGATCGGCACCACCACCGGCAGCAGCGACGGCACGATCATTTCGCGGATGGCGGACGCGGTCAGCATGTCGACCGCCTTGTCGTATTCCGGCTTGCCGGTGCCGTCCATGATGCCCTTGATGTCGCGGAACTGGCGGCGCACTTCAACCACCACGGCGCCGGCGGCGCGCCCCACCGCTTCCATCGCCATCGCGCCGAACAGGTAGGGAATCAGGCCGCCGATGAACAGGCCGACGATGACCATCGGGTTCGACAGGTCGAACGACACCGACTTGCCGACCGATTCGAGGGCGTGAGTGTAATCGGCGAACAGCACCAGCGCGGCGAGGCCGGCGGAACCGATCGCATAGCCCTTGGTGACGGCCTTGGTGGTGTTACCGACGGCGTCGAGCGGATCGGTGATGGCGCGCACCGAGTCGGGCATGTGGCTCATCTCGGCGATGCCGCCGGCGTTGTCGGTGATCGGGCCGTAGGCGTCGAGGGCGACGATGATGCCGGCCATCGACAGCATCGAGGTGGCGGCAATCGCGATGCCGTACAACTGGCCCATCTGGTAGGAGGCGAGGATGGCGGCGCACACGGCCAGCACCGGGTACGCCGTCGACTTCATCGACACGCCGAGGCCGGCGATGATGTTGGTGCCGTGGCCGGTCGTCGAAGCTTCGGCGATGTGGCGCACCGGCTTGAAGTCGGTGCCGGTGTAGTACTCGGTGATGTAGACCATCAGGCCGGTGAGGACGATGCCGACCACCGAGCAGCCGATCATCGACATGCGCATCGCCTGCTCGGGCCATACCATCCAGGTGACGCCGACAAAACCGATCAGCGACAGGCCGGCGGCCCACCACAGGCCAGTGTACAGCGCCGACATGATCTTCTTGCCCGGCTTGGCCTTGACCAGCGAGCAGCCGACGATCGAGCCGATGATCGACACCGCCCCAAGCAGCAGCGGGTAGATGATGGGAGTGGCGCCGGCGTTGGTGATGAGCAGAGCGCCCAGCAGCATGGTGGCGATCAGCGTGACGACGTAGGTTTCGAACAGGTCGGCGGCCATGCCGGCGCAGTCGCCGACGTTGTCGCCGACGTTATCGGCGATGACGGCCGGATTGCGCGGGTCGTCTTCCGGGATGCCGGCTTCGACCTTGCCAACCAGGTCGGCGCCGACGTCGGCGCCCTTGGTGAAGATGCCGCCGCCGAGACGGGCGAAGATGGAGATGAGCGAAGCGCCGAAGGCGAGGCCGATCAGCGGCTTGATGACGTCGTGCGGGCTAAGGGTGGTGCCGACCGCCTGCGCCGTCAGCATCCAGTAAAACAGCGTCACGCCCAAGAGGCCCAGGCCCACCACCAGCATGCCGGTGATGGCGCCGCCCTTGAAGGCGACGTCGAGCGCGTCATTCATGGAGCGCGTGGCCGCCTGCGCGGTACGCACGTTGGCGCGCACCGACACGTTCATGCCGATGAATCCGCACGCGCCCGAGAGCACCGCGCCGATCAGGAAACCGAGTGCGGTCTGCCAGCCGAGCAAGGCGTAGATGGCGATGACCAGCACCACGCCGACGATGGCGATGGTGCGGTACTGGCGCGCGAGGTAAGCCGCGGCCCCTTCCTGGATCGCCTGGGCGATCTCCTGCATCCTGGCGTTGCCAGGGTCCTGCCTTAAAATCCAGCTGCGTGACCAAAGACCGTACACCACGGCGATAACGCCGCACGCTACCGCAAATACCAGTAAATTTGCTGCCATTTCGTCCCCTCGGTTTTATTATCAAGTAACACAAAAACACACTTCGAAAGACCGCCCCCGAGGGAAGCGGCCAACCTTGCTGCGTACTGCAAAACTTTGAATCGAAAACCGGGTGCCGATGGCAGCCTGAAATCTGCGGCAAAAAAGAAGCGGACACGAGGTCCGCTGGTTTAGCTTGATTAGTCGTTCAGCGCCGCGAATGCCGCGTCGCGAATTTGCTCGACAGGTCCGACACCGGCAATGCGGCGGTACTTCGGCGCGCCCGGCAGACCGGACTGCGCCCACTGGTTGTAGTAGCCAAGCAGCACTTCGGTCTGGTTGTGATAGACCGACAGGCGCTTCTTGACCGTCTCGGCCTGGTCGTCGTCGCGCTGGATCAGCGGTTCGCCGGTGACGTCGTCGACGTTCTCCACTTTTGGCGGATTGAATTTGGTGTGGTACACGCGGCCCGAACCCGGGTGCGAACGGCGCCCGCTCATGCGCTCGACGATCGATTCGTCCGGCACATCGATTTCAAGCACGTAGTCGACGTTGATGCCGGCGTCTTTCATGGCGTCGGCCTGCGCGATGGTGCGCGGGAAGCCGTCGAACAGGTAGCCGTTGGCGCAGTCCGATTCCTTCAGGCGCTCCTTGACCAGGCCGATCATGATGTCGTCCGACACCAGGCCGCCAGCATCCATGACCTTCTTGGCGGCCATGCCCATGTCGGTGCCAGCCTTGATCGCCGCGCGCAACATGTCGCCGGTGGAAATCTGCGGAATGTTGTACTTTTCTTTGATGAAATTGGCTTGGGTGCCCTTGCCGGCGCCGGGCGCACCTAACAGAATAAGACGCATGAAAAATTCCTAAAACGGATGTTGGATGATTTTTGGTGTAGCAATGCCGGGCATTGATGCATATGTGACTAGCTTTATACGAAACTTACCACAAAAGTAAGCCCCAGCGCCAATATGAAAATGTCGCGGCTATTTTTTGTTGATGCGGGACAGGGGCGGCGTCATCCGCCGTAATGCAGGCGAACTCGCGCGAGGTCTTGCGGTGTGTCGACGCCGGCCGCCGGCGCCGCATCGGTGATGTGAACGGCGATCGGATAGCCGTGCCACAGCACCCGCAATTGCTCCAGCGCCTCGACCGATTCGAGCGGCGCCGGCGCCAGGGCGGGATACAGCTGGAGGAAGGCATTGCTGTACGCGTAGAGCCCGATGTGGCGCAGCGCTGAGTAGCCGGCCGGCAGCTGCGACTGGTCGATGGCGAAGCCGTCGCGGTGGAACGGAATTGCCGCGCGCGAAAAATAGAGCGCGCGGCCGGCCTTGTCGAGCACCACCTTGACGACGTTCGGATTGAAGACGTCGGCGGCGTCTGTGATCGGATGGGCGCAGGTGGCCATCGGCACATCAAGCGAGATGCGGCTGGCGCAGGCGGCCAGCAGCCATGGATCGATCAGCGGCTCGTCGCCCTGCAGGTTGACCACCACCTCGTCGGGCGCCAGGTTCAGCGCGCGCGCCACTTCGGCGATGCGGTCGGTGCCGGACGGATGGTCGGCGCGCGTCATGACCGCTTCGACGCCGTTGGCGGCGCAGGCGGCGGCGATGTCGGCGTGATCGGTGGCGACGACAATGCGCGCGGCGCCCGATTCGGCGGCGCGTTCGGCTACCCGCACCACCATTGGTTTACCGCCGAGGTCGGCCAACGGCTTACCCGGCAGCCGCGTCGACGCCAGGCGCGCCGGGATGATGACGGTAAATTTTACGCCGGCAATCACGTCGGCTCGACCTTGCGCGCCTCGTCGGCCCACATGATCGGGATGCCGTCGCGGATCGGATAGGCCAGGCGGTCCGGCTTGCAGATCAGTTCCTGCGCCTTCTTGTCGTATTCGAGCGGTCCCTTGCACAGCGGGCAGACCAGGATATCAAGCAGGCGAGCTTCCACGACATTTCTCCACAATTTGTTGGGCCAGCGCGCCATCGAGCTGCGCCGTCACCGGGACGACCCACAGTCGCGGGTCGTTTTTGAGATTTTCAATTTGCCCACATTTTACTGCATCCTTCTCGGTGATCAGGATGATGTCGGCATCGACGCGCGCGAAGGGCTGGTCGAGGAAATCGTGGTGGTCGGGCAGCGCCAGCGCGTCGAACGAGAGGCCTTGCGCGCGCAGCATCGCAAAAAAGCGCCCCGGGTTGCCGATGCCGGCGGCGGCGACGATGCGCTTGCCCGCCAGCGCGGACAAGGGCCGGCGCTGGCCGCGCGCGGCCAGCGGCTCGGCGAGCGTGCCGGCCAGGAGCATGCGGAACGGCGCGCCGCCGACGCCGGCGGCCAATTCCGGCGTGATCTGCGCCGCGTTGACGATCGTGAAATCGCGCCGGCGCGACACCGGCTCGCGCAAGGGCCCGGCCGGCAGCAGCCAGCCGTTGCCGGCGCCGCGGCCGTCGAACAGGACGATCTCGATGTCGCGCCGCAAGGCGTAATGCTGCAGGCCGTCGTCGCTGATGATGACGTCCACTAGCGGGTGGGCCGCCAGCAGCGCCCTGCCGGCGGCCGGCCTGTCGCGCCCGACCATCACCGGGCAGCCGGTGCGCCGCGCCATCAACAGCGGCTCGTCGCCGACGTCGGCGGCCAGTGAATCGTCGGTGACTGCGCGCGGCGCGCTGCCGGCGCTGCCGTGTCCGCGCGAGATGATGCCGGGCGTGAAGCCGGCGGCGCGCAGCGTCTCGGCCAGCCAGATCGTCAGCGGGGTCTTGCCGGTGCCGCCGATGAAGATATTGCCGACGACGACGACCGGCACCGGCAGCTTGTGCGACTGCAGCAGGCCGGCGCGAAACAGCGCGGCGCGCAGGCTGCTCAATGCGCGGAACAGCAGCGACAGCGGCCACAGCGCGCAAGCGAGCGCGCCGCGCTTGAGCCAGGCGCGCGCCAGGATGGATTCGAGGGAGGCTGCGGGCAAGCGCGTTCGCCTGCGCCGGCTACTTCTTGCCGGCGGTCTGGGCCGCGAAGGTCAGCTTGTCGTAGCCGGCCACGCGCGCCGCTTCCAGCACGTTGATCACCATCTGGTGCATCGCGAACTGGTCGGCGTTGACGATCACCACCGGGCTGTTCGCCGCGGTCGCGTTCGGCTGGCCGGCCTTCGCCGCGGCCTTCAGGTCGTCGGCCAGGCCGGCGACCGAATGGAACGACACCGGCACGTTGTTGACCGTGTAGTTGCCCTTGGCGTCGACGGTGACGTTGATCTCGAACGGCCGGTCGAGCGCCTTTTCGGCGTCCGCGGTCGGCAGCGTGATCTGCAGTTCGGTGAACTTGCTGTACGTGGTGGTGACCATCAGGAAGATCAGCACCACGAGCAGGACGTCGATGAACGGGATCAGGTTAATTTCCGGATCCTCGCGTCTCTTGCCGCGGCGAAAATCCATCATTTGCGGGCACCGTGCACGACGTCGACGAACTTCACTGCCTGCAGTTCCATGTCGATGATGAAGCTGTCGACCAGCGCGCGGAAGTGGCGGTAGAACACCAGCGCCGGCATCGCGATCGCCAGGCCGAAGCCGGTGTTATACAGCGCCACCGAAATGCCGTGCGCCAGCTGGGCCGGATTGGTGCCGGTGGAATTTTGCGCGCCGAAAATCTCGATCATGCCGACCACGGTGCCGAACAGGCCCATCAGCGGCGCCAGCGAGGCGATGGTGCCGAGCGTGGTGAGGAAGCGCTCGAGCACGTGGGCGACGCCGCGGCCGGCCTCCTCGATCGACTCCTTCATGACGTCGCGCGGGGCATCGACGTTGCGCAGCGCGGCGGCGAGCACGGCGCCGAGCGGCGAATTGTGCTCGAGCTTGTCGATGATGTCGGGCGTGACCTGGCCGTTGTGATAGACGCGGATGACCTCGGCCAGCAAGGGCTTCGGCAAGATCTTGGCGCGGCGCAGGTAGATCAGGCGTTCGATGATCAGGGCGAGGCCGACAACGGATGCGATCAGCAACGGCCAGATAGGCCAGCCTGCGGCTTGAAGAATGGCGAGCAAAAGGAACTCCTGAATTTAGAGGGGGAACGACATGAGGCGAATGCGGCAATGTAACGCGTTGCCAGCTGATCGGCAAGTATAGTTCTGCACACCTTCTGTGGATAAGATTGTGAGCAAGGACATTGAGTGTCAGCAAGCGCCTTGATTCATATAGGAAAATTCCTAGTGCGCAAAAACGAGGCAACCGTGGAATTCCCCGCAAAACCCGCGCTGTCGTTCGACATACAGCCGTATAAGCATGTCGAGAAAGCAAGCGTCAGCGCACCAACCCTGGTCATCCTCGCCAAATGCGGGGATCCATGCCGAGCCAAGCCCGGGCCGGGGCTGTTTCGCCGTCGCGCCATGCAAGACACGTTTTGCACAAATATTGTGGATAAGATTGTGCGCAAGCGATTTGACACTGGCAAAGACCGTTGATTCCAAAGGGAAAATTTCCGCTGCATAAAAACCGGGCAGTCGTGGAAAACGCGTCCCTCGAAGAGTATCCCACGCAACTTTCCACAGCGCCGATGTTCTGCACACCTTTTGTGGATAAGATTGTGCGCAAGAACTTTGACTGTCGGTCAGGCCCTTGATTCATATACATATTTTGCCTCTGCGCAAAAACAAGGCATCCGGCCCGATTGTGGAGAAAATCGCCCATTTCGCAAATGTGTCATGCTCTTTCGCTCAGCCTTTTTCCCCGGACACCCTCTTCTGCACACCTTTTGTGGATAAGATTGTGAGCAATGCCGTTGACACTACCCAAAGTCGTTGATTCCATTGAGAAATTTGTTAGTGCGTAAATAATTGGCACCTAAAATATCTCTCGGCGCCGCCACCTTTCACACAGAAACTGTGGATAACTTTGTGAGCAAGTGTGAAGAGTTTGGCGAAAGTCCTTGATCCATAAGGCTTTTTCTGTTTTGCGAGAAATTAAGGCATGGCGATTTTTCCTTTAAAATCAGCCACTTGTGAAAAAATACTTGAAACCTCGATTAATTTATGACATAAGCATGGCCGCCCCAGAATTTTGTGGACAGTTCAACCGAGCCCAGCCCTATGCAGACCAGTTTCGACCCTGATTCCAGCTACGCCGCACCGCCCGTGCTAACCGTCACCGCCCTCAACCAGCAGGTCGCGCGCTTGTTGGAGCGCACGTTTCCGCTGACCTGGATCGGTGGCGAGATCTCCAATTTCACCCGCGCCAGTTCCGGCCACTGGTACTTCACGCTCAAGGACGACGCCGCCCAGGTGCGCGCGGTGATGTTTCGCGGCCGCGCCCAGTTCGCCGGCTTCCTGCCGCGCGAAGGCGACAAGGTCGAGGTGCGCGCGCTGGTCACGCTGTACGGCGCCCGCGGCGACTACCAGATCAACGTCGAGTCGATCCGCCGCGCCGGCGTCGGCGCCCTGTTCGAAGCCTTCCTGCGCCTGAAGGAAAAGCTGGGCGCCCAGGGACTGTTCGACGAGGACCGCAAGCGGGCGCTGCCGCTGTTCACGCGCAGCATCGGCATCGTCACCAGCCCGCAGGCGGCGGCGCTGCGCGACATTCTGATCGCACTCAAGCGGCGCGCGCCGCACATCCGCATCGTCCTGTACCCGAGCCCGGTGCAGGGCGTGGGCGCCGCCGACAAGATTGCCGAGGCGATCAACAGCGCATCGCGCCGCGCCGAAGTCGACGTGCTGCTGGTGTGCCGCGGCGGCGGCTCGATCGAGGACCTGTGGAGTTTTAATGAGGAAGTGGTGGCGCGCGCCATTTCGATGTGCAGCATGCCGGTGATCGCCGGCGTCGGCCACGAGACCGATTTCACCATCGCCGACTTCAGCGCCGACGTGCGCGCGGCCACGCCGACGGCCGCCGCCGAACTGGCCGCGACCGCGCGCGCCGACTGGATGGCGTCGCTGTCGGCCGACTGCATCGACCTGCGCCGGGCGATGCGGCGCACGCTGTCGGAAGCGAACCTGAACCTGGACAACTACGCCCGCCGCCTGATCAGCCCGTCCGCGCGGATCGGCCACCAGCGCCTGCAGGTGGTGGCCTTGTCGACGGCGCTGACGCACGCGGTGCGCGCGCCGCTCAACCGCAACAGTTTCACGCTGGCGCAGCTGCGCGCGCGCTGGTCGCGCCATCGTCCGGACGTGCGTGCCTGGCGCGCCGAAATCGCCTCGCAGCAACGCCACTTCGCCGCCAGCCACGCCAGCCAGATGCGCGCGCGGCGCAATGCGCTGGCGGCGCTGGCGGCCCAGCTCGAGCTGCTCAATCCACAACGCACGCTCGAGCGCGGCTACGCCATCGTCAGCGACGCCAAAGGTCACGTGTTGCGTTCGCCGGCCGCCATCCGGGTCGGCGAAAAACTGGTGGTCCGGCTGGCCGACGGCAGCGCCGAGGTCGGCGTGGCCAGTGTACAAGGACTGCTGGAGTAGCCTGCAAGAAGCAAAAATGCAACCAAACCGCATCCGAATTACAATGAGGGTCGTTTCAAAAGGTTAACGCGTTTCCCAATCAACAAAAGGACAAAACATGGAACATATCTTGCCAGCACTGCCGTACGCGATGGACGCCCTGGCCCCGGCCATTTCGAAAGAAACGCTGGAGTACCACTACGGCAAGCACCACGCTACGTATGTCACCAACCTGAACAACCTGATCAAGGGCACCGAGTTCGAGAACATGTCCCTGGAAGAGATCGTCAAGAAATCGTCCGGCGGCATCTTCAACAATGCCGCCCAGGTCTGGAACCACACCTTCTACTGGAACGGCATGAAGCCGGCCGGCGGCGGCGCGCCAAGCGGCAAGGTTGCTGACGCGATCAACGCCAAGTGGGGCTCGTTCGACAAGTTCAAGGAAGAATTCACCAAGTCGTGCCTGGGCAACTTCGGTTCCGGCTGGACCTGGCTGGTGCAAAAGGCCGACGGTTCGGTTGACATCGTCAACACCTCGAACGCCGGCTGCCCGCTGACCACCGGCGACAAGCCGCTGCTCACCTGCGACGTCTGGGAGCACGCCTACTACATCGACTACCGCAACGCCCGCGCCAAGTACGTCGAATCGTTCTGGGGCCTGGTCAACTGGGACGCGGTCAACAGCAACGCTGCTGCCTGAGTTTCCCCCGCATGAAAAATCCGCTTCGGCGGATTTTTTTTCGCCCCTGCGGCTACTCGATTTGCGTACAATCGGTTACTTGGAATCACCTTTTTGAGGCAATGCGTGAGAAATTCGGTGAAGTGGTCGGTTCGAGGCCTGCTCTACATGCTCACCGCCGCCGCAGTGATTCCGGCCTCCGTTCTGCTGGCGCTGTCGGTCTACAACCAGTACCAGGCCGACGAGCGCGATGCCGCCGTGTCCGCGCATAACCTCGCGCAGCTGACGGCCGATAATGTTCAGACCTTTCTATCGGACAGCCAGCAGGTGTTGCAGGCAATTGCGCAGCGCTTGAACAGCCGCAACGCGGCCGGCGACTGCGATCCGATCTTCGGCCAGTTCAAGGATCTCTACCCGCAGTTTTCCAATCTCAGCCAGGCCAACCCGAGCGGTTCGATTATCTGCTCGACGATGCGTCAGCGAAGCAACGTCCCGACCTTCGTCGGCGAAGCGGCATGGTTCAAGCAGGTGTATGCCACCAAGAAGTTCACCGTCGGCCCGCCCTACCTTGGCCCGGTCACCCGGCGCATGGTGTCGGTGCTGGCCCAGCCGGTGTTCGACGGCGCCGGCAACATGACCGGTTCGATCCAGATGCCGATCGACCTGGCGAAATTCCGCGTGATTCCCGGTGCCGAAAAGCTGCCCGAATCGACCGTCATCTCGATCATCGATTCGGCCGGCGTGCTGGTGGCGCGTTCCCGCAACAGCGAACATTTCGTCGGCAAGAACCTGAGCCACATCGCTGCCGTGCAGATGCTGCTTCGGCAAAAAAAGGGGACTGGCCGCTCGACGACGTCCGAAGGGATCGAACGCGTGTTCGGTTTCGTCGCCATTCCCGGCACCAACTGGTATGCCGTTGCCGGGATTGCCACCGACGCGGTATTGCACAGCGCAAGGCAATCGGCCCTGCACAGCGTGGTATTCGGCGGCTTGACGCTGCTGTTCATTCTCGCCATGACGGTATATCTGAGCAAACGTATCGCCGCCCCGATGGCGGCGGTGCAGCGCACCGCGCGCCAGGTGGCTGCCGGCAACCTGAATGCGCGTGTTCCGGCCACCGGCCCGGCCGAGATTGCCGACTTCGCGATCCAGTTCAACCGCATGCTCGATTCGGTGCGCGCGTCGCAGAGTGAACTGGCGGACGCGCAGTCCGAACTGGTTCTGCTTGGCACCTGCGTGTCCCACCTCACCGACATGGTGATCATCATGGACGCCGGCAACACCGTCGACGGCTGGCCGGTGATCACTTTCGTCAACCAGGCCTTCGTCGGCACCACCGGGTACGCCCGCGGCGAAGCGATCGGCCGGCCGGCCACGTTCCTGCATGGGCCGGGCACCAGTGCGGCCGCGCTCGCCAATATCCGCGCCGGTTTGCAGACGGCCGAGCCGGTCCGCCAGGAGCTGCTCAACTACAACCGTGCCGGCGCCGAAGTCTGGATCGAACTCGACATGATTCCGATTCGCACTGCGGAAGGTGTACTGCAGCACTGGGTCTCGATCGAACGCGACGTCACCGCGCGCAAGCAGGCCGAGCAGAGCATCCAGCGGCTGGCCTACTTCGACGGCCTGACCGGCTTGCCTAACCGCACGCTGCTGATGGACCGGATCGACGCATCGCTGCAAGATGCCGGCCGCGACGCCCTGTTGGGCGCGTTGCTGTTCGTCGACCTCGACAACTTCAAGCAGATCAACGATGCGCGCGGCCACGCGGTGGGCGACGTCCTGCTGCAAATGGTGGCGCAACGGCTGCGCTCGGCGGTCGGCGACAGCGCTACCGTAGCCCGGCTGGGCGGCGACGAATTCGTCGTCCTGATGACCGGCCTGGCGGCCGATCCGCAGGCGGTCGCACAGGCCGCGATGGGGTTGGCGGAAAAGGTGCGCGGTGCACTGACCCTGCCCTTCGACGTCCACGAGCAGGTGTACAACTCGGGCGCCAGCATCGGCGTCGCGCTGCTGCGCTGCGAACAGCAAAGCGCCGACGATTTGCTGCGCGAAGCCGACACGGCGATGTACTGCGCCAAAAAAGGCGGGCGCAACCGCGTCGCCTTGTTCGAACCGTTCATGCAGACCCAGGTCGAGATCCGGCTCGCGCTCGAACACGACCTCGCGCAAGCCATCGCGCTCGGACAATTGGCAGTGTTTGTGCAGACCCAGGTCGACCAGCGGGGTGAGCCGGCCGGCGCCGAACTGCTGATGCGCTGGCGGCACCCGGTGCGCGGCTTCGTGCCGCCGTCCGAATTCATACCGATTGCCGAAGAGAACGGAATGATCCTGGTGCTGGGCGCATGGATGCTCGAGCAAGCGTGCGACACCCTGGTGCGCCTGCGTGAGATCGGCAGCGCGATGCCGCTGTCGATCAACGTCAGCCCGCGGCAGTTCCGTCAGGCCGATTTCGTCAGGGACGTCGAGGCCGTGCTGCGCAAGACGGGGGCGCCGGCGGCGCGGCTCATTTTTGAAGTCACCGAGGGACTGCTGATCGACGACCTCGAGGAAACCATTTTGCGGATGGGGGAGCTGGCAAGGATGGGCATCCGGTTCTCGATCGACGATTTCGGCACCGGCTATTCGAGCCTGGCCTACCTGAACCGCCTGCCCTTGCATGAACTAAAGATCGACCGCAGCTTCGTGCGCGACATGCCGGACAAGCCCACCGACGCCGCGATCGTCAAGATGATCATGTCGATGGCCCGGCACCTGGGCCTGCGCGTCGTCGCCGAGGGCGTCGAGACGCAGGCCCAGGCGGACTTTCTGATCGCCAACGACTGCCAGCTGATGCAAGGCTATCTGTTTGCGCGCCCGCTGCCGCTGGAGCAGTGGCAGCGCAGCCTGGCGTCGCTGACAGCCTGAGTCAGCGGTACACCAGCACCGGGATCTGGCTGTGCGTCAATACCTTCTGCGTGACACTGCCCAGCAGCACCCCCTTGACGCCGCTGCGCCCGTGCGAGGCCATGCACACCAGGTCGGCGCCGCGCTCCTGGGCGGTGCGGATGATCGTCTCGTACGGTTCATCGCCGTAGACGAACAGCGCATCGCAGGGGACGCCCTGCTCTTGTGCCGCCAACTCGACCACCGCGAGGATCTGGCGCGCCCGCGCGTCACTGTCGCGCTTGTACTGCTCGGCAGTAGCGGTCAGGATGCCGGGCTCGTAGGCCAGCACATGGAATTCCGGCACCACGTACAGCGCGGTGAGCCTTGCGCCGGCCTCCTTGGCAAAGGCAACGCATTTGCGGATCATCGGTTCGGCGGTCATGGAACCGTCGGTGGGCAACAGAATGTGTTTGAACATGATGGGTTCCTCGGCAAGTGAAGCGGCGGTGTCGGTCCTTCAGGTTGGCGATGCCAACCCTATCGGCGCCGGCGTGATGTTGACAATCAACGAGAACAGCCTGTCGAAACCCTCCTTGTAGGCGGTACCGGCCAGCGGGTCCCGATTGGCGGCGAACCAGCGGTCGACCTTGTTCCAGTCCTGCTCCGTCAGGTAGCGATCGGCCGCCGGCAGCACGATGTCCTCCTCGAGCCGCATATGTTCGAAACTGAAGGCGCAATAGTCCTCCACCGCGCGCGCAAACGGCGCGAAGCCCGCCTCGCGGTCGAGTTCGTATTGGGTCAGCATGTGCTCGAGTTCGCGCACCATCGCCTCGCCGGCCTCGTGCTGCGCGCCCAGTTGCGCGATTTCGTCGTCGACGCTGCCGGTCCGCTGTCGCAGCAGCGCGAACAGTTGTTCCTCTTTCGGATGATGCAGCTTTTCGGGATAGTCGACGATATACAGCAGCATCGCGCGGAACACCTTGCATGCCGGCGGCTTGGCGCCGCCGGCCGTGGCGCGGACGAAATGGCGCATGCCTTGCAGCACCGCCCACATGCGGTCGTGTTCTTCGTGGATGACGCGCGTGCCTGGGTGGGTCGCTGATGGGCGCATACCTGGATTCCCGTACGGTGGGGGGGACCGACGCCGGACAGCATCGTGTCAGTATCGACATTACCAGCGCTGATGCTAGGTGACGGCGCGCGAATAATCCATGATGTGCATCAAGATTGCCAAACCCTGGTGGCAGGGCCCAAAAAAAAGGCTATGTCCCCACCAAGTCGGGGATATTGAACTAACTCCCAACGACTGAGGTCTGAAACAGACCGAACTGTCTTGGGAGGCTGTGTGGAGCGGCGCGAATTCAAGCAATTCCTCGAGCAGGCCGCGCGCCTGTCGCGGCGCCAACTGCGCCAACTCGCGGAGGCGTTGAGCGACGCTTTGAGGCTCGATCTCACCGCCGCGCTGATCGAGGCGGCCAGGGAGGCGCGCCCGTGCCCCCGCTGCGGTTCGGCGCGGCTGCACCGCGACGGCCACGCCGACGGGCTGCAGCGCTATCGCTGCGTCTCCTGTGCCCGGTCGTTCAATGCCTTGACGGGCACGCCGCTGGCGCGCCTGCAGCATCGGAGAAAATGGCTGCCCTACCTCCATTGCATTCTGCAGTCCGCGACCGTGCGCGGCGCGGCAGCCATGGTCGGCATCCACAAGAACACCAGGTTCCGCTGGCGCCACCGCTTCCTCGACAACACCAAGCACGACCGCAGCTTGCCGCTGGGCGGCATTGCCGAGGCCGACGAAACCTACCTGCTCGAATCGCAGAAGGGATCGCGACGCCTGGACCGCCCAGCGCGGCGGCGAGGCGGGACAGCCCGGCGACGCGGCCTGTCGCACGAGCACGACTGCATCCTGGTCGCGCGCGACCGCACCGGCAAGACGGTCGACTTCGTTACTGGACGGGCACCCTTAAAGGCAGCGCAGTTGCAACGCTGCCTGCCGCCGGTGATCGCACCGGACGTCATGCTGGTTACCGATGGTCACCCGGCCTACCCGGCGTTCGCGCGCGAGGCGGGCATCTGCCACCGCGCGGTCAACCTGTCGGCAGGCGTGCGGGTGGCCGGCGCGCTGCACGTGCAGAACGTCAATGCGTATCACAGCCGATTCAAGGAGTGGCTGCGCCGGTTTCATGGGGTCGCCAGTCGGTACCTGCCGAATTACCTGGGGTGGCGCTGGGCGCTCGACGGCGGCCGGATCGGCTCGCCAGAAAAGCTGCTGAGGTCGGCACTGGGCGTTTTCCCCGACTTAGCGGGGACATAGCCCAAAAAAAATCCGCCGCGGCGGATTTTTTCGTCAGTGCACTTTCGCCGGTCAGGCCAGCGATTGCGCCAGCGCCACCAGCCGCGCCACATAGGCGCCCTCTTCCAGCTGCAGCTTCGACACGCCGCTCTCGAAGGCCGCCGCGGCAATCTTCGGCACCACGCTGGTGAGCAAGCGCGCATCGAGCAGGTCCGGCACGATATAGCTGTCGCCGAAGCGCGCATCGCTGGTGGCGATGTCGGCCAGCGCGATCGCGCAGGCGCGCTTCATCTCCTGGTTGATCGTCGTGGCCTCGCAGTCGAGCGCGGCGCGGAACAGGTAGGGGAAGCACAGCGCATTGTTGATCTGGTTCGGGTAGTCGGAGCGGCCGGTGGCGACGATGCTGTCCGGCGCCACTTCGGTAATCAGTTCGGGACGCAATTCCGGCTCGGGATTGGCCAGCGCGAACACGATCGGCCGCCGCGCCATTTTCTGCACGTCCATCGGCGACAGCAAGCCGGGGGCGGACACGCCGAGGAAGAAATCGGCGCCGGCGATGACCTCGGACAGCCTGGTGAGATTGGTCTCTTGCGCCCACTGCATCTTCTCGCCGGTCAGCGTGCGCGCCTTGGTGAGCACGCCCTGGCTGTCGCAGACGAAAATATTGCTGCGCTGCGCGCCCAGCGACACCAGCATCTCGAGGCAGGCAACCGCCGCCGCGCCGGCGCCCGAGCAGACGATCTTGATGGCGCCGATCTGGCGCCCGGTGAGGCGCAAGGCATTGATCAGGCCGGCGGCCACGACGATGGCGGTGCCATGCTGGTCGTCGTGGAAAATCGGGATCGACAGCCGCTCGCGCAGGCTGCGTTCGATGAAGAAGCACTCGGGCGCCTTGATGTCTTCCAGGTTGATGGCGCCGAAAGTCGGATGCAGCGACGCGATGATGTCGACCAGCTTCTGCGGATCGGTCTCGTCGATCTCGAGGTCGAAGGCATCGATGCCGGCGAATTTCTTGAACAGCACCGCCTTGCCTTCCATCACCGGCTTGCCCGCCAGCGCACCGATGTTGCCGAGGCCAAGCACCGCGGTGCCGTTGGTGATGACCGCCACCAGGTTGCCTTTGGCGGTGTATTTGTAGGCCAGCTTCGGATCCTTCTGGATCGCCAGACACGGCGCGGCGACGCCAGGGGAATATGCCAGCGAAAGGTCGGCCGCCGTGCCGACGCTCTTGGTGACATGGATGGCGATCTTTCCCGGCTGACCGGCTTCGTGATAACTCAGGGCTTTTTCTTCAAGTGTTTGCACGGCAATTTTCCAAGTAAGTGTTGTCGCTAAGCTTAGCAAAATATCCGTGCATACGCTCGCCGAGACGAAGGTCACCGCTCGGCAACGGCAAGATCAACGTCCAGGGTCGGCGCAAATTCCAAAACCGAAATTCCAAAACTGGGGTCAGACCCAGGTTTTGGAACTTTGTCGAGTCCGCTGGCTTGCCGCAGCGATTTTGTCGCAATTTTGTCGCAGAGTTCCAAAACCTGGGTCTGACCCCGGTTTTGGAATCTTGTCGGATTAGTTGGAGCGCGAGCGGCATTTGTCGTAAAAGTGTCGTGACTTGTCGGGCAATGTCTCGCGCTAGGTTTTGGGGCAATGGCTACACTACAATAGCCGCCAAGGAGACTTGCCATGTTTCGAGTAATGCTAGTGGAAGACGACGCCAGGCTCGCCGAACTGGTGACGGAGTATTTGAGCGGCTACGAGTTCGAGGTGCAGCAGGTCACGCGCGGCGACCAGGCGTTGGCGCGCTTCGCCGACATCGCGCCGGACATCGTGGTGCTCGACCTGATGCTGCCGGGCCTCGACGGCATGGTGGTGTGCCGCCAGCTGCGCGCGGTCAGCGAGGTGCCGATCCTGATCCTGACCGCGCGCGAAGACTCTTATGATGAGGTGTCGGGCCTGGAACAGGGCGCCGACGATTTCCTCAACAAGCCGGTGCAGCCGCGCGTGCTGCTGGCGCGCCTGCGGGCGCTGATGCGCCGCGCCAGCGCCCGCCCCGCCACCGACGGCCAGCCACTGGTGTTCGGCGCGCTGACGATCACCCCGAGCGAACGCAGCGTCAGCTGGCGCGGCGAGCCTTGCGTGCTCAGCAACACGGAGTACAAGCTGCTGCTGGTGCTGGCCGGCGCGGCCGGCCAGGTGCTGTCGCGCGACGCGCTGCTGAAGAAGATGCGCGGCATCGAATTCGACGGCCTCGACCGCAGTATCGACAACTGCATCTCCAAACTGCGGCGCCGCTTCGACGACGCCAACTCGGAAAAGATCAAGACGGTGTGGGGCGAAGGCTACCTGTTCTCGCCGTCGGCCTGGGCTTGACGCGGAATTATTCGAACACCGGGGCGATCGCCAGCGGCGCTTCCTGCGTCACCACCTGGCCGCGTGCCGGCGTGTCGCCGAACTTGTACGTCACCGTCCTGAAGCCGTCGTCCGGATCGTCGGAGAAGATGGCGCCGTCGCCGACCGGCAAGGCCGCCGACGTCTCGCCATTGCGCACGCGCACCACCGGTGTGGCGCCCTTGCGGGCGAAGCCGAAGCGCACGCCGGCACAGCTCAGGCTGCGCGCCGAGGCGTCCGCATGGCGCGCGAACTCGAGCGCCTGGTTGCAGGCGGCGCGCAAGTCGGCCGCTTCGTACACGCCGTCCGGCCGCACCAGCACCGTCACCCGCGGACGCATCACATACTGGCTGACCTTGCGGTTCAACACCAGCGCGGCGTTCTCGTCGTAAGCCGCCTTGAGCAGCGGAAATACGGCGCGGCCCGTCGGGTCGAGCGGCATGTTCAGCTGCGTCGTTTTTCCCTGCAGCGACAGCCGCAAACCGTCGGCCGCCACGCCCTTCTCGCGCGCCATCACCTGGAAGTGGCTCTGGATCAGGTGCTTGGGCTTGCCGTATTTCTCGAACACCACCATGGCCCGGTAAGCGTCCCGGTAGCTCGCCCAGCCGCCGTCCGGCGCCTGGGCGGCGGCCATGCCGGCCCCCATCAGCAGGGCAACAACGACGGCAAGATGTCGGGACAGGGCCATTTGTTCAGAACCTGTACGCAAGCGCGGTCGAAACCGTCAGGTTGGCGGGCCGCTGCACCAGCGGGCTTTCCTCGGCGCTGCCGAGCAGGCGCGACGCCTGCAGGCTGGACGTGACGATCCACGATGGCGCCAGCGCCCAGTTCCAGCGCGCGCCGAGGTAGACGTCCTTGAGGCCGCCGGAAGCCTGGTAGAGCCGATAGCCGCTGCGCTGCGCCTCAGCCGCCGAGACGCCGAAGAATGCCTGGTTGTGTTCGCGATTGGCCAGCGTCAGCCCGGCCGTGACAAAGACGGCGTGGCGCAGCGCCGGCTCGGCGGCGATCCGCTGCACGCCGATGTTCCAGGTCGCGCCTTTTTTCGCATTGCCGGAACCGTAGAGCAGGCTGTTGGTCAAACGAAGGTGCGGGGTCAGGTAGAAGTTGAGGAATCCGCCGGCTTGCAGGCGCGCGCCGATCGTGTCCATGCCATCGAGCCCCGCGGGCGGGGCGGATCGGCTGACCACCATCGGCGGCTGGGCAATGATGCCGGGCGGGCTGACGCTGCTGACGCCGCCGATGCCGCTGGCATTGCCGGACTGGTTGCGGCGCGGCTGCAGCGCCAGCAACGGACCGTATTCGAGCGACGGCGAGCCCGACAGATGCATGCCGGCGCTCATGCCGGAGATGAAAATGCCGTTGCTCAATTCAAGTTGCAGCACGGGCAAGGCGGCCACGCGCCTTTCATGCGCGCCCTCGTAGCGCGGCGCCGAGACGGCGCCGAGTCCGATATACAGGTCGCGGCTGCCGTCGGGCATCCGGTTGACTGCGGGCGTCTGGGCGGCCACCGTTTGACATGCGGCCGCCAGCGCGAGGGCGAGGAACTTTTTCATTTTGTCTGTATCGAGAGTTTGCCTGCCCACATTTTACGGTGCGGAACGGCGCCCCCTCAAATTTGCCTGTTGCCGGCGCATGGCCGGCGATGGCGCCGCTGCCGTCGGCGGCAGCGGCGCCATTCGATGCCTAGCCGATGAGCTTTTTCTGCGCCACGAACTCGACCGGTAAATTGCTGCGATCGAGCACCACCAGGTGGGCCGGCGTAGTGATCGCCATCGTGCACAACACCGCCGGGCCTGGATAGGAATCGGTATGCTGCACCCGCAACTTGTCGCTGACGCGACTGACGCTGTCGATATTAGTGGCGTGGCAACCGTTCGGCTGGGCGCCGAGGAACACGGCGATGACCATGTCGCGGCTGAAGTCGACCGGCGGCGACACCGCGCCGGGGCCGGCATGCGCGCTCCACAGCGCCGCGAAGGCGGCGGCATCGCGCACCGTCACCGTCTGCGCGAGCTGCACGCCCGAACGCGTGGTCTGGTCCAGCGGCTTGAAAGCGACCGGAGCGCTGGCGCGCGGCGGCACGCTGATGGTTTCGACCTGGTGGGTGCTGCCCAGGCCGAGGTCGGCCTTGTCGCGGTTGGCCTCGATGGTATTGAACAGCGCGCGCGCCGACTCTTCGGCACAGACGGTGCGCGGGCCGGCGATCGAATCGCTGACCGAGCACAGCGTCTGCTGCAGCGTGGCGCCGTACAGCGTGCGTGCGTAGCCGTTGTCGGGACAATTGCCGGCGCGGTCCCAGTAGACCATCCGCTTGTCGATCATCAACAGGCGGTTGCGCAAGTCGGTGCAGGTGGCCTCCTGCGCCTTGGCGACGAATTCCGCGGTGACCGGCATGGCGCCGTTCGGCTCGCCGACGGCAATGCCCTGCCCGGCCTGCCGGTCGGCGGCCCCGCCGGCGCCGCCGCAGCCTGCCAGCAATGCAGCGCCAGCCAGCGCCGCGCCCCCCAACACGTGCTTCAAGTACTGAGTGAATGACATGGAGAACCCTCCTGATCCAGGTGCGGCGCGCGCGGCGCGGCCGGCACTGCACTGCGAATAAAAAGAGCCCGCTTGGCACTTGCGAACCAGGCGGGCAAACGGAAAACCTGATTACATCCAGCTTAACGAGGCGCCGCCACCGAATCCCACCCGATTTGTCGGCCAATTGTCATCAATTTGTAATGCCCAACTGTGCTCGCCGCTCTTATACAATGCTGCCAGGGAGAAAACTATGGTGTTAATAACGAGACAGGCGGTGGCGCCGTGAATCGTCTCTTTTTCCGTTTCTTCGTGCTGGTGATGCTGTCGATCACGGTGGCGACCTTCGTCGTCTACTTTGCCCTCAGCCGGCTGTTCGGCGACCCGCTCGAAGACATCGCGCGGCGCCAGGCGGCGGCGCAGATTTTCCTGCTCGAGCAATACGTCGACCAGGCGCCGGCCGACGAGTGGCTGGCGCGCCTGAACAAGGTGCGCGAGGTGTCGCGCGTCGACATCGAGCTGATGCCGCTGGCGGCGGCGCGGGCGGCGTTGCCGGCGCGCCAGCAGGCGGCGCTCGCGCGCGGCGACGTCGTGCTCGACCCGGCCAACAAGGCATTCTTCCGGCGCGTCGACCTCAAGGGCGACCGCTACATCGGCAGCGCCGACGAGGTCATCCACGCGCGCGACTTGCCGATCGACATAGGGCTGGCACTGGAAATGGAGGCGTTGCGCTACGTGATCGTCGCGCTGGCCCTGCTGATCCCGATCGCGCTGTGGTCGCGCGCCCACTGGCAGGGCCTGCAGGCGCTGTCGAAGGTGGCCGACGAGTTCGGCGCCGGCAACCTGTCGGCGCGCGCCAGCTTCGCGCCGCGCGCCAGCATCTACCCGCTGGCCGAGCGCATCAATCACATGGGCGGGCGGATCGAATCGCTGGTGGCGTCGCAGGCCAACCTGTTGCACTCGGTGTCGCACGAGCTGCGCACGCCGATCGCGCGGCTGGAATTCGCGTTGGAATTGTTGCGTTCGAAGGCCCCCGACGGCGCGCTGACGCCGCGCATCGAGGCGATGGAGGCCGACCTGGCCGAACTGAACGCGCTGGTGGGAGAGTTGCTCGGCATGGCCAAGATCGGCAGCGAGCGCGCGTTGCAGGCGGCGCCGTTCGCGCTGGCGCCGGCGCTGCGCGAATGCGTGGAGCTGCTCGACTACCCGGTCGAGCTGGAGGTCGACGAGGCGCTCGGCAACGTCAACGGCGAGCGGCGGCTGCTGCTGCGCGCGGTCGGCAACGTGCTGCGCAATGCCCGGAAGTATGCGACAGCGCAGATCGTGCTGTCGGCGCGCCGGATAGGCACGGCGGCGGTGGAGATCGCCATCGAGGACGACGGCGCCGGCATTCCCGAGGCCGAGCGCGAGCGCATCTTCGAGCCGTTCTACCGGCTCGACCGCAGCCGCGACCGCAGCACCGGCGGCTTCGGCCTCGGGCTGGCGATCGCGCGCAAGGCGGTCGAGCAGCATGGCGGCACGATCCGGGCGGAAGGCTCGATGCTGGGGGGCGCGCGGTTTGTGGTCAGATTGCCGGTAAAGGCAGACAGGGCTTGACGCCCGGGCAAAAAAACTCCGCCGCAGCGGAGTTTTCTTATTTCGTGGGCGGCGTTCTCTGCGTCACGTGCGTCATCGCATACCCCAGGTGCTCCCACCAGTGGTCGCGCGAACGCACCGTCACCAGGCATTTCGCGTCGAGCTCGCCCTTGAACAGCGGGTCGGCGCACTTCTTGGTCATCAGCGCGTGCCGCTGGTTCTCGGCGTTGACCAGCGCGATGCACAGCCAGATGGCGACGCCGGCCAGCACAACCGCCAGCGTCCATGCCACCTGGTTGATGTGGCTGGTCTCAAACAGCTCCTCTTCGACCGGCCTGGAGCCGTCGTAGATTTTCAGGAGCTTCTGTTCGACGTCGCTCATTTTGTCTTGGCTACCTTTGCAATGATTGCATCGAGCACCTGCACCGTCGCCTGCGACAGGTTACTCTCGTTCAAGCCCGCGTTCGCCGCGTTGACCAGGGCCGGCGACGTCATCAGGCGGCCGTCGATGACCAGCGTCGGCACCGACTCGACCTTGTAGGCGCTCAGCACCTGCGGCAGGCGCTTGAGCTTGGTCATGACGCCGAACGAGTTCCAGGTGTCCATGAACTTGGCCTTGTCGACGCCATTCTTGACGGCCCAGGCGATCACGAGGTCGTCCTTGTTCAGGCGAACACGGTCGACGTGCATCGCCTTGAAGACCTTTGGATGCATCTCTTCAAGCTTGCCCATCGCTTCCAGCGTCAGGTACAGGTGCGCTTCCGGATCGTTGGCGCCCGAGTACGGCATGTGCACGCGCTTGAAGTTGATCTTGTCACCCTGCTTTTTGACCCATGCGGCGATGTGAGGTTCCAGCGTATTGCAATGCGGGCAGTGATACATGAAGAATTCGATGACTTCGACCTTCTTGCCGACGACCTGAACCGGCTGCGGACTGGCCAGCTGGACGTATTCGGCGCCGAGTTTCGGGTCGGCGGGCGAGGCGAAGGCGGTGGCGGCAACCAACCCGAAGGCGGCGATGACTAGGCGAAGGGAACGCATGGTATTCCTTATGAAGTTTGTTAGGCGAACGACCGCGAGATTACCACTTTTTCGGCGATCGTTCCCAACGGCTGAGCGTTTATTGCAAATGCTTACGTCTGTAACGCCGGCTTACTTGCGCCGTTGACGCGCCAGGTCGATCTTTTCGCACAGCTGGGCCACACCCTGGGCGAGGCGCGGCCCGGGCCGGGTCAAGAGCTCGCCGTCGATGCGGAAAAGGTTGCCGCGTTCGACCGCGAGCAGGCTGCGGTACGGTTTCCAGATGCCGATGCCGGCGTCGCCCGGCTCGTACTGCTCGCTGCCGAAGATGGCCTCCGGATTTTCCTGCAGCACCGCCTCCAGGCTGACCGACGGCGCCACCACTTTCAGGCCGGCGAAGATGTTCTCGCCGCCGCACAGCCGGATCGCGTCGGAAACGATGTGCTTCGCGCTGAGGGTGAAGATCGGCTTGTCCCAGATCTGGTAGAACACCCGCACCGGCGCGCGCTTGCTGTAGCGCGCGCCAAGGCTGGCGATGTCGAGGCGGAACTGCGCCGCCGCCGCCGCGGCCACCTTGTCGGTGCCGAGCAGGCGGCCGAAGCGGGTCAGGCTGTCGGCGACCTGGTCGATGCGGGTCGGCTCGCTCTGGAAAATCGGGATGCCGAGCTTGCCCAGTTGCTCCAGCTGGCGCCCGGTGTTGCCGCTTTGCCAGACGATCAGCAAGTCCGGCTTGAGGGCGATCACGCGCTCCATGTCGATCTGGGCGTTGCTGCCGACCAGCGGGATTTTCTTCGCCGCCGCCGGGTAGTCGCTGAAGTTGATGGCGCCGACGATGCGCTCGCCGCCGCCGGCGGCAAACAGCAGCTCGGTGACGTGCGGCGCCATCGAGATGATGCGCTGCGCCGGCGCCGCCAGCGTCACCCGCGCGCCGGCGTCGTCGACGACGGTGATGGCGGCCAGGCTGGCGCCGCCAGGCAGCGCCAGCGCCAGCGCCGCAATGAAGCGCTTAAAAATCATAGCGCGCCGACAGCTTGAGCTGGCGGCCGTCGCCCGGATAGATCCCGGAGCGGCAGCCGAACGCATTGCTGTAGTACTCCCTGCCGGCCAGGTTCTGGCCCGCTACCGCGAATTCCCAGGCGCCGACCGTGCGCGCATAACGCGCATCGATGGTGGTGTAGGACGGGATGCGGGCGCCGCAGGTATTGGTGAAATCGCTGCCGTAGCGCTGACTGTCGACCCACTGGATGCCGACGTCGGCGCTGTGGCCGGCGGCCGGCGCCCACGTCAGGCGCGCCGACACCAGGTTCTTCGGCACCAACACCATCTCGCGGCCGGCGTTCGGGCCGGCGGTGAAGCGCGCCTTGACGTGCTGCAGGTGGCCGCTGACGCGCCAGCCGGCGGCCAGACTGGCGCCGGCATCGATTTCGACGCCGCGGCGCTCGGTCGGATCGAGGTTGGCGTTGGTGCCGTAACCGATCGTCGGGTCGAAGAAGATCTCGTTGTCGAGGCGGTGGCGGAAGGCGCGCGCGCTGAGCCGGCGGCTGCTGTCGCCCAGCGTGACGCCGATCTCGAGATCGTGCGAGGTCTGCGCCTTCAGCACGGACGGCGACGCGCGGTAGCTGTTTTCGTCGGCATTGGCCATGCGGTAGCTCTGGCCGGCCTTGGCGTGCAGTTTCACGCCGGGCCGCAGGTCGACGCTGCCCTGCGCTTCCCAGGCGTTCTGCGACTGCGAGCTGCTCTCGGGCGCTGGGGTGAAGCTGAGCGGATCGACGTAGTCCTTGTCGAACACCTCGTGGCGCGCGCCCAGCGAAAAGCGGCCGTTGTGGGCGGCGCTGAAGCGGATCTCGTCGCGCAGGTAGATCGCCTTCGAGTTCTGGCTGGCGTCGGCGCGGGAGAAATCTGCGTCGGTGACGCGGTTCCAGCGAATCAGGTCGACGCCGCCGATCAGCTCATTGAGCATGCCGCCGAACTGCGACAGCTGGCGCAATCGCGGCGAAAACTGCGTCTGCTCGCTGGCATAGGCGAGCTTCGAATCGAAGTCGCCGGCGCCGAAGTTCATCACGTAGTTGGCCTTGACGTTCTTGCGGCGGTGCGACAGTTCGGCCGCCAGTTCGACGCCGCCGAAGCGCTGGTCGATGTAGGCGCTGACACGGTCGGTGTCGAGCGAGCCGTAGTCGCCTGGCGTGGCGCTCTGGCGCGGGTTGGCCTGGAACTGCGCCAGCGTCAGCGAACCTGGCAGGCGCGAGTCGGCGCGCGCGCTGTCGACACGCACACCGGCCTTGCCGCTGCCGACGTTCCACTGGGCGCCGGCGGACACCGCGCTCTGGCGGAAGCGGCTGTTGGCGCGGTAGTTGTCGGTGCCCTGGTTGCCGACGGCGGCGTCGAGCACGACGCCGTCCCAGCTGCGCGCGACCGACGCGCGCACGTCGTACTGGTCGAACTGGCCCGCTTCGGCGCGCAGCGAGCCGCGCGTGCCGGGCTTGCCGGCGCGCCGGGTGACGATGTTGATGACGCCGCCGGTGGCGCCTTCGCCGTACAGCACGCTGCTGCCGCCGCGGATGATCTCGATGCGTTCGACCGTCTCGATCGGAATCGTCGACAGCACCGGGCCGCTCAATTCGTTGTCGCTCATGCGCACGCCATCGAGCATGACGACCATGTTCTGACTGCCGTTGGCGCCGAAGCCGCGCAGGTCGAGCGAGAAGTCCGGGCTCGAATCGAGGCTCTGGCGGCCGTAGACGCCGCCGATCTTGCGGATCGCCTGGTTGACGTCGGCGACGCCGGCGCGGCGAATGTCGTCGGCGCTGATGACGGTGGCGCCGATCGGCGCCAGTTCAGGCGCGCTGGCGAAGCGCGCGCCGGTGATCTGCACCTGCGGAATGCCGAGATCCTGGGCGTGGACGGAGAAAGCGAGGGAGAGTGCGGAAACGAGGGCGAGCGATTGCCGTGCGGTTGCGCTGCGCGGTGCGGAAAAAGTCATGATGGCGATCTTCGAAAAAAGTCTCCGGCCGTGCGTCCCCGCAAGCCGGATTCAACGGAAGACACCGACGGCATGCGCCGGCGCTCCCACCTGTCCTGGCCGGTATCCGGGCTCGCAAGTCAGACTGCCTCACCTTCCGATGCCGGGGCACCGTGGTGTTCGAGACAGCCAGTCGCCGGGTGGCGACGCTTGTTTACCGTTGCGGGGGCAGCACACCTTGGGCCGCTGCGCCGGAAGAACTCGGCGCGGCAGCTTGGTGTTTCCCGTTTAACTGCACGCGTGATCACGCGTGCGGGCACCAAAACGGGGCCATTATAAACGTAACAAGGGTTTGACCAGGCCGACATCGTCAAGCGCGGCTTAGTCCTAACTAGTACAATCAACGGACAACGTCTTCAAGGGGTCACCATGACAACTCGCTTGCCAAGCTATTTCGTCTCCCACGGCGGCGGTCCGTGGCCGTTCATGAAGGACCAGTACGGCGCCACCTACGACAAGCTGGAGCGCTCGCTGGTGGACATCAGGCGCCAGGTGGGCGCGCGCCCGAAGGCGGTGCTGGTGGTCAGCAGCCACTGGGAGGAAGACGAGTTCATGGTGTCGTCCGGCGCCGCGCCGGGGATGATTTACGACTACGGTGGCTTTCCGCCGCACACCTACCAGGTCAAGTACGCGGCCCCCGGCTCGCCCGCGCTGGCGCAGCGGGTGGCCGACCTGGCGGCGGCGGCCGGCCATGCGGTGACGCAGGATGCGATGCGCGGCTTCGATCACGGCACGTTTTCGATGCTGTGCCCGGTGTATCCGGCGGCCGACATGCCGGTGGTGCAGCTGTCGATCAAGCACGGCTACGATCCGCAGACGCATATCGACATCGGCCGCGCGCTGGCGCCGCTGCGCGACGAGGGCGTGCTGATCATCGGCAGCGGGCTCAGTTTCCACAATCTGCGCCAGTTCGGGCCGGGCGGCAAGCAGGCTTCGCACGAATTCGACGCGTGGCTGCAGCATGTGCTGCTCAAGTTGACGCCGCACGAGCGCAGCATCGCCATGCTGCACTGGAGCGAGGCGCCGTACGCGCGCATGGCGCATCCGCGTGAAGACCACCTGGTGCCGCTAATGGTGGCGCTGGGCGCGGCCGAGGCCGAGGCGGCCAGCTGCGTGTATCACGAAGACAATTTCTTCGGCAACCTGGCGGTGTCGAGCTTCAGGTTTGGGGCCGCGGCGGCCTAGCCCCCCGCGGTCAGTGCCAGCCCCGCGGGGTCAGCCCCGCGGGGTCAGTGCCGACAATCGGACACGAACTGGACTATGCGAGGGACAGCGGACATCGGTTACGGATGGGGCCGTGTCCGAATGTCGGCACTGACCCCGGCGGACTGGGCGCGGCCGAGGGCGAGGCGGCCAGCTGCGTGTATCACGAGGACGATTTCTTCGGCAACCTGTCGGTATCCAGCTTCCGCTTTGGGGCCGCGGCGGCCTAGCCCCCGGGGGTCAGTGCCGACAATCGGACACGAACTGGACTGTGCGAGGGACGGCGGACATCGTTTTCGGATGGGGCCGTGTCCGAATGCCCCCTCTGTCAGACTAGTTGTCACCCTAAATTTTTGGGAGACAA
>JAZKFW010000021.1:0-103213 GCA_040386255.1 Pseudomonadota bacterium
AGTCGTTCATGTCGAACTTGCCGCCGACCTTGATCTTGTTGGCCAGGTCAGCCGCGGCCTTGACGTCGACGCCCTTGCGCGCCTCTTCGACCAGCGCCAGGATGTCGCCCATGCCGAGGATGCGGTTGGCCATGCGCTGGGCGTCGAACGCTTCGAGGCCGTCGAGCTTTTCCGACACGCCGGCGAACTTGATCGGCTTACCGGTAATGTGGCGCACCGACAGCGCCGCGCCGCCGCGCGAGTCGCCGTCCAGCTTGGTGAGCACGATACCGGTCAGCGGCAGCGCGTCGCTGAACGCCTTGGCGGTGTTGATCGCGTCCTGGCCGAGCATGGCGTCGACGACGAACAGCGTTTCGATCGGCTTGACCGCCGCGTGCACCGCGGAGATCTCCTGCATCATCGCCTCGTCGATGCCGAGGCGGCCGGCGGTGTCGATGATCAGCACGTCGTGGTAGTGCTTCTTGGCCCAGTCGAGCGCGGCGCGGGCGATGTCGACCGGCTTGTCGGTGGCCGAACTCGGGAAGAAATCGGCGCCGACCTGCTTCGTCACCGATTCGAGCTGGGCGATCGCGGCAGGGCGGTAGACGTCGGCCGAGACGGTCAGCACTTTCTTTTTCTTTTCTTCGCGCAGGTACTTGGCGAGCTTGCCGACGGTGGTGGTCTTACCGACACCTTGCAGGCCGGCCATCAGGATGATCGCCGGCGGCTGCTGCGCGAAGCTCAGCTGCGACGCTTCCGGGCCGAGGTCGGCGCCCATCAGCGCGGCCAGTTCCTTCTGCACCACGCCGACCAGCGCCTGGCCCGGGCTCAGCGAACCGATGACTTCTTCGCCGACCGCCTTTTCCTTGACGCGGCTGATGAATTCGCGCACCGCGGGAAGCGCGACGTCGGCTTCGAGCAGCGCGAGACGCACTTCGCGCAGCATCTCGGCGGTATTGGCTTCGGTCAGACGCGCCTCACCGCGCATGGTCTTGACGACCTTGGCAAGGCGTTGGGTTAAGTTATCTAGCATGGCGAACCTGGTGAAGACGTGGACAAGCCCGGCGTGGCGCCGGAAGGTGATTCGCATTTTACCTCATCGACATCGGCAGGCGCCTCAGATGCTGTTACCATCGCGCTGGCGGGAATGGCGCACGGCGTTTCATTCCTCTTTGTCTATATACAATAGAAACCCAACCGCATGGTCCCTCTGCTTCTGCTGGTCGCGATGTCACTCGCCTTGCCGGCCAGCGCCGCCGATGTGCGCATGGCGTTCGGCGACAATTTGCCGCCCTTTATATTAGTGCGCAGCAGTTCCGGCATCGAAGTCGACATCGTGCGCGAGGCGCTGGCCTACCGCGGCCACGTGCTGAAACCGGTGTTCATGCCGATGGGGCGCCTGCCGGTGGCGTTTGTCACCGGCACCGCCGATGCCATCATGATGGATGTCGGGCAGGATATGACGCGCAGCGGCGGCTGGTACGGCGATGCGCCGGTGGTCTACGACAACGTCATGTTGACGCTGGCGCGGCGGCAATTATCGCTGAAGAAGCCGGCCGACCTGAGCAAGCGGTGGATCATGTCGTTCGTCGGCGCCTCGACGCGCTACCCCGACTGGCTCGGCGGGCTCGAGCACACGCCGCTTTATGTCGAGCGCAACAACCAGGCGGCGCAGCCAAAATTGCTGGCGCTGGGACGCTATGATGTCGTCATCAGCGACCGCACCATCTTCGCCTATTACGTCAATGTGCAGCAAAAGGCCGATCCGGCGTTCCGCATGCCGGCGGTCGATGCGCACGCGCTGCCGGCGGCCGACCCGCGCGCCTACCGCCCGGTGTTTCGCGCCGCCCGCGTGCGCGACGATTTCAATGCCGGCCTGGCGTGGCTGCGCCAGAGCGGGCGTTACGACGCCATCTACCAGCGCTACCTGTTGGCCGACTAGGCCGCATGGCCCCCAACCACAACTGCGGTGCCGTTGAAGTGCCGATGGTGTAAACTTAGCTGATGCAAACCTACTTCTTCTTAGCCGCCACGCTGCTCTACGCGGTGTGCGCCTTGCTCCCGATTCGCCGGGGCGAGCTGATTTCGGCCGTCACCGCCGCCGCCTGGCTGCTGCACGGCGCCGCGCTCTGGTTCGACATGCGCGCGCCGGGCGGCCTGCGCGTCGGTTTCGCCATCATGCTGTCGGCCGCGCTGTGGGTGTCGGTGGCGGCGTACTGGTTCGAGAACCGCAACTTCGCGCTCGACGGCCTGCGCCGGCTGGTGATGCCGTGCGCCGCCGCCGCCGCCGCGCTGCCGGCTCTGTTCCCCGGCAGCGTGTTCCAGCTGCAGGGCCAGGCGCCGGCATTCGGCTGGCACATCGCGGTCGCGATCCTCGCCTACAGCACCCTGACCATCGCCGCCTTCCACGCCGTGCTGATGGCGCTGCAGGAGTCGCGCCTGCATACGCGCAGCCCGGCACCGGGCTGGCTCGGCGGCGCGCTCGACCAGCTGCCGGCCCTGCTGACGATGGAAAAGCTGCTGTTCCGCCTGATCGGCATCGGCTTCGTGCTGCTTAGCCTGACCGTGTTGTCGGGTATCGTATTTTCGGAGCAGCTGTTCGGCGCCGTCATGAAATGGGACCACAAGACCATTTTCGCGCTGCTGTCGTGGCTCCTGTTCGCGGCGCTGCTGACCGGCCGCAAGTGGCGCGGCTGGCGCGGCAAGACCGCGCTGCGCTTCACGCTGGCCGGCTTCGCCACGCTGGTGCTGGCCTACGTCGGCAGCCGCTTTGTTCTTGAAGTCGTACTGCACAGGGGATTCGCATGACCCGCTTTCTATTCTGGGTGGCCCTGGCGATCCTGGTGATATGGGCGATCCGCAGCAAGCTGCGCTCTTCAAGCATCGTGCCGCCGAAGGCGCCGCCGCAGCCGCAGATCGAAACGATGACCAGCTGCGCTCACTGCGGCCTGCATTTCCCGGCGTCCGAGGCGGTGCGCGCCGATGGCCTGGACTACTGCAGCCCGGCCCACGTTCGACTGCCGGCCAAGTAGCCGATGGCACGCTGGCAGGCGCTATCGGTCCAATCGCGCGATACATTCTGGCGCTCGCTGCAGACGTTGACCGCGACGCGCATCGTCATCGCGATCGTGCTGCTGCTGTACCTGAGCTTCGACAGCCGCGGCGCGACCGGCCAGCACCTGTACGCCGAAACCTGCATCGCCTATCTGGCGGCGGCCTTCCTGTTCGGCGTGCTGACCGTCTACTGGCGCCACCGCTTCATGCTGCAGCTGGGTGCCCAGATCGCCATCGACCTGGCCGTCATCTCGCTGCTGTACGTCGGCGGCGGCGGCGTGCGCAGCGGCCTGGCGATCCTCTACCTGTTCCCGCTGGCCGGCGCGGCGATCCTGGCGCCGCTGGTGCTGGCGCTGTTTTCCGCCTCGCTGGTGACGCTGTTCCTGATCGGCGAAAGCGCGTGGAGCACCTACGTCAAGGACGGCGACACGCCGCTGCTGCAGTCGGGCGTGTTCGGCGCGGCCTTCTTCGCCGTGGTGCTGCTGGTCAGCCGGCTCGCGCAAAAGCTGATCGGCCAGGAAGACCTGGCGGCGCGCCGCGGCGCCGACCTCAAGATCCAGCAGGCGATCAACCGCATCGTCATGGCCGATGTCGGCGACGGCATCCTGGTGGTCGGCCACGACGGCCAGGTGTTTACCAGTAACCCGGCGGCCCAGCGCATGCTGGCGCTGGCCGGCGAGGGCTGCGACTTCCGGCTCGCCGCGGTGGCGCCGCTCGAGCCGATCGCGCAGGCCTTCGGCGCCTGGCTGGCGCTGCCGCTCGAAGGCTCGGGCGGCGAGGCCGGCGGCGCTTTCGTCACCGTCAAGCCTGGCCAGGAGGCCGGCGCCGAGGCCGGGCCGCTGCTGCGCAGCGTGCGCCCCGACCTGGCGGCGCACCTGAAGCTGCGCTTCGCCCGCGTCGATACGCCCGACCAGGCCACCGAGCGCTGCGTGATCTTCCTGCAGGACGTCACCGCCATCGAAAACCAGGCGCAGCAACTCAAGCTCGCCTCGATGGGCCGCCTCACCGCCAGCATCGCCCACGAGGTGCGCAACCCGCTGTCGGCGATCGGCCACGCCACCTCGCTGCTGGCCGAAGATTTGTCGGAGCCGTCGCACGCGCGCCTGCTGAAGATCGTCGGCGACAACGTCGCCCGCGTCAACCGCATGGTCGAAGACATCCTGCAGCTGTCGCGCAAGGTGCAGCCGCACTCGGAGCCGCTGTACCTGGCGCCGTTCCTCGCCGAGATCCGCGCCGAGTTCCAGGAGACCCACGCGCTGCCCGACGACATGATCTGCGTCGGCGCCACCGGCAAGTCGCCGGTGCGCTTCGACGCGCTGCACCTGCGCGAAGTGGTGGTCAACCTGCTCACCAACGCGATCCGCTACGCCAGCGCCACGCCCGGCTCGATCCGCCTGTTCGTGGTCGGCGACGGCCCGGGGCGGATGGAACTGCACGTGCAGGACGACGGCCCCGGCATCACGCCGGAAGTGCGTGCCCACCTGTTCGAACCGTTCTACACTACCTCCAGCAAGGGTACCGGCCTTGGCCTGTACCTGGCGCGCGAACTTTGCCTGAACAACGACGCCATGCTCGATTATGAATACCGCATCGACCCGGGCGCCTTCGGCCTGCGCAAGGCCAGCGGCAGGTTTGTCATCACCTTCGCGCAGCCATGGGCTATCTGATGCGCGCACCCAGCAACCGAAAGGCCACGCCATGACTTCACCCCGCATCCTGGTCGTCGACGACGAAGCGGACCTGCGCGAACTGCTCGACATCACGCTCGTCAAAATGGGCCTGGACGTCGACTGCGCCGAAACGCTGCGCGAAGCGCGCGCGCTGTTCGCCGCCAACGAGTACGCGCTGGTGCTGACCGACATGCGCCTGCCCGACGGCCTTGGCCTCGAACTGGTGCGCGAAGTGGCCGCCAGTGGCAAGGGCACGCCGATCGCGGTCGTCACCGCCTACGGCAGCGCCGACAACGCGGTGGTGGCGCTGAAGGCCGGCGCCTTCGATTACGTCTCCAAGCCGGTGGTGCTGGACGACCTGCGCGTGATGGTGCGCTCGGCGCTGCGCCTCTCCAGCCCCGGCTCGGCGCAGCCGGCGGCGAGCCCCGGCGCGCCGAGCCGGCTGATCGGCGACTCGCAAGCGATGCAGGGCCTGCGCGCCCAGATCGCCCGCCTGGCGCGCTCGATGGCGCCGATCGCCATCACCGGCGAATCGGGCAGCGGCAAGGAACTGGCCGCGCGCGAGATCCACGCCCAGAGTTCGCGCGCCGCGCGCCCTTTCATTGCCGTCAACTGCGGCGCGATACCCGAAGCGCTGATGGAAGCGGAGTTCTTCGGCTACCGCAAGGGCGCCTTCACCGGCGCCGCGGACGAGCGCGACGGCTTCTTCCAGGCCGCCAACGGCGGCACCCTGATGCTCGACGAAGTGGCCGATTTGCCGCTGGCGATGCAGGTCAAGCTGCTGCGCGCGATCCAGGAACGGCGCGTGCGCAAGATCGGCGCCACCGCCGAGGAGCCGGTCGACGTGCGCATCATCAGTGCCACCCACCAGGACCTGGCCCATTGCGTCGAGACCGGCAAATTCCGGCAGGACCTGTTCTACCGGCTCAACGTGATCGAGCTGGCGCTGCCGCCGCTGCGCGAGCGGCTCGGCGACCTCGGCGTGCTGACCGATACCATCCTGGCGCGCCTCGCCGGCGGCGGCCAGAAGGCGGTGCTCGGCGCCCGGGTGCTGGAAACGCTGTGCGCCTATTCATTCCCCGGCAATGTGCGCGAACTCGAGAATGTGCTGGAACGCGCGCTGGCGTTTGCCAACGACGGCGTGATCGAAGTGGCCGACCTGTCGCTCAAGAGCGCGCGGGTGGCCGAGCCGGGCGCGCCGCACGAAGCGGCGCCGGCCGCGGTCGTGGCGCCGGCGCCGGCGCTCGCAACGCCGGCCACCCTCGGCCCGGACGCCTTGCCCAACAATCTGCCCGACTACCTGGTGCAGGTCGAGCGCGACATCATCCTGCGCGCGCTGGCCCAGACCCAGTTCAACCGCACCCAGGCCGCGCAGCTGCTCGGCATCAGCTTCCGCCAGTTGCGCTACCAGATGCAGAAGCTCGACATCCAGGAGCCGGAGCAATAAGCCGTCGTCAAAAGCTGGTGTCAGACCTGACACCAGGATTTGCTGTGTTGTTGCTTTTTCGCCAGTGCAATACGGTTTGTCCACCCCCTTGCGCTGGCAGGGCGCTTTGGGCAAGCGCGCCATCGCGGCCCAAACCTGCCTGCAAATGATGCAGTGTTAGTGCCCGCTCACCGGCTGGTCGGCGTGGTTTCCGCGCTGAAAAATGTCAAGTCTTCGCACCGAAAAAAATATCAAATATTTAGTATCCGATGGTGTCGGAAATGTATTGCGTGTGGTTCGGTCAGGCACTACAATTAGTCTCACTTTAGCGCTTATGACTAGATGTAGTGGTGCCGGGGGATTTAACCGGACACAGTTTGGTACACCGTCCAGCACGATCGGACCGGTTCCGAACCAGCGTATTCAACCCATGTTTAACGTCGTTTGCCAACAGGTGCGCAACGGTTGGCAGGGTATTTTTTTGCTTTTTTATTTGTTGAATGATCGGCCTCGCCGCCGGTCTACTTGATAACAATGGCTGCAGCACGACTGCATGCCGTCCCCGGGAGCCTCAATGCAAACATCACAAGACATTTCCACCAATCCGCTGCACGTCACCCCAGGTTCGACGGCTCCCGCAGCGGACAGCAATGCCGCGTCCATCGCGACCCAGGACTACCGCATCATCCGCCGTAACGGCGCCGTCGTCGCTTTCGAGCCGTCGAAGATCGCCATCGCCGTGACCAAGGCGTTCCTCGCCGTCACCGGCGGCCAGGGCGCGGCCTCGGCGCGCGTGCGCGAACTGGTCGAGCAGCTCACCGCCAGCGTGGTTGCCGCGCTGGTGCGCCGCCATCCGGGCGGCGGCACTTTCCACATCGAGGACGTGCAGGACCAGGTCGAGCTGTCGCTGATGCGTTCGGGCGAGCACGACGTCGCCCGCGCCTACGTGCTGTACCGCGCCAAGCACATGGAAGAGCGCCGCCTGGCCAAGGAAGCGCAAGGCGCCTCCGCCCAGGTCGCCGCACCGCAGATCCACGTGCTTGAGAACGGCGAGCGCCGCGCACTGGACATGAACCAGGTCCGCGACCTGATCAACGCCGCCTGCGTCGGCCTCGAAAAGCACGTCGACGCCGACGCCATCCTGGCCGAAACCGTCCGCAACCTGTACGACGGCGTGCCGGTCGAAGAGCTGCACAAGTCCGCCATCCTGGCCGCCCGCGCGCTGATGGAAAAAGACCCGGCCTACTCGCAGGTGACCGCCCGCATCCTGCTGCACACGATCCGCAAGGAAGTGTTCGGCCAGGACGTGCCGCAGGCAAAAGCGGCCGCACACTATATAGAGTACTTCCCGCAATACATCGCCAAGGGCATCGCCAACGACCTGCTCGATCCGGAACTGGCCAACTATGACCTGGCCAAGCTGGCCAAGGCGCTGGTTGCCGACCGCGACCTGCAGTTCGGCTACATCGGCCTGCAGACCCTGTACGACCGCTACTTCCTGCACGTGCGCGATATCCGCATTGAAATGCCGCAGGCGTTCTACATGCGCGTCGCCATGGGCCTGTCGCTGCGCGAAGAAAACCGCGAAGCGCGCGCCATCGAGTTCTACAACCTGCTGTCGTCGTTCGACTTCATGAGCTCGACCCCGACCCTGTTCAACTCCGGCACCCTGCGCTCGCAGCTGTCGTCGTGCTACCTGACCACCGTCTCGGACGACCTGGAAGGCATCTACGACGCCATCAAGGAAAACGCGCTGCTGGCCAAGTTCGCCGGCGGCCTGGGCAACGACTGGACCCCGGTGCGCGCGCTCGGCGCCCACATCAAGGGCACCAACGGCAAGTCGCAAGGCGTGGTGCCGTTCCTGAAAGTGGTCAACGACACCGCCGTCGCGGTCAACCAGGGCGGCAAGCGCAAGGGCGCGGTCTGCGCCTACCTGGAAACCTGGCACATGGACATCGAGGAATTCCTCGACCTGCGCAAGAACACCGGCGACGACCGCCGCCGCACCCACGACATGAACACCGCCAACTGGATTCCGGACATGTTCATGAAGCGCGTGATGGAGAAGGGCGACTGGACCCTGTTCTCGCCGTCCGAAGCGCCGGACCTGCACGACAAGGTCGGCAAGGCCTTCGAAACGGCTTACCTCGGCTACGAAGCGAAGGCTGCCGCCGGCGAAATGCGCGTGTTCAAGAAGATCGCCGCGCTCGACCTGTGGCGCAAGATGCTGTCGATGCTGTTCGAAACGGGCCACCCATGGATCACCTTCAAGGATCCGTGCAACATCCGTTCGCCGCAGTCGCACGTCGGCGTCGTCCACAGCTCGAACCTGTGCACCGAGATCACGCTCAACACGAACGAGTCGGAAATCGCCGTATGCAACCTGGGTTCGGTGAACATGCCGGCCCACATGAAAGAAGGCAAGCTCGACAAGGTCAAGCTGCAGAAGACCGTGCGCACCGCGATGCGCATGCTCGACAACGTCATCGACATCAACTACTACGCCGTCGAGAAAGCGCGCAACTCGAACATGCGCCATCGCCCGGTCGGCATGGGTATCATGGGCTTCCAGGATTGCCTGCACATGATGCGCATTCCGTTCGCCTCGAACGAGGCGGTGGCGTTTGCCGACACCTCGATGGAAGCGGTCTGCTATTACGCTTACCTGGCCTCGACCGAGCTGGCCGAAGAGCGCGGCCGCTACGAGTCGTACGAAGGTTCGCTGTGGGACCGCGGCATCCTGCCGCAAGATTCGGTCGCCCTGCTGGCCGAAGAGCGCGGCGGCTACCTGGAGGTGGACGGTTCGTCGGCGATGGACTGGACGCCGGTGCGCGAGCGCATCAAGCAGTTCGGCATGCGCAACTCGAACTGCGTGGCGATCGCCCCGACCGCGACGATTTCGAACATCATCGGCGTGTCCGCCTGCATCGAGCCGACGTTCCAGAACCTGTATGTGAAATCGAACCTGTCGGGCGAATTCACGGAAATCAACTCCTACCTGGTGCGCGACCTCAAGGCGCGCGACCTGTGGGATGAAGTGATGATCGCCGACCTGAAGTATTTCGACGGCTCGCTGGCCAAGATCGACCGCATCCCGCAAGACCTGCGCGACATCTACGCCACCGCCTTCGAAGTGTCGCCGAGCTGGCTGGTGGAAGCCGCCTCGCGCCGCCAGAAGTGGATCGACCAGGCGCAGTCGCTGAACATCTACATGGCCGGCGCCTCGGGCAAGAAGCTCGACGAGACGTACAAGCTGGCATGGTTGCGCGGCCTCAAGACCACCTACTACCTGCGCACCATGGCGGCGACGCACATGGAGAAGTCGACCTCGAAGACCGGCGCGCTGAACGCGGTGGCGGTGGACGGCGGCATGTCGGCCAGCGCCCAGGGCGCGGTGGCGGCGGCGGAAGCGGCTGCGGCGGCCTCGGCAGCGGCGGCCACGGCCGAAGCCGACGGCGCAGCCTGCTACCTGCGTCCAGGCGACGACGGTTTCGAGGAATGCGAAGCCTGCCAGTAAGTTGCACGTCCGGGGTCTGACCCTGGGGTCTGACCCCATGGGGTCAGACGGGGGCGCCGAGACCCCGGTGTAGCTGCCGGCAGCACCAACAAAATCAAATCACGCGCGTCTAACGCGTGAACGACACACCATCAAGAAGGAACATCATTATGTTGTCATGGGACGAAGACACCTCCAGCGCACCAGCCGCCCGCCTGCCGCAAGCACCAAGCGAAGCGCCGGCGGACGCCGAACTGGTCGCCAAGCGTGTAAACGCGGACGACAAGCGCATCATCAACGGCAAGACCGACGTCAACCAGCTGGTGCCGTTCAAGTACAAATGGGCATGGGACAAATACCTGGCCGGCTGCGCCAACCACTGGATGCCGCAAGAGGTCAACATGCAGCGCGACATCGAGCTGTGGAAGAACCCTAACGGCCTGACCGACGACGAGCGTCGCCTGGTCAAGCGCAACCTGGGCTTCTTCGTCACCGCCGACTCGCTGGCGGCCAACAACATCGTGCTTGGCACCTATCGCCACATCACGGCGCCGGAATGCCGCCAGTACCTGCTGCGCCAGGCATTCGAAGAGGCGATCCACACCCACGCCTACCAGTACATCGTCGAGTCGCTGGGCCTGGACGAATCGGAGATTTTCAACGCCTACAACGAGGTCAAGTCGATCCGCGACAAGGACGAATTCCTGATCCCGTTCATCAATACGCTGACCGATCCGGCCTTCACCACCGGCACCACCGAGTCCGACCAGACGCTGCTCAAGTCGCTGATCGTGTTCGCCTGCCTGATGGAAGGCCTGTTCTTCTACGTCGGCTTCACCCAGATCCTGGCGCTCGGCCGCCAGAACAAGATGATGGGCGCGGCGGAGCAGTACCAGTACATCCTGCGTGACGAGTCGATGCATTGCAATTTCGGTATCGACCTGATCAATACGATCAAGATGGAAAATCCGCTGCTGTGGACGCCGGCCTTCCGCGAAGAGATCAAGGTCCTGTTCCTGAAAGCGGTCGACCTCGAATACGCGTATGCGGAAGACACGATGCCGCGCGGCGTGCTCGGTCTGAACGCGTCGATGTTCAAGGGTTACCTGCGCTTCATCGCCAACCGACGCTCGGTGCAGATCGGCCTCGAGCCGCTGTTCCCGCAAGAAGAGAACCCGTTCCCCTGGATGAGCGAGATGATCGACATGAAGAAGGAGCGCAACTTCTTCGAGACGCGCGTGACCGAGTACCAGACCGGCGGTGCGCTGAACTGGGAATAAGTGACGTCGACAATTCCAAATCGACAGACACTAACCCGGCCGCTCGCGCCGGGTTTTTTTTCGCGCTGCGATAAGTGCGACGATATCGTCTCCTTACTGCAACGAAAAAATCCGCGCGACGCGCGCTCGCTTTGCGCGCTGAAAAAGTTCAACGTCACTTGCGACTACCAGGCATTCCTCAACGTCCGATGACCGCGCCGCCGACCTGGTGAAGGATAAGCAGTGCGTGCCGGCGCGCGCGCATCGGCGAGCACATCGCCTTTAGGTAAAGCATCTCTGCGATGCGCCCACGCTCGAAGGAAGGATGGCACCGGCTATCGGCAAGCATGGGATGCGGCCAATGCGGTGTCGGTTCAAGTGATTGCGCCGCCACTTAATCAGTAGAGTTCGCTCATTTAAATCGGCATCGATCGCTGTATCCGAACGCGGCCTATGCAAATGCAGCGAGCCCATCTAAAAAAAGGATGCGAAAAACAAGTGTGCCAGTTGCGCACTGACAAGGTTTTCGTGTACTTTACGTGATTGAATTTGTCAAAACGTGAACACGCCGATTTTTCGCGATCACGTCGGCAAACAAACCGATCTAAATGGGACGCTGATTCAACAGATATGCAATTGACCTCACCGCAAAAACTAAGCCGCTCTGCCTGATTTTCAGTTCAGGCATGGCGGCTTTTTCGTTTCGCGGTTTGGCGCAACTGGGATGTGAACAGCGCACTGGTAACACCGATTTTGTCGTCGTGAACGTCCGATGACTATGGCTGAAGTGCTGCAATCGTGAGGAGATGCAGCAGTTCAGCTGGTGCCGAATTCATTAGCATAAACACGGAACGCCGTTTGTGCCGATGAATAATTCGCCTGACCACATATACGGGTCGGACGGGTTTTAACCTTGTAGCGTATTTTTCCCATCGCAGATGAAGGAGAACTCAAATGGCAACAGCCGCAAAGAAACCAGCAGCAAAGAAACCGGCAGCGAAAGCCGCCGCCAAGCCAGCCGCGAAAGCAGCAGCGAAGCCAGTAGTCGCTAAAAAAGCGACCGCAGCAGCCAAGCCGGCCGCAAAGCCAGCCGCTAAAAAAGCTGCCGCCAAGCCAGCAGCAAAGCCAGCCGCTAAAAAAGCAGCAGCCAAGCCAGCAGCGAAGAAAGCCGCTCCAAAAGCAGCAGCCAAGCCTGTAGCGAAAAAAGCCGCTGCCAAGCCAGCAGCCAAGAAAGCCGCGCCAAAAGCAGCAGCGAAGAAAGCCGCTCCAAAAGCCGCCGCCAAGAAAGCCGCTCCCAAAGCAGCCGCCAAGAAAGCAGCTCCAAAAGCAGCAGCAAAGCCAGTAGCGAAGAAAGCTGCAGCCAAGCCAGCAGCGAAGAAAGCCGCTCCAAAAGCAGCCGCCAAGAAAGCAGCTCCTAAAGCAGCCGCCAAGAAAGCCGCTCCAAAAGCAGCCGCCAAGAAAGCCGCCCCAAAAGCAGCTCCAAAAGCAGCCGCAAAAAAAGCAGCGCCAAAAGCAGCAGCGAAGCCAGTCGCAAAAAAAGCAGTAACTAAAGCAGCAGCAAAGCCAGCAGCGAAAGCAGCAGCAAAGCCAGCAGCAAAAAAGGTGGCGGCTAAGCCAGCAGCAAAAAAGTCCGTTAAGGCTGCGCCAGCAGCCAAGCCAATGGCAACGCCAGCAGCGCCAGCTGCAGCCAAGCCAGCGGTGAAAAAAGCGGCTGCGCCTAAAAAGCCGGCAGCACCGAAGGCGGCAGCAACGCCGAAGCCAGCAGCAGCTCCAGCAGCAGCGCCAGCCGCCGCCGCTCCAGCCGCAGCAGCTCCAGCGCCAGCGCCGGCTGCAGCGAAAACCGTGTTGGCTCCAGCAGCAGCATGGCCTTTCCCGACCAGCAGCCGTCCGTAATAGCCAGCTGTGCCTGGATCAGGCAAAATACCGCTGTGTGACACGTTTCACACAGCGGTTTTTTTTTAAGGAGTCGTCGTGCTCAGTATTCTCCAGTTGATCGTGGACGCCATCGCCACCGTACTTGGCGGCGTCTTGTTGCTTCGTTTCTGGATGCAGGCGATTCGTGTCCGGCCACCGGCTTCGGTGGCGCAATTTACCTTTACCCTATCCGATTGGCTGGTGCGCCCGTTGCGCCGACTGGTGCCTGGCGTCGGCGGCTACGACTGGGCCAGCCTGATCGGCGCGTTCCTGGTCGTGTGCCTCGCCACGTCGGTGCTGTTCTTGTCCGGCATGCCGGGACAGGCCGTGTTCCTGATGGCGCTCTACCGCTTTTGCAACTGGATTCTGTACGGCTTCATGGCCCTGCTGATCGTCGAGGCGATCTTCAGCTGGGTCAACCCGCATGCGCCGCTGGCGCCGCTGGTGAGGGCCCTCAACGACCCGCTGCTGCGTCCGCTGCGCAAAGTGGTGCCGCTGCTCGGCGGGCTCGACCTGTCGCTGCTGGTCGCGCTGATCCTGCTGCAGATCGCCCAGCACGTCCTCGGCATGCTGTTCGGCCTGCGATGAGCCGTGCGTGGTGCTCGGCGCTGCCGGCCGGCGTCCGGCTGGCGGTGCAGATCACCCCGAATGCGAAGAAGACCGAAATTGTTGGCGTGCTGGACGACGCCCTCAAGCTCAAGCTGCAGGCGCAGCCGATCGAAGGCAAGGCCAACGAGGCCTTGATCAAATACCTGGCGGCGGCGCTGTCGGTGCCCAGGAGTGCGGTGACGATCACGCACGGGCTGGCCAATAAACGCAAATTGATTGAAGTGAAGTCCGCCGGATTGACGGTGGAGGAGGTCGAGCGCTTGCTCGCGCCGTAAAGTTTGCACGTCATCCCCGCTTGCGCGAGGATGAAGGGGGGTCAGAAGCGGTAGCCGAACTCTTTCTCGAAGCGGTCGGCCACTTCTGCAGCGGTGAAGACGTGATTCTGGCCGCCCTGGTGCGCGATCTTCAGCGCGCCCATCAGGCTGGCCAGGCGGCCGGTGGTTTCCCAGTCGAAGTCGTTGGCGATGCCGAACAACAGGCCGGCACGGTAGGCGTCGCCGCAGCCGGTCGGATCGACCACCGCCGCCGCCTTCACGCACGGAATCTCGAAGCGCTGGCCATCGGTGTAGATCTCCGAGCCTTTCTCGCCGCGGGTGACGATCAGCGCGTCGAGCCGCGAGGCGATGTCTTCCAGCGTCAGGCCGGTGCGGTCCATCAGCATCTCGAATTCATAATCGTTGGCGGCGACGTAGCTGGCCTTGTTGATGAAGTCGATCAGCTCGGCGCCGCTGAACATCGGCAGCTGCTGGCCAGGATCGAACATGAACGGCAGGTTCTGCGACGCGCAGTCGGTGGCGTGCTTGAGCATGCCGTCGCGGCCGTCCGGGGCGATGATCGCCACCCGCAGCGCGCCGCAATCGGCGACGTTGTTCTCGTGTGCGAACTGCATCGCGCCCGGGTGGAAGGCGTTGATCTGGTTATTGTCGAGGTCGGCCGTGACGAAGCACTGGGCGGTGTAGGCGTGGCCGATCTTGCGGATGCCGCGGGTGGCGATGCCGAGCTTTTCGAAGCGCTCGAGGTATTCGCCGCCATCCTGGCCGATGGTCGCCATGATCAACGGGTCGCCGCCCAGCATCTTCAGGTTGTAGGCGATGTTCGCCGAGCAGCCGCCGTATTCGGTGCGCAACGTCGGCACCAGGAACGACACGTTGACCTTGTGCAGCTGGTCGGCCAGCAAGGCCTCGGAGAACCGGCCGTGGTACTGCATGATCTTGTCGAAGGCGAGGGAACCGCAGATCAGGGTGGTTTTGTTCATTTTTATGCTGCCTTATGGGTAGAAGATGGCGATGTGATAGCCGGATGCCTTGATCTGGTTCAGCTCGAAAAACAGTTTGACCGGCTGCTCGGTGCGCGGCCCGAAGCCCTTGGCGGCAGCTACGCCCGGCGGCAAGTACTGCGCCGGCGTGAACACGCGCCGCACCAGCGGCTTGTCGTTGGCGTCGGTCAGTGCCAGCTCGATGTGCGGCCAGGCCTGCGCCAGGCTGCCTGGATTGCGCAGCAACGTGGTGTAGCTGAAGGCGTTGCCGCCGAGCGACTGCAGTTCGCCGGTCTCGACGCTCAGCGTGTCGATCTGCGCCGGCAGCTCGACCTTGCAGCCGAATACGGCGCAGGTCGCAGCCAATACCGGCTTTGTTTGCGGAAAACGCGCCGCCAGCACGTTGCGGAAAGTCGTCATGGTCTGCGCGGCGAGCGCGACCAGCAGCAGCGCCGAGGCGACCGCCATGACGATGCGGCGGGTGCGGCCGGTTTGTTCCTGCAGGCGGCTGCGGCGGACGAATTCTGGCTCCTCGCTGGCCGGCTCGTCGTCGCGCGCCAGCTCGACCGGGTCCGTCGGCACGGCGAGCGGCGCCGGATTAACGGCGAACTTGTTGCGCTTGGCGGCGTTGCGGCGCGCGGATTTCGTCACCGCCACTTGCTGCTCCGGCGGCGCAGGGAAAGTTTCTTCGGCGGCAGCCGAGGCGCGCATCAGGAACGGCGCGAGCGAATCGGGGTTGTTGTCGTGGACCGGCGGCTCGATTGGTTCTTCGTCGGGCGGGGGCAGGGCGACGATTTCCTCGTCGACCGCAGGTTCGGGCTCAGGCGCGGCTTCAGGCTCAGGATCCGGCTCCGGCTCAAACTCAGGTTGCGGTTCAGGCTCGGCGGCCGCTTCCGGCTTCGGCAAGATGCCGAACGAATCGAAGGTGGTGTCGAAGTCGAGCGAATAGACCGGTTCTTCTGCCTGCTCGGTTTGTTTGGCGTCGATCTCCGCGATCTCGGCGTCGAAGGCGTCGCTGGCCGATGGTTCAGGAGGCGGGGAGGGTTCTTCGACTGGCGCCGGCTGGGCGGCCTGGCGCGCCGCGGCGTCGACCAGTGCGGCGTTGCCGTCGAAAACCTCGTTGCAGGCGCCGCAGCGCACTATGCCCCCACGTAGCTTCAACTGGTCCGAGGCGACCCGGAACATGGTGTTGCAGTGGGGGCAAATAGTGGCGAGCGCCATGCCTTTATTGCGCGCTGTCCGAGCGTGCCGTTGGAACGCTGTCGCTGCCGAGGACGCCGTGCAGCGCCACCCAGCCATCCTGCTCCGCCCACACGCCGAGCTTGATGAACGGCGCATACGCCGCTGCCACTTCCTCGGCCTGGCGCGCCAGCACGCCCGACAGGACCAGCGCGCCGCCAGGCGCCACCCGGCCCGACAGCATCGGCGCCATCAGCTTGAGCGGGCTCGACAGGATATTGGCGACCACGATGTCGAACTTGCCGGTGGCGTGCTGCGGCTTGGCGGCCACGGCAAAACTGTCCGGCAGGTAGTAATCGATCTCGCACTTGTTGCGCGCCGCATTGTCGCGCGCCGACTCGATCGCCTGCGGATCGATGTCGACGCCGGCGACATCGCCCGCGCCCATCTTCTTGGCCACCATCGCCAGGATGCCGGAGCCGCAACCGTAGTCGAGCACCGACTTGGCCGGCGCCGGATGCGCTTCCAGCCACTCCATGCACAGGCGCGTGGTCGGATGGCTGCCGGTGCCGAACGCCAGGCCCGGATCGAGTTCGAGGATCAGGCCGGCCGGATCGGGTGCTTCGTGCCAGCTCGGCACGACCCAGATGTTCTTGCCGATGTGAATAGGGGCGAACTGCGACTGCGTCAGCCGCACCCAGTCTTCGTCGGCCACCGCGCGCGTCGTGAACGCCGGCGCCTCGGCCATGCCGATGGCGGCGGCCGCTTCCGCCACAATGGCGGCCTGGTCGGCGTCGACATCGGTCAGCGCCACCACCCGGCTATGTTCCCACGCCGCTTCGGCCGGCTCCATGCCAGGCTCGCCGAACAGCGGCTTTTCCTGGTCGGTGCCTTCGTCGGCGTCTTCCACCGACACCGACAGCGCGCCCGCTTCCATCAAGGCGTCCGACAGGGCCTCGGCGTTATCGCGCGCGATTTCGATGACGACTTCGGTCCAGCTCATTGCTCAGCCTTGGCTTCCGCCTTGCTGCCCAGCGCCACCGCCTTCGGCAGGTCCGGCTTGTTGGCCAGCTTCTGCTCGAGGTAATGAATATTGGTGCCGCCTTCGATGAAGCGCGCATCGACCATCAGCTCGCGATGCAGCGCAATATTGGTCAGGATACCCTCAACCACCATTTCCGACAGCGCGATCTGCATGCGTTTGATCGCCTGGTCGCGCGTGGCGCCGTAGGCGATGACCTTGCCGATCATCGAGTCGTAATGCGGCGGCACGTAGTAGCCGGCGTACGCATGCGAATCGACGCGGATGCCGGGGCCGCCCGGCACGTGCCAGCCGGTGATGCGCCCTGGCGACGGCGTGAACTTGAACGGGTCTTCGGCATTGATGCGGCACTCGACCGCGTGGCCCGACAGCATGATGTCGCGCTGGCGGAAACGCAGCTTTTCGCCACAGGCAATGCGGATCTGCTCCTGCACGATGTCGATGCCGGTGATCATTTCGGTGACCGGATGCTCGACCTGCACGCGCGTGTTCATCTCGATGAAATAGAACTCGCCGTTTTCGTACAGGAATTCGAAGGTGCCGGCGCCGCGGTAGCCGATCTTGCGGCAGGCTTCGGCGCAGCGGTCGCCGATCTTTTCGATCAGCTTGCGCGGAATGCCCGGCGCCGGCGCTTCTTCGATCACCTTCTGGTGGCGGCGCTGCATGGAGCAGTCGCGCTCGCCCAGCCAGACGGCGTTCTTGTGTTCGTCGGCGAGGATCTGGATTTCCACGTGGCGCGGATTTTCCAGGTACTTCTCCATATACACTTCCGGATTGCCGAACGCGGTGCCGGCTTCCGTCTTGGTCATCGCGACCGCGTTCAGCAGCGCCGCCTCGGTATGCACCACGCGCATGCCGCGGCCGCCGCCGCCGCCGGCGGCCTTGATGATGACCGGATAGCCGACCTTGCGCGCGGTCTGGATGATTTCTTTCGGATCGTCCGGCAGCGCGCCTTCCGAGCCCGGCACGCAAGGCACGCCTGCGCGGATCATGGCCTGCTTGGCCGACACCTTGTCGCCCATCAGGCGGATCGAGTCGGAGCGCGGGCCGATGAAGACGAAGCCCGATTTTTCGACGCGTTCGGCGAAGTCGGCGTTCTCCGACAGGAAGCCGTAGCCGGGGTGAATCGCTTCGGCGTCGGTCACTTCGGCGGCGCTGATAATGGCCGGCATGTTCAGGTAGCTGAGCGAGGACGCGGCCGGGCCGATGCAGACCGATTCGTCGGCCAGCTTGACGTACTTGGCGTCCTTGTCCGCTTCGGAGTGCACGACAACCGTCTTGATACCCATTTCGCGGCAAGCGCGCTGGATGCGCAGCGCGATTTCACCACGATTGGCGATGAGAATTTTTTCAAACATGGTAGGTTCGGTGTTTCTGTGAAGTCCGGCGCGAGCCGGGAACAGCATATAAGAGTAAGGATCGCCGCGGCCCGCGCGGGGCCGCGAAGGTGCTTAGCCGATCACGAACAATGGTTGACCGAATTCGACCGGCTGGCCGTTCTCGACCAGGATCTTGGTCACGATGCCGGACACTTCCGAATCGATTTCGTTGAGCAGTTTCATCGCCTCGATGATGCACAGGGTGTCGCCTTCCTTGATGGAAGCGCCGACTTCGACAAACGCCGGCGAGCCTGGCGCCGACGAACGGTAGAAGGTGCCGACCATCGGCGACTTGACGACGTGGCCGGTCGGCTCGGCGGCGACGGCGGCAACCGGCTCGGCCGCGGCAGGGGCGCTGGCGTGGCTCGGCGCGGCGTAGTGTTGCTGCATGCCTTGCGGCTGCATCATCATCATCTGGCCCTGGGGCATGGCGGAGGATTTGACGATACGTACCTTGCTTTCGCCTTCGGTGACTTCCAGTTCAGCGATGTCCGATTCGGCGACCAGGTCGATTAAAGTCTTGAGCTTTCGTAGATCCATGTGAAACCCCTTGGAATTATTGTGGTTTTAAAGGTATGCGGCGCACCTGGATAAGGGCGAACCGCGCAAATGCATGAAGTTGACGAACATTAACGCTTTTTGAGCGCGAAGTCGATGGCAAAGCGATATCCGTCAGTTCCCAGCCCGCAAATGGTGCCGAGGGCGATGGCGGACAGGTAGGAATGATGGCGGAACTCTTCACGCTGGTAGATATTAGAGATGTGCACTTCCACGAACGGTATCTCAACGGCGGAGAACGCGTCGCGCAGACCGACGCTGGTATGCGTCAGCGCCGCCGGATTGATGACGATGGCGTCGACGCCCTCGGCCTTGGCTGCGTGGATGCGGTCGATCAGGGCGCCCTCGTGGTTGCTCTGAAAGCACTCCAGCGTCGCGCCCGCCGCGGCAGCCTGGGCTGTGGCAGCGCGTTCGACATCGGCCAGCGTCTCGGCGCCATACACCGCGGGCTCGCGGGTACCCAGCAAATTCAGGTTCGGGCCATTGAGCAGCAGGAGCTTTTTTACCATGGTTTACGGTAGAGAATGACGCGAAAGTCTGGCATTTTGCCGCCAACATCGGGGATTGGCAAGGGAAAAAATCGCCCTCACCCGTAAACGAACGACCGTTCGCAGCCCTACAGCTTGGCCAGGTCGGCGCGCAGTTCCTCGAATTTGAGCTGGCCGAGATAGGTTTTGCGCACTTGGCCGTCGGCGCCGATCAGCACCGTGTAGGGCAGGCCGCCGGCGCTGTTGCCGAACTGGCGCGCCAGGTCGGTGCCGCTCATGCCGGCCACGTAGAGCGGATAGGAAACCGGAATCTTGGCGGCGAACTGCGCGATGTTCGACGGCGAATCGATGCCGATTCCGATCACCGCGATGTCCTTCTTGCCGAGTTCGGTTGCCAGTTCGGCCAGCTCCGGCATTTCCTTGACGCAGGGCGCGCACCACGGCGCCCAGAAGTTGACGATCATCGCCTTGCCTTTCCATTTCGACAAAGCCTGCGGCGTGCCGGCGGCGTCGTTCATGGTCTGGGCGTACAGCGCGCCGACGGCGCCGTGCGGCGCACCGTCCGGCGTCGGCACCGCGACCTTGGTCAGCGGCGCCGGCTCGTTGCGGTTGATGCCGACCATCGCGCCGATGACGCCGAAGGCGAGCGCAACGGCGCCAATCAAAATGACATTATTCTTGTTCATGCGGTTCAGTTCTCGGTTGGGTCTGCGGACGCGGCGAGCATCGCGCGCACCGCGTTGATGTCGGCGCGCTGCGGCCGGCCGTCGGGACGCGGCTTGAGGGCGCCGCGCAGGTCGTTCATTTCATACAACTCGGCATGCACCTGCTGCTTGCGCCAGTGGAAGCTCACCGTCTCCACCGGGTCGTGGCGGCCGCCCTTGAAATGCGGCGTTTCGGATATCTCTATATTAACGTCGCGATCGAGCAGGAAGATGATGACGTCCTTGGCGCTGTCGGCGAACAGCTGCAGGTGGATGTCGTCGTGCTCGCCGGCGGTGCCGCTCATCGCAGCGCCGGTCAGGTAGGGACGGAATTGTTCGAGCTGCTCCATCACCTGCAGGGCGAGCTCGCGCAGCCGCCGCAGATGGGCCGGCTGGCTGTCGGCGAGAAACAGCGCCTGGTACTTGCGCACTTCCTCTTCGATTTCGGTGTTATCCGGCAGCAGGTTGGGCAGCGCCGGGTCGTCGCCGGCCACCAGCCGCGCCGCCTTGCGTTTGGCGGTGGCGTAGTCGGCGCCGTCCTCGGCGATCAGGCGTGCCGCGCGCACGGCAATTTCCGCGCGCAGCAGGGCAAGGTTCTGGTCGTGGTTCGGGATGGCCGTCATGAGCGAGATGATACTCTGGAACGGGAAATGCCGGCGGGTCAGGTAAAATCGCGTATTCGACTTCTCTCGTGCGACCAGGATCCCTGGCGCCGCCCCCACCATGCATATTCATATCCTCGGCATTTGCGGTACTTTCATGGGCGGCCTCGCGGTCCTCGCCAAGGAGGCCGGCCACCGCGTCACCGGTTGCGACACCAACGTCTACCCGCCGATGAGCACCCAGCTCGAGTCGCAGGGCATCGAGCTGATCCAGGGCTTCGGGCCGGAGCAGGTGGCGCTCAATCCGGACCTGTACGTGATCGGCAACGTGGTGTCGCGCGGTAATCCGCTGGTCGAGGAAATCCTCAACCGCAGCCTGCCGTACATGTCGGGGCCGCAGTGGATCGGCGAGCACATCCTGCGCAACAAGTGGGTGCTGGCAGTGGCCGGCACACATGGCAAGACCACCACCTCGGCGATGCTGGCGTGGATCCTCGAAGATGCCGGCTATTCGCCGGGCTTCCTGATCGGCGGCGTGCCGCTCAACTTCGGCGTGTCGGCGCGGCTGTCCGGCGCCACCGACTCGGATTTCTTCGTCATCGAAGCCGACGAGTACGACACCGCGTTCTTCGACAAGCGCAGCAAGTTCGTCCATTACCACGCCAAGACCGCGGTCATGAACAACCTCGAATATGATCACGCCGATATCTTTCCCGACATCGGCGCCATCGAAACCCAGTTCCACCACCTGGTGCGCACCGTGCCTGGCGTTGGCCGGCTGGTCGTCAACGGCGACGAAGCGTCGCTCAAGCGCGTGATGAAGCGCGGCTGCTGGAGCGAGCACGAAAGCTTCGGCGCCGGCGACCAGGTCAACTGGAGCATGCTCGAGCACCCGAACGGCAACTTCGACGTCGTCTTCAATGGCGAGCAAGTCGGCGCCGTGCAGTGGGGCCTGACCGGGCGCCACAACCGCTCCAACGCGCTGGCCGCGATTGCCGCGGCGCGCCACGTCGGCGTGCCGGTGGCGCAGGCGGCCGAGTCGCTGTCGCGTTTCGAAAGCGTCAAGCGCCGCATGGAAGTGCGCGGCGTGGTCAACGACATCACCGTCTACGACGATTTCGCCCACCATCCGACGGCGATCGCCACCACCGTCGGCGGCCTGCGCCAAAAGCTCGGCAGCGAAGGGCGCATCCTCGCCGTGCTCGAGCCGCGCTCGAACACGATGAAGCTGGGCGCGATGAAAGATGCGCTGCCGGGCAGCCTGAAGGATGCCGACCTGGTGTTCGGTTTCGGCAGCCAGCAGGCGCTCGGCTGGAGCCTGGCCGATGCGCTCAAGCCGCTCGGCACGATTGCCCACAGCTTCGACCAGCTCGATTTCCTCGTCAACGCCATCGTCCAGACGGCCCAGCCTGGCGACCATATCCTCGTGATGAGCAACGGCGGCTTCGGCGGCGTCCACCAGCGGCTGCTCGAGGCGCTGGCGAAATGATTTTGTACTTGCACGGGTTCCGCTCGTCGCCTGCCTCGTTCAAGGCGCGCGTGGTTGCGCGCAAGATGGAAGAACTCGGCCGCGCCGGCGAACTGGTGTGCCCGCAGCTGCCGGCGTCGCCGAAAGAAGCGATGGCGCTGGCCTTGTCGCTGGTCGACGGCGTGCCGGCCGACCAGCTGGCCATCGTCGGCTCGTCGCTGGGCGGCTATTACGCCACCTGGCTGGCCGAGCGGCTTGGCTGCCGCGCGGTGCTGCTGAACCCGGCGATCGTGCCGCTGAAGGACCTCGACCAGCACGTCGGCGTGACCACCGCGTGGCATTCGGACCAGCCGTTCGAGTTCAAGCGCGAATACATCGATGAATTGCGCGCGCTGAAAGTGGACAGGATCACCCGGCCGGAGCGCTATTTCCTGATCGCGGCGACCGGCGACGAAGTGCTCGACTACCGCGACATGGTGGCGCACTACGCCGGCGCGCGCCAGCATGTGATTCAAGGCAGCGGCCATGCGATTCCCGAATTTGCCGATTACGTCGACGACGTGCTCGCCTTCTGCACGCCGGAAGCGGCGCGGTGAGGGTGGCGTCCTTGCGGCAGGCGCTGTGGCACCGGCACGTCAACGCGGTTGCGCCGGCGCCGATCATGCGCGGCTGGCTCGGCAGCGGCGGCTCGCTGACGGCGCGCCTGACCGCGCACAGCGGCGCGTTCCGCGTGCAGCGGCTGCACCAGCGCGTGGCGCTGTGCCTGGCCGACGAGGCGCGCGCGATCGGCTTGGCGCGCCCCGGCCGGGTGTGGGAGCGCGAAGTGCTGCTGCGCTGCGACGGCGAGCCGGTGGTGTTCGCCCACACGGTGGTGCCGATGTCGGCCACCAATACCGACTGGCCGCTGTTCGGCCGGCTCGGCGAGCGCTCGCTCGGCACCACGCTGTTTTACGATCCGCTGGTGCGCCGCGGCGGCCTCGAATTTGCGCGCCTGCGCGCCGGCCATCCTTTGGCGTCGCGCGCTCGCGCCGCGCTCGGCGACGCCGATCCTTCTTCTGTTTACTATGCGCGCCGCTGCCTGTACCGGCGCCATCAAGGTACGCTGCTGGTCACCGAGGTATTCTTGCCCGCGGTAATGGACCTGACAGCCCAATCAATCACGAACCCCATTGACTAATGAATCTATTTTTTGAAGAATCCGGCGATTTCAAGGTCGGCACCGTGCTGTCGCAGGCTGGCGAGGCCTACCAGGTCGAAATGCCGAGCGGCAAACGCACCAAGGTCAAGGTCAAGGACGTGCTGCTGCAGTACGAAAAGCCGGGGCCGGCGGAGTTGCTGGAAGAAGCGAAGGCGATTGCCGCCGACGTCGACTTCGAATTCCTGTGGGAAGTCGCCGGCCAGGACGAGTTCGGTTTCGCCGAGCTGGGCGCCGAATATTTCGGCCACGCGCCGCTGCCGTCCGAAGCGGCCGGCCTGGTGCTGGCGCTGCACGGCGCGCCGATCTATTTCTACAAGAAGGGCCGCGGACGCTACAAGGCCGCGCCCGAGCAATCGCTGCGCGCGGCCCAGGCCGGCATCGAAAAGAAAAAGCAGCAGGGCCTGATCCAGGCGGCCTACGTCGAAGAGATGAAGGCAGGGCGCCTGCCGGAGGCGCTGCAGCCCTTGGTGCACCAGCTGCTGTTCAAGCCGGACAAGAACACCATCGAATACAAGGCGCTGGAAGCGGCCTGCGACGAGCTGCACAGCACGCCGCAGCGGCTGATGCTGGCCACCGGCGGCATCAGTTCGCCGAAAGAACTGCACATGGGGCGCTTCCTGTTCGAGAACTTCCCGCGCGGCGCCGGTTTTCCGAGCGTGCCGGTGCCGGCCACGCCGAGCGGCCTGCCGGCGGCCGACGTTGCCGCGTTCTCGATCGACGACGTCACCACCACCGAGATCGACGATGCATTTTCGGTAACGATGCTGGCCGACGGCATGGTGCGCGTCGGCATCCACATCGCCGCGCCGGCGCTGGCGGTGCGTCCCGACGACCCGGTCGACAAGATGGCGCGCGGCCGCATGTCGACCGTGTATATGCCCGGCGACAAGATCACCATGCTGCCCGATGCAGTTGTCGAAGCGTTCACCCTGGCCGAGGGCAAGACCTGTCCGGCGCTGTCGCTGTACGCCACGCTCGACCCGGCCGACTGGAGCGTGGTGTCGACCGTGACGCGCGCCGAGATGGTGCCGATCAAGAGCAACCTGCGCCACAACGACCTCGACGACCTGGTCAACGAGGAAACGCTGGCCAGCGGCGAGGGCGAGTATCCGCACAAGGCCGAGATGGCGCTGCTGTGGAAGTGGGCGCTGGTGCTCGAAGCGGGGCGCATGGTAAAGCGCGAAGCGTTCGGCCTGAAGCCCGAGCAGAACAACCGCGTCGACTTCAATTTTTACGTCGACGACGACGTCGTCTCGGTGGTGCGCCGCAAGCGCGGGGCGCCGCTCGACAAGATCGTCGCCGAGCTGATGATCTTCGCCAACAGCACCTGGGGCAAGCTGATGCACGACAGCGGCGTGCCTGGCATCTACCGTTCGCAGGGCACCGGCGGCGGCGCCGGCTGGGCCGCGAAGCTGCAGGTGCGCATGGTCACGCATGCCGCGCCACACCAGGGCCTTGGCGTCGACCAGTACGCGTGGAGCACCTCGCCGCTGCGCCGCTACACCGACCTGGTCAACCAGTGGCAGATCCTTGCCTGCGCCGAGCACGGCGTGACGGCGCCGCTGGTGGCCCCGTTCAAGCCGCGCGACGCCAACCTGTTCGCCATCGTGTCCGCGTTCGACGCCGCGTATGCCGCCTACAACGAGCATCAGCAGAACATGGAACGTTACTGGTGCCTGCGCTGGCTTGGGCAGCAGGAAGCGCGCCAGGTCGAGGCGGTGGTGCTCAAGGATGAAGTGCTGCGCCTGGTCGACATCCCGCTGATCGTGCGCTTGCCGGGCATGCCGCAGGTGGCGCGCGGCGCCCAGGTCAAGCTCGACATCTTGCGCTGGGACGAAGTCGACCTGACGATCGAAGCGCGCCTGCTCGAGATTCCGGTCGCCGCCGAAGTCCCCGCCGATGCCGAGCTCGACTATGGCGAAGAAGAAGACAGCGGCCAGGCTGCCGCCAGCGAAGCGGTCGAAGCCGAAGGCGCGGTGGCGGTCGTCACCCCCGAGCCCGAGGCGAGCTGAGCATATCGCCGGCTCGTTTGTACTTGCTGCGAGACAAAATGTCCGAATGTCGGCACTGACCCCGGGGCGACGGGTTAGAATTCAACATTCTGCAGTTCAATAGATTCGAAGCCCGGTACCGCGTGAAGTCTTTTTTTGAAAACCGTTCCATGGTGGTCGCCATCGTTTTCTCGGTGCTCGCCCACGCAGCGCTGCTGGCGGTGCGGTTCGTCGCGCCCGATGCCTTCAAGCTCGAACCGGCCGACCCCGGCCTCGAAGTGATCCTCGTCAACGCCAAGCACGCCAAGCGGCCCCTCAAGGCCGACGCCATCGCCCAGGCCAACCTCGACGGCGGCGGCCAGGCCGATGCCGGCCGCTCGAAGTCGCCGCTGCCGGACACGCGCCGGACCGAGGACGGCGACAGCCTGAAGGCGATGCAGCAGAAAATCGCGGCGTTCGAGGCGATGCAGCAGAACTTGCTCACGCAGGCTCGCAACACCAATTACAGGGCGCCGCCGGTGACCGAAAAGGATAAGCCGGATCCGGCGCGCACCGGCGCCGACCCGCTCGAGTCGCGCCGCGCGATCGCCCGCGCCACCGCCGAAATCAGCACCGTCATCGAGGAACAGAACAAGCGCCCGAAGAAGACCTTCATCTCGCCGAGCACCCAGGAAGCCGGCTACGCCCTGTACTACAAGGCGATGCAGAAGCGGGTCGAGGAAATCGGTACCCTCAACTTCCCGCAGCTGAACGGACGCAAGCTGTACGGCGAACTGATCCTGGAAATCCCGATCTTTCAGGACGGCAGCATCTACGTCAAGGATGGCGGCGTGACCGTCAACAAGAGCTCGGGCGACCCGGCCCTCGACAAGGCGGCGCTCGCCATCGTCCGGCGTTCCGCGCCGTTCGGCCGCTTCCCGCCGAACATGCTGTCGTCCGACAAGGACGACGTCTGGATCATCATCACGCGCTTCAATTTCACGCGCGAAGAAACGCTCAAGGCGAGCCTTGGAGGCGCGCAGTGACCGACCGTTATTGTGTCATCGGTAACCCCGTCGCGCATAGCAGGTCGCCGGCGATCCATGCCGATTTCGCGCGCCAGACCGGCCAGCAGCTGGACTACGAGCGCTGCCTGGCGCCGATCGACGGCTTTGCCGCCGCTGTCCGCGGCCTGGTCGCCGCCGGCTACCGCGGCGCCAACGTGACGGTGCCGTTCAAGCTGGAGGCAGCGGCGCTGGCCGACACCCTCAGCGCGCGCGCCCGCGCCGCCGGCGCCGTCAACACTCTCAGCTTCACCGCCGCCGGCATCGCCGGCGACAACACCGACGGCGCCGGCCTGGTCAACGACATCCTGTGCAACGCCGGCTTCAGCATCGCCGGCGCGCGCGTGCTGCTGCTGGGCGCCGGCGGCGCCGCGCGCGGCGTGATCCTGCCGCTGCTCGAACAGCAGCCGGCACAGCTCGTCATCGCCAACCGCACCCTGGCCACCGCCGAATCGCTGGCCGACGCTTTCGGCGACCACGGCGTGCCGCTGTCCGCATCCGCATTCGCCTCCCTCGATGGCCGCTTCGACATCGTCGTCCACGCCACCTCGGCCAGCCTGGCCGGCGCGCTGCCGCCGCTGCCGCCGCCGGTGTTTGGCCCCGGCACGCTGGCCCTCGACATGATGTACGCCGCCGATCCGACCCCGTTCATGCACTTCGCCGCCGCTCACGGCGCCACCGCGCGCGACGGCCTCGGCATGCTGGTCGAGCAGGCCGCCGAGGCGTTTTTCGTCTGGCGCGGCGTGCGTCCGCACACTGCGGCCCTGCTGGCGGCGATGCGCGCCGCATGAGAAAGGCGCGCAAAAGCGGCCGCCGCTGGCTCAAGTGGATCGTGCTCGGCCCGATCCTGCTGGTGCTGCTGTTGCAGCTCTATTTTTTCGCCCAGATCTGCTGGTGGACCCGCTTCAATCCGTCGATGACCAGCTTCATGTCGGCGCAACTGAGCGCGCTGCGCGAAAAGAACCCGAACGCCGTGCTGGAGCACAAGTGGGTGCCGTACGGCGCCATCTCCGCCAACCTCAAGCGCGCCGTCATCGCCTCCGAAGACGCCAACTTCATCGTTCACGACGGCGTCGACTGGCTGGCGCTGGAAAAGGCCTACGCCAAGAACAACAAGAAGCAGAAGGTGGTCGGCGGCGGTTCGACCATTACCCAGCAGCTGGCCAAGAACCTGTTCCTGTCCGGCTCGCGCAGCTACCTGCGCAAGGGCCAGGAAATGGTGATCGCGTTCATGCTCGAAACCGTCATGAGCAAGGAGCGCATCCTCGAGATCTACCTCAACGTGGTGGAGTTCGGCCGCGGCGTGTTCGGCGCCGAGGCGGCGGCGCGCCACTACTTCCGCGTGCCGGCGGCCAGCCTGACCGCGGCCCAGGCCGCGCGCCTGGCGGTGATGCTGCCCAATCCGCGCTACTACGACCGCCACCGCGACACCAATTACCTGGCGCGCCGCACCACCCTGATCATGATGCGCATGAATTCGGCCGAGCTGCCATAACCCCAACGAAGGAAAAACGACGATGATCGCACGCCAACGCGGTGAACTGAACCTGCTGTGGGTGGCCATTGTGTCCGCGCTGGTGGCCGCGGTCGCGATGGCGGCGATCTGGTCGATGCGCCACGAGCGCAACCTGTTCGCCGAAAGCATGGCAAAGCTCACCGGCGCGGCGCCGGCGCGCCTGGCCGTCGACGCCGCCCGCAACGCGGTTGCCGGCACGCCATCCGGCGGCGCCCTGCGCAAGTGCGTCATCGGCGGCAAGACCGTCGTTTCCAACACCGACTGCCTGGACGACAACAAGACCACCAAGGCCATCCGCATCACTGACACCCGCGGCTTCGAGGCGCCAAAACTCCCGCCGAAGGAAGCCGCGGCGCCGACCTCCGACCCGGCGACCGACAAAATCATCGAAAAACAGTTGCGCTAAGGCGAAATTGTTGTTTCGGGGTGACTTTGGCAGGTGCTTGCGGGTACACTTGCGCTGTTTTGAATCCGGCCGAGAATTCGCATGATCAACGTATTTGTCTTACAGAATGGCCGGCTCAACCAGGTTCCGATCGAAACCCGCGAGGATCTCGAAAATGTCGAGCCGGTCTGGGTTGACCTGACCGACCCCAACGAAGACGAGCGCGCGTGGGTCAAGGCGATCTATGGCGTGATCCTGCCCGGCGAAGACGAGGTCAAGGACATCGAGGCGTCGGCCCGCTATTACGAAGCCGAGAACGGCGACCTGCACCTGCGCACCGACTTCCTGCTCGAAGAAGACGACGGCCCGTCGCGCATCGTCACCGTGGCGTTCATCCTGGCGCGCAAGATGCTGTTCTCGGTGCACACCGACGACCTGCCCGTGTTCCGCCTGGTGCGCATGCGCGCCCGTTCGCGGCCCGGCTCGATCGAAGACTACATGGACGTGCTGCTCGACCTGTACGCCACCGACGCCGAGTATTCGGCCGATGCGCTCGAAGGCATCTACCAGAACCTCGAAGAAGTGTCGGGCCGGGTGCTGCAGGAAGAGTTCACCGACCAGGACGCGGCGGCGGCGCTGAACTCGATCGCCCACGAGGAAGACTTGAACGGCCGCATCCGCCGCAACATGATGGATACGCGGCGCGCGGTCAGCTTCCTGATGCGCGGGCGGCTGCTCAATGCCGAACAGTTCGAGGAGGCGCGCCAGATTTTGCGCGACATCGAATCGCTCGACGGCCACACCTCTTTCCTGTTCGACAAGATCAACTTCCTGATGGATGCCACCGTCGGTTTCATCAACATCAACCAGAACAAGATCATCAAGATCTTCTCGGTGGCGTCGGTGGCGTTCCTGCCGCCGACCCTGATCGCCAGCATCTACGGCATGAACTTCAAGCGCTGGTTCCCGGAGCTGGACTGGGCGCTCGGCTACCCGTTCGCGCTGGCCCTGATGCTGACCAGCGCCATCGCCCCCTTCTGGTACTTCCGCCGCCGCGGCTGGCTGAAGTAGGGCGCTGACCACAGGGGTCTGACCCGCTTTTTGGGTCAGACCCCGATGCAGTTTGCTCGAAGACCGTCGGTCTTGAAGTCAGCGCGGAGCGCTCACGCCAGCCGCGCAAACACCCTGCGCGCCGCCGCCAGCGTCTCCTCGATGACCGCATCGTCATGCATCGCCGAGACAAAGCCCGCCTCGAACGCCGCCGGCGCGAAGTACACGCCCTCGTCGAGCATGCCGTGGAAGAACGCGTTGAAGCGCGACTTATCGCCCGCCATCATCTGCCCGTAGCTCGCCGGGACGTTATGACTGAAGTACAGGCCGAACATGCCGCCCACCGAATCGGCGCAGAAGGTCACGCCGGCTTCCTTCGCCGCCGCCGTCAGCCCCGCCACCAGCTTGGCCGCCTGCGCCGACAGCTTTTCGTAAAACCCCGGCTCCTGCACCAGCTTCAGCGTCGCCATGCCGGCCGCCACCGCCACCGGATTGCCCGACAGCGTGCCGGCCTGGTAGACCGCGCCGATCGGCGCCATGTTGTGCATCAGCTCAGCGCTGCCGCCGAACGCCGCCACCGGCATGCCGCCGCCGATCACCTTGCCCAGCGCGGTCAGGTCCGGCGCGATGCCATACAGTTCCTGCGCGCCGCCCAGGCCGACGCGGAACCCGCACATCACTTCGTCGAAGATCAGGATCGCGCCATGCTCGGTGCATAGCTTGCGCATCGCGCCGAGGAACTCTGGCGTCGCGCGAATCAGGTTCATGTTGCCGGCCACCGGCTCGACGATGACGCAGGCGATGGTGTCGCCCATCGACTCGAACGCGTCTTCCAGCTGCGCGACATTGTTATAGTCGAGCACCAGCGTGTGCTTGACGAAGTCCTCCGGCACGCCGGCCGACGTCGGATTGCCGAACGTGAGCAGGCCGCTGCCGGCCTTGACCAGCAGCGAGTCGGCGTGGCCGTGGTAGCAGCCCTCGAACTTGACGATCTTGTCGCGGCCGGTGGCGCCGCGCGCCAGGCGCAGCGCGCTCATGGTCGCCTCGGTGCCGGACGAAACCAGCCGCACCTGTTCGATCGACGGCACCAGCTTGCAGATTTCTTCCGCCATCTCGATTTCGCCCTGCGTCGGCGCACCGAACGACAGCCCGCGCGCGGCCGCGTCCTGCACCGCCTTCACGACCGTTGGATGGGCGTGGCCGACGATCGCCGGCCCCCACGAGCCGATGTAGTCGATGTAGCGCTTGCCGTCGGCGTCCCAGAAGTAGGGGCCTTCGGCGCGCGTGATGAAGCGCGGCGTGCCGCCGACCGATTTGAACGCGCGCACCGGCGAGTTGACGCCGCCTGGGGTGGTGAGCTGGGCGCGCGCGAACAGGATGTCGTTTTGGGAGGTGGAAGCAGAAGTCATGGTTGAATCGATCGATGCGTGAGGAAGAAAAGGCTCAGGCCGCGCCAAACGGCGCCGCCCGGAAGAATTTGTTCGGCACCAGCTTGCCCATGCCGAAGCGCTGCGCGTGGGCCAGGGCGCCGTGGGTGTATTCCTGCGCCGCGCGTACCGCCGCCAGTGGTGCCAGGCCTTGCGCCAGCATTGCCGCCAGCGCCGCCGACATGGTGCTGCCGGCGCCGACGAACGGGCCGGCGAAATGCGCGAAGTCGAAGGTGTCGACGATGCCGTTTTCGTCGAACAGGGTGTTCGAGATGATCGCGGTTTCGCTGATTCCCTTGCCCTTGCCGGCAGCGCCGGTGCAGGTGACCAGCACCAGAGCGCAGCCCATGCCGGTCAGTTCGGCGACGTCAAGCGCGAGCATGTCGCCGGAGCCGCCTTCGCGCCACGTCTCGGCCATGCGCGCCAGTTCGACCTGCGACAGCAGCAGCACGCTCGCCTGCGGCACCAGGATCTGGCGGATCGCCATCAGCATGTCGTCGTCGGCCAGCCCGGAATCGGGAAGGCTCGACAGGAACGGGTCGACGATGAGCGGCACGTCGGGATAGTCGGAGACGATTTCGGCGATCGCCGACGCCTGCTCGATGCTGGTCAGGGCGCCGACCTTGAAGGCGGCCACCGGCATGTCTTCGAGCAGCACGCGGGCCTGGTCGACCACCCAGTCGGCATCGGTCTCGTCGATGTCCTCGACGCGCGCGGTATCGGCGATCAACAGGCCCGTGATGACCGACAGCCCATGGCAGCCAAGGGCGGAAAACGCGGCCAGGTCGGCCTGGATGCCGGTGGCGCCGACCGGATCGGAGACGCCGAACGTTAATATGAGGGGAGATGTTTGGTTTTGCACGGCGGGTAGATTAAGATACCTGATTCGGCATTTTACTAGATAGAAGGATCCACAACGTGAGTAGCAATGAAACAACGCAGGCGGCAGCGGTGCCATTTCAAACCTGGATGTGCCTGATCTGCGGCTGGATCTATGACGAACAGGCCGGCCTGCCGGAAGAGGGCATTGCCCCGGGCACCCGCTGGGCCGATGTGCCGATGAACTGGACCTGCCCGGAATGCGGCGCCCGCAAGGACGATTTCGAAATGACCACGATCTGATGATCGCCATCTAACTGTCCGAAAATAAGAGTTGACGTCGTAGTTGATTCACTGCAACATTTAACGCACAGAAGTCTTGCCCTATGGTATCGTGCTGATTCATGCTGAAGTGAACTGACTATGACGAACTCGCAGCAACCCCCCGGCTTGAAGATCATGGTGATCGACGACAGCAGCACGATTCGCCGCTCCGCCGAGATCTTCCTGACCCAGGCCGGCTACCAGGTAGTACTGGCCGACGACGGCTTCGATGCCCTCGCCAAGATCAACGACCACCACCCGGCGTTGGTATTTTGCGACATCCTGATGCCCCGCCTCGACGGCTACCAGACCTGCGCCCTCATCAAGAAAAGCGCCCGCTTCCACGCCACTCCCGTGCTGATGCTGTCGTCCAAGGACGGCCTGTTCGACCGTGCGCGCGGCGCCATGGTCGGTTCCTCGGCATACCTCACCAAACCGTTCAGCAAGGACAGCTTGCTGGCGGCCGTGCGCGAACATACGGCCGATCCGGCCTGACTAGAACACACCAGGAGCGCCACGTGGCCATTCAAAACATCCTTATCGTCGACGACTCCCCGACCGAGCGTTACTACCTGACCGACATCCTGGTCAGGAACGGCTTCACCGTCACCACCGCCGAAAACGGCGAAGAGGCGCTGGCCCAGATCAAGGCGCAAAAGCCGCAGCTGATCCTGATGGACGTGGTGATGCCCGGTGCGAACGGCTTCCAGGTGACGCGCTCGATCGCGCGCGACCCTGATCTGGCGAACGTCCCGATCATCATCTGCAGCAGCAAGAACCAGGAAACCGACCGTATCTGGGGCCTGCGCCAGGGCGCCCGCGGCTACCTGGTCAAGCCGGTCGATCCGCAGGCGCTGCTCGACAAGATCGCCACGCTCGGATCAACCCTGGGCGCGGCCTGAAATGAATGCCAGCGACAACGGCGCCGCGCCGGCACGGCTTGACGCCGCCGGCCGCCGCACCCGTCTGCGCCAGTACCAGGTACAGCTGCTCGAGCGCATGCAGGCGGCGCGCGCCAACACCGGCGCCAGCGTCAACCAGCTCGGCGTGCTGATCGGCACCGACCGCTACCTGCTCGACCTGACCCAGGCGGGCGAAATCGTGCCGCTGCCGGCGGTGACCACCGTGCCGCTGACCCAGCCCTGGTACCTCGGCCTGGCCAACGTCCGCGGCAACCTGGTCGGCATCATCGACCTGGCGCGCTACCTCGGGCTGGGCGAAACGCCCACCGGCGCCGACAGCCGCATCGTCACCTTCGCCGGCGCCCTCGGATTTAACTGCGGCCTGCTGGTCGCGCGCGTGTATGGCCTGCGCCACGCCGCCGGCATGCAGGCAGCCGGCGACTGTCTGCGCGACGCCGACGGCAATGACTGGACCGCGCTGGACCTGGCGGCGCTGGTCGGCGACGAACGCTTTCTGCACGTCGGCATCTAACTAATTACATGTAGTGGTCACACCTTAGGGACTGGGAGCTGGAATGGGATTCGCGTCGAAACTGTCAATGGGATTTTCGCCGAAGGGCAAACCCGAGCACGAGGTCGCGCTGACTTCGCCCGATACGCAATTCGGACCGCAACCGGTGGCCTCGCCGACGCCGCTGCGCGCCGAGCCGGCGCCTGCGGCTGCGCCGGCCCCCGCGGAGGATGCGGCCAGCCCGCTGAGCCTGGGCGGCATCATGCGCCGCAAGCGCGCCGCCAGCACGCCGGCCGAAGCGGCGCAGGAACTGCAGCTGCCTTTTATCGGCCACCTGTCGCTGGCGCGCCAGCTGCGCATCCTGCTGGTCACCTTCGTCGTCGGCATCCTGCTCACCATCGTCGCGCTGTGGCAGAACGCCGCCTCCAACGTCGTCGCCTCGGCCCAGACCCAGATCGCCAGTGACGCGCTGATGCACTCGCAGCGGGTCGGCAAGGCGGCGCCGAACGCCATCCAGGGCAGTCCGGAAGCCTTCGCCCAGCTCGACGAGAGCCGCATCCAGCTCACCGGCGACCTCAATCTGCTCTCGCGCGGCGGTTATTCTTCCGGCCAGCGCATCCCGGCGCCGTCGGCCGCCATGGCCAGGTCGCTGGCCGAAGCGCGCGCCAAGTGGGTCAGCTCCGACAACGCCGCCGGCACCATCCTCAAGATGAAGCCCGAACTGATCGGCTTCAAGAGCACGCTGCAGCAGCTCGATACGCTGTCGCCGGAACTGCTGTCGATGACCGACGAACTGCTGACGCAAAAAGTGCAGCGCGGCGGCAGCGCGCGCGAACTGGCGGCGATCGGCCGCATGATGATGCTGACCCAGCGCCTGTCGCGCAGCGCCAGCGAATTCCTCACCTCCGGGCGCATCCGCTCCGACACCGCCTTCCAGCTCGGACGCGACACCGGCGCCGTGCGCGCCACCATCGACGGCTTCCTGAACGGCAGCACGGCGCTGGGCCTGGCCGCCATCACCGACCCCGACATGCGCGAAAAGCTGGTCGGCATCAAGACGCGCTTCGACGCCTACCAGAAGCTGGTCGCCTCGATCCTCGACAACCTGCCGCGCTTTACCGCCGCCAAGGGCGCCGAGCAGTCGATCTTCTTCGAGAACGAAGAGATCAAGAAACTGCTGTCGGCCGTGCAGGCGAACTACCGTAACAACCAGGATTCGACCGACTCGTGGTTCTGGCTGATGGTGGTGTCGTCGATCTTCACGCTCGCCACCGCCGGCAGTATCAGCCGCGTGATGCTGCAGGACTCGCGCAACCGCACCCGCGGCGCCGACAGCCGGCGCGAAGAAGCCGAGGCGCTGCGCCTGCTGTCGCAGGCCAAGGAAGAAGAAGCGAAGGCCACCAACGACCAGAACCAGGCCGCCATTTTGCGCCTGATGAACGAGCTGCAGGAAGTGGCGGACGGCGACCTGACGGTGCACGCCACGGTGTCCGAAGACATCACCGGCGCCATCGCCGACTCGGTCAACTACACGGTCGAAGAGCTGCGCGGGCTGGTCGAACGCGTCACCACCACCGCCGAGCAGGTGACGTCGGCATCGACCAACGCCCAGAACATCTCGAGCGACCTGCTCACCGCGACCCAGCAGCAGTCGCGCGAGATCCAGGACGCCTCGGCGACGGTGCTGAAGATGGCGAGCGAGATCAACGACGTTTCCAAGTCCGCCAACGAGTCGGCCGAAGTGGCGCGCCAGTCGGTGGCGGCGGCGCACCAGGGCTCGACCGCGGTGGAAAACGCCATCAAGGGCATGCACGAGATCCGCGAACAGATCCAGGAAACCTCGAAGCGCATCAAGCGCCTCGGCGAATCGTCGCAGGAGATCGGCGAGATCACCGAGCTCATTTCCGACATTACCGAACAGACCAACGTGCTGGCGCTGAACGCGGCGATCCAGGCCGCATCGGCCGGCGAAGCGGGACGCGGCTTCTCGGTGGTGGCCGAAGAGGTGCAGCGGCTGGCGGAACGCTCCGCCGAAGCGGCCAAGCAGATCGGCGCGCTGGTGCGCACCATTCAGACCGACACCCACGACGCCGTGGCCGCCATGGAAAAATCGACCCAGGGCGTGGTCGAGGGAGCCAGGTTGTCGGACGCCGCCGGCGCCGCGCTGACTGACATCTCGGGCGTGTCGAACCGCCTCGCGGAGCTGATCCAGGGGATCTCGTTCGCCACCGAACTGCAGGCCACCTCGGCCAACGGTGTCGCCCACAACATCCAGCACATCCTGTCGGTGACCGAGCATACCCAGGACGGCACCATGCAGACCGCCCAATCGATTCGCCAGCTGACGATGCTGGCGCAGGAACTGAAAAACTCGGTGTCGCGCTTCCGCGTCGTCGCTTGAAGGACCGCCTGACCATGACTGATTTTTCGCACGCAGCGCAATTCGATACCGGGCCGCTGTCCTGGGTGATCGGTGAAATCCGCGACGCGCTGGGCCGCTCGCGCACCGCGCTGGACGAGGCGGCCGAACGCGCCGCCGATGCCCGCGCCACCTCGCTGCAGCATGCGAAAATCCACCTGCACCAGGCCCACGGCGCCCTGCAGATGGTCGACGTCGAAGGTGTCGGCCTGATGACCCTGGCCGCCGAGCAGGCGCTCGAGCGCATGCGCGAAGGCAGCCTCGAATTCAGCGCCGCCAGCTGCGCCGCGGTGGCCGAAGGCTACCAGGCCGTCATCGAGTACCTCGACGAGCTGGTCGCCGGCGCCGCGCCGCAGCCGGCGCGCCTGTTCCCGTACTACCGCGCCTTGCAGGAAGTGCTGGGCGCGCCGCGCATCCATCCATCGGACCTGCTGTTCGTCGACCTGTCCATCAGCGTGGCGCTGCCGCCGCACGAGGCGCCGGCCGCGCCGGATTACGCGGCCTGCCGCGCGCGCTTCGAAAAGTCGCTGCTGCCGTTCCTGAAAAGTGCCGAGCCTGAAGTCCAGCGCACCCATGCGCTGGCGCTGGTGGAAGCGATCGCCCTGGTGGAACAGGCGCAGCAAGAAACGCCCGCACGCACGTTCTGGCTGGCGATGCGCAGCTTCGCCGAACTGGTGGCGGACGGCCAGCTGGCGAGCGACCTGTACGTGAAGCAGTTGTTCGGCCTGATCAACCTGCAGATCCGCCGCCTGTCGCAAGGGCAGGGCGGCCTGCCCGAAGCGATGCTGCGCGACGCACTGTTCTTCATCGCCGCCGCCGCCGCCCCGGGCCCGGGCGCCCAGCTGCTGCGCCGCGCCTACGGCCTGGCCGGCGTGGTGCCGGCCGATTACGACAGCCGCCGCTACGGCCGCATCGACCCGCAGGCGCTGAAGGCGGCCAAGGAAGCGCTGGCCGAGACCAAGTCCGGCTGGGATCGCGTGTCGTCGGAGACCGACGTCAAGCTCGAACAAAGCTTCAACCGGGCGCTGGCCACGCTCGCCGGCGCCAGCGACCAGCTGGGCGCGCCGGCGCTGGCGCAACTGCTGCGCGAACTTGGCCGCGCCGCCAGCGACTCGATCGCATCCGGCCGCAGCGACCAGTTCAGCATGGAGATGGCCACCGCGATGCTGTTCGTCGAGCATGGCCTCGACCAGGTGCGCCAGTTGCCCGCCGATTTCGAAGAGCACGCCGAAGTGGTCGGCGCGCGCCTGCTGGCGCTGGCCGCCGGCGAAACGCCGCCGGACGCGCCGCAATGGCAGGGCGACCTGTCGCGCCAGATCCAGCAGGGCCAGACCGTGGCCGTGCTGGCCGGCGAAATGAAGACCGGCCTTCGCCAGGTCGAGAAGGTGCTCGACGATTACTATGCCGACGCCGGCCGGCGTCCGGCGCTGGCGCAGATCGATCCGGTGCTGCACCAGCTGCAGGGCGCGCTCGCGATCCTCGACCAGGACCAGGCGATGCGCGCGGCGCAGCACGTGAAGGATGCCGTGCGCGCGCTGGCCGCGGGCGAGGGCGCGCCCGAACACGACGCCGCCGCGCTGCAGAACATCGCGCAAAACGTCGGCGCGCTCGGCTTCTTCATCGACATGCTGGCGCAAAATTTCGACGCCGCCAAGAACCGCTTCACCTTCGACCAGCTTGACGGCATGTTCCGCGAGGTCCCGTTCGAAAAAATGGCGGCCGGCGACACCCCGTTCGACGTCGAGCCGGAAGCGCCGCAGGCGCCCGCGCCGGCCGAAGCCGCGCCGCCGGCGCCGCCGATGGCGCAAGGCGAAGACGCGATCGAAGCCGAACTGCTCGACATCTTCATCTCGGAAGCGCAGGAAGTGCTCGCTTTCGTCGCCGCCACGCTGCCGGCCGCGGTCGCCGAGCCGTCGAACCAGGAAACGCTGACGATGCTGCGGCGCTCCTTCCACACGCTCAAGGGCAGTGGCAGGATGGTCGGCCTGAACCAGTTCGCCGACGGCGGCGCGGCGATCGAAAAAGTCATGAACGCATGGCTCTCCGAGTCGCGCGCCGCCAATGCCGACCTGCTCGGGCTGCTGCAGTTCGCCGCTGCCGACATGGCGGCGTGGGTCGACGAACTTGCCGCAACCGGCGCCTCGGCGCGTTCCAGCGACGCGCTGGTCGCCGCCGCGTCGGTAGTCCAGGACGGCGGCGCCTTCGCGATGCCTGGCGAAGCAGAACCGGAGCCGGAAGTCATCGACATGACGATGCCGGACGAACCGCTCGACTTTGCGGAACCGGAACCGGAGCCTGAGCCTGAGCCCGAACTCGCGCCGGCATCCGGCCGGGTGATCGAATTCCCGGGCGCGGTGCGCCACAGCGCCGCGGCCGAGGACAATATCCGCCGCTTCGGCGACCTCGAGATTCCGCTGCCCCTGTATAACATCTACCTCGCTGAAACCGATGAACTGATGCGGGTGCTGACCCAGGACTTCGGCGAATGGCGCCACGAGCCGCGCGCGGTGTCGCCGGCGGCGCTGAAGGCGGCGCACACGCTGGCCGGCACCTCGGCCACGGTGGGCTTCAAGGCGTTGCGCGAAGTCGCCCATGCGCTCGAGATGGCGCTGCTGACGCTGGTCGGCCCGGCCCCGCAGCTGGACGACTCCCAGCGCGACCTGCTCGACGCCACGCTCGACTGCGCCCGCATGATGCTGCAGCGTTTCGCCTTGGGCGAACTGCCGCCGGCGCAGCCGGCGCTGGTGGCGCAGCTGGTGGAGCTGCGCGAACAGCTCGGATCCGTGGCCGAAGCGGCCGACCCGTTCGATGACGCTCTCGGACAAATGCCTGCGGACGAGCGCGTCCTGCCCGTTCCAGCCATCGAGGCGGTCGATCACTTGTACGACCCGGGTTTCGACGACAGCTTCGACGAACCGATGCTGCTGCAGGCTGCCCCCGATGGGGCGCTGGCGATGCCGGTCGACGTCGACGACGACACCTCCGACGAGCCGGAGCTGGCGCCCGAACTGATCTCCGAAGCGGAGCCGGAGCCGGAGCCGGAGCCTGCGCCGGCATCGGTTCCCGTGCCGGCGGCGGTGCTCGAAGTCGAGCGCGCGCTGGAGGTAACGACGGCGCCGATGGAAACCGTCTACAGCGACGACCTCGACGCCGACCTGCTGCCGGTCTTCCTCGAAGAAGCCGCCGACCTGATGCCGGCCATCGGCGACGGCTTGCGCAAGTGGCAGCAGAACCCGTCCGACACCGGCCCGGCCCAGAACCTGCTGCGCACCCTGCACACCGTCAAGGGCAGCGCGCGCATGGCCGGCGCCATGCGCCTCGGCCAGCACACCCACGAAATCGAAACCCAGATCGAGAACATGGTGCACGCGGGGACGTCGACCCCGGCCGCCTTCGACGACCTGCTGGCCAACTACGACCACGCACTGCTGCTGCTCGAGCAGTTGCAGCAGCCGGCGCCGGCTGCGGGCGCGCCTGCCGCGGCGCCGCTGGCGGCAGCCGCCGCTCCCGCAGTTGCCGCGCCGGCCCGCGCCGCGCTGGTGCGGGTACGCGCCGACATCCTCGACCGCCTGGTCAACCAGGCCGGCGAAGTGTCGATCACCCGCTCCAAGCTGGAGAACCAGGTCGGCACGCTGAAGTCGTCACTGCACGATTTCTCGGACAATCTGGCGCGCCTGTCGCGCCAGCTGCGCGAAGTCGAAATGCAGGCCGAATCGCAGATTGCCTCGCGCATGTCGATTTCCAGCGAACGCGAATTCGACCCGCTCGAGTTCGACCGCTTCACGCGCCTGCAGGAACTGACGCGCATGATGGCCGAAAGCGTCAACGACGTCGCTTCCTTCCACGAAAGCCTGAGCCGCACGGTGGACGCGGCCAGCGCCGACCTGGTGCAGCAGTCGCGCCTGACGCGCGACCTGCAGCGCGACCTGATGCGGGTTCGGATGGTGCCGTTTTCGAGCCTGTCCGAGCGCCTGTTCCGGGTCGCCCGCCAGAGCGCGAAAGAACTCGACAAGCGCGTCAACCTCGACATCCGCGGCAGTTCGGTGGAGATCGACCGCAGCGTGCTGGAACAGATGGCGGCGCCCTTCGAGCACCTGCTGCGCAACGCGATTGTGCATGGCATCGAGTCGCGCGAGCGGCGCGGCGCCTCCGGCAAGGCCGAAACCGGCGAGCTGCTGGTGCAGGTCAGCCAGCAGGGTAACGAAGTGGTCATCGAATTCACCGACGACGGCGCCGGCCTCGACCTGGCGAAGATCCGCGCCAAGGCGCGCGCCGCCGGCCTGCTCGCCGAAGGCATCGAGATCTCCGACCATGAAGCTTCCGACCTGATCTTCGAGCCCGGCTTCTCGACCGCCGACACGCTCACCGAGCTGGCCGGCCGCGGCGTCGGCATGGATGTGGTGCGCTCCGAGGCGCAGGCGCTTGGCGGCCGGGTGGCGATTTCCTCCGAGCCGGGCAAGGGCGCCCGCTTCACAATTCACCTGCCGCTGACGCTGGCGGTGACCCAGGTGGTGCTGACCACGAGCGGCGGCAAGACCTACGCGCTGCCGTCGATCCTGGTCGAACAGGTGCTGCAGATGAAGGAGGCGGCGCTGGCCGCCGCGCAGGCGGCCGGCTCGGTGCAGTTCCAGGGACACAAGGTGGCGCTGCATTACCTGCCGGCCCTGCTCGGTGACGCGTCGGCGCGCCCTCCGGCGCAGCGCTCGTCCCCGGTGATGATCCTCAAGAGCGGCGTCGACCGGCTCGCCGTGCAGGTCGACGACGTGCAGGGCAACCGCGAGGTGGTCATCAAGAATATCGGCCCGCAGCTGTCGCGCATGATCGGCATTTCAGGCGCCACCGTGCTCGGTTCCGGCGAGATCGTCCTGATTCTCAATCCGGTGGCGCTGTCGCTGCAGGGCGCGCACCAGGCCCACCAGCACGGCGCCCAGCCGGCTGCCGCCGCGCCTACCGTGCCGGCCGGGCGCGCGGCCGTGATCATGGTGGTCGACGATTCGCTGACCGTCCGCAAGGTCACCCAGCGCCTGCTCGAACGCGAAGGCTACCAGGTCATTCTGGCCAAGGACGGCGTCGACGCCCTCGAGCATCTGCAGGAAACCATTCCCGACCTGATGCTCGTCGATATCGAGATGCCGCGCATGGACGGCTTCGACCTGACCCGCAATATCCGCGGCAATGCCAGCACGGCGGCGGTGCCGATCATCATGATCACGTCGCGCACCGCCGACAAGCACCGCAACTACGCGCTCGACCTGGGTGTGAATGCCTACTTCGGCAAGCCCTTCCAGGAAGAGATCCTGCTGGCGGCCGTTGCCGGCCTGCTCAATCGGGAGATGCCGGCGTAGCGGCAGCCTTCACCACGGCGTAGCGCTCCAGCGTACGGGCGCGCGCCTCGGCGTGATCGACGATCGGCGCCGGGTAGCCGGCGGGCCGCTGCGGCGACAGCCACGGCGCGTGGATCTCCTTGTCGGTCATGCCTGCCAGCTGCGGCAGGTAGCGCCGGATGAAGCGGCCTTGCGGGTCGAATTTTTCCGATTGCGTGACCGGGTTGAAGATGCGGAACCAGGGCTGGGCATCGCATCCGGTCGACGCCGCCCATTGCCAGCCGCCGTTGTTGGACGCCAGCTCGTAGTCGTTCAGGTGCAGCGCGAAGTAGCGCTCGCCCCAGCGCCAGTCGATGCCGAGGTCCTTGACCAGGAACGAGGCGGTGACCATGCGCAGGCGGTTGTGCTGGTAGCCGGTCTGGTTCAGCTGCGCCATCGCCGCGTCCACCAGCGGATAGCCGGTGCGCCCTTCGCACCAGGCGGCGAACGCCTCCTCGGCATCGGCTCCGGCTTCCCATTCGATGGCCTCGAACGCCGGCTTGAACGCATGCTCCACCACGCGTGGATGCTGGAACAGGATCATCGCGTAGAACTCGCGCCAGATCAGTTCCGACAGCCACACCAGCGCGCCGGCCGCTCCCGCGCCGCTGGCGACCAGCTGGTTCACGGTGCGCACCAGGTGGCGAATCGACACGGTGCCGAAGCGCAGGTGCATCGACAGGTAGGACGGTCCTTTGATGGCCGGGTAGTTGCGCGCTTCGCCGTAGGCGGCGATGCGGGTGATGAAATCCTCGAACAGCGCCGCGCCGGCCGCCATGCCGGGCACGATGCCCAGTTCGCGCAGGTTGGTCGGCTCGAAGCCGATGTCCCCAAGGCTGGGCAGCGCATGGCCGGCCGGCGCCGGCACCAGGCGCGCCGCGTGCGGCTCGACCGGCCACGGCGCGAGGCTTTGCGGCTCCGCCGCCATGCGCTTGAGCCAGGCGTTCTTGTACGGCGTGAAGACTGAAAACGGCTGGCCGGCCAGCGTCAGTACCTCGTTCTTCTCGAAAATCACCTGGTCCTTGAAACTGCGGAACTGGCGGGCGTCGCGCTCGAGCGCAGCCGCCGCCGCGGCGTCGCGCGCGATCGCCTGCGGTTCGTAGTCCTCGTTGGCGAACACCGCGTCGACCCCGAGTTCGGCGGCCAGGGCGGCAATGGCATCGGCCGCCGACGCGTGGCGCACGATCAGGTGGCCGCCGAGCTGGCGCAGTTCGGCATCGAGTTCGTCCACGCTGGCGTGGATGAATTCGACGCGGCGATCGTGGCGCGGCAGCGGCGCCAGGATATCCTTGTCGAAGATGAAAGCGCAATACACGACCTTCGACGACAGCAGGGCGTGGTGCAGCGCCGCATGGTCGAAGGCGCGCAGGTCGCGGCGGAACCAGACCAGTGTTTTATTCAGTGTCATTCTCGTGTGCAACCTCAAGCTGCGGTTAAATTTATTGCCTACGATCAGTTTAGATGCGCGCGGCAAGATGCTTCCAATGGTGGCGTCGCCAAATCAGTGTAAACTATCGAAAAGTCCAAGTTGTAACGCGGATACTAGCAGTTACGTCAAGAGAGCGAGCCGAGAGAGAGTGACGCGTATGAAGAAAAGCAAAGTCGACAAGACTCTACCGATGCCCGGCATGCCGCACGATCACAACGGTGAGCCTGGCAGCAGCAGCGCGCCCTCTTCATCGACGTTTAACCTGGCCAACCATTTCCTCATCGCCATGCCTTCGATGCAGGATCCGGTGTTCGGCGGCGCCGTCGTCTACATCTGCGAGCACAACGACAACGGCGTGCTCGGGGTGGTGATCAACAAGCCGACCGACATGACAATGGAAATCCTGTTCGAGCGAATCGACCTGAAGCTGACCGAAGGCCTGCGCACCACCGTCGTCAACGAGCCGATCATGTTCGGCGGCCCGGTGCAGGACGACCGCGGCTTCGTGCTGCACACGCCGGGCGCGCGCTACTCGTCGTCGCTGAAGGTGACCGACGAGGTGGCGTTTACCACCTCGATCGACGTGCTCGAGGCGGTCGCCGCCGGCGACGGCCCGCAGCGCATGCTGGTATCGATCGGCTACTCGGGCTGGAGTCCGGGCCAGCTCGAGGACGAGATCGGCCGCAACGGCTGGCTCACGGTGGGCGCCGACGCCCACGTGCTGTTCGACTTGCCGATCGAGGAGCGCTACAACGCCGCCATCAAACTGCTGGGCATCGATCCGATGATGCTCGCCCTCGAGGCCGGCCACGCCTGATGGTTGAAATCGTTTTCGGTTTCGACTTCGGCATCAAGCGCATCGGCATCGCAATGGGGAACTCCCTCACCGCCCAGGCGCAGCCGCTGGCGGTGGTGAAGGCGATCGACAACGCCGCCCGCTTTTCCCAGATCGGCGCCCTGATCGCCGAATGGAACCCGGCCCGGCTGATCGTCGGCGAGCCATTCCATCCCGACGGCGCCGAGCACGAGATGACGCTGCGCTGCCGCCGCTTCGCCAACCAGCTGCACGGCCGCTTCAACCTGCCGGTGCAGCTGGTCGACGAGCGCTACTCGTCGGCCGTGATTGCCGCCAGGCGCGGCGAAGTCATCGACGCCAAGGCCGCCGCCATCATCTTGCAACAATACTTTGACGACCATGCCAACATCAACTAGACAGTTCGACGCCGAGGCCCTCTACCAGGACCTGCTGCACCAAGTACAAGCCGGCCTGGCCGGCGCCCATGATGTCGCCATCGTCGGCATCCATTCGGGCGGCGCGTGGCTGGCCGAACGGCTCGCCGCCGACCTCGACCTGCGCGCCCGGCTCGGCTTCATCGACGTCTCGTTCTACCGCGACGACTACGCCAAGAAAGGCCTGCATCCCGACGTCAAGCCGACCCAGATCGGCTTCAACGTCGACCGCGCCACCATCGTGCTGGTCGACGACGTGCTGTACACCGGGCGCACCACGCGCGCGGCGATCAACGTGCTGTTCGACTATGGCCGGCCGGCGCGCATCATGCTCGCCGCGCTGGCCGACCGCGGCGGGCGCGAGCTGCCGGTGGCGGCCGATTTCGTCGCCGCTCGGGTCGATCTCGACACGCCGCTCGATCCGCGCCAGTCGCTGGTCCTGCAGCGCGGCGCCGAAGGCACCCTCTCGCTCACCATAGAAGACGACAATGCTTAATCCGCAACTGAACAAGAACGGCGAGCTGCAGCACCTGCTCACCATCGAGGGACTGCCCAAGTCGATCGTCAACCACATCCTCGACACCGCGTCGTCCTTCGTCGGCATCTCCGACCGCGAAGTGAAGAAGGTGCCGCTGATGCGCGGCAAGAGCGTGTTCAACCTGTTCTTCGAAAACAGCACGCGCACCCGCACCACCTTCGAGATCGCCTCCAAGCGGCTGTCGGCCGACGTCATCAACCTGAACATCTCGGCGTCGTCGGCCAGCAAGGGCGAGTCGCTGCTCGACACCATCGACAACCTGGCGGCCATGCACGCCGATATGTTCGTGGTGCGCCACGCGCAGTCCGGCGCGCCCTACCTGATCGCCAAGCACCTGATCGACACGCGCCAGTCGCACGTCCACGTGGTCAACGCCGGCGACGGCCGCCACGCGCACCCGACCCAGGGCCTGCTCGACATGTACACCATCCGCCACTACAAGAAGGACTTCACCAACCTGACGGTGGCGATCGTCGGCGACATCCTGCACAGCCGGGTGGCGCGCTCGGACATCCACGCCTTGACCACGCTGGGGGTGCCGGAAGTGCGCGCCATCGGCCCGCACACGCTGCTGCCGGGCGGGCTCGAACAGATGGGCGTGCGGGTGTTTACCAACATGGACGAGGGCCTGAAGGGCGTCGACGTCATCATCATGCTGCGCCTGCAGAGCGAGCGCATGAGCGGCGCGCTGCTGCCGTCGGCGCAGGAATACTTCAAGAGCTACGGTCTGACCCCCGAGCGGCTGGCGCTGGCCAAGCCGGACGCCATCGTCATGCACCCGGGCCCGATGAACCGCGGCGTCGAAATCGACTCGGCGGTGGCGGACGGCGCGCAGGCGGTAATCCTGCCGCAGGTGACGTTCGGGATCGCGGTCCGCATGGCGGTGATGAGCATTTTGGCGGGAACCCACGGATGAAACTACATATCAAGAACGGCCGGCTGATCGACCCGGCCAACCACATCGACGCGCTGCAGGACCTGTTCATCGACGACGGCAAGGTCGCCGCGGTTGGCGCCGCGCCGGCCGGCTTCGTGGCCGACCGCATCATCGACGCTGCCGGCCTGGTAGTCGCTCCGGGCCTGGTCGACCTGTCGGCGCGGCTGCGCGAGCCGGGCTACGAATACAAGGCCACGCTGGAGTCCGAGATGCAGGCGGCGATGCAGGGCGGCGTGACCAGCCTGGTGTGCCCGCCCGACACCGACCCGGTGCTCGACGAGCCGGGCCTGGTGGAGATGCTCAAGCACCGCGCGCGCGGCCTGAACCAGGCCCACGTGCATCCGCTCGGCGCGCTGACGATGGGACTGAAGGGCAAGGCGCTGACCGAGATGGCCGAGCTGACCGAAGCCGGCTGCATCGGCTTCGCGCAGGCGGAGATGCCGGTCGAGGACACCAACGTGCTGCTGCGCGCGCTGCAGTACGCCAAAACGTTCGACTACACCGTCTGGCTGCGCCCGCAGGATGCCCACATCGGCCGCGGCGGCATTGCCCACAGCGGCCCGCTGGCCTCGCGCCTGGGCCTGGCCGGCGTGCCGGTGATGTCCGAGACGATCGCGCTGCACACGATTTTCGAGCTGGTGCGCGCTACCGGCGCCCGCGTTCATTTGTGCCGCATGTCCTCGGCCGCCGGCCTCGAGCTGGTGCGCGCGGCCAAGAAGGAAGGCTTGCCGGTCACCTGCGACGTCGGCGCCCACCACATCCACATGACCGACGCCGACATCGGCTTTTTCGATTCGAACGCGCGCGTCACGCCGCCGTTTCGCAGCCAGCGCGACCGCGATGCGATCCGCGCCGCGCTGTACGACGGCACGCTCGACGCCATCTGCTCGGACCACACCCCGGTCGACGACGACGAAAAGCTGTTGCCCTTCGGCGAAGCATCGCCCGGCGCCACCGGCCTCGAACTGCTGCTGTCGCTGGCGCTCAAGTGGGCCGACGACTACGCCAGCGCGCACGATGGCGCCACGGCGCTGTCGCGTGCGCTGGCCAAGGTGACCGCCGACGCCGCGCGCGTGGCCGGGCTGGCGGCGGGCCAGCTGGGTGCCGGTGCGGCTGCCGACATCGTGCTGTTCGATCCGGCCGTGCGCTGGACGGTCAGCGCCGCGGCGCTGGCCAGCCAGGGCAAGCACACGCCGTTCGTCGGCTACGAGTTGCAGGGCCAGGTGATGGCCACCATCGTCGGCGGCCAGGTCGCCTACCAGCGCAACCCCGGCAACCAGCCCTAAAACACCACACTTGCAGGCGGCGCGCGGCGGTTTTATTCGCGCGCCGCCGCGCATGACGGTAGAATCGCCGCTGCTGCGCAGCGCGATGACTGCACCAGCTGTTCCCTTTGGTGCCATTTGAAACTCAAGCCTGCCGTCCGCCTGTTGCGCATATTCGTTCACCTGTCCGAAGGCCTGGCGGTCTGCGCGCTGGTGTTCCCGTGGGTCGGCGGCGCGCGCCGGCAGGCGCGCATCCGCAGCTGGTCGCGCCGCCTGCTCGGCATTTGCGGCGTCAGCCTCGAACAGCAAGGCACGGCGCTCGAGCACGCGCTGGTGGTCGCCAACCACGTCTCCTGGCTCGACATCTTCGTCATCAATTCGCTGCATCCGTGCCGCTTCGTCGCCAAGTCCGAGATCCGCGCCTGGCCGGTGCTCGGCTGGCTGGTGGCGCAGGCCGGCACCGTGTTCATCGCGCGCGGCAGCCGGCGCGAGCTGCGCCATACCTTCAAGGGCATCGTCGACAGCCTCGCGCTGGGCGAGCGGGTGGCATTTTTCCCGGAAGGGACCACTGCTCTGCAGGGCGGCCTGCTGCCGTTCCACGCCAACCTGTTCGAGGCGGCGATCGATGCCGATGTGATGGTGCAGCCCTACGCGCTCGAATACCTCGACGCCGGCGGCGCGCTGCATCCGTCGGTGGAGTTCATAGGCGACACCACTTTCGCGCAGAGCATGCTGGCGATCCTGTCGGGCAGCCCGGTGCGCGCGCGCCTGGTGTGCCTGGCGCCGTTCGACGCCGGCGGCGCCCACCGGCGCGAGCTGGCGGCCGGCGCCCAGCAGGCCATCGCCGAGGCCCTCGCCTAGCCCTGCTGCTAGTTCCTCTTCCTGCCGGTGTGCGGCTTGTACTCCGGGCAGTCGACCTGCAGCAGCGAACGGTCGTCCAGGCATACCGCGGAGAGTTTGCCGCCCCACACGCAGCCGCTGTCGAGTCCCACCACGTCGGCGCGCAGCAGCAGCCCGAGCGCCGACCAGTGGCCGAACACCACCGTCACTTCGCCGCGCGTGCGCCGGCCCGGCAGGTCGAACCACGGCAGCAGGCCTGAGCCGTCGGGCGCGCCGCCGCTGTCCTTGATACCGAACTCCATCGTGCCGTCCGGCTGGCAGAAACGCATGCGCGTGAGCGCGTTGACGATGCAGCGCAGGCGCGCGGTGCCGGCCAGGCTGTCGTCCCAGCGGTTCGGCACATTGCCGTACATCTGGCCGAGGAAGGCGATCCAGTCCGGCCCGCGCAGCACCGCCTCGACTTCCGCCGCCAGTTCGATCGTGCGCGCCGCGCTCCATTGCGGGCAGACGCCGGCGTGCACCAGCAGGTGGCCGGCCGACAGCAGCGCCAGCGGGCGCCGGCGCAGCCAGTCGACCAGGGCCGCGCGGTCGGGCGCGGCGAGGATCTCGTCGAGCGTGTCGGACTTCGACAGCGACTGGGCGCCGCAGGCGACCGCCAGCAGGTGCAGGTCGTGGTTGCCCAGCACCGCCTCGACGCGGCCGCCGCTCGCTTCGCACAGCGCCATCACGCGGCGCAGCGCCTCCAGCGAGGCCGGCCCGCGGTTGACCAGGTCGCCGACAAACACGACGCTGGCGCTGGCGCCGGCTTCTTCGGCGATGCGGTTGAGCAGCACTTGCGCCTCGTGGGCGCAGCCCTGCAGGTCGCCGATGGCGTAGGTTTTCATGGATGCGGCGATTAAATGGCAGTCGGGCCGCAAGTTTCACATAGAATTACGGTTTAGGCCATATTCCCCGCCGCAGGCGTGACAGGACAAGGTATCCCGATGAAAGTGACTCCCACCGCCATTCCCGAAGTGCTGGTATTCGAGCCGCAGGTGTACGGCGACGAACGCGGCTTCTTTTACGAAAGCTTCAATGCGCGCCGGTTCCGCGAACTGACGGGCCAGAACGGCAATTTCGTCCAGGATAACCACACCCGCTCGGCCCGCAACGTGTTGCGCGGCCTGCACTACCAGGTCAGCCAGCCGCAGGGGAAACTGGTGCGCGCGATCGCCGGTTCGGTGTTCGACGTCGTCGTCGACCTGCGCGCCGGATCGCCGTTCTTCGGGCGCTGGGTCGGGGTTGAGCTGTCGGCCGAGAACCGGCGCCAGATCTGGGTGCCGCCCGGATTCGCGCATGGCTTCGTGGTCACCAGCGACAGCGCCGAGTGCCTGTACAAGACCACCGATTACTGGGCGCCCGAGCACGAACGCTCGATCCTGTGGAGCGACCCGGCGCTGGCCATCGAGTGGCCGATCAGCGGCGCGCCGATCGTGTCCGCCAAGGACAGTGCAGGTTGCCTGCTGGCCGACGCCGACGTGTTTCCATGAGGATCTTGCTGACCGGCGCCAGCGGCCAGGTCGGCTACCAGCTCGAGCGCAGCCTGCAGGGACTTGGCGACGTCATCGCTGTCGGGCGCGCGCAGATGGACCTGGCGGACCTGGACCAGGTGCGCGACGTGCTGCGCGCGCTGCGCCCCGGCCTGGTCGTCAATGCCGCCGGCTACACGGCGGTGGAGCGGGCCGAGCTCGAGCCGCAACTGGCTTTCCGCATCAACGCCGAGGCGCCGGGCGTGATGGCGCGCGAGGCGGCCGCGCTCGGCGCGGCGATCGTCCACTACTCGACCGATTACGTGTTCGACGGCCACAAGGAGGGCGCCTATGTCGAGAGCGACGCCGCCAATCCGCTGAATGTGTATGGACAGAGCAAGCTTGCCGGGGAGCAGGCAATCGCCGCGGCCGGCGGCGCCCATCTGATCCTGCGCACCAGCTGGGTATATGGAACGCGCGGCGATAATTTCCTGACCACCATGTTGCGGCTTGCCGCCGAACGCGCGCCATTGCGCGTGGTCAGCGACCAGGTCGGCGCGCCCACCTGGAGCCGCACCGTGGCGGACGCCAGCGCGCTGATCCTGGCGCAAGCATGCGCCGGCGGCGCCGGCTGGTGGCGGCAGCACGGCGGCATCTATCACCTGGCCAGCCAGGGCCAGACCAGCTGGCACGGCTTCGCCGAGGCGATCATGGCCGAGTCCGGCATCGATTGCGCGGTGGCGCCGCTGCGCAGCGACGACTGGCCGGCCGCTGCCGTTCGTCCGCGCAATTCGGCGATGAACTGCGCGCGCGTACTGCGCTTGTGCCGGCTGCCGCAGTGGCGCGAAGGATTGCGGCTTTGCATCAAATAACCACGCGCTAAATGTCTGGCCATAAAACCGCGCCGCTTGCCCGCAGGCCCGGCGCGAATGCCGATTTAGCGCAATTTGGAGTGCCGATGCACCTTTACACTGGAATTACTTGTTCAAAGGCCCTGCGGTAATCCGGTACAATCGCGGATTGCCGATTTCCGCAGTAACCCTCAAACGTCTCCGGACGGGACTAGCCGCTCGCCCGCGTCTTTGCACATATTGAATAATTAATGTTTTCATTTCTCGTGAGCTTTGTTTGTTCGGCTCTGCTGACTTTGCTGGTGATCAAGCACGTCAGTTTGCACGGGCGCGCGCTGGATGCCGATTTTGGCGGTGTTCAGAAAGTCCATGCGCATAGCGTGGCGCGAATTGGCGGCCTGCCGATTTTCGTGGCGGTGGTGATCAGCGCGGCCATTTCGATCTGGCGGGTGCCGACGATGGGCGTCTGGATGTTATCGCTGCTCAGTTGCGCCGCGATTGCCTTTATCGGCGGGATATTGGAAGACTATACCGGCAATGTCAGCGCCGCGCGGCGCCTGATATTAACCATGGCGGCCGCGCTGCTCGGTTATTTCCTGCTCGATGCCAAACTCGACCGTATTGATCTGCCGTTCGGTTCCATTCCGCTCGCGCACGTCTGGCTGGTGGTGCCGCTGACGGTACTGGCGGTGGCCGGCATAGCCAATGCGGTCAATATTATCGACGGCTTTAACGGGCTGGCCAGCGTGGTCACGATCTGCATGCTCATTTCGCTCGCTTATGTCGCCGCCCAGGTCGGCGATGTGTTCGTGCTGGTGACGGCGCTGATGGTGGCGGGGGCGACTGCCGGCTTCCTGATCTGGAATTACCCGGTCGGCCTGATATTCCTCGGCGACGGCGGCGCCTACTTCCTCGGCTTCATGCTGGCCGAGCTGGCGCTGCTGCTGGTGCTGCGCAATCCGCAGGTATCGACCTGGTATGCCGCGCTGCTGCTTATTTATCCCGCATTCGAGACGGTGTTCTCGGCTTATCGGCGCATGTTCGTGCGCGGTAAATCGCCGGCAATGCCCGATGGTATTCACCTGCACAGCCTGATCTTCCGGCGCATTGTGCAATGGGCGGTAGGGCGCCGCGAGGCGCGCGCACTGATGCGGCGAAATGCCCTGACATCGCCGTATCTGTGGTTGTTTTCACTCATGGCGGTTATTCCGGCCACCGTATTTTGGCGTAATACCGCGGTCTTGATATTCTTCTGTTTATTGTTTATTGTCAGCTACGTGTGGTTGTATGCGCGTATTGTTCGATTTAAGTCGCCGCGCTGGCTTATCTGGCGCAAGAAGGACTAGCATTTAATTGCGGATGTAGTATATTGCGACAATTGGTGAGAATTCACTTATTCGGTTTCAACCCTCTTTTAAGGAACGATGATGGATCTGTCAAATATGTCGGTAGGCGATTTACGCAATCTGCAGGACCAGATCAAGCAGGAAATGAAAAAGCGCGAGCATCTGGAAGTGGCCAAGGCGCGCGAGCAGATCCTGGCGATCGCCCAGAGCGTCGGCGTACCGTTGAAAGACCTGATGGCAGCCGGCATCCGCGCCAAGACCGGAACCGTGGCAGTGCGCTTCCGCCATCCGGATAACTCGTCGCAGCAATGGACCGGCCGCGGCCGCCAGCCGAAATGGGTCAAGGAATGGGTCGAAGGCGGCAAATCGATCGACAAGCTGCGCGTCTAGGCCCGCACCGGCCGGTTTTCACTTAATTCCTGCCAGGTAGCGGCAGGAACCGCGGGTACGCAATTCCCATCTACCCCGCTTGCCGCTACAATACCCTTCCATCTTCCCGACGGCGCCGCCGATCCCGTTTTTTGGGACTGCGCGCTTTTTGCCGTTACGCCGCGTTCAATTCAAGGTAGACAATAAATATGGTTGCGCTTTCAAAATCGATTTTCAAAGCCTATGACATCCGCGGCGTGATCGGCAAGACGCTCGATGCCGGCGTCGCGCACCAGATCGGCCGCGCCTTCGGCAGGGCAGTGCTGGCCAAGGGCGGGCGCAGCGTCGTCATCGGCCGCGACGGCCGCCTGTCCGGGCCGGAACTGTCGGGCGCGCTGGCCGCAGGCCTGCAGGCCGCCGGCGTCGATGTCATCGATCTCGGCGTGGTCGCCACGCCGATGGTCTACTACGGCACCAAGGTGCTCGACGCGCAGTCGGGCATCATGGTCACCGGCAGCCACAATCCGCCCGATTACAACGGCTTCAAGATGGTGCTCGCCGGCGAAGCGATCCACGGCGCCACCATCACGGCGCTGTACGACGACATCAACGCCAACGGCGACGTTGTCGCCGCCGAGCCGGGCGCCTACGGCACCCACGACATCCGCGCGGCCTACCTGCAGCGCATCATCGGCGACGTCAAGCTGGCGCGCCCGATCAAGATCGCCGTCGACTGCGGCAACGGCGTGGCCGGCGCCTTTGCCGGCGACCTGTTCCGCGGCATGGGCTGCGACGTCATCGAACTGTTCTGCGAAGTCGACGGCACCTTCCCGAACCACCATCCCGATCCCGCCCACCCTGAAAACCTGCAGGACCTGATCGCCTGCCTGCGCGAGAGCGACGCCGAAATCGGCATCGCTTTCGATGGCGACGGCGACCGCCTGGGCGTGGTCACCAAGGATGGCCAGATCATCTACCCGGACCGCCAGATGATGCTGTTCGCCGCCGACGTGCTGACGCGCCACCCGGGCGCGCAGATCCTGTACGACGTCAAATGCACGCGCCACCTGGCGCCGTGGATCGCCAAGCACGGCGGCCAGCCGCTGATGTGGAAGACCGGCCACTCGCTGGTCAAGGCCAAGCTTCGCGAGACCGGCGCCCCGCTGGGCGGCGAAATGAGCGGGCATATCTTCTTCTCCGACCGCTGGTACGGTTTCGACGACGGCCTGTACTCGGGCGCGCGCCTGCTCGAACTGCTGACCCGCGTGAGCGATCCGTCGGCCGTGCTGAACGCGTTGCCGCAGTCGGAAAGCACGCCCGAGCTGCATCTCGAGCTGGGCGAGGGCGAGAACGTCGCCCTGATCGACCAGCTGCGTCATGACCCGTTCCCGGGCAACGAGCGGATCATCACGATCGACGGCCTGCGCGTCGAATACGCCGACGGCTTCGGCCTGGCGCGCTCGTCGAACACGACGCCGGTGGTGGTGATGCGCTTCGAGGCGGAGACAGCCGCCGCGCTGGCGCGGATCCAGGCCGAGTTCAAGCGCGCCATCAAGGCCGCCCGCCCCGACGCCGAACTGCCATTCTGACGTTTTGAAGATTCTTCTGGTACGGGTGTCGTCGCTGGGCGACGTGCTGCACAACCTGCCGATGGTGGCCGACATCCTGCGCCGCCATCCCGGCGCGGTGATCGACTGGGTGGTGGAGGAGGGCTACGTGAGCCTGGTGCGGCTCAATCCGCACGTGCGCACCATCATTCCGTTCGCGCTGCGGCGCTGGCGCAAGAGCATCACCGCGCCAGCCACGCGCGCCGAAATAGCCGCCTTTTTCCGCACCCTGCGCGCCGAGCGCTACGACTATGTGTTCGACACCCAGGGCCTGCTCAAGACCGGCATCATCATGGGCGCCGCGCGGCTGGCGCCGGGCGGGCGCAAGGTCGGCCTGGCCAACGGCAGCGAAGGCTCCGGCTACGAAGGCATCTCGCGCCTCTTTCATACCGACAGCATCGCTCTCGACCCGCGCACCCATGCGGTGGCGCGCGGCCGGCTGGTGGCCGGTGCCGCCCTCGGCTACGCCCTCGACAGCGCGCCCGACTTCGGCCTGCCGCCGCCAAGCCTGGCGAATCGCCCGCAGTGGATGCCGGCAGCGCCTTACGCGGTGTTCTTCCACGGCACCGCGCGCGCCGCGAAGAAGTGGCCGGCTCCGAACTGGATCGCCACCGGCCGCGCGCTGGCGCCAATGCCTGTGCTGCTGGCGTGGGGCTCGGAAGGCGAAAAGCGCGAGGCCGAACTGATCGCCGCCGGCCTGCCCAACGCGGTCGTGCTGCCCAGGCTATCGATGGATGAAGCGGTGACGCTGGCGCGCAATGCGGCGCTGGCGATCGGCGTCGACACGGGCCTGACCCACATTGCCGCCGCCTTCGTGCGGCCGACCATTGAACTGTATTGCGACTCGCCGAAGTGGAAGACCGAGGGCAACTGGTCGCCGCTGATCGTCAACCTCGGCGACAAGGGCGCGCCGCCGTCGGTGGCCGACGTGACCGCCGCCGCCGCGCGCCTGATGGACGCGCGATGAGGCGCTCGACCTACACCGCCTTGTGGTACCTGGCGCTGCCGCTGGTGCTGGCGCGCCTGTCCTGGCGCGGCCTGCGCGAGCCTGGCTACCGCAGGCATTGGGGCGAGCGGCTCGGCTTCTACGGCGAGGTCGGCGCCGGCTGGCACACCATCTGGATCCACGCCGTGTCGGTCGGCGAAACGCGCGCCGCCGAACCGCTGGTGGACGCGCTGATGGCGGCCTACCCGCACAGCCGCATCGTCATGACCCACATGACGCCGACCGGGCGCGCCACCGGCAAGGAGCTGTTCGCAAAGCACGGCGACCGCCTGGTGCAGTCCTACCTGCCTTACGACACGCCGTCGATGGTGCGCCGTTTCCGGCGCCACTTCACGCCGCGCGTGTGCATCCTGATGGAGACCGAGGTATGGCCGAACCTGATCGCGGTATGCGCCGAGCGCGGCGTCGGCGTCGCGCTGGTCAATGCGCGCTTGTCCGAGCGCTCGCTGCGCCGCGCCGGCCGCTTCGGCAGCCTGATGACCGACGCGGCGCGCGCCATCACCCTGGTGGCGGCGCAGACCGAGGCCGACGCCGAACGCGTGCGCTCGCTCGGCGTGGCGCGGGTCGAAGTCACCGGCAGCATCAAGTTCGACGTGGTGGTGCCTGCCAGCGCTCTGGCGATCGGCGAGGCGCTGCGCGCGCGCATCGGCGCGCGCCCGGTGCTGCTGTGCGCCAGCACCCGCGACGGCGAGGAAGCGCTGATCCTCGACGCCTTCAAGCGCATGCCGTCGCGCCCGCCCGGCATGCTGCTGCTGATCGTGCCGCGCCATCCGCAGCGCTTCGACGATGTCGCCAGGCTTGCGCAGGCGCGCGGGCTGGCGCTGGCACGCCGCTCCGAAACCGGCCCGGTCGCGCCGGAAGTGGAGGTCATGCTGGGCGATTCGATGGGCGAGATGTTCTCGTATTATGCCGCCAGCGACTGCGCTTTCATCGGCGGCAGCCTGCTGCCGCTTGGCGGGCAGAACCTGATCGAAGCGTGCGCGCTCGGCAAGCCGGTACTCATTGGCGAGCACACGTTCAACTTCGCGCAGGCGAGCGACGAAGCGGTGGCGGCCGGCGGCGCCCAGCGCGTGCACGACGCCGACCACCTGATGAAGCTGGCCGCCGGCCTGCTGCTTGACGGCGGCGCCCGCGCCGCCATGGGCGCTCGCGCCGCAGCCTTCGCCAACCGTCATCGCGGCGCCACCGCGCGCACGCTTGAATTATTGCAGCGGTTAATTTACTAACATTTTTGTTACCATGTCCTCTTCATCGAGGGCAGACGGGGAGTCGCATGCTGTGGTTTAACCATCCTAAGCCGGTCGGCAGCCGGAAACCGGTAGCCGTCCTGGTTCAGCAACACCGCGACCAGCGCAATACGCTCACCCTCGACACCCCACATGCAGCATCACCCATCCTGCATAACGCCGGCGAACTGGCCTTGCTGCCGCTGGAATTCTCCGTTCGCTACACCCTGTCCGAATATGTCAGCTTCATGTGGCAGCACGCCCATCACCTGATTCGGCGGCGCCGCATCCAGGCTCCCGCCAGCTGGTACATGCTCGTCAAGAGCACCTGGGCGTCGGCCTTCCATTTCGTCATGCAGGGGCGCTCGCGCCACACCTACGAATTCACCGTCGACCGCCATGGCATCGTGCGCACCGGTCCCGGTGGCGTCACTTTGATCGGATGGGAAGATGTCGTCGCGATCCGCAGCTATTCGCGCGGACGCCTGATGATGCTCAAGCGCGGCACGCTGCCGATTCCGGCGCGCTGCCTGACGCGAGAACAGTCCGATAGCCTGGCCGGCTATGCAGCGTGGGTCAGGGAAGCGGCGCACCAGGCCAGCTAGTCGGGGAACAGCACCGGCAGTTCCTGCGAACGCTTGCGCAGCGCCGCCTTGGCGCCGTCGTAATCCGGATACACCGATTCCACCGTCGCCCAGAAGCGCGCGCTGTGGTTCATCTCTAGCAGGTGCGCCAGCTCGTGCGCCACGACGTAGTCGATCAGCGCCAGCGGAAAGTGGATCAGGCGCCAGTTCAGGCGGATGCTGCCGTCCACCGTGCATGAGCCCCAGCGCGTGCCGGCCGACGACAGCGTCATCGAGCTGTAGCTCACTCCCAGCCGCGGCGCATACAAATCCATCCGCTCGCTGAACACGCGGGTCGCTTCCGACTGCAGCCAGAGCCGCACGCGCTCCTGCAGCTGCCATTCCGACAGCCCCGGCACCACGCCAATCGCAAGCTCGCGCCGCTCGCCGTCGAACAGGCAGTGGCTGCGTTCGGCCGGCTGCAGCCGCAACGTGATGTCGCCGCCCATGAACGGCAGCTGGGCGCCGTCGATCCACTGCACCGGCGGCTTCTGCTGGCGCAGCGCGCGCCGTTCGCCGCGCTCGTGCAGCTTGGTCAGGATCCAGCGCTGCTTGGCGCGGATCGCGTTGTCGATTTCGGCCAGCGTCACCCGTCTCGGCGCCGTCACGCGCAAGCCGTCGTCGTCGATCATGAAGCCGATCGAACGCCGCGCCGAGCGGCGCAGCTGGTAGTCGAGAGCGTGTGAGCCTAGCTGGATGCGGCGCAGCGGCGCGTCGAGCGTGGCGGGCGGGGTGGGGAAGGTCGAGCGCGGCGGCGCCGGCGGCGCCTTGAACAGCGCCCGCGGCGGCGAGGGCGGCGCGGCAGTCGTGGAAGGCTCGAGCGCGGCGAAAAAATCCTGGGCGAATAATTCCAGTTGCTGGTCGTCGATCCTGGATGACTTCATGTTCGGTTGCGGCGCATTGGCCCGGATAAGTGCGCCGACCCCGCTCAGCCAGCGCTGTAGGCGTGGGGCGAAATGACGCGCATTTCTGATTCTATCCAATTTTCTACCTCTTGCATCATGCTGTCGGGAGTGTGATTTTGCGGCGAAATCGGCTTGCCGATCGAGACCGTGATCACACCTGGACGTTTCAGAAACGAGTTTTTGGGCCAGCACTCACCTGAATTATGCGCGATCGGCACCACCACCGTGTTGGTTTCTACCGCCAGGCGCGTGCCGCCGCTTTTGTATTTTCCCGCCTGTCCCACAGGGATCCGGGTCCCTTCAGGGAACATGATAATCCATTGGCCGTCGGCGAGCCGGCGCTTGCCCTGTTCGACGACGAATTTGAAGGCGTTCTTGCCCTGCTTGCGATCGATCGGAATCATGCGCAACAGCGCCATTCCCCAGCCGAAGAACGGGATATACAGGATCTCTTTCTTGAAGACGTACACCAGCGGGCGTTTCAGATTCGGCAGCAGGAAGATGGTCTCCCATGCCGACTGGTGCTTCGACAGCACGATGGCCGGCGCGTCCGGCTGGTTTTCGCGGCCCTTGAATTCATAGCGGATGCCGCAAATGACCTTGGCAGCCCAGATCACGAACACGTTCCAGCGCGAGGTTACCCAGAACCGCTTGTTGTAGGGCAGCGGCGCTGCCAGCAGGCACACGCAAACCCAGACAATGGTGGCCACTACCATCACGACGGTGAACAGCAGGGAACGCAGGAACAGTCCGAATTTATACAAAATACTCTCCGAGGGTGAATCAGTTGGTGCCGCCGACTGGCGGCAGCGGTGTCTTGAGCAGCGCGCCGACCATCGCGGCGAGGTCAGGGAACACCTGGGTGCCGGGCGGCAGGCCGCCGGTCTCGAACGTCTTCTGGCCCTTGCCGGTCAGGACCAGGTAAGGCACGCAGCCGCTCTTGAAGCCGGCCTGCAGGTCGCGCAGCGAGTCGCCGACGGTCGGCACGCCCTTCAGGCTGACCTTGAAGCGCTTGCTGATCTCTTCGAACATGCCGGCCTTCGGCTTGCGGCAGTCGCAGTTGTCGATCGCCGCGTGCGGGCAGAAGAAGATGGCGTCGATCGTCGCGCCGACGGTCTGCGCATTGGCATGCAGCTTCTGGTGAATCGCGTTGAGGATGGCCATGTCGAACAGTTCGCGCGCGATGCCCGACTGGTTGGAGGCGATCACCACGCGGTAGCCGGCCTGGTTCAGGCGCGCGATGGCTTCCAGCGAGCCCGGAATCGGCACCCATTCCGCCGGCGACTTGATGAACGCCGGCGAGTCATGGTTGATGACGCCGTCGCGGTCGAGGATGATCATCTTCATGGCGCCATTCTCCTTACGTTGCCAGCTTCGAGATGTCGGCGACCCGGTTCATCATCGCGTGCAGTTGCGACAGCAGCGCCAGGCGGTTGTTGCGCAGGTCGAGATTCTCGTCCATCACCATGACGTCATTGAAGAAGCCATCGACGTCGTCGCGCAGCTGGGCCAGTGTCTTCAGGGTGCCGGTGAAGTCGCCTTCGCGGAAGGCAGCATCGACTTCCGGGCGCACCCGTGTCACGCTGGCGGCAAGCTTGCGTTCGGCCTCTACCTGCAGCAGGTCGGCCGACACGGCGCCAATCGCTACTTCGGTCTTTTTCAGGATGTTGGTGATGCGCTTGTTGGCCGCGGCCAGCGATGCGCTCTCGGGCAGCGCGGCGAAAGCCTTGACGGCGTCGAGGCGCTGGACGATGTCGTCCAGGCGGTCGGGATTTTGCGCCAGCACCGCTTCGACTTCGTTGGCGGTGAAGCCGCGCTCGCGCAGGATGCCGCGCAGGCGCTCGATGATGAAGGCGGCTACCTCGGCGGACGGATCCTTGAAGCCCGCACGATAATCGAACACCGAAGCGGCGTCCGCCAGCAGTTCGCTGATCGCCAGCGGCAGGCGCTTTTCGAGCAGCATGCGCAGCACGCCGAGGGCGTGGCGGCGCAGCGCGAACGGATCCTTGTCGCCGGTCGGCTGCAGGCCGATCGACCAGATGCCGACCAGCGTCTCGAGCTTGTCGGCCAGCGCCACGGCGGTGCCGGTGGCGGTCGACGGCAGCGAGTCGCCGGCAAAGCGCGGCTGGTAGTGTTCGGACGCGGCCAGCGCGACTTCCTCGTGCTCGCCGTCGTGGCGCGCGTAGTAGGCGCCCATGATGCCTTGCAGTTCAGGGAACTCGCCGACCATGTCGGTCAGCAGGTCGGCCTTGGCCAGCATCGCGCCGCGTTCGGCCAGCAGCACGTCGTAGCCGAGCCGCTTGGCGATGGCGCCGGCCAGGCGCGTGACGCGCTGGGTGCGCTCGGCCTGGGTGCCCAGCTTGTTGTGGTACACGACGTTGGCCAGCATCGGCAGGCGCGATTCGAGCGTCTTTTTCTTGTCCTGCTCGAAGAAGAACTTGGCGTCCGACAGGCGCGGACGCACCACGCGCTCGTTGCCGCCGATGATGTGCTGCGGGTCGTCGGTGGCGATGTTCGACACGATCAGGAAGCGCGAACGCAGCTTGCCGGCGCTGTCGGTCAGGGCAAAGTACTTCTGGTTGGTCTGCATGGTCAGGATCAGGCATTCCTGCGGCACCGCCAAAAATTCGTCCTCGAAGCGGCATTCGTACACGACCGGCCATTCGACCAGCGCGGCGACTTCGTCGAGCAGCGCTTCCGGCATCAGGACCTGGTCGGCGCCGGCCTTTTCGAGCAGCGCGGCGCGGATGGCGTCCTTGCGCTGCGCGCTGCTGGCGATGACCTTGCCTTCGTTTTCGAGCATGCCGGCGTAGTTGACCGGATGCGAAATCGAGATCGGCTGGCCTTCGGACAGGAAGCGGTGGCCGAGCGTGGTGCGGCCGGCGCTCAAGCCCAGCGCGGTCAGCGGCACGATCTCTTCGCCGTGCAGCGCGATCAGCGAATGGGCAGGGCGCACGAACTGCACGGTAGCGCCGTCAGGGCGCTGGTAGCTCATCAGCTTCGGGATCGGCAGCTTGGCCAGCGCTTCTTCCAGCGCGGCCTGCAGGCCGCCGGCCAGGGCGCTGCCTTCGGCGGTGTAGGTATAGAAAAAGCTCTCGGCCTTGCCGTCGGCGGCGCGTTCGAGCTGGGCGACGGTGACGTCGGCGCGGCCCATCGCCGCCAGCTTCTTGGCCAGCGGGGCGGTCGGGTTGCCGTCGGCGTCGAGCGCGACCGACACCGGCAGCACTTTTTCGCGGATCGATTTGTCCGGCGAGGTGGCGCGCACGCCGGTGATCGACACTGCCAGCCGGCGCGGCGTGGCGAAGGCGGTGACGACGCTGTCGGCGTCGAGGAAATCGCGCGAGGCGAGGCCGCCGTTGATGCCGGCGGCGAAGGCCGCGCCCAGTTTGACGAGCGCCTTCGGCGGCAGTTCTTCGGTCAGCAGTTCGACGAGTAAGGTCTGGTTCATGATTCTTTTCTTATGTGTTCGGGGTCTCGGCGGTTTCGCGGGCGGCGCTCGGCGCCATCGGGAATCCCAGCTTCTCGCGCGAATCGTAGTAGGCCTGGGCGACCAGGCGCGACAGCGTGCGCACGCGGCCGATGTAGGCGGCGCGCTCGGTCACCGAGATGGCGCCGCGGGCGTCGAGCATGTTGAAGCTGTGCGACGCCTTCATGATCTGCTCGTAGGCCGGCAGCGTCAGCGCCAGTTCGACCAGGCGCTTCGCTTCCGCCTCGTGGTTGGCGAAGGCGGCGAACAGCAGGTCGGTGTTGGCGTGCTCGAAGTTGTAGGTCGACTGCTCGACTTCGTTCTGGTGGAAGACGTCGCCGTACGACAGCGTCTTTTTCACGCCGTTTTCTTCCCACTCGGTCCACACCAGGTCATACACGTTCTCGACGCCCTGCAGGTACATCGCCAGGCGTTCGATGCCATAGGTGATTTCGCCGAGCACCGGCTTGCAATCGAGCCCTCCGACCTGCTGGAAGTAGGTGAACTGCGTCACCTCCATGCCGTTCAGCCAGACTTCCCAGCCGAGGCCCCAGGCGCCCAGCGTCGGGCTTTCCCAGTCGTCCTCGACGAAGCGCACGTCGTTCTGCTTCAGGTCCAGGCCGAGCGCCTCGAGCGAACCGAGGTACAGGTCGAGGATGTTTTCCGGCGCCGGCTTGAGCACCACCTGGTACTGGTAGTAGTGCTGCAGGCGGTTCGGGTTCTCGCCGTAGCGGCCGTCCTTCGGGCGGCGCGATGGCTGCACGTAGGCGGCGCGCCATGGCTCCGGGCCGATCGCGCGCAGGAAGGTGCCGGTGTGGAAGGTGCCGGCGCCGACTTCCTGGTCGTACGGCTGGAGCAGGGCGCAGCCTTGCTTGTCCCAGTAGGATTGCAAGGTCAGGATGATTTGTTGGAATGTGAGCATCGGGCTTGAAGCCGCGCCCTCGGGCGCGAACGGTAGGTGAGTTTGCTAAGCGCCCAATTTTAGCGGTTTTGGGCAGCGGCTGGGAACGTATGTAGAGCAACTGGCATGACGAAGACGCAACTAAGCAGCTTTGGCGGCGTTTTGGCGGAACTTTCGGCCGGAAACCCAGGCAGCCGCCAGGCTCAGCGAGCCCAGCAGCAGGAACCCGAGGTTGCCGAAGCGGATATACGGCGTCATGCCCTCCATCCCCTGCACCCTGGCCGACAGCACGCCGCGGGTGAAGGACGGCAGCGCGGCTGTGACGTTGCCGCGGGCGTCGATGACGGCGGTGGCGCCGTTGTTCGTCGAGCGCAGCATCGGGCGCCCCGTTTCCAGCGATCGCATGCGCGAAATCTGCAGGTGCTGCGGGATCGCCACCGACTCGCCGTACCAGGCCAGGTTCGATACGTTCAGCAGCACAGTGGCCGGCGCAGTCGATGCGCGCAGCTGGTCGGCGATTTCCTCGCCGAAGGCGTCCTCGTAGCAGACGTTCGGCAGCACGCGCTGGTCCTTGACGGCGAACGCCGACTGGATCCTGGCGCCGCGCGTGAAGTCGCCCAGCGGGATGCTCATCAAATCGACGAACCAGCGAAAGCCCGGCGGCACGAATTCGCCGAACGGCACCAGGTGCTGCTTGTCGAAGCGGTAGTTCTGGCCCTGCGGGCCGATGCCGGCGACGCTGTTGGCATACTGGGTCGGGCTGTCGGCCATCGGAGTGCCGTACAGCAGGCTGCTGTTGGTGTCGCGCGCGAACGCCGTCAGGCTTGCCAGGTAACCGGGCGGCAGCTGCTGCGGCAGCAGCACGATCGCCGTCTCCGGCGTGGCGATCAAGTCGGCCGGCGCCGCGGTGATCATCGAGCGGTACAGCTCGAGCGCGCGGTCGATGTACTGGGCGTCGAATTTCTCGCCCTGCGCCACGTTACCCTGCAACAGCCGCACCGAGATCGGCTGGCCGTGAGGGCGCGTCCATTCGACGTGGGTGAGGCCGAAGCCGGCCGCCATGATCGCCGCCAGCAGGCCTGTCGCCCGCCAGCGGGCGCGCTGGGTCAGCATCGCCACGCAGGCGCCGCACAACGCGACGAGCATGCCGATGCCGTACACGCCGACCAGCGGCGCATAGCCCGACAGCGGGCTGCCATGGTGGGCGTAGCCGGAAGCGGCCCACGGGAAGCCGGTGAACACCCAGCCGCGCATCCATTCGGACAGCGCCCAGGTGACGGGAAGGCACAGCATCAGAAAGGAGCTGACCGGCAGCGACCAGCGGCGCCGCAGCCAGGCGGCGACACCGGTGGCGAAGGCGGCGAACAGGCCCATGTAGGAAGCGAGCAGCAGGATCGCCAGCGCGGCGAGCGGCGCGGCCAGGCCGCCGAAGCGGTTCATCGCGATGTACAGCCAGTGCATGCCGGCCACCGACCAGCCAAGGCCGAAAGCCCAGCCGATCCAGGTGGCGCGGCGCACCGAGGTGTCCATCCCGACCTGGTAGAACAGGAAGGCGAGCAGCAGCATCTGCAGCGGCCAGGCGCCGAAAGGCGCGAAGGAAAACAGGCTGCACAGGCCGGCGAGGGCGGCCCACAGCATCGGCCACGCGGTGCTGCGCGGCGCTCCGGCGAACTTGGGAGCGGAGACGCGGGGCCGGCGCAGCATCAGTCGCGGTCGTCCTCGGCCTGCGGCAGCCGTTCGACCAGCAGCACGTGGATCTGGCGGGCGTCCGCGCGCAGCACTTCGAAGCGCAGGTTGTCGATGTCGAACAGCTCGCCCTTGTGCGGCATGCGGCCGAGGTGATTGGCGACCAGGCCGCCGATGGTGTCGACGTCGTCGTCGACCAGCGCGGCGCCGATCTCCTCGTTGAACTGTTCGAGTTCGGTCAGTGCCTTGACGCGCCAGCGCGGTCCAAGCTGGCCTTCCTTGATCGACAGGACGTTGTCTTCTTCCTCGTCGAAATCGTATTCGTCTTCGATGTCGCCGACGATCTGCTCGAGCACGTCCTCGATGGTGATCAGGCCGGCCACGCCGCTGTATTCGTCGACCACGATCGCCATGTGATTGTGGTTGGCGCGGAAGTCGCGCAGCAGCACATTGAGGCGCTTCGATTCGGGGATGAAGATGGCGGGGCGCAGCATGTCGCGCACGTCGAACGATTCTTCGGCGTAGTAGCGCAGCAGGTCCTTGGCCAGCAGGATGCCGACCACCTTGTCGCGGTCGCCCTCGATGGCGGGGAAGCGCGAGTGCGCCGTCTCCAGCACGTCGGGCATCCACTCTTCGATGGGCTTGCTGATGTCGATGACGTCCATCTGCGAGCGCGGCACCATGATGTCGCGGGCGGACAGGTCGGAGACCTGGAACACGCCCTCGATCATCGACAAGGCGTCGGCGTCGATCAGGCTGCGTTCGTGCGCGTCGTGCAGCACTTCGAGCAGCTCGGCGCGGTTTTCGGGCTCTGGGGAGATCAGTGCGGTCAGGCGTTCAAACAGTGACCGATGGGGTTTGGCGTCCGTGCGGACGTCCGTAGGGTGCTCTGGCATAGTTGGCGTGAGCCGTTGTTGCGATGGACGTAGGATACACTAAATCGGCGATTGCCCGTTTATTAAGCAGAGCGGGCGCGTGCCGGGGCCGCAGGGATATGGTCAGCCATCGAGCCAGCTGACCGAGGCCAACTGGGGAGTTAGCTTTACCCGATACGGAAAATCTTTCGGCCCGATGAACGTTAGCTCCACCACGCCCGGCGCGATTTCCTTGCGCACCAGGGAGCCGCCTGCCATCTGCTGAGCGAGCGCGTCGGCCCGCCGCCCGTCCCAGTAAGTCCGTACCGCCGAAAGCAGCTTTTCGATGGCCGCTTGTTCCGGCATAGACTTGCCGCTGCCAAGAGTGACCCGGATTTCGGTGCCCAGATCCATGCAGCCAGCGTGTCGAACCGAAACTAGATCGCCACTTTGCTGACGCCAGGTTAGCAGCCGCTTTTGTTTGTCCAACCGACCTCCTGGATGCCGCTGCTGCAAGTCGATAGCCCGCTGGTCCAGGTTTTTTTGGTTGACACCGCATTTGCCGGCGTTTGCGTGAGTGGCGGGAAGTATGCATAACGCTAGCAAAAAGGCGGCCGCTAATCTCATTTGTCATTCCCGGTCAGTGAATTTATAATGGCAACCGCTTATTCTAGCCGTCTTTGCATCGACTTGCCGAATTGACTTGCGCTAATTTGTATTTTTTCTTGGGACTGTGTTTCGATCTCGGCCTGCAGCCTGTGAGGCTGTGCTTCATTGGATCAAAATTCATTAAAATTGCGACCGGTTCGTTTTGCGGTCACGTCACGGCTCCTACTGGCGTTTGAATCGTTTCGCCTGCCGATCGGTGAAAGCCATGAAGCCAAAGACGCGAGTAATAAGGCACCGGCTACCGCGATAACCGCAGCTCTTTTCATTATTTGCCCCTTGCTTGAATTGTGACCCATGGCTCGCCTCAATTCGGAGGGATCAATTTTAGCCCCGCACCCCACGCAGTGGCCGGTAAACAAAGGCCGGCCACGGACCGTCAGCGTTCAGTACGCGCGCGTCGTCGAAGTCAGACCTCTACTGCAGCACTTTCGCCCATCAAAGGATCAAGTTTTCTTAGATTGCTCAAGATATTGTCAACCTCATCATCGAATTCGGGTTTACTCGCGAGCAAGGAAATTAAACTGGCATGCGCGTTGGCGTTCGGGCATTTCGAAGCGAGGCGGAAAAAAAGCACCGTCTTTGCGTTATCAAGCGAATAGTACATGTGGTGGCGCCCGACTTTATAGGCGGCAACACAATCCCCTTCCAATGCATGGCGGCTTAGTGTATTCAACTCGGCGAGCGAGGGTCGACGCAAGTTAAACTCCGGGCCCTCGTACCTTTCCTGCGTCTTTCCGAGGTTGTTAAATACAACAGCGCAACAAAGAGCGATAGTGGTGACTGCGACTAATACAGCCAACACCCTTGAGCTATTAATCGGTTTCAAAATTTCGGTCCTTTATAACCTGGTTGCGGTGAGACGGTTACCCATTTCCCTCCCTTACCACTTGCGGGGATACGACCAAGCTCTCCCATCCCTGGGTATGTGAAGTCGGTTGAACCTGTCACCTCCGTCCCAAGGTAGTTTGCAAGCATCTGCGCAAAATGTTCCATGCTAGGATCTGGATTACGGAGAGCGGTGTTACAGGAACCAAGTACGATCCGTTGCCCTGTAAAACTGGGCGTAGCGCGAATCCGCTGGGCGAGTTGATATGGCCAAAGCACCTTTTTATTTTCGTCGTCCATATTACGAAAAATACCGTGACCAGCAACTGAAAAAACGCCTTGCGGGTTCCAGTCATTCGCGGCGTAGTGCAACGCTGGCTGGTTTGCCGGAAACAGGTTGATATCAGCTAGGCCAAGTGGATCGCCCCATTAAGCTCATGTCCAGGCCGTGTCGACTTGTCGGCGCTGACCCCGTGCCTTTGCGCAACCCACTCGTGCCCGTTTTCGGCTGTCTCCTCCGGCAGGTCGCCTAAGCGTAACGATTCCAATAGAACCTTATTGGCGGCTTCGGGAGCTCCTGATTCTTGCTACTTCCCTGGTGGCGTCTGCCCACGCCTGTTCATCGAGTTCCTTGAGAGACAGCAGGGTGGAGTCAACTTCGTCATCATTTTTCTGTCCTCGAAGCACTGTAATTAGGGCTAGCTTCGCCTCGACATTTGCACACTTAGCTGCAATACGAAAATATTTTTCGGCATTTATGTAATCCAATGACACGTACATATGATGTCGCCCAACAATATACGCTGCGTCACAATCGCCTTTCTCGGCTGACGAATTTAACTTGGACAGTTCTGGGGTAGTCAAGCCATATGCGTGGTTACCGTGCCGATGGGACTCATCTGGTCTCCGGAAATATCGAGAGGTGAGGACAAGCGCTACGACCACAACGGCCAGCGGAAGAATCCACATTGCAGTGGTCTTGATTGAATTTGCTTTTTCCAATTTGGTATCCTATTTGCTTTACGCATGGGGAGAGCATCCTAGCCTGCCGTATTAGCCTGTGCAGTTAATTAGTAGGTAATTAGCTTAATTAGCGTTCCTTCGGCGGTCGGCTTCTTGCCTGCTGAGATCGACTGATTCACGTGCGTCGTCAGCGGCCTGGGAATCGATTGCGGCGATTTCAAGTAAGAGTTTATCGACCTCGAGGAGATTTTGGGGGTAGTAAGTCAGTAGGGCGATAAGCTGCGTCTTTGCGTTTACATTTGGACATTTTGCAGCCAAGCGATACCACTGCACTGCTCGATCATAATCAAGGGAAAAGAAGAGGTAATGTCGTCCTACCCGCTCAGCGGCAGTGCAGTCGCCACCTTTGGCTAGGCGGGCCAATTTGTTGAGCTGCGGACCGGAAAGTTTGAAAGTTGCGGCAGCCGGAATGCTTTCCGATGTTTTCGATGTCCATATAACAATGAACGACAAGCAGACTGCTGCAGCTAGCGCGAGTGCGGTGCCGCGAAGAAGAGATGCGCGCGAGGAAGCATTCATTAGTAGCGCCGTCCGGAATAGTTGGGATCTGGATAGAATGTTTTCCATGGGCCCGGATTGCCTTTGGGCCCGTTAGGTCCCGCGCCGAGCAGGCCCTTTGAACCAAAGTAAGCATTATCTAGCGCTGCGGTGACGGGCACATTGAGGTAGTTTGCTAACAATTGGGAAAACGAAGGGAGGCCCCCACGGCTTAGCCCCGTATTGCATGATCCAAGCATAATAGGCTGATCTTTGAAATTTGGATGGTTTCGGATTCTTTTTGCCAATTTGTCTGGAAAAACTGTTCCGTCGTTTTCATCGCTCATGTTGAACCAGTTTCCATGGCCGGCGACAGTAAAAACGCCCGAAATGTTCCATGCTTGGCCACCGGCATGATTTACGGTGTCGGACGGCTTAAACAAATTAATATCTGCAAGTCCGAGAGGATCGATAGACGCAATTGGACTTGATTTAACATAGCTGTAGGTATTCATACCGCCGTAGAGTCCGATGGGATCGCTTTGAACATACCTTCCCAACTGCGGATCGTAATCTCGAAAGTAGTTGTAGTGGTTGTTCGTTTCCTTATCGAACACTTGCCCCGGAAAGCGTGGGTTGTACGTGAACAAGCTAATGCGGTTTGGATTCTCGTCAGGCTGAACAAGCCCGAACGGATCTGCTCCATCCCAACGCCACACGATCTTGTTGTCGCGCGCTCGAGTTAGGACACGTGGCGTCCGTATATGATCGGCGTACACGTAGTAGATCCCAAGGGTCGAAAGTCCTTTTGTGACGGCGCTCGCCCCATCAGGTTTCAACACAGCTACGTTCAGGTCGCCGAGGTAGATTGTCTCCTGTATCGCCCGGCCCGCACCGTCGTACTCCCCCAGAAGGCGACCCATCTCGTCGTACGCGTAGTTAACCAAAACTCCGGCTACACCGATTTTTGCGACGCGCTGCCCCGCAGCGTTGTAACGATAACCGGTCGTGACTCCGCTCCGCACGACGCTGCTCAATCTGCCGTCACTCCCATAGGCATACTGAATAGCCCCATCATTCGACAGATTACCGACCGCATCGTAGGCGTTCTGCTTGGCTGGCGCGGGCCCGGTGGTACTCGCGAGTCGATTGCTGGTGGGGCTGATTGTGCTGACGTAAGTGTTCGCGCCGAACGTCGCGCGAGTACGGTTACCGTTGGCATCGTACTGGAAGCGCTGGCTGGTACTGGCCCCGTCGAAGGCAGTCAGCCGATCGAGGCCGTCGTAGTCGTAACGCTGATCGAGCAGGGCCGCCCCAGCGGCGCCGGTATGTTTGGTTATTCTTATCCGTCCCGCAGCGTCGTAGCTCAGGGTACGCACTGTTCCGTTGTTGGCGAGGTGGCCCAACGGAAAGCTGACGACCCTGCCGCTCAAATCGAATTTGCGTTCGTAGATGTTCGGGCTGGCGGCGCTGCTGTTACCCCAAGTCCAGCCTCGAACCCCACCGAACGGAAGATAGCGGATATCTCCAAGGATCGTTACCGGGCTTGTGCCTGGCGCAGTCAGAACTAAGCTCTTCACACGTCCATCGGTGCTATAAACGTAATCAATGCGGCTGCCACTGGGATAGGTCATCGATGTTACGTGGCCCACGCTGCTTCCGATGTTGCCGTAGGTATAAGCGGTCGCGAATATCTTCGCTGAAGCCCCGGCTCCCACGGACTGGGATTTCGTCAATAGGCGGCCGAAGCCGTCGTAGGTATAGGTCGTCTGTCCGGATGCGTCACTCATTTTCGTCAGGCGTCCGGTCGCGCCGCTGCCATCCTTGCCATACTCGAAAATGCTGCTGCCGATCTGGGTCACGCGGCGCGCGGCATCGAATCGATAGGTGGTCTTGCGGGCTGCTGCGTCAGTGCTGAAGTCCGGATTGCCGGCGCCATCGAACTTGGTGGTCGTCGTGCCAGTGTCCGGACTGATGACGCTGGTTTGCTGGCCGAGTCCGTCAACTGTGTAGCGCGTCGTCAGCTTCCGCGGATCGGTAACGGACAGCAGATCGTCCTGGTGCGAGTAGCCGTAGCCGATCACTGGTGCGGCTGCGCCCGATGCTGGCGCGGGAAGAATCTGCGTCATCACGCGATCGAAGCTATCGAAAACCTGGGTGGTTGCGCGTCCGAGCGGATCGGTCACTTTGGTCAGGTTGCCACCACGGTCGTAGGCGTAGCTCATGCCTGCGTCCTGGTCATCGCGCTGCGCTTTCTGGAGCCGGTTGAGCGCGTCGTAGGTGCGCTTCGACGTCGCCACCAGTTCGCCCCCCGCACCGCGCACATCCTGTTTGATTACGTTGCCGATGTTGTCGAGCGTGAAGTGGACGGTGTTGCCAGACCCGTCGCGCAGGTCGGTCAGCCGGTGCGCCGCGTCGTAGCCGTACTCCATGGACGACCCATCGGCGGAGGTGACGCGGGTAAGCTGACCTGCATCGTCGTATTCGTAGCGCGTGGTTTCGGACGCGCCGCGGCCGTCCTCGACCGTGCGTGACGCCAGTCGCTGGCGCGCGCCGTATTCCAGCTTGATGATTTGCCCATTCGGCAGCTTGATATTAGTCGCCAGGCCGTCTTTGCCGTACTCGCGAAACTGCGTCACTTCGCCGGCGCCGTTGGTCGCAGTGGCAAGGTCGCCGATAGTGTGGACGTCGGTGGTGTCGGCGGAATAGGTGAGCAGCAGCGCGTCGCGATTGCCTACTGCGTCGGCGGGGCCCCTTCGGGTCAGCAATCGGCCGGCGTTGTCGTAGGTGTACTGCCACACACGCGCCGCGCCGGTTTTCGCGGCGGCGAAGCCGAGTGTGCCATTGTTGTCCGTGGTGGGTTGAATTGACCGACTGCAAAGGACTGCGACCGGTTTACCGTTCGGCAGGGTCGCGTCGGAGCAACGCACACCTTGCCCGTCAGCGCCGCGCTCGCCGTTGTACACGTAGCTTGTGAGCCGATAGGGTTCGGCGACCACGCTCTTCAGCGTCCAATCCGGATGCCATTGAGTACTGATCATGCGAGCCGTGTTGACGCCAATATTATTTGCGCTGACCGGGCAGCTTACAGCTGCGGGCAAGCCGGCGATGCGCCGCGTTTCCAGCCCGCGGGCCGCATCGTTGACGAAGCACGTCTTGTTACCGTTGAAGTCGGTTTTGCTTGCCAAGTCACCACGGTTGGCATATTCGAATTTGCTGGAGGCGGGAGCCGACCCGGCGCCGGCTGGCCGGCTTTCGCTGGCGACGCGCCCTCTGCTATCCGCCGGATAGGTGAGGCTCCAAATTCTTTCTGTGCCGAGCGGGTCGATGACGCGCCGGGTAAGGTCGGTCGGGTAGGAGAAAGTGTAGCGTCCGGCGCCACCGGCATGCTCCGACAGCAGCGCCTTGGCGGCGTCGTTGTACGCGTAAGTGGCAAAGCGCTCCTTGTTTTCGCCAGTGATGCCGGTGAGCAGATAGCGCGACGATTCGCTTTCATGGTGATAGCGCCTTGACGCCACGAGGGCGCCGTCGCGGCCATGAAAATGTACCGCATCCAGGCGCGCCATTCCGGTGATGTCGGCCTGGCCGGAAACCGATGCCTGCTGATATTCGTAACGAACGCCACCCTCGGCGCCATCGATCGATTCAACAACGCCATCACGCCAGCCGATTTTGACGCTGCGGCCGTTGCTGTCCGAAATAAGGATGAGCTGCTCGGCGTCGTATGAGTAGGTGGCAGATCCTCCGCTCGGGCCATGCGCACTGACCATTCGGTACGAGCCTTGGAAATTCTTGTAGCGTTCAACCTGGCCGTTGATGTTGGTGAGGAGCCAGTCGTTGTAGTTGGCGTCAAGCGCCTTCAGCGACACCCGCTTGTCATAGCGGGAAACGAGTTTCCCGCCTGGCAGCAGGTCAAATGCAAATACGCTGCCGTCGCCGAAGGTGCCGGTAACAAATGGCAATGAAAAGGCAAACCGATTGACCACGAACTCCCGATCAAATGAAAATGACCAGCCGATCCCTGCCGATTGCGCACTCCAGTTCTTGCGCAAGGTGCGGTAGGTGCGTTCGATGCGCAGGAAATCGCCTGGTCCGGCGATCAGGTCGGTTTCGGTCTGCACCTTTGCGCCACTGGTCAGCTGCACCGGATTGCCCAGCGAAAAACCGGCGTCCTCCTCCGAGCAGCACAAAGGATCAGGTGAGGGCGCGGGCGCTTCAGCTTGCTTTACGCAAACCCCGGGTGAGCGCGGGCTATATCCCGCCTCGCATACCAGAGTCGCGACGCCATACCATTCTCCGCCTTTGGGGACGCCCAGCATGTGTTGATACTTGCAGTCCAGCATACCGCTGGCGCCGGGCGTGGAGCGCATTGCAATCAAAGGAGACCGCATGTGATTCTCGGCGCTTCGCCTGCACGCTTCGACCGGGTCCCCGACGTATTGTTGCGTTGAATTTATTCCGGTGAAATATGTCCAGCCCTTCATCCCTGGCGGCATCGCTTGCGCGTGCACAGCCTGCGCTGCAACGATCATCGAAAAGGTCAAGGGGAAGGTAGAAAAGCGCGCGGAGAGGGGGCGGTTAATCATCGTGGGCAGCTTCCAATCAAGGTTTGGCACGCAAGCGCGAGCCAGATGGAGTCTACTCAGTGATTGAATTGATAATATTGCGATCTAATAAGGATTCCTTGCAAACACCAATGCGATACTTCTCAGCGCCTGCCGGCGAGTAACGCGAGCGTCTCGCTCGCGCCCTGGCGGTACCGCTTCTGCCGCGGTGGCGTGCTTGTTGAATCCCTCAGGCGCTCTGCCTGTCTCTTCCTAGACGTGGCAGCCGGATTCTGACGTCAGGCGCGGTTTGCCTGCGCCGTGAAACGGCGCGCGGTCCGGCGCGTACAGTTCGCTCCAGCGGTTGCTGCGGCCGAGGATCTGGTCGGTGACGAGAATGGCGCCGGCGGTGCAGTGGGTCATGCCGTTGCCGGAGTCGCCGGTGATGATGAAGACATTGCCCTCGTCGAGCGGATTGCGGCCGAGCAGGGCGATGCCGTCGCCCGGTTCGATCACCAGGCCCGACCAGCGGTATTCGACCTGGCCGGCGGTCGGGAAGCGCGCCCTGGCCCAGGCTTCGATCTCGTCGTAGCGCTGCTGCGCGCGCGGCGCCTGTGCGTCGTGGTGGTCCTGGCCGCCGACCACCAGCAGTTCGTAATTTGCGCCGGCCCTGGCCGACGCCAGCCGCACGTAGTAGTAGGGTTTGCCGGTGTCCCACAGCAGCGCGCGCGGCAGCGCATCCTTCGGCACGCGCAGGCCGAGCACGTAGCTGCGGTACGGCTGCATGCCGTGCTTGACGAAGCGGTCGATGAACGGCACGTTGGTGGCGATGACGACGGCGGCGGCCTCGATGCTGCCGTGTTCGCAGCGTACCGTCTGCGTGGCGGCGTCGCCGCTGACGTCGAGCGCGCGGGTGTGGTCGTGGATGCGGCCGCCGAGGTGGACGATGGCGCGCGCCAGGCCGGCGAGGTATTTGAGCGGATGGAGCTGGGCCTGGCGCGAAAAGCGCAGGCATGGCCCGGTGTCGAACGGCAGGCCGGGCACGCGTTCGAAGCGGCGCACGTCGAGGCCGAAGCGGCTGGTCACCGCATATTCGCTCTCGAGCACCGCGTCCCATTGGCCGTGCGGGTTGAACAGGTAGCCGTCGAGGCGTTCGAATTCGCAGTCGATATGCTCGACGCGAATGATCGATTCGACGCAGTCGGTGGCGCGGCGGTAGCTGTCGGCCACCAACGCGGCCTTGGCGGCGCCGAAGCCGCGTTCGAGTTCGGAGAACCGCTCGTCGGGCGGGAACATGTGGGCGGTGCTGCGGCCGGTCTCGCCGGCGCCGATGCCGACGCTGTCGATGACGACGACCGACTTACCTTCGCGCAGCAGCATGTAGGCGGTGGTCAGGCCGGCGATGCCGGCGCCGATCACGCAGACGTCGGCGCGGGTGTCGCCCTCCAGCGGTGGAAACGCGGGCATGCTGGCGGTGTCGCGCCAGATCGGGGTGGTGGAATTGTGTGGTGCTTGCATAGGCAGGCTCTCCTGTCGTTTGTTCCTTTGTATGAACTTTCAGTAGACAGGATTGTGCTATTTGCAACAGTGCGATCGCGTACAGAAGGGGGCGGAGCGGAGGACTTGAGGATGTAGGACCAGGCCGCGTTTTCCAGTGGGCAAAATACTACTGGGAAATTTGCGGCCTGCGGCGTGCTAGTCGGCGTAAGGATCCGGGTAGCCGAGCGCTTCGAGGATGTCGCGCTCCAGCCGTTCCATCTCGCCGGCTTCTTCCTCGTGCTCGTGATCGTAGCCCTGGGCGTGCATCACGCCGTGCACGACCAGATGGGCGGCGTGCTCCTCGACGGTCTTCTTCTGTTCCGCCGCTTCGCGTTCGAGCACGTCGGTGCAGAGGATGATGTCGGCGCGGGTCGGCTCGTCCGCCGCCAGCTCTTCGCCTTCGTTGTAGGCGAAGGTAAGGACGTTGGTGGCGTAATCCTTGGCGCGGTAATCGCGATTGAGCACGCGGCCTTCGTCCTCGGCGACGAAGCGGATCGTCAGTTCGGCGGGGCCAAGCAGCGCCGCCTGCACCCAGCGCCGTACCTTCTGGCGCGAGATCGAGGCCTGCAGGCGCGTATCGGGATACTGCACAGACAGCGAGAGCTTATTTTTTGCGGACATTTTTAGCGGCAGGTTTGGGCAGGGCGATCAGCTCCTGGATCGAGGCGGCCGATTCGTAGGCGTCGACGATGCGCCCGACCAGCGGATGGCGCACCACGTCGGCGCTGGAGAACTGCGTGAAGGCGATTCCGCGCACGTCCTTGAGGACATGCACCGCGTCGATCAAGCCGCTCTTCTGAGTCTTGTGCAGGTCGACCTGGGTGACGTCGCCGGTCACCACGGCCTTGCTGCCGAAGCCGATCCGGGTCAGGAACATCTTCATCTGTTCGACCGTCGTGTTCTGCGCCTCGTCGAGGATGACGAAGGCGTGGTTCAGCGTGCGGCCGCGCATGTAGGCCAGCGGCGCGATCTCGATGACCTGTTTCTCGAACATTTTCTGGGTGCGGTCGAAGCCGAGCAGGTCGTACAGCGCGTCGTACAGCGGCCGCAGGTACGGGTCCACTTTCGACGCCATGTCGCCGGGCAGGAAGCCGAGACGTTCGCCCGCTTCCACCGCCGGGCGGGTCAGCACGATGCGCTTGACGGCGTCGCGTTCGAGCGCATCGACCGCGCACGCCACCGCCAGGTAGGTCTTGCCGGTGCCGGCCGGGCCGACGCCGAAGGCGATGTCGTGTTCGAGGATCGCGCGCAGGTACTGGATCTGGTGCGGGGTACGCCCGCGCAGGTCGGAGCGGCGCGTCTTGAGCACCGGCGTGGTGATGTCGGCCATGTCGGGATGCTCTTCATCCGGCGCGTCCGGGGCGATGTTCGGCGTCAGGCCGGAGCGCTGTTCGACCAGCGCCAGCTGCACTTCCTCGATCGGCACGATCTTGTTGGCGACGGCATAGAAGCGCTCGAGGATCTCGACGGCGACATCGGCGTTGCTGCCGCTGACGATGAATTTTTCGCCGCGCCGGAAAATGGTCACGTCGAGCGCGGCCGAAATCTGGCGCAGGTTTTCGTCGAGCGGGCCGCACAAGTGCGCCAGCCGGGTATTGTCGAGCGGCTCGGGGACGAAGTACGAGGGCTGGGTAGGGGTCTTGGTTTTCAACTGGCTTTCGCGATCAGGTCGGCGCTGGCGACTAGCTCGCCGCGCAAGGTGTAGTTAAAACTTTCGGTGATGCGCACGTCAACCATGCTGCCCACCAGCGCCTCGAAGTGGGCGCCGGCGGTGAAGTTGACGACGCGGTTGTTCTCGGTGCGGCCAGCAAGTTCGCCGGCGTCTTTCTTGGACGGCCCTTCGACCAGGATGCGCTGCACCGTGCCGACCATCGCGGCGGAGTACTTGCGGGTGTTGGCGTCGATCGCCGCCTGCAGGCGCTGCAGGCGCGCCAGCTTGACCTCGTGCGGCGTGTCGTCTTCGAGGTTGGCCGCCGGCGTGCCGGGGCGCTTGCTGAAGATGAAGCTGTAGCTGGTGTCGAAACCGACGTCGGCGATCAGCTTCATCATCGCCTCGAAATCGGCCTCGCTCTCGCCGGGGAAGCCGACGATGAAGTCGGACGAAATCGACATGTTCGGGCGCACCGCGCGGATGCGGCGGATGATCGACTTGTACTCGAGCGCCGTGTAGCCGCGCTTCATCGCGCCGAGCACGCGGTCCGAGCCATGCTGCGCCGGCAGGTACAGGTGATCGACCAGCTGCGGGATGGTGGCGTAGGCGTCGATCAGGCGCTGGGTGAATTCCTTCGGATGGCTGGTGACGAAGCGGATCCGCTCGACGCCGGGGATGGCGGCGACGTATTCGAGCAGCAGCGCGAAGTCGGCAGTGTCGCCGCCCTCCATCGTGCCGCGGAAGGCGTTGACGTTCTGGCCAAGCAGGGTGATTTCGCGCACGCCCTGCGCGGCCAGGCCGGCCACTTCCGCCAGCACGTCCTCGAACCTGCGCGACACTTCCTCGCCGCGCGTATAAGGCACCACGCAGTAGCTGCAGTACTTGCTGCAGCCTTCCATGATCGACACGAAGGCCGAGGCGCCGTCGGTGCGGCTTGGGGGCAGGTGATCGAATTTTTCGATTTCGGGGAAGCTGATGTCGACCTGCGCGGCGCCGCTGCTGCGTCGTTCGCGCATCATCTGCGGCAGCCGGTGCAGCGTCTGCGGGCCGAACACCATGTCCACATACGGCGCGCGCTTGACGATGGCGTCGCCTTCCTGCGACGCGACGCAGCCGCCGACGCCGATCAGCAGATGGGGTTTGGCCAGCTTCAGTTCGCGCAGCCGGCCGAGGTCGGAAAACACTTTTTCCTGCGCTTTTTCGCGCACGGAGCAGGTGTTGAGCAGGATGACGTCGGCGTCTTCCGGCGTATCGGTGCGCACCAGGCCGTCGGAGGCGCCGAGCACGTCCGCCATCTTGTCGGAGTCGTACTCGTTCATCTGGCAACCGAAGGTCTTGATAAATACTTTTTTCTGCATGGAATCGTTCTGGCTAATGGGGTGCTGACGCTGTGACAACGCGAGGTGGCAGTTTACCGTAAATCGGCAACACGGGCAGATTCGGTGGGGCGCCGCGCGCACGGTTCAAAATATTAAAATGTTAACGAATTTGTTAAATCCGCGCGGGTGCGGGTAACTGGTGGTATTTCTTTGCGCAAATTATACGACCCATTTCCTGTCGGAAAACATTCACATTCGCCAAATTGCCGAAATGTATTTCCTCTTGTAAATCAATGGGTTCCGGAAGAATAGTTAAGCACAAACTGAATTCAAGAAAACTCTTGCGTGCGCCACAAATTGTCCCCATGTGTTGAAATGCCGATGTGACAAGCTTTCCGCACGATAGCTTGATTTCAAACAATGTAGGCGATGCGAAGGTCGGATGTACTGATAGCGTATGACTCTGATAATTTGTTTGATGAACAAGTGCGTTGGGAAAGCTAGTAGCGCAGAGCGCAACGATCCGGCAGCGGTGCAAGTGTATGATCGGAAGCAATAAGTTGATCATCACACGTCGTTTTCCGGGAACTTATTTAGACGAAAGATAGTCTTTTACAAAGTTCGTAACGGAACTATTTCAACCACACACACGAGGTAAATCATGGCACACCATGCTTTGGCATCACAAGAAAGCTACAATCCGAACCACCTGCTCGACATCCTGCTCGGCAAAATGCAGCTCAAGAACGACGCTGCCTTGTCGCGCATGCTCGAGGTGGCCCCGCCGGTCATCAGCAAGATTCGCCACCACCGCCTGCCGGTCGGCGCGTCGCTGCTGATCCGCATGCACGAAGTGACCGGCATGAGCATCCGCGACCTGCGCGACCTGATGGGCGACCGCCGCACCAAGTATCGCCTGTCCGACGCCCAGGGCCGTCCAAAGGCGGAAGACAAGGCGGCAACCGAAGCTGCAGCGTCGACCACCACCGGCAACTATGCCCATTAATGCCGCGGGCATGGCGGCAGTTGCTGTCATGCCAGTGGAGGGTAGCGCAGTAACCCGGAACGCACCCCGGGAGAGGCGGGAGCGTGAACGGCGCCATCGATTCTCCGGAATCGCGGCGCCGCGCACGGCTTCCGGCGCAGCATCGCAGTAACGCCGCGGGCGTCAGCCCATCAGGACGGTGGCAATCTCTTCAAACTGCAATTCGGTTTCCCGGAATACATGCAGGTAGCTTTCCTCATTGAGGCCGAGCGCGGTCCAGGCGACCGCCGACACGTGGGGCACCAGGTCGTCATCCTCGCGCGCGATGTCAAGCGCGTGGACGATCGCGTTCGCCACATGAATGATGGTGGCCAGGAAACCCGCACCCGGCAGTTCCGGGCTGTGGTGGTTGGCGATGGCCAGCCGCATCGTGTCCGAAAAATTCCAGTGTTCCGCCAGCGCGACGCCGGTCACGACGTGATCGACGCCCAGCACCGCGCGTTCGGCATCGAGCATCTCGACGTCGTGGGCGGCGCGGTAGGCGATCGCCTCGGCATAGCGCTGTGGATAGGTGCTCACCAGCACCAGGCGGCCGATGTCGTGCAGCAGGCCGGCGGTGAAGGCATAGTCCTGGTTGAACCGCATGCGGCGCGCCAGCACGCGTGCGCAGGCGGCGGTGGCGATCGAATGGCGCCAGAAGGCCTTGTCGTCAAAGCCGACGCACTGGCCGGCCGCGAAGCAGCCCGTCACGGCCGCGGCGGTGATGATGTTGCGGGTGGTCTGGAAGCCGAGGAAAGTGATTGCCTGCTGGATCGTGGTGACCTTGACCTGCAACCCGTACACCGACGCGTTGGCCAGCCGCAGCGTCTTGGCGGTCAGCGCCTGGTCGTGCGAGACCTTCTTGGCGAGCACCGAAATGTCGACGTTTTCCTGGTCGATGCTGGTAAGCAGTTCCATCACCACCGCCGGCAGCGACGGCAAGTCCTGCAGCTTGCTGACGACGTCCTCCAGGCTAAGCGGGCTCATTCGGCGATCTCCCGGCCAAGCCGATAATCTTCCATGTAGCGGTACAGGGTGCCGGTGGCGCGGTCGGCGTCGTTGCCGGCGTCGTGGCGGCGGAACAGGTGGGCCAGCCGCGCCTGCAGCGCGGGGTGGTCGGGATCCGCTACGGCCGCGTCGGCGCCGCTGCGCAGCACCGCCAGCATGTCGATGCCGTGGCGCGGCAGCAGCGCGATGATCGCGACGGTCAGCACCGCCCCTTGCGGCAGCAGCACCTGGCCCTGCTGGTCCAACAATTCGTCCGAAAGCACCATCCCGGGCCTGACATCGGCCAGCGCAAGATGCTGATAAGCTGAGCTCATGCCATCCTCCCTCTTTAGTCCGCAATATTACCATCGGCAAGCTCGGCGGTAGGCGCTAAATCTGACCGACTATCGCTCGCTTGCCAACCGGCAGGGCTTCCCTTACATTGGGGGACGCCGTCCTTGAAAGGATCGAATGTTCAGTATTCAAAGCCGGTTGAAGCTGCTGTTCGTGCTGATCGTCACCCTGGTGCTGACCATCTCCGGCAGCTACGCCCAATATTCGCTCGGCAAGGAGCTCGAGAGCAGCAACCAGCGCCTGCGCGACGGCGTGCTGACCCGTCTCGGCATCAGCCTGCCGGCGGCGCTGTGGGACCTCGACAAGGCCAAGGTCGAAACGATCCTGGAAGCGGAGATGCTGCCGCCGGAAGTGGTGTCGATCCGCGTCTACGACAGCGCGGTGGGACTGTTCGCCGGCAAGGCGCGCGACGCCGACGGCCGCGTCGTCGCCGCCGGCAGGCACGCGCCGTCGATCGCCACCCCGGTGGCGGCGGACCTGGTGTTCCGCGACGCCGGCTCGGCCAGCACCAGCATCGAGCCGGTGTCGGTGGGCAAGGTCGTGGTCTATTTCAGCCGCGCGCAGATCGATGCCGCGCTGGCGTCCGAACTGCTGCGCAAGGTGGTCGAGGTGCTGCTGCTCGACATCATCCTGGTGCTGGCGCTGTCGCTGTCGCTGCGCGTCGTGTTCCGCCCGCTGCGCCGGCTCAGCGACGGCCTGTTCGAGCTCGCCACGCGCGGCACCGGCGAAGTCGAGGAGCTGCCGGAAAACCGCAGCGACGAGCTCGGCGACGTGATCCGCGGCTTCAACCAGATCCAGCGCCGCCTGAAGTCGACCATCGTGCGCATCCGCGAGGCCGAAGACGCGGCGCTGCGCTCGGCGCAGCAGACCGAGCAGGCGATGACGGACCTGCGCCGCACCCAGGAGTCGCTGCTGCAGTCGGAGCGGCTGGCGTCGCTGGGCAGCCTGGTGGCGGGCGTCGCTCACGAGATCAATACGCCGGTCGGCATCGCCCTGACCAGCGCCTCGGTGCTGAAAGACGCCACCGACGAGCTGCAGGCGGCGGTGGCGGGCGAGGGCCTGAAGAAGTCGCTGGTGCTGCGCTACCTCGAAACGGCCGCCGAAAGCACGCGCCTGATCATGAACAATGCCTACCGCGCGGCGCACCTGATCCACAGTTTCAAGCAGATCGCGGTCGACCAGACCAGCGAGGCGCGGCGCCCGTTCGCGCTGATGGAATATGTCGACGAGATCGTCACCAGCCTGCAGCCGAAGCTGAAGACCACCCGCATCGAACTGAAGCTCGCCGGCGACCACGACATCGTGCTCGACAGCTATCCGGGCGCCTTCGCCCAGGTGCTCACCAACCTGATGCTCAATTGCGCCGAGCATGCCTTCAGCCCCGAGCGTCCGGGGTCGATCGAGATCGCCGCGCGGCTGGTCGGCGACATGGTCGAGCTGGTGCTGACCGACGACGGCAAGGGCATCGCGCCGGAAGCGCTCGACCGCATCTTCGATCCGTTCTTCACCACCCGGCGCGGCCAGGGCGGCACCGGGCTGGGCCTGAACATCGTCTACAACCTGGTGGCGAAACAGTTTTGCGGCACCATCACCGCGCGCAGCACGGTCGGCGTCGGCACCGAGTTCACAATTCGCATCCCGCGCGTGACGCCGCGTGACGGCGCCGTCGATGTCGACGCGGTGGCAAGCGCCGGCGCGGCGCCGGTTTAGCCATGGCGCTTGCGCCGCGCCAAGCGTCGGCGCCGGTTTTGTTATATTCTCGCCATGCCGCGCGCCTCTGGAAAAACGGAAGCCGGGCCTGCCGCGCGATCGACTGTCGCGCCAACGCCACGCACAAAGGATCATTATGAAACTGTACTTCAGTCCCGGCGCATGCTCGCTATCCCCCCACATCATCCTGCAGGAAGCAGGCCTGCCGTTCATCACCGAAAAAGTCAACATCCGCAAGCGGCTCACCGCCGGCGGCGCCGACTACCTGGCGATCAATCCGAAGGGCTACGTCCCGGCGCTCGAACTCGACAGTGGCGCGATCCTGACCGAAGGCCCGGCGATCGTGCAGTACATCGCCGACCAGGCGCCCGACAAGCAGCTGACGCCGGCGCACGGCACGCTTGAACACTACCAGATGCTCGAATGGCTCAATTTCATCGGCACCGAAATCCACAAGAGTTACAGCCCCCTGTTCAATCCCGCCGCCAGCGAAGACGCCAAGCTGCTCGCCCGCACGACATTGACCAAGCGTTTCGGCTTCGTCGAGCAGCACCTCGGCGGCCGCGACTACCTCGTCGGCGAACGCTTCTCGCTGCCTGACGCCTACCTGTTTACCGTCACCAACTGGGCCGCCGTGGTCCAGCTCGACTTGTCGCCATTTCCCGCCCTGCAGGCCTTGCAGGCCCGGATCGGCGCCCGTCCGGCCGTCCAGCAGGCGATGCGCGATGAGGGCTTGCTGGGCTGACCGGCGCGCCGTAGTAAGATAGAGGGCATGACCTTTCACTGCGGAATTGCCCTCCTGCGCGGCATCAATGTCGGCCGCGCCAAACGCGTCGCGATGGCCGATCTGCGCACCCTGTTCGAAGAACTCGGCTTCACCGACGTCCGTACCGTGCTCAACAGCGGCAATGTCGTGTTCGGCAGTCCGGTGCATGCACCGGCATCGGCTGCCGCCGCGATCGAGGAGGCGCTGGTGCGCCGGCTCGGCGTCGTGGCGCGCGTCACTGTGCTCAGCGGCGGCGACCTGACCGCCATCGTCGCCGCCAATCCGCTGGTCGAGCAGGCGAGCGACCATGCCCGCCTGGTCACGTTCATTCTCGCCGATGGCGGCTCGCCCGAGCTGCTGGCGCCGCTGGCCGAACAGGAGTGGGCGCCCGGCGCCCTGGCTCTTGGCGCCGGCGCCGTCTATGTATGGTGCCCCGACGGCGTGCTCGCCAGCGCGGCGGCGGCCGCCGTCAACAAGGTGCTCGGCGACACGACGACCGCGCGCAACTGGAATACCCTGACCAAGCTGCACGCGCTGTGCGCGGCCCGCGGCTGAGGCGCGCTTATTACTTGAACTTTTCGCTGCTGTCGCGCGTCGCCCGGTAGCCGATCAGCACGAGGCCGAGCAGCATCATCGCAAACATATCGGGTTCGGCCAGGTCCGATGTGCCGGCCTGCAGGACGACGATGCCGCCTGTCGCGGCCATATGGGCCACTGGAACGGTCGCAGCGTCGAGCGGCGCACGCTCGGTAACGATCTCGACCAGGCTGGCTTGGGCGCTGCCGCAAAGGGTCAGCGCGAAGCTTGCTGCAAGTGCGATTTTTTTCACGGCATCTTCCTTTTTTTGTGCCTGCCGCCAACCGAAACCGGATTCGATCTACAATCCCAGCATACCGGCATATGCGCGCGCCAGGCGTTCGATTCGCCTGACAAAAAATAAACACACGGCCGCGTTGTCGAGCCTGCCACTAAAGGCGCCCTGCGATTTCGAAGATGTTCAGAATGCCAACAAAAACTGCTGTTTCTACGGCACTTTTATCAACTCGATCATCATATTTATCAGGACATTAACGGGTTCAATTACCCCCTTGATCACTTCTGTTGCGCTGCACGAAGTTTTACATAAATTTGTTTGTACCTAGGTTTTTTTTGGCGGTATAGTCTCCATATCCTTATTGCCTTCGAGCATCAAAGTGATGGCAATTGGTCATGTGTGGCCTGCTTGTCCTCCTGCCTTTGCCGATTGCCGCGCCCCATCTTCGCCGGCAACCACTGCTTTTAGCAGACCGCATCACGCGCATCAATCTTTCAAAGACACCTTATGCCCAATTTAGCCAAACTCCAGATCGCCTTCAAGAACATGTACGTGCGCGCCGGCGCCGTGATGCTGCTCGCGCTGATCGTGTGGCTGGCGTTCTTCCGCGGCGACGTCGCCCAGGACACCAGTCCGATCGTGCTGTCCCAGAACATCTCGGAGATCACCGCGCTGGCCGCGAAAAAGGACCAGCTCGACTACCTGATGGTGGCCAGGCCCTTGTCCGAGTCGCCGCGCTACATCTTCAAGTTCAAGGGCGCCTCCGAACTGCACGTCGTCAAGGTGCCGAGCACGTCGCACCTGAGCCTCGAGCGCGAAGTGCTGCTCAAGAATGCGATTCCGTATTCGATCGCCAAGGACGACTACCTCGCGTCGCACAAGGCGGTGCTGCTCGACGAAGGCGAAAACAGCGCGACCGCCGACGCGGCCGCGTTCCTGAAGCGCCACGCACTCGACATCTTCCTGATCGGCCTGATCCTTTATGCGCTCAAGTTCGGCATTCCGGGCATGGGCATGAACGCCTCGGTCATTTCGCCCGACAAGCTCAAAGGCAGCATGGACGACCTGATCGGCATGGAAGACATCAAGCAGGAAGTGCTGCACCTCGAAGACATGATCCGCAACCGCGCCGAATACAAGTCGCACAACATCGACAAGCCGTTCAACGTCATGCTGACCGGCCCCGCCGGCACCGGCAAGACCAAGCTGGTCGGCTACCTCGCCAAGAAGCTCAACGTGCCGCTGATCCAGGCGTCCGGTTCGGCGCTGGAGTCGGGCTTTGTCGGCGGCGGCTCGAAGGCGCTCAACGCGCTGTACCGCAAGGCCTGCGCCAAGGGCAGCTGCATCATCTTCCTCGACGAAGCGCAGACCCTGTTCATGCCGCGCGGCCGCGGCGAAAAGAAATGGGAAGACGACACCGCCAACACGCTGCTTGGCCTGCTCGACGGCGTCAAGAGCGACAAGGGCGCCGGCGTCATCTGGGTGGTGGCGTCGAACTTCGACGATGCCTCGTCCGAGATGGACGAGGCGATGCTGCGCCGCTTCTCGGTGAAGATCAACTTCCGCCTGCCCAACAAGGGCGAGCGCAGCGCGCTGCTCAAGAGCTTCCTGTCGCGCAAGAAGGAAGGCCTGGTCGACTGGAATGACCTCGACCTCGGCCAGGTCGCCGAGATGACCGCCAACCTCAGTCCGGCGCTGCTGGAAACCGTGGTAGAACGCGCCAGCATGATCTCGATCCAGGAAAAGACGATCATCAACACCGACCTGATGTTCCGCGCCTTCGAGCGCGCCACGCTGGGCCTGACCGACCGCGCGACGACGGCCGAAAAGCACAAGCAGCGCGAACGCGTTGCGCTGCACGAGCTGGGCCACTTCTTCATGCAGATCGATCCCTACCTGCGCCAGGGGATGTCGCTCGAAGAGGTCAAGGAAAAGTCGCACCTGCTCAAGATCAGCACCGAGTCGGTATCGAAGATCGGCGCCCTCGGCTACGTGCTCAATTCGGGCGACGACGTTTCGCTGCGCACGCTCGAGGAACTCGAGCAGGATGTCATCCAGCTGTACGGCGGCGTCGCAGCCGAGGAGCTGTTCTACGGCGCCCGCGGCATTTCGGTCGGCAGCCAGAACGACATCGAGAAGGCCACCAAGATGCTGAACCTGATGGTCAACCGCCTGTCGATGTATTCGCGCTCGAAGATCGACTACACCCAGCTCGGCCAGGACAGCAGCGGCGAACACTCGATCCGCCAGGTCGAAGAGAAGTCGGACGAGCTGTATACCTACACGCTGGGCGCGATCCGCGACTACAAGGGCATGATCGAGTCGATCAAGGACACCTTGCTGGACCAGTACGTGCTGTCGAAGGATGCCATTTTCGCGCTGCTGGAAGAGCGCCGCGAACTGCTGATGGCGCACATTTCGGGTCCGCGCCTGAAGCTGTGCGAGGGCGCCGCGGTCTAGCTCAAAATCGGGGTCTGACCCATAGGTCAGCCCCCAAAAGACCCCTACGGCACCGTCGCCAGCATCAGCAGCGACTTGCGCACCGCATCGCGCACCGCCAGAAATTCTTCCCGCCGCTTGTGCTTGTCCAGCCTGAACAGCATCAGGCCTTCCATCTGCGCCACCATCAGGATCGCGCGCTGCATGTACTCGCCGTCCGGTATCTGCGGATTGAGGCCGCGGATCAGCAGGTAGATCGCCTTGCGCTCGCGCCCCAGCATGCGCGCCATCAGCGACGACGCGAACGCGTTGCGCGACGCCAGCGCCCAGATCTCGAAGAAGATCGCGTGCGTCACCGGGTCGGTGATCTCGTCGAGGAACATGTCGACCGTCGACAGGAACTGCTCGCTGCGCGAGGCGCTCACCATCTCCGCCGAAATCGAATCCATCTTCGCCTGGAACACGTCCATCGTGTACAGCAGCAGCGCTTCGACCAGCGAGTCCTTGCTCTGGTAGTAGTGCTGGACGTTCGACAGGCTCATTCCTACCTCGGCGGCCACGCGCCGCATCGACAGTCCGGCGTAGCCGTCGGCCGCGAGCAGGGCGCGCGCCGCGTGCAGGATATCCTGGGCGCGGCCGAGCCCCTTTTCGGTGGTGACCGAAGCCTTGTTTTTGGGGACGCTGGCGAGAGACGGTGGCATGATGTAATTATCGCACGCGGCAGCTATACGGAATAGTACGAGTGACCTATAATTGGGCGATCAAATTATCGAGGAGCACGCAATGAGCCGCAAAGTATTCGTCACCGGCGTGGGCATGATCCCGTTCGCCAAGCCGGGCGCCAGCGCGCCCTACGACCAGATGGGCGCGATGGCGACCCGCCAGGCGCTGGAAGACGCCGGCATCGGCTACGACGACGTCGAGCAGGCGTATGCCGGCTACGTGTACGGCGATTCGACCAGCGGCCAGAAGGCCCTGTACCAGGTCGGCCTGACCGGCATCCCGATCGTCAATGTCAACAACAACTGCTCGACCGGATCGACCGCGCTGTTCCTGGCGCGCCAGGCGGTGGCCAGCGGCGCCGCCGACTGCGTGCTGGTGCTCGGTTTCGAACAAATGAGCCCGGGCGCGCTCGGCTCGGTGTTTAGCGACCGCCCCAGCCCGTTCGACCCGTTCGACGCCGTCACCGACAAGCTGGTCGGCAAACCCGAGATTCCGCTGGCGCTGCGCTACTTCGGCGGCGCCGGCCTGGCGCACATGGAAAAATACGGCACGCCGCTGGACGCCTTCGCCAAGATCCGCGCCAAGGCCAGCCGCCACGCGGTGAACAATCCGCTGGCGCTGTTCCGCAAGGAAGTCAGCACCCAGGACGTGCTCGATGCGCCGATGATCTGGCCCGGCGTGATGACGCGCCTGATGGCGTGCGCGCCGACCTGCGGCGCCGCGGCGGCCGTGCTGGTGTCCGAAGAATTCGCGCGCAAGCACGGCCTGAAGACCGACGTCTACATCGCCGGCCAGGCGATGACGACCGACCGTCCCGGCACCTTCGACTCCAACGACATGATGCGCGTGGTCGGCTACGACATGAGCCGCGAGGCGGCCAACAAGGTCTACGCGCAGGCCGGCATCGGCCCGGAAGACCTTGACGTCGTCGAGCTGCACGACTGTTTCGCCCACAACGAACTGATTACCTACGAGGCGCTGGGCCTGTGTCCTGAAGGCGGCGCCGACAAGTTCATCAGCGAGGGCGACAACACCTATGGCGGCAAGGTCGTGACCAATCCGTCCGGCGGCCTGCTCTCGAAAGGGCATCCGCTCGGCGCCACGGGCCTCGCCCAGTGCTACGAACTGACCCACCAGCTGCGCGGCGACGCCGCCGCGCGCCAGGTCAAGGGAGCCAAGGTCGCGCTGCAGCACAACCTGGGCCTCGGCGGCGCCTGCGTCGTCACCATGTACCGCGCGTCGTAGGAGGACGGATGGACCTGACTTCACCATGGATGAACCCTGAGCTGGAAGGCTTCCGCGACGCCGTGCGCCGCTTCGTCGACAGCGAAGTGGTGCCGCACCAGCAGCGTTTCAAGGACCAGCAGCACGTCGACCGCGAACTGTGGAACAAGGGCGGCGAGATGGGCATGCTGCTGGCCGACATACCCGATCAGTACGGCGGCTCGGGCGGCAGCTTCGCCCACCAGTGCGTGGTGTTCGAAGAACTCGGCTACGCCGGCGACATGGCGTTCGGCATCCACGTGCATGCGATCGTCGCTCATTACATTCTCAACCAGGGCACCGAAGCGCAGAAGCTGAAGTACCTGCCGCTGCTGGCAAGCGGCGCGATGGTCGGCGCCATCGCCATGTCGGAGCCGGGCGCCGGCTCGGACCTGAAAGGCATCCGCACCACGGCCGTCGCCGGGCCCGACGGCTACCGCGTCAACGGCTCCAAGACCTTCATCTCGAACGGCTTTCTGGCCGACCTGGTGCTGGTGGTGGTCAAGACCGATCCGGAAGGCGGCGCGCGCGGCGTGTCGCTGCTGCTGCTCGAGACCAGCAACAACCCCGGGTTCCGGGTCGGCCGCATCCTCGAAAAGGTCGGCCAGAAGGGCCAGGACACCTGCGAGCTGTTCTTCGACGACGCCCACGTGGCGGCGGACGGCGTGCTCGGCGGCGTCGAGGGCCGCGGCTTCGCGCAGCTGATGACGGAGCTGCCGTACGAGCGCACCATCCTCGGCGTGTCCGGCGTGGCGGCGATCGAACGCGCGCTCAGGCTGACGGTGGAGCACACGCGCGAGCGCAAGGCGTTTGGCCAGGCGCTGATCGAAATGCAGAACACCCGCTTCGTGCTGGCCGAGATCAAGACCGAAGCGACCATCGCGCGCATCTTCATCGACCGCTGCATCGAAGACATGATCGCCGGCCGCATGGATGCGGTGCAGGCATCGATGGCGAAGTACTGGATCTCGGACCTGCAGTGCAAGGTGATCGACCAGTGCGTGCAGCTGTTCGGCGGCTACGGCTACATGCTGGAATACCCGATCGCGCAGATGTACATCGACGCCCGGGTGCAGCGCATTTATGGCGGCGCCAACGAGATCATGAAAGAAATCATCGCCCGTTCTTTGTAAAGGAAGTCTGTATGGCAGGACCGCTGGCTGGGATTCGCGTGGTAGAGATGGTCGGCCTGGGGCCATGCCCGTTCGCCGCCATGATGTTGGCCGACATGGGCGCCGAAGTGATTCGCATCGACCGCAAGACGCCGCCCGGCGCCGACAATCCGTTCCCGATGCTGGGCACGAAGTACGACGTGATGGCGCGCGGGCGCCGTTCGCTGGCGCTCGACCTGAAGCAGCCGGCGGCCAAGGAAGTGGTGCTGCGGCTGCTCGACCAGGCCGACGTCGTGCTGGAGGGCTTCCGCCCCGGCGTCATGGAGCGGCTCGGCTTCGGCCCCGACGTCTGCCATGCGCGTAATCCGAAGCTGGTGTACGGCCGCGTGACCGGCTGGGGCCAGCATGGCCCGCTGGCGCAGGCCGCCGGCCATGACCTCAACTACATCGCCCTGACCGGCATGCTGCACGCGATGGGCCGCGCCGATTCGCCGCCGGCGCCGCCGTTAAATCTGGTGGGCGACTTCGGCGGCGGCGCCATGATGCTGGCGTTCGGCGTCGTCTGCGCGGTGCTCGAGGCGCGCGCATCCGGCAAAGGCCAGGTGGTCGACGCCGCCATGACCGACGGCGCCGCGCTGCTCGGCGCCATGATGTACGGCTTCCGCGCCTTCGGCTCGTGGAGCGACCAGCGCGCCGCCAACCTGCTTGACGGCGGCGCGCCGTTCTACGACACCTATGCCTGCCTCGATGGCAAGTTCATCTCGATCGGATCGATCGAACCGCAGTTCTACGCCTTGCTTCTTGAGCTGACCGGCGCCACCGATCCGGCCTTCGGCGCGCAGATGACCGAGGCCGGCTGGCCGCGCATGCGCGAGCGCTTCACCGCGCTGTTCAAGACGCGTGGCCGCGACGGCTGGTGCGCTCTGCTCGAAGGCACCGACGTCTGCTTTGCTCCGGTGCTCGACATGGCGGAGGCGCCGGCGCACCCGCACAACGTTGCGCGCGGCACCTTCATCGCCGTCGACGGCGTGACGCAGCCGGCGCCGGCGCCGCGCTTCAGCCGCACCGCGCCGGCAGTGGCCGCCGCCGCGTCCCGGCCCGGCGCCGACAGCGCCGCCATCCTCGCCGACTGGGGCTGGCCGGCAGACGCCATCGCCGCGCTCGCCGCCGCCAACACCATCTAAGTTCCGGTGTCAGGTCTGACATTAAGACATTCACGCGTGAATGTCTTAATGTCAGCGAAATAATCGGCGGGGTACGCCGAAAATCGCGCCGAAGCAAACACCTTTATTACTACGGGTTCTAAGAAGCGCACCTCTTATGGTGTTTGCTTAAGAGACCTGACACCAGCTTTTTAAGATGCATGTTAAATGTATGTTTGGTAGAATAGAGCCGCTGAACGCAAAGCATGGCTCACGCTTGTGGGCATATTTTTTAGGTTTTATGATTCATTTAATATGCATGTTTGGAGAAAAGCATGGTTTCCGCAGTTGCCCGTCCCTATATCGATGCCAGCGTTCCCGTGTTGCGCGAGCATGGCCTCGCCATCACCCGTACCTTCTATAGCAACATGTTCGCCGCCCATCCCGAGTTGACCAACCTGTTCAACATGGGCAACCAGGCCAACGGCAGCCAGCAGCAGTCGCTCGCATCCGCAGTGTTCGCCTACGCCGCCAACATCGACAATGCCGCCGCGCTGGGCCCAGTGGCGAGCCGCATCGTCCACAAGCACGCTTCGGTCGGCATCACCGCGGAGCACTATCCGATCGTCGGCCGCCACCTGCTCGGCGCCATCCAGGAAGTGCTGGGCGACGCCGCCACGCCGGCCCTGATCGCCGCCTGGGACGAAGCCTATTCGGAACTGGCCGCGGCGTTGACGGCCGCGGAGAAGGAGCTGTACGCGCAAGCCGGCATCGCGCCCGGCCAGCTTAACGAAATGCGCGTCGTCGATATCGTCGACGAGAGCGACGACATCAAGGCCTTCGTGCTCGAACCGGTGGACGGCAAGGAGGCGCCCGCCTTCAAGCCGGGCCAGTACCTGAGCGTGTCGGTGAGCTTCGACGACGGCGCCACCCAGCTGCGCCAATACAGCTTGTCCGATTCGCCCAATCGCCGGTCGCTGCGCATTTCGGTCAAGCGCGAGCGCGAGGGCAGCGAGACGCCGGCCGGCCGCGTATCGAACTGGCTGCACCAGCGCGTCGCGAAAGGCAGCATCCTGAAGGTGACCCACCCGTTCGGCGACTTCACCGCCGATACGGAAGGGACCGCGCCGATTGTGCTGCTGTCGGCCGGGGTGGGCATCACGCCGATGATTTCGGTCCTGAACCGCATCGCCCGCGTCAATCCGCAGCGCCGCGTGACGTTCGCCCACGCGGCCCGCGCCAGCCGCCATCACGCCCATCGCGCCGATGTCGCCGCGGCCCGCGCGGCGATGCCGAACCTGGTGGTCACGACCTTTTATGAGACCATCTCGCCCGAGGAGGCAGCGGATGCCTCGAGCGCTGCCGGCATGATGGACATCAAGAAGGTGCCGGCATGGGCCTACAAGGATGCCGACGTCTACCTGTGCGGCCCGGTGGGCTTCATGCAGGAGCAGTGGCGCTCGCTGGTCGAAGCGGGGGTGCCGGCCAACCGCCTGCACCGGGAGGTGTTCGGCCCCGAGCTGCTGAACTACGTGAACTAAGGAAGACGCGCAATGACCTCGATTACGGCAACCTCGATACCGATATTCGTCGACACATTCTACGCGCGCGTGCGCGAGGATGCCGTGCTCGCGCCGGTTTTCGACAGCAAGCTGGCCGGCCGGTGGGATCAGCACATGCCGCGGATGTACGCGTTCTGGACCAAGGTCCTGCTCGGGACCGGGGAGTTCGATGGCAACGTCTTCGGCAAGCACATGGCGCTGGCCGGCATCGAAAAGGAGCACTTCGTGCGCTGGCTGGCGCTGTTCAGGATGACCGCGATCGAGGTGTTCGGCATTGGCGAAGCGGCGGCGCCGATCCAGGTGGCCGAACGGATCGCCTCCAGCCTGCAGCTCGGATTTTTTGGAGAAATTCGCGTTTGACGCGTGCGCGCGCCCGCCGGTAGTAAGATGGAAAGCTTGAAACCGCCGAGGAGTCGCGATGGAACGAACGCTGCACACAGGACCGGTCAGCGCCGGCATGGAAGCGGAGGCGCTGCCCGGCCGCGACCTGTTCGTGGTGGCCAAATGCCTGGTGCCGACCGATGCCTACCTGCTGCAGGGCTGCCTGGTGGCCGGCGGCGTGCCAGCGGTAGTGGCCGACGCCAACCACGTGCAGGCCGACCTCCTGATCGCGCCGGCGCTGGGCGGGGTGCGCATCCTGGCGCCTGCGGCCTACCTGGCGCAGGCCGAAGAAATCCTCGCCGCCTACGAGCGCGGCGACTACCAGCTCGATGAAGACGCCGACGTCGGCGACCCCGCTTGAGCGCCGCCCGCGGTGTGGACAAGGGAAGCGAATCGAAGGCAGGGGAGCTGCGCGCGGCCAAGCGGCTGGCGCTGCTGTTCTTTGCCGGCGCCGGTGTCCTGTTCCTGGTGACGCTGTTCCTGCCGCCGGTTTGGTGGGTGGGCCTGCTGAAGGCGTTTTCCGAGGCGGCGATGGTGGGCGCGCTGGCCGACTGGTTCGCCGTCGTCGCGCTGTTCAAGCGGGTGCCGATCCCGTTCGTGTCTCGGCACACCGAAATCATCCCGAAGAACAAGGAGAACATCGCCGATAACCTGGCCGTGTTCGTGCGCGACAAATTCCTCGACACCGAATCTGTGGTGGGCCTGATCCGCCGCCACGACCCGGCGCAGAAGGTGGCCGACTGGCTGGTCAAGCCCGACAACGCGAAGTACCTCGGCGACTACCTGGTCAAGCTGGCCGCCGGCGTTCTCGACTTCATCGAGGACGCGCCGGTGCAGGACTTCATCCGCAAGGCGGTGCACTCCTTGATCAGGAGCGTCGACCTGTCGCAGTCGGCCGGCGTGATCCTCGAATCGATGACCAGGAACGGGCGCCACCAGCAGCTGCTCGACGAAGGCATCAACCAGCTCGCCACGCTGCTGCACAACGAAGAGACGCAGGCGTTCATCGCGCAGGGCATCGTCGACTGGCTGAAGGAAGAATATGCGGTTTTCGAGAAGGTGCTGCCGAAGGAGGCGATCGGCCGCAAGGGCGCCGACATCGCGGTGCGGCTGGCGGCCGGCATCCTCGCCAAGGTCAATGGCGACCCCGATCACGAACTGCGCAGAAATTTCGACCGCTTCACCCACGACTTCGTCGAGCGACTGAAAAACGATCCCGAGTTCCAGCAGAAGGGCGAGGAGATCAAGACTTACCTGCTCGGCGACGACACCCTCAACACCTACCTCAAATCGTTGTGGGACGACCTGAAGGCGTGGCTGAAGAAGGACCTGCACAGCGAGCAGTCGGTGCTGCACCAGCGCGTGGTGGCAACCGGCAGCTGGATCGGGCGCACGCTGGCGGAAGACGCGCGGCTGCGCCAGTCGCTCAACGACCACCTCGAATCGGCGGCGCGCAGCGCGGCGCCGGAGTTCGCCGAATTCCTCACCCGGCATATCGCCGACACGGTGAAGAACTGGGACAGCAAGGAGATGTCGGAGCAGATCGAGCTCAATATCGGCAAGGACCTGCAGTACATCCGCATCAACGGCACCGTGGTCGGCGGCATGATCGGCGTGGTGCTGTATCTGCTGTCGCAGCTGCCGGCGTGGCTGGGTCGATTCTAGAGGTCGAGCCGGCCGCACGGCACGCTGGCAGCGTAATATAGCCAAGCGCATTCCGCGCCCACTTTGCCCTCGAAAGGAAAGTCATGACAGCACAGAAGCCTTCCCATACGCTCGCCGCCTCATTGCTCGTTCTTGGCCTGCTGGCCGCGGCGGGCGCCTCGGCCCAGATCAAGCGCACGCCGGTGCTGACCGCGGACGTGGCCGCGCCTGGACAGCAGGCGGTGGTGGTGCGCGGCGAAATCGATGCCGGCGTCGTCGCGGCGCGCCACACCCATCCCGGCGACGAGATCAGCTACGTGCTGGAAGGCGAGGCAGAATTGCTGATCGATGGCGAGCCGCCGCGCATCGTCAAGGCGGGCGAAGCGTTCGTAATCCCGGCCGGTAAAGTGCACGGGGCGCGCAATCCGGGCGCCGGGCCGCTGCGATTCGTCGGCGTGTATGTTGTCGAAAAAGGCAAGCCGCTGGCGACGCCGGCAAAGTAATCTCGCGGCTCAAATTGCTGGTGTCAGGTCTGACATTCGGACATTTCGAGTTAGAAATGTCCGAATGTCAGACCTGACACCAGCTTTTTCGGATCTCACGGGATCAGATGGCGGAAGGTCGGCTCGATATTTTTCGAGTGCAGATGGCGCACGATGTCTTCCAGCGTCGCGTCTTTCAGCAGCAGGCCGCCGGACGATGACGGGCGCGCCGTCTCCGCAGCGGCCGGCGTCGCGACGCCATGCGACTGCTGCAGCATGCCGATGGCGCGCGCAAACTGAGCTTCGCTGATGCTCTGCACGCCCTCCAGCAGTGCACACTGGCCGGCAGACGGCGGCGCCATTTCCAGCCCCGCTTCGTCGGCGAAGGACGCGCCCAGGCCCGGGTTGATAAACGCCGCCCACTTGCCCGTGCCCGCGTGCAGGCAAGGCGGCAATTCCACCGGCGCCGTGGCGGCGTCGGCGCGCAGTTCCATGTCGGGAAAATAGGCCCGATGCAGAAGCTCGAGGAACTGTTGAACCCGGTCGGCAGGCGCCGCCGTTTCGAGCGACAGCCACAGGCCATAACCATCGGCGCCCGAGATACTGACCGCCGGCGCCGGCAGCCCAAGCTGCGTCTGCACGGCGTTCGCCACCTCGCACAGCAGGCTCCAATGCTGCAGGCCGTCGCCGTCGGCCATTTTCCGAAACGGGATCACCATCGCGCGGGTCAGGCCATCGCCCGATGCCAGGCTGACGGGGAGCGTGTCCGCGCCCAGCACGTGCTGCCGCAGACCTTCAGGCGGCGAAGCCGGCAGGTATAACCTGTTCAATTCTTCGATCAATTTTTGCATCTTCTTCCTTAGCCGAGGGGCCGTTGGCGCGACGCCAGAATCGCGCCGACAAACAGCGCCATGCCCGAATATATCAGCCCGCGCTGCAATCCGCCCGGACCGTCGGCGATCCAGCCGATCACGGAAGGGCCGATGATCTGGCCAAACGCGAATACCGTGGTGAACGCGCTGATGCCGGCCGACCAGGCGTGCTGCGGCAGGTTGTGGCGCACCAGCGCGGTGGTCGAGGCGACCACCGACAGGAAGATCGCGCCGAACATCAGGCCTGACGCGAATACAAGCGGCGGGGCGGCGGTCAGCGCCGGCATGATGGTGGCCACGCCGAGCAGGCCATTCAGGATCGCCATCGACTGGCCGCCCTTGAACCGGTCCAGCATGCGCGCCCAGATGCGCGACGACGCGATCACGGCCAATCCCAGCATCGAGTAGAACCAGGTGATCGCGCCGGCACCCATGCCCTGCTCCTTGAGCACCGCAATCACGAACGTCATGTAGCCGATATAGCCAACCCCGAACATCAGGTAGCCGGCCAGACCGAACGCGAAAGGCCTGAGCCGGAAATTGCCGTGCGCGCTCGCAGCGGACGCCGCGCCGTCGATGTAACGCGCCGGCAGCGCCATCGCCGCCGTCGCCAGCAGGCACACGGCGCCAAGCGCGACCCAGGCCCATTGCCACGCATGCGCGGCGCCGTGGGCGTTGGCCGCGGCCAGCGCAACCGGCACCAGAAGGGCCGATATCACGATGCCGACGCCGGTGCCGCCGTAGTAGATGCCGATCAGCAGGCCGGCCCGGTCCGGATGCAGCAAACTCAATCGCGCCGCCAGCACGCCCCCGGAAATGAAGATGGACGCACTTGCGATGCCCGCCAACACGCGCTGCAGGATCAGCAGTTCGGCATTCACGACCAGGCCTGACAACATCATGAATACGCCGGCCAGTACCGCGCCGCCGACCAGGGCGGCCTGCGCCCCCCAGCGGCGCATCAGAAACGGCGTGACCAGCGCACCGATAAAATAACCGAGGGCATTCCCGGTGTTCATTGAACCGGACAACAGGTAGCTCCAGCCCAGGTCAGCGCGCATGGGCGGCAGCAGCAGGGCGTAGGAAAAACGCGTCAGGCCGAGCGAGATCGCCGCGCCCAGCGACAAGGCGAGCGCGGTCAGGAACGGGCGCCGCGCCGCGAGGGACTGCAGGCCCGGCACTTGCGCGGCCGCTCTCAGCATGCTTTTCATCTGTTCGTCCAAATAATGGTGACGCTTCGGATGGTATCGCTATATGAGGTTTGGCGCCGACAAGACGGCGACCAGCGTCAAAAAGCCCCTGAGCGTTTGAGTTCTCAGGGGCTTTCCCGGCACAGCGGGGATCGTCGCTTAGCGCAGTTTTACTTCATCGAGGCGCCGCAACACCTGGCCGCCACCGTAGCTGCTCTGCGCATCCACTTCTCCGCCCAGCGCCACGCGGATCGCGCAGTACTTGAACTCGGGGATCTTGCCGAACGGGTCCAGCGCGGCGTTGGTCAGCTTGTTGATGGCTGCCTCGTAGTAGCAGAACGGCACGAAGATGGCGCCGCGCGGCGAACTGTCGTCGGCGCGCGCATACAGCGCCACGTGGCCGCGGCGCGACTCGATGGTGATGACGTCGCCCGGCTTGCCGCCCATGCCGGCCAGATCGAGCGGGTGCACCAGCGCCACCGGATCGGGCTCGAGGGAGTCGAGCACCGCGGTGCGGCGCGTCATGCTGCCGGTATGCCAGTGCTCCAGCTGGCGCCCGGTGATCAGCACCATCGGGTAGGCGGTGTCGGGCCGCTCGTCGGCGGGGATGATGTCAGCCGGGACGAAACGCGCCCGGCCCGAGTCGCGCGGGAAGGTCTCGGTGAACACCACCGGATCGCCCGGGTCGCCCTCGACCGTGCATGGATACGTCACGGAGTGCTCGCGCTCGAGGCGATCCCACGTGATGCCGCCGATGCTAGGCATGGTGTGGCGCATCTCGTCGAACACCTCCGACACATGCTTGTACTGCCAGTCGAGGCCGAGGCGGTTGGCCAGCTGCTGCAGGATCCACAAGTCCTGCTTGGCCTGGCCGGGAGGATCGATGGCCTGGCGACCCATCTGCACGGTGCGGTCGGTATTGGTGAAGCTGCCGGTCTTTTCCGGGAAGGCGGATGCCGGAAGGATGACGTCGGCCAGGTAGCAGGTCTCGGTCAGGAAGATGTCCTGCACCACCAGGTGCTCGAGCGCGGCGAGCGACTCGCGCGCGTGGTTCGCGTCCGGGTCGGACATGGCCGGGTTCTCGCCCATGATGTACATGCCACGGATCTGGCCTGCCTTGATCGCGTGCATGATCTCGACCACGGTCAGTCCGGGCGTGCCGTCCAGCGGGGTGTTCCAGGCTGCTTCGAACTTGGCGCGCACGGCCGGATTGTCGACCCGCTGGTAGTCCGGGAACATCATCGGAATCAGGCCGGCGTCGGACGCGCCCTGCACGTTGTTCTGGCCGCGCAGCGGATGCAGGCCGGTGCCCGGACGGCCGATCTGGCCCGTCATCAGCGCCAGCGCGATCAGGCAGCGCGCGTTGTCGGTGCCGTGGATGTGCTGCGAGACGCCCATCCCCCACAGGATCATCGATCCCTTCGACGTGGCGTACAGGCGCGCCACGTAGCGCAGGGTATCGGCGTCGATGCCGCAGATCGGCGCCATCAGTTCGGGGCTGTAGCCCTCGACGTTTTTCTTCAGCTCCTCGTAGCCGATGGTGCGGCCGGCGATGAAGTCCGCGTCGACCAGGTTCTCGTGGACGATCACGTGCATCATCGCGTTGAGCATGGCGACGTCGGTGTCGGGCTTGAACTGCAGGTAGCGGTGCGACATGCGCGCCAGGTCCGAGCGGCGCGGATCGCACACGACCAGCTTGGTGCCGTTCTTGACGGCGTTCTTGATCCAGGTCGCGGCGACCGGGTGGTTGACGGTCGGGTTGGCGCCGATGATGATGACCACCTCCGCCTTCGTCACGTCCATCACCGGGTTCGATACCGCGCCCGAGCCGATCCCTTCCAGCAGCGCCGCCACCGACGAGGCGTGGCACAAGCGGGTGCAGTGGTCGACGTTGTTACTGCCGAAGCCGGTGCGCACCAGCTTCTGGAACAGGTAGGCTTCCTCGTTGCTTCCCTTGGCCGAGCCGAAGCCGGCCAGCGACTTCTTGCCGTGGGTGTCGCGGATGCGCGACAGGGTGCCGCCGGCCAGCGCCAGCGCTTCCTCCCAGGTCGCTTCGCGGAACACGTCGAGTACGCGGTCCGGGTCCATCACGAAGTCGCCGTTTTTTGGGGCGTCGGCGCGGCGGATCAGCGGCACGGTGAGGCGATGCGGGTGATGCGCGTAGTCGAAGCCGTAGCGGCCCTTGACGCACAGGCGCTCATGGTTGGCGGGGCCGTCGCGGCCCTCGACGAACAGGATCTTGTTGTCCTTGACGTTGTAGGTCAGCTGGCAGCCGACGCCGCAGTAAGGGCACAGCGAATCGACCTGCTTGTCGGGCACCGTCAGCGCGACGTCGCGTGCCGGCATCAGGGCGCCGGTCGGGCAGGCCTGCACGCATTCGCCGCAGGCCACGCAGGTGGAGTCGCCCATCGGGTCGTCCATGTCGAACACGATTTTCGCATGGTCGCCGCGGAAGGCCAGGCCGATGACATCGTTGACCTGTTCGTCGCGGCAGGCGCGCACGCAGCGCGTGCACTGGATGCAGGCGTCGAGGTTGACGGTGATGGCGGCGTGCGAGGCGTCGCGCTGCGGCTGGCGGCGCGCGGCGAAGCGCGGCTTGCCGACCGCAAGCTTGCGCGCCCAGAAGTCCACTTCGTTGTGGCGCGTGTATTCGGTTTCCGGCATGTCCGACAGCAGCAGCTCGAGCACCATCTTCTGCGCCGCGACCGCGCGCGCGCTGTCGGTGACCACTTTCATGCCCGCGGTCGGATAGCGGCAGCACGACGGCGCCAGCACGCGCTCGCCGTTGATCTCGACCATGCAGGAGCGGCAGTTGCCCACCACTTCCATGCCTTCGCGGTAGCACAGGCGCGGGATCTCGATCCCTTCGCGGTCTGCCACTTCGATCAGCGTTTCCGTCGACAGCGCCTCGACCGTGCGGCCGTTGATGTCGAAGGTGACGGCCACGCCTTGCAGCGCGACCCTGTTCAATCTGGTTATCGCATTCATGGTTTCACCAACTCGTTCGGGAAGTATTTGACGACGCAGTCGAAAGGATTCGGCGCGGCCTGGCCGAGGCCGCAGATCGAGGCGTCGCGCATCACCTGCGACAGCTCATCGAGCAGCACCAGGTCCCACACCGGCTGTTCCATCAGGTGCACGGCCTTGGCGGTGCCGACCCGGCACGGCGTGCACTGGCCGCACGACTCGTCCTTGAAGAACTTGAGCGTGTTGCGCGCCGCCGACGCCGCGGTGTCGAGGTTCGACAGCACCACCACCGCGGCCGAGCCGATGAAGCAGCCGTACTGCTGCAACGTGTCGAAGTCGAGCGGGATGTTGTTCATCGACGCCGGCAGGATGCCGCCCGAGGCGCCGCCCGGCAGGTAGCCGTAGAACGTCTGCCCCTCCAGCATGCCGCCGCAGTGTTCGTCGATCAGTTCCTGGATGGTGATGCCGGCCGGCGCCAGCTTCACGCCCGGCTCCTTCACGCGGCCCGACACCGAGAACGAACGCAGGCCCTTGCGGCCGTTGCGGCCAAAACTGCAGAACCAGTCCGCGCCTCGTTCGAGGATCTCGCGCACCCAGTGCAGCGTTTCGAAGTTGTGCTGCAGGGTCGGCAGGCCGAACACGCCGACCTGGGCGACGTAGGGCGGGCGCAGGCGCGGCATGCCGCGCTTGCCTTCGATCGATTCGATCATGGCCGATTCTTCGCCGCAGATGTAGGCGCCGGCGCCGCGGCGCAGCACGATCTTCGGCATGTTCGGCATGGGCGGATCGATGCGCAGCTTGTCGAGTTCAGCTTCCAGCATCGCGCGGCAGCCGTGGTACTCGTCGCGCAGGTAGATGAAGACGGTTTCGACGTCGACCACCCAGGCGGCGATCAGCGCGCCTTCGAGGAAGCGGTGCGGGTCGCGTTCGAGGTAATGGCGGTCCTTGAAGGTGCCCGGCTCGCCTTCGTCGATGTTAATGGCCATCAGGCGCGGGCCCGGCTCGCCGCGCACGATGCGCCATTTGCGCCCGGCGGGGAAGCCGGCGCCGCCGAGGCCACGCAGGCCCGAGCTTTCCATTGTCTTGATGACGGTTTCGACGTCGTGCTTGCCGCTGGTGCAGTCGCTCAGCAGCGCGTAGCCGCCGGCGGCGCGGTAGGCGTCGAGGTCGATGAAGCCTTCGGGCGCATGGGTGGTTTCGCCGGCCGCGACCTTGGCGGCGATGGTCTCGGCGGTGGCGTGCGGCACCGGGTGCTGGCCGACGACGGCGGCGGGCGCCTGTTCGCAGCGGCCGATGCATGGTGCCGCGAGCACGCGCACGCTGGTGCCGAGGATCGCCGGCAGGCGCTCGAGCAGGTCGCGGGCGCCGGCCATTTCGCAGGACAGGCCGTCGCACACGCGCACCGTCAGCGCGGCGGGCGCGTCTTCGCCTTCCTTGACGACGTCGAAGTGGTGGTAGAACGTCGCCACTTCATACACTTCGGTCTGGGCCAGCTTCATTTCCGCCGCCAGCGCGGCAAGGTGTTGGGCCGACAGGCTGCCGTAACGGTCCTGGATCTTGTGCAGGTGTTCGATCAACAGGTCGGCCTGGCGCGATTCGATGCCGAGCAGGGCCTGGACGTCGGCGAGCGCCTGCGGATCGACGCGGCGGCCTTTTGGCGCTTGGCGCTTGCGCTCGCGCGATGCGCCCTGGATGGCGATGGGAATGATTGGGTGGTTCATTGCTTTGTCCGGTAGAACGAGGGGAACAACCGCCAGGGCAGGCGAAGGCTTGCCCTGGCGCAGGTTTGCTGCAGTGTCAGCGTCGTATGGACGCCGACCGATTTCGCGATTTACTTAAAGAACACAGCCGCCTTTTGCAGGGTCAGCCAGATGCCGATCGACAGCGGGATGCCCACGGCAGCCCAGGCGAACGTCGTCACGGCCGGGTTGCGGTTGATCGCCACCACGCCGCCGGTGTGGCCGGCCTTGCCGCCCATGGCGCTGTTGATGCTGACATCGCGGTCGTGCGCCAGTTTCTTCTCGACGGCCAGTTCGTCGTCGGTCATGAAATACTTGTCGGCGATCGGACGCACCATCAGGTTGCACAACAGGCCCAGCGCAATCATCCCGGCCAGCACATACATCGTCACATCATACGCCTGCGCCTTCGGCACACCGTTGGCGATCTGATACTCGCGGATGTAGTTCACCAGCACCGGGCCGAACACGCCGGCCGCCGACCATGCCGTCAGCAGGCGGCCGTGGATGGCGCCCACCATCTGGGTGCCGAACAGGTCGGCGAGGTAGGCCGGCACGGTGGCAAAGCCGCCGCCGTACATCGACAGGATGATGCAGAACGCGGCGACGAACAGGAACAGGTTGTTGGCGTGTGCCGAGCTCGGTATCGACGCGTACAGGATGAATCCGAGGATGAAGAAGATCGAGTAGGTCGGCTTGCGGCCCAGGTAATCCGAACACGACGCCCAGACGAAACGGCCACCGATGTTAAACAGCGACAGCAGGCCGGCGAAACTGGCGCCCACCGCGGCGATCGACGCCTTCTGGGCAACCGACAGGTCGTTAAAGGCGAGGTCGACGCCAATCAGTTTGCCGCCAAAGATTTCCTGCAGCAGCGGCGAGGCCATGCCGAGAATGCCGATGCCGGCCGTCACGTTCAGGCACAGCACCCACCAGAGCAGCCAGAATTGCGGAATGCCCCAGACGCGTTTGACGTGCACGTGACGCTGGGTAATCATGGTGTTGGTCTTGGCGTTGACTGGCGGCGTCCAGCCGGCCGGTTTCCAGCCGGAGGCCGGCACGCGGTACGACAGGGCGCCGGCCATCATGAAGACGAAGTAGATGACCGCCATGACGAGGAAGGTCTGCCAGACGCCGACCGAGGTCGGGGTGGCGAAGTGCTTCATCAGTTCGGCAGCCATCGGCGCGCCGATGACGGCGCCGCCGCCGAAGCCCATGATGGCCATGCCGGTGGCCATGCCGCGGCGGTCCGGGAACCATTTGATCAGGGTCGAGACGGGCGAGATGTAGCCCAGGCCGAGGCCGATGCCGCCGATCACGCCGGAGCCGAGCCACATCATCCACATCTGGTGCTTGTAGATGCCGATCGCCGAAATGACGAGGCCGCCGCACCAGCACAAGGCCGACACGACACCGGCCTTGCGCGGACCGGCGCGCTCGAGCCAGCCGCCGAACAGCGCAGCGGACGAACCGAGGAAGACGAAGAACAGCGTGTACATCCAGCCCAGCGACGAAATCTTCCAGTCGCAGTCGGTGGCGAACAGTTCTGCCAGCAGGCTCATTTCCTTGGCGCAAGCTACCGGATCCTTGATGCCGATTGCGCGCGACAGTGGCAGCCAGAACACCGAAAAGCCGTAGGCCATGCCGATGCACAGGTGAATTGCCAATGCCGCCGGCGGTACCAGCCAGCGATTAAAGCTCGGTCCCGCAATTGTGTGTTCCTTGTCCAGCACGTCCAATAAAGCCATGTCTCACTCCGTTTTTTCTGACGTTTTTTAAGAATATGCTTTTGAAAGCATATTTCCCCTACCACTTTTATTATTTCGGGAGCGTAACACGATGCATTTTGATTAAAAATAGGCTATTTTAAGCATATGTTAAAAGTTCATATTCGCCCTCACTGGGAAATCAGCTTCGACGCCGCCGCTCCGCTGGACACCGCAGCGCTGCTCGGGCTGCTGCTTGCCGTCCAGGACACCGGCTCGATCGCCCAGGCGGCGAAGGCCGTCAAATTGTCCTACCGCTATTCGTGGGGCTTGCTGCGCGACGCAGAACAGTTATTCGGCGACAGCCTGCTACAGTCCGGCCGCGGGCGCGGCACCACGCTGACGCCGCTGGCGCAAAAGCTGGTGTGGGCGGACCGCCGCATTGCCGCGCGCCTGTCGCCGACGCTCGACAGCCTGGCCTCCGAACTGGAGGTGGAGCTGGGCAAGATGGCATCCGAGCGCTTGCGCATGATCCGCATGGACGCCAGCCACGGCTTTGCGGTGGCGGCCCTGATGGTGCATCTGAACAAGGTGGAGATGCCGGTCGAGCTGCGCTATCGCAACAGTAGCGACGCGGTGGCGGCGCTGTCGCGGCGCGAATGCGACCTGGCCGGCTTCCACGTGCCGACCGGCCACTTCCAGCCGGCGGCGATGGACTGGTACACGCGCTGGCTCGATCCCGCCCAGCATTGCCTGATCCATCTGGCGGTGCGTGCACAGGGGCTGTTCGTCGCGCCCGGCAATCCTTTAGGCATCCGCGGGCTGGAAGACCTGGTGCGGCCGGACATCCGCTTCGTGAACCGGCAGATCGGTTCCGGCACCCGCAAGCTGCTCGAACTGATGCTGCATGATGCCGACATCAACGTGCACGACATCAATGGCGCCAACAGCGCCGAGTTTACGCACTCGGCGGTGGCCGCATATATTGCCAGCGGCATGGCCGACGTCGGCATCGGCGTGCGCACGGCGGCGCAGCGCTTCAACCTCGATTTCATCCCGCTGGTGCGCGAGCGCTATTTCTTCGCGCTGCGCCAGGATGCGGTGGACGACCCGCTGATCCGCCAGTTCATCGCGATCTTGCAGCTGCCGGAGTATCACGAGCGGGTCAATGAGCTGACCGGGTACGATGCGGAGGATACGGGGAAAATATTGTCGCTGGGGGAGGCGTTCGGGCAGGCGTGATGCGGCCGCAACGAACGTAAGCAAGCTGATGCCAGAGGCTCTCGACTATCCAGGCACGCCGGACTGCCGATACTTCGTCGTGAAGGGCCGGCTTTGGCGCCTGAGCAATCCCGGGCTGCCACCCGCGGTGCGGCAAGAGCTGGTCGACCGACTGATGCTTGCGCGCCGACAGGTTGGCGCGGCCAAGCGCGCTGGCGACGCCGAAGCCGAACGCAGCGCGCGCGCCGCGGTCGATGACGCAAAGCGCGCATTGGGCGAGCGCGGACCGGTATGGTGGACCGATGGCGCGCCCGATTTTAACCGGCGCCTGGTCGCCAATACGCCGTACGCGGAGTGGTACGCCGCCATTGGCACAGCGACTTAACAATGAAACCAGTCCTCGACCGGTTGCCGTCATGGAGCTTGTTAAAAATTAACTTTGTTCTTTCATTCGTGGTAGCGGCCTCGGCGGGTAACAGAACCGATCGCGGAAACAAGCCATTGAAAAAGGCCGCGCACTGTGAAGTACGCGGCCTTTTTACTACCTCGCGCGACCGATATCAGCGGCGGCAGGTCAAGCGGGTCGAGTCATTTTCCCGCAGGGAAATGCTTACCGGCTCGCTGTCGCCGCAACGGTAAACTATGTGGAGGCGTTTCTGTTGGCGTGGAGCCGGATCGCCGCACAGCTGGTTGGTGGCGCGGACGACACCATCATTGCGCGCGACTTCATCGCGCACGGCTCGACGTGCGTCGCACACCGCGCCGCGCAGGCCATACTCGGCTTGTTCCACGCGAACACGACCCCAGCCTCCTCGCGGGTTGCCCCGGTCGTCGTTGCCGGCGCGCTGGCCAGCGGCAAACCCGTCGGCGTAACCGCGGCGATACTCATCGCTTTGGGCAAGCGCGGATGCCGACGAGGCAGTCAAGGCAAGAACGGCGGCGATGCGCATGATGTGTTGGGTAGCAAGTGTCATAGGAGTCTCCAGATTGTAGATGAATGAAAATGCTATCGCGCAGCCTTTGCATTGTCGGTACGCATGGTCACAGTGTCGCATCAACAGTTGTCAAAAGGTGTCGATCCACCGTAAGAGTAGTTTCAATCTGTAAGCCAGCCCATTGTCCAGAGCGGTGTCGGGGTCAGCGGTGTTGGGGGCAGTGCCCCAATCTAGCACAGCCTCAACTGTAGCCGATCACTATTCCTTGGGTGCCGACGACGACGGGATCATTTCGCGACCTGCCGCTGCTGGCCTCCCGTCTGCCATCTCTGTGCAAGCTCGAATCTTCGTGTTCTTAATTTAATCGCTACTGCATGCACGAGCAACAGAGAACAAGCCTGAAGCAAAAACACAAAAGGCCTAGCGTTTTGTGCGCTAAGCCTTTGATTGTGCAGTTGATCTTTGGTGGTGATAGGTGGACTTGAACCACCGACCCCAGCATTATGAATGCTGTGC
>JAZKFW010000022.1:0-94522 GCA_040386255.1 Pseudomonadota bacterium
TGCCCATCATCGCGTAGGCGATGTCGGCGTCGAGCTTGTCGTAGATCGGCTGGCCGAGGCCGACCGGGACGTTGTGGGCGACGACGTCGATGCGCGCGCCGATCGAGTCGCCGGCGCGGCGCAGCTCGTCCATCGCCGCTTCCATGCGCGCGATCAGGGCGGCGTCGCCGCTGGCGGCGAAAAACGGATTGTCGCGCACGTGCTGCCAGCCCTGGAACGGCACGTCGATGTCGCCCAGCTGGCTCATGCAGCCCATGAAGACGGTGCCGTACTGCTGCTGCAGCCATTTCTTGGCGATCGCCGCGGCGCCGACCACCGGCGCGGTCAGCCGCGCCGACGAGCGCCCGCCGCCGCGCGGATCGCGCACGCCGTACTTGTGCCAGTAGGTATAGTCGGCATGGCCGGGGCGGAAGCTCTCGGCGATATTGCCGTAGTCCTTGCTGCGCTGGTCTTCGTTGGGGATCAGCAGCGCGATCGGGGTGCCGGTGGTGACGCCCTGGTAGACGCCGGACAGGATCTGCACCGTGTCCGGTTCCTGGCGCTGGGTGACATGGCGCGAGGTGCCGGGCTTGCGGCGGTCGAGTTCGGGCTGGATGTCCGCTTCCGACAACGCCATTCCGGGCGGGCAGCCGTCGATGACGCAGCCGATGGCCGGACCGTGCGATTCGCCGAACGTGGTGACTGTAAACAGCTTGCCAAAAGTATTGCCGGACATGGGGATGGGAGCGAGTGGCGGAAACGTCAATTCTACCAGCCTGCGCACGTTTGCATCGGGAGCGCCCCTGACCGGCTGGTAAAATAGCACGATTGGTCGGCCCGCCGTGTCGCAAAATAGTTACCCTGAAACAAAAAATTTATTCAGGAAATATCGATTCGTGCTTCCCTCCGGCAAACCCCTATATACTTAAGTTCACCCGACATGAGTGAATCCAGGAGAAGCCCCTACATGCAGCCCGCGACGACGCCCTTGGAGGATGTCAAGGACGATAACGACGACCTGGTATTCCTGGAAGAGCAAGTGCCGGCTGTCGCTGGCGGCGCGGCGGAGGCGGTGTGGCGCGTGTTGATCGTCGACGACGACGAAGACGTCCATTCCACCACCACTTTTGCGCTCGGCAACCTCGACATGCAGCAGCGGCCGCTGGAGTTCCTGCACGCCTATTCGGCTGCCCAGGCGCGCGAGCTGCTCGCCGTCGAACCCGACATTGCGGTGATCTTGCTCGACGTCGTCATGGAGCAGGACGACGCCGGCCTGCACCTGGTGCGCTACATCCGCGAAACGCTCAAGCTGGCCGACGTGCGCATCATCCTGCGCACCGGCCAGCCCGGCTACGCGCCCGAAATCGATGCCATCCGCGATTTCGACATCAATGACTACAAGACCAAGTCGGAGCTCACCCGCATCAAGCTGTACACCACCGTGACGGCGGCGGTCCGCTCGTACGAGCAGATCCGCGCGATCAACAGCAGCCGGCGCGGGCTCGACCAGATCGTGCGCGCCAGCACCGAGCTGATGTCGCTGCACGGCGTGAAAAACTTCGCCTCCGGCGTGCTGACGCAAATCGCCGACATCCTCGACACCGAATCGGACGGCGTGCTGTGCGTGCACGAGCCGGGCGCGGTGCGCACCCAGCAACTGCCGGTGATGGCCTGCGCCGGCACCTTCTGCCGCCTCAACGGCGGCATGCTCGATGCGCGCGACGATCCGCGCGTGGCCGAGGCGATCGGCCGCACGCTGGCGCAGCGCGCCAGCACCTTCGGGATGGACTACGCCACGCTGTACTTCGGCGGCAAATCGAGCCGCGACTTCGCCGCCTACGTGCGGCTGGCGCGCCCGCTCGGCGACATCGAGAAGCGCCTGTTGGAAGTGTTCTGCAGCAACGTCTCGGTCGGCCTCGAGAACGTCGAACTGGTCTCGCACCTGCACAACGCCGCGTTCTACGACCAGCTGTCGAAACTGCCCAACCGCACCCGCCTGGTCGAGATCATCGACGCCACCCTGCTCGGCCCAAACCGCTGCAACGCGACGCTGTCGCTGGTCGACCTCGATCACTTCGCCGAGACCAACGACGCGCTGGGCCACCAGTTCGGCGACCTGCTGCTGGTGGCGGTCGCCACGCGCCTGCAGGCGCGGCTCGGGCGCCACCTGACGATCGCGCGCATCGGCGGCGACATCTTCAGCGTGCTGGGCGACGCCGCGTCGGTCAACCCCGAGAACATCCTCGGCCTGTTCCAGACGCCGTTCTCGATCGACGGCCAAGACGTGCAGCTGTCCGCCACGCTCGGCCTGGTGCGGCTGTCCGAGCATGACGGCAGCGGCGCCGACGCGCTGAAGGACGCCGACATCGCCCTCAAGCGCGCCAAGCTCCAGCAGCGCACCGGCCACTTCTACTTCTCGCGCAGCATGGGCGTCGAAATCCGCGAGCGCGTGCGCATGATGCACGCGCTGCGTACCGGCTTCGCCAAGGGCGAGCTGTCGGTGGTGTACCAGCCGCAGATCGACCTCGCCACGCGGCGGCCGGTGGGCGCCGAAGCGCTGCTGCGCTGGCGCCCGGCCGACGGCGAATTCGTCTCGCCGGCGCGCTTCATTCCGATTGCCGAATATTCCGGCCTGATCATCGAGATCGGCGAATACGTGCTGCGCGCCGCCTGCGAAGAGCTGGTGCGCCTGCGCACTGCCGGCCACGGCGACTTCACGATGTCCGTCAATGTCTCGCAGGTGCAGTTCCGCCACCCGATGTTCCTCGACATGCTGCGCGCGGCGCTGGACGACAGCGGCGCGCCGCCCGAATACATCGAGCTCGAGATCACCGAATCGATGGCGATGGAAGAGCCGGACCTGCTGATCCAGATGCTGGCCGCGGTCAAGCGCACCGGCGTGTCGATTGCGATTGACGACTTCGGCACCGGCTTCTCGTCGCTGTCGTACTTGCAGCGGCTGCAGATCGACCGCCTCAAGATCGACCGTGCGTTCGTCACCGAGATCACCGGCTCGGCGCGCGGCAGCAGCATCGCCGAGATGGTCATCCAGCTCGGCCGCAACCTCGGCTTGTCGGTGGTGGCGGAAGGTGTCGAGGACGAGCGCCAGGCGCAGATCCTGCAGGCGCTGGGCTGCCCGATGGCGCAAGGCTTCCTGTTCGCCCGGCCGATGCCGCCGCAGGGTCTGTACGATTGGCTTACCACCAACGCCGGCCTCTGAACCAACACTAAAAACCGTCAGCCTCGCGAAGCGGGAGTGACGGTCTTCGATTTCGTGGAGAGAGTCTAGTCTTCCTGCTCGGTCTCGGCCGGCCAGTCGCGGATGTAGGCCTTCAGCATGCGGTTCTCGAAGCTTTGCGCCTCCAGCACCGCGCGCGCGACGTCGTAGAACGAAATCACCCCCAGCAGCGTCTTGGCGTTCATCACCGGCAGGTAGCGCGCGTGCTTCTCGAGCATCATGCGGCGCACTTCGTTCACCTCGGTGTCGGGGGTGACCGTGATCGGATGGTCGTCCATGTGCTTGCGCACGGTGCCGGCGCCGACCGAGCCGTCGTTCTTGTGCAGCACCTTGATCACTTCGCGAAACGTCAGCATGCCGACCAGGTCGCCGAACTCCATCACCACCAGCGAGCCGATGTCCTTCTCGGCCATGGTGTTGACCGCGTCGACCAGCAGCATCTCGGGCGTAGCGGTGTAAAGAATATTGCCCTTCACTTGGAGGATTTCAGAGACTTTCATGATGGCACCTTTGTCTGCAAATGTTAATAAGGCCGATTGCGATTTGTAAAAGGCTCGTATCGAATGTAGCCTAAGCGTAGCAAAAAATCCAGCGTTGCGAATAATCAAACCTGTTCTGGCGTGCGCGCGGCCGCCGCGGGCAGTTTCGCAAGCGCATGAATCAGTGCTACGATTCGGGCCATCCTTTCCATACGACGAGCCCAACATGAGCGGTCCGAAATACCCCGGTTTCGACACCCAGTCGCTGCACGCCGGCAGCACGCCCGACCCGACCACCGGCGCCCGCGCGACGCCGCTCTACTTCACGTCCTCGTTCGCGTTCAAGGACTCCGACCACGCCGCCTCGCTGTTCAACATGGAGCGCGCCGGCCACGTCTACTCGCGCATTTCGAACCCGACCAACGCCGTGCTGGAAGAGCGCATCGCCGCGCTGGAAGGCGGCGTGGCCGGCATCGCCACCGCCAGCGGCCAGGCCGCGATGCACCTGGGCCTGGCCACCATCGCCGGCGCCGGCTCGCACATCGTCGCCTCGCGCGCGCTGTACGGCGGCTCGCACAACATGCTGGCTTGCACGCTCAAGCGCTTCGGCATCGAGACCACCTTCGTCGACCCGCGCGACATCGACGCCTGGCGCGCGGCGATCCGGCCGACCACCAAGGTGCTGTTCGCCGAAACGCTCGGCAACCCGGGCCTCGACGTGCTCGACATCCCGCGCGTCGCCGCCATCGCGCACGAGCACAAGCTGCCGCTGATGCTCGACTCCACCTTCACCACCCCCTACCTGCTGCGCCCCTTCGATCACGGCGCCGACCTGGTGTTCCACTCCGCCACCAAGTTCCTGTGCGGGCACGGCACCGCCATCGGCGGCCTGCTGGTCGACGGCGGCACCTTCGACTGGCAGGCGGCGTACGAGGAGCACGGCCACTTCGGCGAACTGTGCGAACCCTACGATGGCTTCCACGGCATGGTGTTCGCCGAGGAGTCGACGGTGGCGCCGTTCGCGCTGCGCGCCCGCCGCGAAGGCCTGCGCGACTTCGGCGCCGTCATGAGCCCGCACAACGCCTTCGCCATCCTGCAGGGCATCGAGACGCTCAGCCTGCGCATGGACCGTCACGTCGCCAACACGCGCAAGGTGGTCCAGTTCCTGCAGTCGCACCCGGCGGTGGAGTCGATCTCCTACCCCGAACTCGAATCGCATCCGGACTACGAGCTGGCCAGGACGCTGCTGCCGAAAGGCTGCGGGGCGGTATTCTCGTTCAGCCTCAAGGGCGACCGCGCCGCCGGCCGCCGCTTCGTCGACGCGCTGCAGGTGTTCTCGCACCTGGCCAACGTCGGCGACGCCAAGTCGCTGGTGATCCACCCTGCCTCGACCACCCACTTCCGCGTGCCGGCCGAGCAGCTGGCCGCTTCCGGCATCAAGGAGGGCACGATGCGCCTGTCGGTCGGCCTCGAGGACGCGGACGACCTGATCGAAGACCTCGCGCGCGGCCTCAAGCTGTCGCAGAAAGGAGCCTGACGTGATCCTCCTGGTGGAAAACGCGCAAGCGTACTGCTATACCGGCGGGCGGCCTTTCGATGGCGACCTTCCGACCGTCGTCTTCATTCACGGCGCCCAGAACGACCATTCGGTATGGAACCAGCAGTCGCGCTGGTTCGCCCATCACGGCTTCAACGTGCTGGCGGTGAACCTGCCCGGTCACGGCCGCAGCAAGGGCGCCGCCAAGACCAGCGTCGAAGCGATGGCCCTCTGGCTGCTGGCGGTGCTGGACGCGGCCGGCGTCGAGCGCGCGATGCTGGTCGGGCACAGCATGGGGTCGCTGGTGGCGCTGGAGGCGTCGTACCAGGCCCCGGCCCGCGTCAGCGGCGTGGCGATGCTCGGCACCACGTATCCGATGAAGGTGTCGGACGCGCTGCTGGAAACTGCGCGCGCAGACGAACCGGCGGCGATCGACATGGTGAACATCTTCTCGCACTCGATGCGCGCGCAGAACCCGTTTTGCCCGTCGGCTGGCGTCAGCACGATGGGCGTATCGCGCCGGCTGATGCAGCGCATGTCGGCCATCAATCCGCAGCACCTGTTCCATACCGACTTCACCGCCTGCAACGCATATGCGAACGGCGAAGCGGCGGCGAAGGCGCTGCAGTGCCCGGCCCTGTTCATCTTCGGCAGCAAGGACATGATGACGCCGGCGCGCTCGACAAAATTGCTGACGTCCAGCGTCCCGCATGGCAAAATCGTTCACGTCGACGCCGGCCACTCGCTGATGAGCGAGCAGCCCGGCGCGGTGCTCGACGCCTTGATCGCATTCGCCGCTGCCAGCGTATAAAAGGAAGATGACATGGCCGCAAAAATCGCCAGCTTCGCCGAGTTCTACCCGTTTTACCTGACCCAGCACGCCGACCGCATGTGCAGGCGCACGCACTTCATCGGCTCGACGCTGGCGCTGGCGGCGCTGGCGCTGTTCGTCGTGACCGGCAAAGGGTGGTGGATCCTGGCCGCGCTGGTAGCCGGCTACGGCGGCGCCTGGATCGGCCACTTCGTGTTCGAGAAAAACCGGCCGGCGTCGTTCGCGCAGCCGCTGTATTCGTTGCGTGCCGACTGGGTCATGTACTGGCAAATGCTGACTGGCAAGCTCAGCTGGTAAGGCGCAATGGGGCTAGCGCGCAGCCCCCCCAAAATGCTCGGCCAGCGTCTGCTCCAGCCCCACTTCCACCGCCGCTTCGACCTGCTTGGCCAGCACACGGGTATCGAGCGTCATCGACGACCCCTGGTCCAGGTCCTTGGCCGCGCCGGCATCGACCGCCGCGCCGCCGAACACGAACAGCCGGTACACGTCGGCCAGCTTCAGCTTTTCGGGATTAATCAGCAGCACCCAGTTGTCGTCGCTTTCGCGCACTCGTTTGCCCCAGCGCAGCCGCGCCGGCACGTCGGCCTGCACGCGCCCGACCCAGCCCACCGTCACCATGCGGTCCAGCAGCGACGTCATCTCCTCGTAGCCGATCCGCGTATGCGCGCGGATCGACGCCGACGACACCAGCGCCGAATCGGCCACCCTGGCGCCGGCATGCAGCACGTGCAGGATCGCCACCGCGTCGACGAACGCGCCGCCCGGCACCGGCTCGTACCACCAGCGTTCGTACTTCACCACCGGCAGCGCGGCGGTGATCAGCGCGCCCACCAGCGTGATCATCCACGACAGGTAAATCCACAGCAGGAACAGCGGCAGCGCCGCCAGCGCGCCGTAAATGATCGTGTAATTGGGGAACTGCTTGATGAAAATCCCGAACAGCCGCTTGGCGATCTCGAACGCCACCGCCGCCACCAGGCCGCCCCAGATGGCGTCGCGCCAGTCGACGTAGCGGTTCGGCACCGCCATGTACAGCAGCATGTAGGCGCCGGTCGTCAAGCCCACCGACACCAGCGTGTAGAACAGCGCGCCCAGCACCGGCATCGTGCGCATCCAGTCGTTGGTGGCCATGAACAGCTGCGACGTCACCGTCAGCGACAGCCCGAACAGCAGCGGCCCGAGCGTCAGCAGCGCCCAGTACATCATGATGCGCGGCGCCAGCGGGCGCGGCCGGCGCACGCGCCAGATCTGGTTGAAAGCGCGCTCCACCGTCGCCATCATGGCTGAGGACGTGAACAACAGCGCCACCGCGCCGACCGCCGACAGCCTTGTTGCCTTGCTGGCGAACTGGGTGAGGTTGCTGGTGACGGTATTGGCGATCCCCTTCGGCATCACCGTCTGCACGAAATACCCTTCCAGCGATGCGCGGAAGGAATTGAAAACCGGGAAGGTCGTGAAGATCGCCAGCACGATCGTCAATAGCGGCACCAGCGCCAGGGTGGTGGTGAAGGTGAGGCTGCCTGCGACCTGCGGCAATTTCTCCTCGGTCAGGCGGCGCCCCGCAAAGCGCAGCAGGTCGCGCGCCTCGCGCCAGGTCAGGCCGCGCACGATATCCACGCTGACGTTGATCATCTCGCTGGTCGACCTGGAAAGTGAATGGACTGTTTTCGAAAGCATCCGGCAGCGGTTATATCAGAGTGTAAAGCGCCCTATAATACCAACGATGAACCAACCCAATCCCATAATTCTCGTTTTGTACTACTCACGCCACGGAGCCACGCGCAAGCTGGCCGAACTGATCGCCCAGGGGATCGAAAGCGTCCCCGGGGTCGACGCGCGCCTGCGCACGGTGCCGGCCGTCTCCACCGTCGCCGAAGCGACCGCGCCGGAAATCCCGGCCAACGGCGCGCCATACGTCGAGCTGGCCGACCTCGCCGAGTGCGCAGGCCTGGCGCTCGGCTCGCCTACGCGCTTCGGCAACATGGCGTCGGCACTGAAGTACTTCCTCGACGGCACCGCCGCTGAGTGGCTGGCCGGCACCTTGTCCGGCAAGCCGGCGGTGGTATTTACTTCCACCGGCAGCCTGCACGGCGGCCAGGAATCGACGCTGCTGTCGATGATGATTCCGCTGCTGCACCACGGCATGATGGTGATGGGCCTGCCCTACACCCACCCCGAACTGATGACCACGTCCAGCGGCGGCAGCCCGTACGGCGCCACCCACTGGTCCGGCATCGACGGCGACAAGGCTGTCACCGACGACGAAAAACGGCTCGCGATCGCGCTTGGACGCCGCCTGGCGCTGACCGCCGCTACCCTCCAGGGAGCACGATGATGGGTTCGCAAAAATACTTTCACCTCGGCGCGATCATCAGCCTGGTGCTGCTGATCGCCTGGCTCGTTGCATGGGAAATGTGGGTCGCGCCGCTGCGCCCGGGCGGCTCGATCCTGGCGCTGAAGGCGATTCCGCTGCTGATTCCCTTGCGCGGCGTCCTCAAGCGCGACATCTACACGCTGCAGTGGTCGTCGATGGTGATCCTGCTGTACTTCACCGAAGGCGTGGTGCGCGCCTGGAGCGACATGCTGCCGCTGTCGCGCTACATGGCGATGGGCGAAACCGGCCTGGTCTGCATTTACTTCATCTGCGCGCTGCTCTACCTGCGGCCCTACAAGAAGGCCGCCAAGAAGCTCGCCAAGGAACTGATCGACAAGGTCAAGCCGGCCAAAAATGAGTGCTGATTTCCTGCAGCGCTGCCGCGACGTCGTCGGCGCCGGCTATGTGCTGACGGCGCAGGAAGACTGCGCGCCGTATCTCACCGACTGGCGCGGCCGCTTCACCGGCCGCGCGCTGGCGGTGCTGCGGCCGAATGACCCGCAGCAGGTCGCGCAGCTGGTGCGCCTCTGCGCTGACGCGCGCATTGCGCTGGTGCCGCAGGGCGGCAACACTGGCCTCGTGCTTGGCGGCGTTCCCGACGCCAGCGGCCAGTCGGTGGTGCTGTCGCTGGCGCGCCTGAACCGCGTGCGCGCCATCGACGCGGTCAATCGCACCATGACGGTGGACGCCGGCTGCATCCTGCAAAACATCCAGCAGGCCGCCGAAGAACAGGGCTGCCTGTTCCCGCTGTCGCTGGCCGCCGAAGGCAGCTGCACCATCGGCGGCAATCTGTCGACCAATGCCGGCGGCACCGCCGTTCTCCGCTACGGCAACGCCCGCGAGCTGTGTCTCGGCCTCGAAGTGGTGACGCCGCGGGGCGACATCTGGAACGGCCTGCGCGGCCTGCGCAAGGACAACACCGGCTACGACCTGCGCGACCTGTTCATCGGCGCCGAGGGCACGCTCGGCGTCATCACCGGCGCCGTGCTCAAGCTGTTCCCGCAGCCGAAGGCCACCATCACCGCCCTCGTGGCGCTGGCCGCCCCACGCGACGCGCTGGCGCTGCTGACGCTGATGCAGGACCGTTGCGGCGCCAGCCTGACCGGTTTCGAGCTGATGTCGGACTACTGCATGCGGCTCGTCGCCACCCACTTCCCGCACCTGCCCGAGCCGTTCGTCAGGCGCCATCCGCATTACGTGCTGCTGGAAGTGTCGAGCAGCGAATCGGACCAGCACGCGGTGGGCCTGCTGGAGGAAGCGCTCGAACTGGCGGTCGAACGCGGCCTCGCCGACGACGCCGTGCTGGCCACCTCCACCGCCCAGTCGCGCGCGCTGTGGCACCTGCGCGAGCACATCCCGCTGGCGCAGGCCGCCGCCGGCAAGAACATCAAGCACGACATCTCGCTGCCGGCATCCCGCATCGCCGACTTCATCGACAGTACCGGCGCCAGGCTGCAGCAGGCCTTCCCGCAATGCCAGGTGGTCTGCTTCGGCCACCTCGGCGACGGCAACCTGCACTACAACGTGGCGCCGCCGGACGGCCAGCCGCACGAGCAGTTCCTCGCCAACCAGGACGCCATCAGCCGCATCGTGCACGACAGCGTCGACGCCTGCCAGGGCTCGATCTCGGCCGAACACGGCATCGGCGCCCTCAAGCGCGACGACCTCGCGCACTACAAATCGAAGGTCGAGCTAGACATGATGCGGGCCATCAAAGCCGCGCTCGACCCGCTCGGCATCATGAACCCCGGCAAAGTCCTGTGACCGGCCCGGGACTGCTGTCGCGCTGGCTGCTGTTCGGCGAATGGCGCGCGCACCCGGTTCGCGCATTGCTGGCGATCGCCGCCATCGCCGTCGGCGTCTCGATGGGCTTCGCCATCCACCTGATCAACGCCGCCGCCTTCAACGAATTCTCCGCCGCCGTCAAGAGCCTGGCCGGCCAGGCCGATATCCAGGTCAGCGGGCGCGAGGCGCTGTTCGACGAGTCCATCTACCCGCTGCTGGCGCAGCGCGACGGCGTGGCCATTGCCTCGCCCGTGCTGGAACTGGACGCCGGCGTGCCCGGCGTGCGCGGCGCCCTCAAGATCATCGGCCTCGACGCCTTCCGCGCCGCCGCCATCTCGCCCGACCTGCTCGGCGTGCCGGCGGCCGAGCGCCGCATGGACGTACTGGCCGACGACGCCGTCTTCCTGTCGCCTGCCGCGATGACGTGGCTGAAGGCGGCCAATGGCGGCAGCATCCTGCTGCGCGCCGGCGCCGCCGACTTCAGGCTGCGCGTGGCTGGCGGCCTGCTGCGCGCGCGCGCCGGCCAGCGCCTCGGCGTGATGGACATCGGCGCCGCCCAGTGGCGCTTCAACCAGGCCGGCAAGCTGTCGCGCATCGACCTCAAGCTGCGCGAAGGCGTCGACCGCGGCGCGTTCGAACGCGCGCTCGCGATTGAACTCGAACGCGACTTCCCCGGCCGTTTCCTGGTCGCCCAGCCCAACGACGCCGACCAGGAAAGCCGCACCAACACGCTGTCGCGCGCCTACCGCGTCAATCTTACCGTGCTCGCCCTGGTGGCGCTGTTTACCGGCGCCTTCCTCGTGTTCTCCACCCAGGCGCTGTCGGTGATCCGGCGCCGCAGCCAGTTCGCGCTGCTGCGCGTGCTCGGCGTCGAACGCCGCCAGCTGCTCGGCCAGGTGCTGCTGGAAGGCGCCAGTCTGGGCCTGATCGGCGCCCTGCTCGGCATCGCCGCCGGCTATGCGCTGGCCGCCACCGCGCTGCACTACCTGGGCGCCGACCTCGGCGCCGGCTACTTTACGGGGGTGCGCCCGCAAGTGCAGTTCACGCCCGTCGCCGCGCTGGTATTCTTCGCGCTGGGCCTGGGCGTCGCTTTGCTCGGCTGCCTGGCGCCGGCGTTCGAAGCCGCGCGCGCCGCGCCCGCCGTCGCCCTCAAGTCCGGCAGCGATGAAGCGGCCTTCTCGCGCCTGGCGCGCATCTGGCCCTCGCTCGTCTGTCTGCTGGTGGCCGCCATGCTGACGCGTGCGCCACCGATCTACGGCCTGCCCCTGGCCGGCTACGCCGCCATTGCGCTGCTCCTGATCGGCGGTATTGGCCTGATGCCGCGCCTGGCCACCTCCGTGTTCGGCGCCATCAACCGCATTGCGATGGCGCGCGGCAGCCGGCGCGCGGTGCCGGCGCTGACGCTTGCGCGCCTGGCCAACGCCTCCGGCCAGGCAGCGATCGCACTCGGCGGCATCCTGTCGAGTTTCAGCCTGATGGTGGCGATGGCGATCATGGTCACCAGCTTCCGCGTCTCGGTCGACGACTGGCTGGTGCAAATCCTGCCGGCCGACCTGTACGTGCGCCACGCCGCCTCCGGCAAGACCGCCTCCTTCGGCCCGCCCCAGCAAGCGCTGCTTGCCGCCCTGCCTGGCGTCGAGCGCGCCGATTTCCTGCGCACGCGCGAGGTGTCGCTCGACCCGGCGCGGCCGGCGATCACGCTGATCGCCCGCCGCATCGACGCCGCCGATCCCGGCAAGGCGATGGTCGTGGTCGGCGCCGCCGCCACGCCGCCGGCAGGCAGCCGGCCGGCCTGGGTGTCGGAAGCGATGCTCGACCTGTACGGCGTCAAGGTCGGCGACACGCTGCCGGTTCCGCTCAGCGGACGCCTGCACCCGTTCTTCATCGCCGGCGCCTGGCGCGACTACGCCAGCCAGTCCGGATCCATACAGATGCGCCTTGAAGACTATCGCGCCATCACCGGCGACCAGGACGTCACCGATGCGGCGCTGTGGATGCGCCCCGGCGCCAGCGCCGAACAGCTGGTGCAGCAAGTGCGCGCGCTGCCGTTCGGCGCGGGCCTGCAGCTGGCCGAACCAGGCCAGATCCGCGCCATGAGCCTGAAGATCTTCGACCGCAGCTTCGCCGTCACCTATCTTCTGGAAGCGATCGCCATCGCCATCGGCCTGTCCGGCGTGGCCGCCACCTTTTCGGCGCAAACGCTGGCGCGGGCGCGCGAATTCGGCATGCTGCGCCACGTCGGCGTCACCCGCGGCCAGGTGCTGCGCATCCTCGCGCTCGAAGGCGGCGCGTTGACCGCGCTCGGCGTGGCGTGCGGCTTCGGGCTGGGCCTGCTCATCAGCCTGATCCTCGTTTATGTCGTCAATCCGCAGTCCTTCCACTGGACCATGCAGCTGCACCTGCCGTGGGGATTGTTGGCCGCGGTGGCCGCGTTGCTGATGGCCGCCTCGGTGCTCACCGCGCTCGTGTCGGGGCGTTTCGCGCTATCGGGCGGACCTATCCGCGCAGTCAGGGAGGACTGGTAATGCGCTTCATTTTCGCGTTGTTCCTCATGCTGGCCAGCTGCGTTCACGCCGCCGAGCCGGTCATGGCAAAGGTGCTGCCCGGCCGGCAGCTGTCCTTCCCGTCCGACTACGGCGCCCACCCGCAGTTCAAGACCGAATGGTGGTACGTCACCGGCTGGCTGAAGACGGCCGACGGCAAGCCGCTCGGCTTCCAGGTCACCTTCTTCCGCAGCCGCACCGGCACCGACGACGCCAACCCGAGCGCCTTCGCCCCGAAGCAGCTGATTCTGGCCCACGCCGCGCTGTCCGATCCCGCCGTCGGTCGCCTGCTGCACGACCAGCGCAGCGCGCGCGAAGGGTTCGGCCTGGCCTACGCCAAGACCGGCAACACCGACCTCAAGCTCGACGACTGGCGCATGGTGCGCGGCGCCGACGGCGCCTACACCGTCACCATCAAGTCGCCCGAGCTGACGCTTGAGCTGCGCCTGGCCGAAAGCCAGCCGATGCTGGCGCAAGGCGACGCCGGCTATTCGCGCAAGGGCCCGAAGCCTGACCAGGCGAGCTATTACTACAGCATGCCGAACATGAAGGTGACGGGGATGGCCGGCCGCGCCGGCGCCGCGCCGGCGGCGGTGACGGGCGACGCCTGGTTCGACCACGAATGGTCCAGCACCGCGCTCGACCCCGACGCCGACGGCTGGGACTGGGTCGGCGCCAACCTCGACGACGGCTCGGCGCTGATGGCTTTCCAGATTCGCGGCAAACAAGGTGGTAAACTGTGGGCGCACGCGACCTTGCGGGATGCCTCCGGCAAGGTGACGCAGTATTCACAGGACCAGGTCAGTTTTACCCCGCAGGCGCGGTGGAAGTCGCCGCGCACCAATGCCGTGTATCCGGTCGCGACCACGCTGGTCACCGGTGCCACCAGCTGGAGCATCAAGCCCTTGCAGGACGACCAGGAGCTCGATTCGCGGCGCTCGACCGGCGCCGTGTATTGGGAGGGCGCGGTCACGATCACGCGCGACGGCGCGCAGGCCGGGCATGGATATCTGGAATTGACGGGCTACTTCAAGCCGATGACTCTTTAAAACAAAACGAACATCAGAAGCACTGACACAATGACCAACAGCTCCACCAGCAGCGCGACCAGCACCACGAAGCCCGATTCAGACCGCAAAGGCAGCCTTGCCGCATTCAAGGGCCTGTTCCCCTTCCTTCGCCCGTACCGCCGCCAGTTCGCCATGGCCGGCGTCGCGCTGGTGATGGCGGCCGGCTCGACGCTGGCGATTCCCTACGCCTTCAAGCAGATGATCGACCTCGGTTTCGGCGCCGCCGCCGGCGCCACCAGCATCCGCAACGTCGACGCCACCTTCCTCGCGCTGTTCGGCGTCGCCACCGTGCTGGCGCTGGCCACCGCCGCGCGCTTCTACATCGTGTCCTGGCTGGGCGAGCGCGTCACCGCCGACATCCGCAGCGCGGTGTACCGCCACGTCGTCAACCAGAGTCCCGAGTTTTTCGAGACCACCCAGACCGGCGAGGTCCTGTCGCGCATCACCACCGACACCACGCTGATCCAGGCCGTGGTCGGCACCAGCATCTCTATGGCGCTGCGCAACATGCTGCTGTTCCTCGGCGGCCTGGTCATGTTGTTCGTCACCAGCGTCAAGCTCTCCTCCATCATCCTCGGCCTGCTGGTGCTGGTGGTGGTGCCGATCGTGCTGTTCGGCCGCCGCGTGCGCAAGCTCTCGCGCGACTCGCAGGACCGCATCGCCGACGCTTCCGCGATGGCCGGCGAAATCCTCAATGCGATGCCGACGGTGCAGGCCTTCACCCACGAAAAGATCGAGTCGTCGCGCTTCGGCGCCTCGGTCGAAAACGCCTTCCAGACGGCGATGAAGCGCATCCGTTCGCGCGCCATGCTGACCATGTTCGCCATCGTCATGGTGTTCGGCACCATCGTTTTCGTGCTGTGGCTGGGCGCGCACGCGGTGCTGGCCGGGACCATGACCGGCGGCGACCTCGGTCAGTTCATCCTGTACGCCTCGATCGTGGCCGGTTCGATCGGCGCCCTGTCCGAAGTGATGGGCGAAGCGCAGCGCGCCGCCGGCGCCACCGAGCGCCTGCTCGAACTGCTGTCGGCCAAATCGAACATCCAGGAGCCGGCCATGCCGCTGCCGCTGCCGCCGCGCGCCGCCAACGGCGCCGCGCTGGCGCTGTCGGACGTCACCTTCAGCTATCCGTCGCGTCCCGACACGGCGGCGCTGGCGCACCTGTCGCTGTCGATCAAGCCGGGCGAGACGGTGGCCGTGGTCGGCCCTTCGGGCGCCGGCAAGACCACGCTGTTCCAGCTGTTCCTGCGCTTTTACGATCCGCAGTCGGGCGCCATCACGCTCGATGGCGTCGACATCCGCCAGCTCGAGCTGCACACGCTGCGCGACGCCATCGGCATCGTGCCGCAGGATACCGTCATCTTTTCGGCCGACGCGATGGAAAACATCCGCTATGGCCGCGCCGGCGCCACCGACGCCGAAGTGGTCCAGGCGGCCAAAATGGCGGCCGCCCACGAATTCATCGAGCGCCTGCCGAACGGTTACAAGTCCTTCCTCGGCGAGCGCGGCGTGCGCCTGTCGGGCGGCCAGCGCCAGCGCATTGCAATTGCCCGCGCGCTGCTGAAGAACCCGCCGCTGCTGCTGCTCGACGAGGCCACCAGCGCGCTCGACGCCGAATCCGAACGCCTGGTGCAAAGCGCGCTGGAAGCGGCGATGGTCGGCCGTACCACCGTCATCATTGCCCACCGCCTGGCCACCGTGCAGCGCGCCGACCGCATCCTTGTCATGGAGGACGGCCGCATCGTCGAAACCGGCACCCATGCGTCGCTGGTGGCGCTCGGCGGTATTTACGCCAACCTGGCCGCGCTGCAATTCCACCATGTCCATGTGGCGCACTGAAGGGGTCGACGCGTGGCGTAAATCAAATAGGCTATTAAAGACATATTTCCTCAGCGCAATACCAGTGCTACTATCGGTCGATTTTTCCCTCACCGTTAGCATTGGATTTACATGTCGACCAGCAGTTTTAATCCGGCCACTTGGGGCGTTGGCTCCAAGCTCACGGCGTTCACCTTTGCCCTCGTCAGCGTCATTCTCGGCGCCCTGATCGTTGCAATCAGCATGACGACGGCGACGATGCTGCAGACGCGCGCCGAGGCTTCGGTCGCCGGTGAACTGCGCGGCGTGGTCAATATGGTGGAAATGTTCAACCGCGCCGTCACCACCGAGGTGGCCAGCTTTGCCCGCATGCTGACCGCCGCCTTCGAACCGGAGTTTGAGCTCGACACCGCCAGCATGGTCGACGTCGCCGGCAAACAGTTACCGACCCTCAGCAACGGCGGCAAGGTCGTCAATCTCGATTTCACCATCCCAGACCGCTTCACCGCCCAGACCGGCGGCAATGCGACCATTTTCGTCAACACTGGCGAGGACTTCGTCCGTGTCTCGACGTCGGTCAAGAAGGAAAACGGCGAGCGCGCCATCGGCACCTTGCTCGATCGTGCGCACGCCTCTTACCCGTTGCTGCGTGCGGGCAAGAGCTACATCGGCGTCGCGACACTGTTCGGCAAGCAGTACATCACCGAGTACGATCCCATCAAGGACAAGGGCGGCAACGTGATCGGCGTGCTGTACGTCGGCGTCGATATTTCCACCGACCTGGTCGCGCTGAAGACGAAAATCAAGGAAATCAAGATCGGCGACACCGGTTACTTCTATGTTCTGGCATCGGCGCCGGGCAAGACCTTGGGCAACCTGCTGGTGCACCCCGCCAAGGAAGGCACGAACATCCTCGCGAGCAAGGATTCGAGCGGCCGCGAATTCGTCAAGGAGATGCTGGAGAAGAAGAACGGTGTCATTACCTACCCCTGGCTCAATGCCGAACAGGGCGAAACCACGCCGCGCGACAAGATGGTGGCGTATGCCAACTTCAAGGAGTGGAACTGGCTGATCGCCGGCGGCACTTACAAGGACGAGATCACCCGCGAGGCGAACAGTTTGCGCAACCGCTACATTGTGTTCGGACTGATCGCGCTCGGCCTGTTCGCCTTGGCCTTGTACCTGGTGGTGCGCGCCACCATCAGCCGGCCGCTGGCGCGCGCGCAGCACGCGGCGGCACAGATTGCCGGGGGCGACCTCACCGCCAGTATCGACAACAACCAGCGCGACGAGATCGGCCGGCTGGCGCAGGCGATGAACGGCATCAGCCGCAACCTGTCGTCGGTGGTGGGCCAGGTGCGCGACGGCGCCGAGCAGATCGCCACCGCCTCGCGCGAAATCTCGACCGGCAATCTCGACCTGTGCGTCAGGACCGAACAGCAGGCCGCCAACCTGGCCGCCACCGCCACCTCGATGGAGCAGCTCACCGTCACCGTCAAGCAGAACGCCGACAATGCGCGCCAGGCCAACCAGATGGCGCTCAACGCGTCGACCGTGGCCGAACAAGGCGGCGCGATGGTGGCCAAGGTGATCGATACGATGGACGCCATCAACCACTCGTCGCGCAAGATCTCCGACATCATCAGCGTCATCGACGGCATCGCCTTCCAGACCAACATCCTCGCGCTCAACGCCGCGGTCGAAGCGGCGCGCGCCGGCGACCAGGGCCGCGGCTTCGCCGTCGTCGCCAGCGAGGTGCGCAACCTGGCCCAGCGCAGCGCCGCAGCGGCCAAGGAGATCAAGTCGCTGATCGGCGCCTCGGTCGACCAGGTCGATATCGGCAGCAAGCTGGTCGCCGACGCCGGCGTCACCATGAACGACGTGCTGGCCAGCGTCAGCCGCGTCACCGACATCATGGCCGAGATCAGCGCCGCCAGCGTCGAGCAAAGCACCGGTATCGAGCACGTCAACCGCGCCATCAACGAGATGGACCAGGTGACCCAGCAAAATGCCGCGCTGGTCGAAGAGGCCAGCGCCGCCGCCGAAGCGATGCAGGAACAGGCCGCCAATCTGGCCGATTCCGTGCGATTGTTCAAGCTCGACCGTGCTGATCACGCCCTCACCCTCCCCGCGCGCAAGGCCCTGCCGCTGGCCTGAACGCAAAGTGCTGGTGTCAGGTCTGACATTCGAACATTTATGAGGCCAAAGAAAGCAAAGTGCTGGTGTCAGGTCTGACATTCGAACATTTATGAGGCCAAATGTCCGAATATCAGACCTGACACCGCGTTAGTTCGGGGCCGGGATCGCTGTCCGCGAAGACCTCGGGCCTGGCTGAGGCGGCAGCGTTGGCCGCGAACACCAGCACCCGGCCGCTGCCCGTCTCGGACACGAAAATATCGCCGTTCGGCGCGACGCGCAGCGTGCGCGGCTTGTCCAGCCCGCTGGCAAACACCTGCACCGCGAAGCCGGCCGGCACTGTCGGCAGCGCGCCTTGCGGGGGCTTGACCACTTTGGCGGGCTTGGCCACCGACCCTTCGGGGTCCGTCGCAGTCGGGTTCGGCGGAAGGTCGGACGGTCTGATGAGGCGCCGCACGCCCGGGGCGTCGGCCCTCCAGTCGGCGGAGGCGACGTTGCCGGCCGTGTCGCCGCTTTGCGCGCATGCGAGCGATGCCGCAAACAGCAGCGGCAGGTGCCGCAGAAGCGAGCAGAATCTCGGGACGTGCATGTCAGCCTCCGTTGATGTTGAATTAAGTGCGGACCCTGCCCATCGACGCCAGACAACGTTCAATACATGTATATACCCCATCGCTCATGCATGGTTCCCGCGGCGGCGGGCGATCCGGTGTACAGTTGTGTCCCCGTCCATCCGGAGATTGCCTTGACCGACGCCGACCTGCTCGCCTCCTGCCACACCGTCTTTCCCGGCCACCGGGCGCGCAGCCCGGCCCAGATGTTCAGCGCGATGGCCGCCTGGTGCGAAGAGCACGGCGTCGCCCACGACGTCTACGGCAGCGGCGCCCTGCTGCAGCAGTTCGAACAGAAGATCGCCGCGCTGCTCGGCTTCGAGGCGGCGGTGTTCTGCATCAGCGGCACGATGGCGCAGGTCACCGCGCTGCGCCTCGCCTGCGAAGACCGCGCCAGCCGCCTGGTCGCGCTGCATCCCACCTCCCACATCCTGGTCCACGAAAAATCGAACTACCAGCTGCTCGGCCACTTCGATGCGCTGCAGGTGGGCGAGCGCCACCGCCCGTGGACCGCCGACGACCTCGCCGCCCTCCCGGACCGGCTAGGTGCGGTGGCGATGGAGGTGCCGATGCGCGAGCTCGGCGGCCAGAACCCGTCCTGGGCCGAGATGGACGCAATCAAGGCGCACTGCCGCCAGCGCGGCGCCCACCTGCACATGGACGGCGCCCGCCTGTGGGAAGCTGCCGCCGGCTTCGACCAGTCCCCGCGCGCGCTGGCGGCCGGCTTCGATTCGGCCTACGTCTCGCTGTACAAGGGCATCGGCGGCCTCGGCGGCGCCATGCTGGCCGGCGGCGCCGCCTTCGTCGACCGCGCCGCCGAATGGTTCCGCCGCGAAGGCGGCAACGTCATTCACCGCTCGCCGTACGTCGTCGCCGCCGCGATGCAGTTCGACCAGCGCCTGGCCGCCTTCCCGCGCTACTTCGCGCGCACCCGCTGGCTGTATGGCGAACTGCGCGCGCACCGGCTGCTCAAGCCCAATCCGGCGGCGCCGCAAGCGAACATGCTGCACCTGCACCTGCCGGTGTCGCGCCAGCGCGCGCTGGCGATCCGCGACCTTCTCGCCTCGCAGCACGGCATCTGGCTGTTCAGCCGCGCCAACCACGCCGCCCTGCCCGACACCAGCTTCGTCGAGATCTATGTCGGCGACAATCTGCTCGACATGCCGGACGGCGCCGTGCGGGAAGCCCTCGCGCTGTTTTCGGCTGCCCTGGCGGCATAGTACAATCACCACACGATCCTACTGCGAGCCCGTTATGCGCCAATACCTCGATTTCATGCGCCACGTGCGCGACAACGGCACTGTCAAGACCGACCGTACCGGCACCGGCACCCGCTCCGTGTTCGGCTACCAGATGCGCTTCAACCTGCAGGACGGCTTCCCGCTGGTGACCACCAAGAAGCTGCACCTCAAATCGATCATCCACGAACTGATCTGGTTCCTGCAAGGCTCGACCAACATCGGCTATCTGGAAGAAAACGGCGTGTCTATCTGGGACGACTGGGCCGACGCCGACGGCGAGCTGGGCCCGGTCTACGGCTACCAGTGGCGCAGCTGGCCGGCGCCGGACGGCAGCCATATCGACCAGATCTCGCAAGTGCTCGACCAGATCAAGTACAACCCCGATTCGCGCCGCCTGATCGTGTCGGCCTGGAACGTGGCCGACGTGCCGAAGATGAAGCTGCCGCCCTGCCACGCGCTGTTCCAGTTCTACGTCGCCGACGGCAAGCTGTCGTGCCAGCTGTACCAGCGCAGCGCCGACATTTTCCTCGGCGTGCCGTTCAACATCGCCTCGTACGCGCTGCTGACCCACATGATGGCGCAGCAGGCCGGCCTCGAGGTGGGCGACTTCATCTGGACCGGCGGCGACTGCCACCTGTACGCGAACCACCTCGAGCAGGTCGAGCTGCAGCTGTCGCGCACCGAACTGGCGCTGCCGAAGCTGGTCATCAGGCGCAAGCCGGACACGCTGTTCGACTACCAGTTCGAGGACTTCGAGATCGCCGGCTACGAGTCGCACCCGCACATCAAGGCGCCGGTCGCGGTCTAGGGTCAGACCACCGACTGAAAAATCGGGGCCTGCCCCCATCGGCGGCGCGGCCCGGAACTCCGCCTCTGCCCTGGTGTCTGATTGAGATACAGCGATTCCGACACCAAGGCACACCCATGCTTTCCCCTGACGCGGCAAGTCTCCGGAAAACGCCGACCGGCATGGACGGGTTCGACGAGATCACCGGCGGCGGCTTGCCGATCGGGCGCACCGCCATCATCATGGGCGGCCCCGGCAGCGGCAAGACCGTGTTCGCCCTGCAGACGCTGGTCAACGGCGCGCGCCTGTGCGGCGAGCGCGGCATCTTCATCGCCTTCGAGGAAAACTCGCGCAGCGTGATCGCCAACGCCGCCACGTTCGGCTGGGACTTGTCCGACCAGGACAAGCTGCTGTTCATGGACGCCGGCATGTCGCCCGACGTCGTGCAAACCGGCCGCTTCGACGTCAGCGGCCTGTTGTCGGGCATCCGCACCCGCTTCGCAGAAAACCACGCCACCCGCATCGTGTTCGATTCCATCGACGTGCTGCTGGCGCTGCTCGACGACCCGTTCACCGAGCGCCAGGAGCTGTACCGCATCCAGGACTGGCTCTTCGCCAACAAAGTGACCGGCATCGTCACCGCGCGCTCCAACGCCGCCAACGGCGCCGGCACGGTCGGCTACGACTTCCTCGAATTCATGGCCGACTGCGTTGTCCACCTGCGCCAGCACGTTACCCGCGGCATCGCGCACCGCGACTTGCGCGTGGCCAAATATCGCGGCTCCGGCTTCCACGAAGGCGTGTTCCCGCTGATCATCGGCAGCACCGGCATCGAAGTGGCGAGCCCGATCCCGATCGCCATGACCTTCCCCGCCTTCGTCGAGCGCGTCTCCACCGGCGTCGAGCGGCTCGACACCATGCTCGAGGGCGGCTATTTCCGCGGCAGCACCGTGCTCGTCACCGGCGCGCCGGGCACCGCCAAGTCGACCCTGGCGGCAACGTTCGCGCAAGCGTCGGCGCTGCGCGGCGAGCGCTGTCTCTACGTCAGCTTCGACGAGAGCAGCGGCGAAATCATGCGCAACATGGCCTCCATCGGCCTCGACCTCAAGGCCCACGTCGACACCGGCAACCTGATGTTCCATTCCGTGCAGACCGGTTCGCTCAATGCGGAGGAGCATCTGCTGGGCATCAAGGCGCTGATCCACGCATATCAACCGCGCAGCCTTGTGATCGACCCGCTGTCGGCCGTGCTCAGGTCGTCCACGTCGGAGGCCATCATGGATGTGCCGCTGCGCCTGATCAACTTCACCAAGTCCGAAGGCATCACCATGCTCAGCACCAGCCTGGTGGAAAACAGCGACAGTCCGGAAAGCACCGAGATGAACGTCTCGACCATCGCCGACACCTGGATCCACCTGTCCTTCAAGGTGCAGATGGGCGAGCGCAACCGCCTGCTGACCATCGTCAAGTGCCGCGGCACCGGGCACTCGCGCCAGGCGCGCGAACTGGTCCTGTCCGACGATGGCGTCACCCTGTCGGACGTCTACATCGCCGGCGGCGAAGTCTTGATGGGCACGCTGCGCTGGGAACGCGAGGAAGCGCTGCGGCGCGAGCGCGCCCTCGCCCACGTCGGCCTGATGCGCAAGGAGCGCGAACTGTCGCTCGCCGAAGCGGAAGTGCGCGGACGCATCGAGGTGCTCAACCGCGAACTGGAACTGCGGCGCGCCGAAAACGAAGCGCTGGCCGAGGAAATCCGCCTCGAGACCCAGCAGCGCGAAACTTCCACCACCGAAATCGGACGCCTGCGCGGGGTCGACTGGCCGGGCGTCGCCACCATCCGCCGCCCTTCATGACCCCGCAACCGACCTCGCGCGGCGGCGACGGCCAGCCGGCCCCGTACCGCCAGCTGTTCGATAATTTTCCCGAAGCGATCCTGATCACCGATGCCGGGCGCCGCATCGTCGCCGTCAACCCCGCCTTCAGCGAGCTGACCGGCTATGCTCCGGGCGACGCAGTGGGACGCGGCCCGGACCTGCTGCGCGCCGGCCGCGCCCCCGCGCTCGACTATTCCCAATGGCGCGCGATCCGCTCCACCGGGCAATGGCAAGGCGAAATCTGGTGCCGCGCAAAATCCGGCGAGGAGCGCGCGCAATGGCTCTCCATCAGCGCGCTGCTCGATGCCCGCGGCGCCGTCAGCAACTATGTCGCCATTTTCTCCGACCTTGCGGCCCGCCGCGCCGCCGCCGACCGCAACAGCTTCCTGGCCCAGCACGACCCGCTGACCGGCCTGCCCAACCGCCACCTGCTCGGCGACCGCCTGCTCAAGGCGCTCGCCTCGGCGGCGCGCCATGGCGACCAGGTCGCGCTGCTGTTCCTCGACCTCGACCGCTTCAAGGTGATCAACGATTCGCTCGGGCACCGCGTCGGCGACTTGCTGCTGTGCAGCGTGGCGAAGCGCCTGGTGTCGGTGATGCGCGAAGAAGATACCGTGGCCCGCCTCGGCGGCGACGAGTTCGTGTTCGTCATCCCCCACTTCGACCGCGCCGAAATGCCGGCCTACGTGGCGCAGAAGATCATCTGGGCGCTGGCCGAACCGCACGACATCGAGGGCGAGCGATTTTCGATCGGCGCCAGCGTCGGCATCAGCCTGTATCCGGGCGACGCCACCGATGGCGAGCTGCTGATCCGCAACGCCGACAGCGCCATGTACAAGGCCAAGGCGCGCGGCGGCAACTGCTACGAGTTCTATACTTCCAACATGACCTCCCGTGCGATGGAGCGCATGATCCTTGAAAACAGCCTGCGCGACGGCCTCGAGAACGACGAGTTCATCATTTTCTACCAGCCGAAAGTCGACCTGGCCAGCGGCCGCATCGCCGGCTGCGAGGCGCTGCTGCGCTGGTCGCACCCGAAGCTGGGCGTGGTGCCGCCCGACCGCTTCATCGGCGTCGCCGAGGAAACCGGCTTCATCGTCGACGTCGGCGAATGGGTGCTGCGCGCGGCCTGCGAGCAGAACAGGCGCTGGCAGCTGCAGGGTTTGCCGCCGGTGCCGGTCGCGGTCAACGTCTCGTCGCGCCAATGCAGCGCGCAACTGGTGACGACCGTGCGCGAAGCGCTCGCCGACACCGGGCTCGACGTGCGCTACCTCGACCTCGAGCTGACCGAAACGACGCTGATGGGCGACGTCGGCGCCTTGCTGCACGAGCTCAAGGGGCTTGGCGTGAGCCTGTCGATCGACGATTTCGGCGTCGGCTACTCCAGCCTGAGCTATCTGAAGCGCTTCCCGATCGACAACCTGAAGATCGACAAGTCGCTGATCGCCGAGATCGGCATTGGCGACCGCAACAGCTCGATCGCCGGCGCCGCCATTTCGCTGGCCCACAGTCTCGGGCTCAGCGTCACCGCCGAGGGCGCGTACGCCGCGTGGCAGTCGCGCTTCCTGCGCCAGCGCGGCTGCGACATGGCGCAGGGTTACTACTTCAGCCGCCCGCTGCCGGCCATCAAGTTCGCCTCGCTGCTACGGCGCGGCAAGGCCATCCGGCTGGGACCGGGCTATATCTAGCAAGACCCACGCTGCCGGCTGCTAGAATGGAGCATGCCTAATTTCACCTGGAACGCTTGCCCATGAATCCTGTCCCGACCACGGCGTCGCCGCGCCTGACCCTGGTGGTGGCGATCGACGCCCAGCGCGGCATCGGCGTCAACAACGAGCTGCCGTGGCGCCTGCCCGAAGATCTCGCGCACTTCAAGCGCGTTACCACCGGCCACCCGATCATCATGGGCCGCAAGACGTTCGACTCGATCGGCCGCCCGCTGCCGAACCGGCGCAACATCGTCGTCACCCGCAATGCGCAATGGCGCCACGACGGTGTCGACGCGGTCACTTCGCTGGCCGACGCCATCGCCCTCGCCGGCGGCGAACAGGCCTGCATCATCGGCGGCGCCCAGATCTTTGGCGAGTCGATGGACCTCGCCGACCAGATGATCGTCACCGAAATCGACCACACCTTCGATTGCGACACCTTCTTCCCGCCGCTCGCCCCGGGCCAGTGGCGGGAAACGGCGAGAGAGCGCCATCATTCCGACGCCAACGGCTACGACTTCGACTTTGTCACTTACACCCGTTTCAGGTAATCGGCACGCTATAAAATGCCGCTATTCGTGCCCGCAAACAAGAGTGCGACATGATTGGCCGCATCTGGTTACTCTTATCGAAACTTTTTCCACCGGATTGCGGACATTTCTGCGAAAATCCGCTTCTTATTTTCTTCGGTGCCGTGAGCAGCATCCCGCCTATCCGCGCGCGGACTGCCCTCACGGCGCTTCGCTTTGGAGCTGTCCATGAAATTTCGTTTCCCCATCGTCATCATTGACGAGGATTTCCGTTCTGAGAACACCTCTGGCCTGGGCATCCGCGCCCTGGCCGCCGCGATGGAAAAGGAAGGCATGGAAGTGCTTGGCCTGACCAGCTACGGCGACCTGTCGCAGTTCGCGCAGCAGCAGTCGCGCGCCTCCGCCTTCGTGCTCTCGATCGACGACGAGGAATTCGGCGGCGGCTCGGTCGACGAGACCGACTTCGCGCTGACCGCGCTGCGCGCCTTCGTCAAGGAAATCCGCCACAAGAACTCCGACATCCCTATCTACATCTACGGCGAAACGCGCACCTCGCGCCACATCCCGAACGACGTCCTGCGCGAGCTGCACGGCTTCATCCACATGTTCGAGGACACCCCAGAATTCGTCGCCCGCCACATCATCCGCGAAGCGAAGTCCTACCTCGACGGCCTGGCGCCGCCGTTCTTCCGCGCGCTGGTCAACTACGCCAACGACGGCTCCTACTCGTGGCACTGCCCCGGCCACTCCGGCGGCGTCGCCTTCCTGAAGTCGCCGATCGGCCAGATGTTCCACCAGTTCTTCGGCGAGAACATGCTGCGCGCCGACGTCTGCAACGCCGTCGAAGAACTCGGCCAGCTGTTAGATCACACCGGCCCGGTCGCCAAGTCCGAGCGCAACGCCGCCCGCATCTTCAACGCCGACCACTGCTACTTCGTCACCAACGGCACCTCGACCTCCAACAAGATGGTCTGGCACTCGACGGTGGCGCCGGGCGACATCGTCGTGGTCGACCGCAACTGCCACAAGTCGATCCTGCACTCGATCATCATGTGCGGCGCGATTCCCGTGTTCCTGATGCCGACCCGGAACCACCTCGGCATCATCGGCCCGATTCCGCTCGAAGAGTTCACGCCCGAGTCGATCGCCCGCAAGATCGAAGCCAATCCGTTCGCGCGCGAAGCCGTCAACAAGAAGCCGCGCATCCTGACCATCACCCAGTCGACCTACGACGGCGTGGTCTACAACGTCGAGACGCTGCGCGAAATGTTGGACGGTAAGATCGACACCCTGCACTTCGACGAAGCGTGGCTGCCGCACGCCACCTTCCACGACTTCTACAAGAACATGCACGCGATCGGCAAGGACCGTCCGCGCGCCAAGGAGTCGATGATCTTCTCGACCCAGTCGACCCACAAGCTGCTCGCCGGCCTGTCGCAGGCCTCGCAGGTGCTGGTGCGCGAGTCCGAAACGGTCAAGCTCGACCAGGACGCCTTCAACGAGGCCTACCTGATGCACACCTCGACGTCGCCGCAGTACTCGATCATCGCCTCGTGCGACGTCGCCGCGGCCATGATGGAAGCGCCAGGCGGCACCGCGCTGGTCGAAGAATCGATTTTCGAAGCGCTCGACTTCCGCCGCGCGATGAAGAAAGTCGACGCCGAATTCGGCAACGACTGGTGGTTCAAGGTCTGGGGCCCGAACACCTTCTCCGAAGAAGGCATCGGCACCCAGGACGACTGGATGATCCGCGCCGAGGACGACTGGCACGGCTTCGGCAACCTCGCCCCCGGCTTCAACATGCTCGACCCGATCAAGGCCACCGTGGTCACCCCCGGCCTGTCGCTCGACGGCAGGTTCGGCGACTCCGGCATTCCCGCCTCGATCGTCACCAAGTACCTGGCCGAACACGGCGTCATCATCGAGAAGTGCGGGCTGTACTCGTTCTTCATCATGTTCACGATCGGGATCACCAAGGGCCGCTGGAACACGCTCGTCACCGCCCTGCAGCAGTTCAAGGACGACTACGACAAGAACCAGCCGATGTGGCGCATCCTGCCCCAGTTCGCCGCCGCCAACCCGCGCTACGAAGCGATGGGCCTGCGCGACCTGTGCCAGTCGATCCACGACTTCTACAAGGCCTACGACGTTGCCCGCCTGACCACCGAGATGTACCTGTCCGACATGATCCCGGCGATGAAGCCGTCGGACGCGTTCGCGAAGATGGCGCACCGCGAGATCGATCGCGTTGCGATCGAGGAGCTGGAAGGCCGCATCACCGCGATCCTGCTGACGCCGTACCCGCCGGGCATTCCGCTGCTTATTCCCGGCGAGCGCTTCAACAAGACGATCGTCGACTACCTGCGTTTCGCGCGCGACTTCAACGAGCGCTTCCCTGGCTTCGAGACCGACGTGCATGGATTAGTGAAACGCGAAGTCGACGGCAAGCGCGGCTACTTTGTCGACTGCGTGCGGAACCAATAGACGCTGTTTGGGGTCTGACCTAGGTCAGACCCGCTATCGCACCAAGTCACCACAGAACCAAGATTCGTCATTCCTGCCATTGGCAGAAATGACTTCCCGCGCAGGCGGGAATCCCATTTCGCCGAGCAGCCGCGAAATGGGGTCCCCGCATTCGCGAGGACGACGGTCTTGAAGTCATCAGATAAAAAAAGAGCCCGAAAGGCTCTTTTTTTGTACTCAAAATTAATCAGGCTTTCGGCAGCGTCACGCCGCTTTGCCCCTGGTACTTGCCGCCGCGGTCCTTGTACGACGTCTCGCACACTTCATCGCTTTCGAAGAACAGCACCTGCGCGCAGCCTTCGCCGGCGTAAATCTTGGCCGGCAGCGGCGTCGTGTTCGAAAACTCCAGCGTCACGTAGCCTTCCCACTCCGGCTCGAACGGCGTCACGTTGACGATGATGCCGCAGCGCGCGTACGTCGATTTGCCGAGGCAGATGGTCAGCACATTGCGCGGGATGCGGAAGTACTCGATGGTACGCGCCAGCGCGAACGAATTGGGCGGGATGATGCAGACGTCGCTCTTGACGTCGACGAACGAATTCGAATCGAAGTTCTTCGGGTCGACGATGGTGCTGTTGATGTTCGTGAAAATCTTGAACTCGTCGGCGCAGCGGATATCGTAGCCGTACGATGACGTACCGTAAGAGATCATTTTGCGGCCGTCGGCATCCTGCCGCACCTGGCCAGGTTCGAAGGGCTCGATCATGCCGGTTTCGAGCGCCATTCGGCGGATCCATTTATCGCTTTTGATAGTCATCGCGGGGGCTTTTCCATAGAGTTGTCAATCGATGCTGGGCGCGCGCGGCGCGCCGGATGCAGCGATTTTACGCGAAATTATCCGCCCGGTATCTATTTAGACTGGGCCAGCAGCCGCTCGATCATCGCGCGCGTCAGCTTTGCCGCCAGGTCGGGCGACTCCATCGGAAACAGGTGCCCGCCTTTGATCTCGGCAAAATTATCGCCCACCAGCCTGCGCGTCGCATCGAGCCCTGCCTGGCGCAGTTCGAACGAGTTGTCGCCGGCGATGAAACCGATCGGCACCGGAAACGGCGGACGCACCAGCGTGCCCAGGTGATGCGGCAGCGAGCGGTAGATATCGGTCTCGACCTCGCGCGAAAAGCGCAGCTGCACGCCATCCGCGTGCGGCATCAGGCCGTGCTCCATGTAATCCTCCAGTACCCCGGTCGCCCACGCCGCGAAGATCGGCTTCGACGCGAAGTGCTGGTAGGCCGCCTGCGCGTCGGGCCACACGGTGCGCCGGCGATGCGACGACTTGGCCGGCGAAAAGCGGTCGTCCCAGCCGCGCTCCTTGGCGAAGCGCAGCAGCCAGGCGCGCCAGCCCGACACCACGGGCGAGTCGAGCATCACGACGCAGCGCACCAGGTCCGGGCGCTGCTTGGCCGCCATCAGGCTGAGCATGCCGCCGAGCGAGTGGCCGAGCAGGATGGCCGGCTCCGGATACGCTTCGAGCCGGGCGATCAGCTCCGCTACCAGTTCCGGCCAGCCGTCCGAGACCGGGAATGCATCGTCGTGGCCGACCATGTCGGTCGAGCGCACGTCGAAGTCGTCGCCGAGGCCCTGAAGGAAGCGGCGATATACGCCGGCCGGGAAGCCGTTACCGTGTGTGAAGTGAAGAAGGTGTTTTGTCATGCGCACGATTGTAATGCGCCCGCCAGCGGCGCAGCTAGAAGGAATCCCCTACTCTGCCGCGGCGCCAAGCGAATAGGGCGAAAACTGGAACATGCACTGGCTGCGCGCCCGCCCCCCTGGCCTGTCAGCGCCCGTACCAATAGCGCGCATGCTCGGAGCGGTAAGCCCGCGCGTCGACCTGGGCGCCGAGATGCAGAAGTATCGCGCCGCTCTCGTCGGTGCGCATGCGGGCGATCCCCATCTCGCGATAGCGCTCGTAGACCTCCAGTTTCGGATGGCGGTAGCGGTTGCGGTACCCGATCTGGAATACGCCCAGCTTCGGCCGTACCGCCTCCAGGAACGCTGGCGTCGACGAGGTGCCGCTACCGTGGTGCGGCGCCAGCAGCACGTCGGCGCGCAGCTTGCCGGCGGCGCCGAGCACCAGCTGCGCTTCCTGCGCCGCTTCGATGTCGGCCGCCAGCAGCATCGAATGCGCGCCCGCGCGGATGTGCAGCGTGCAGCCGCGCGCATTCGGCTTGAGCGACGCGTTGTCGTAGCTGGCGGCAGTCGGTTGCAGCACCTCGAACTGCACGCCGCTCCAGTTCCACCGCTGTCCGGCCACGCAGCGCGTGTGCGAGCCGGCCGCGCGCACGATCGGATGCGTGTCCCACAGCGACGACGCCACCCAGCCGACACGGACCGATTCCATCACCGCCAGCGCGCCGCCAGCGTGATCGACGTCGCTGTGACTGACGACCATGGCGTCGAGCGCATCGATACCGCGCGCTTTCAGGTATGGACCGATGACCCGATTGCCGCCGTTCGATTCCGGCGAATACAGCGGCCCGGCGTCGTACAGCAGCCGGTGGCCGCCGGTTTCGACCAGCAACGCCATGCCCTGGCCGACGTCGAACGCGGTGACGGCGACTTCGCCGTGCGGCGGCTGCGAAGGCGCGCTGGCCAGCAGCGGCAGCCAGGCCGCCGCGCCGGCCCAGCGCCGCGGCCAGCCGCGCGGCGCCAGCATCCACAGCGTTCCCGCCAACGCGAAGCAGAACAGCCACGGCGATGGCGCCGGCGCGCTCCACACGGCCAGCGGGCTGGCGCCCAGCCAGCCGAGGAACGCCGCCAGCGCTTCGACGACGCCATGGGCGAGGGACAGCAGCATCCCCGACAGCGGCGCCGGCAGCATGCTGCCCGCCAGCGCCACCGGCGTGACGACGAAGCTCACCAGCGGGATCGCCACCGCGTTGGCGATCGGGCTCACCAGCGACACCTGCGAAAACAGCAGCATCGTCAATGGCACCAGGCCAAGCGTGACCACGTACTGCGTATGGGCGCCGAGCCGCAGCATGTGCCAGATGCCGTTCTGCGGCACACCGACGCGGCCCGCGGTGGCGAACAGGATGATCGCCACCGCGCCGAACGACAGCCAGAATCCCGGCCACAGCACCGCCCAGGGGTCGAGCAGCACGACCACGCCGAGCGCCACGCACAGCACGTGCGACACGTTGGTGATGCGCCCCGACCACAGCGCCGCGGCGACGACAGTCAGCATGTACAGCGTGCGCTGCGCCGGGATGCCGAAGCCGGCCAGCAGCACGTACAGCAGCGCGACCGCGGCGCCGGCCAGCGCCGCCACCTTCTGCGCCGGCAGCAGCAGCGGCAACTGGGCGCGCGTGAAGAAGGAGCGCCGCCACAGGTATGAAGCCAGCATCGCCGCCAGCCCTGCGATCATGGTGATGTGCAGGCCCGAGATCGAAATCAGGTGGCTGATGCCCGTGCGGTTGAACACTGCCCAGTCGGACTGGTCGATGGCGCGCTGGTCGCCCACCACCAGCGCGACGATCACGCCGGCGTACTGCTTGTCCGGCAGCGCGCGCAGGATGCGGTCGCGCAGCCTGGCGCGGCATAGCTCGACGACGTTGCCGATGCTGAAGACGAAGGCGTCGAGGCGCTTGTTGGCGTCGCCTTCCGCGCGCACGTAGCCCGTAGCGCGCATGCCCTGCTCCAGCAGCCACACCTCGTAATCGAAGCCGTAGGGATTGGCGTTGCCGTGCGGGCGTTGGAGGCGCACCGTCAGCTGCCAGCGTTCGCCCGGCTGGACGCGGCCGACCTGCTGCTCCGAACCGCGAAAGCCGGCGTACCAGGCCAGCGATACGCGCGGCGGCACTTTCATCGGCGCGCCGGTCACCCTTTCGACCGCAAAGTTGAAGCGAACGCCTTGCTCGAAGCGGTACGGCAGGCTGTCGATGGTGCCCACCAGCGTGACGTCGCGGCCTTCGTCGTCGGCGGCCAGCTGCGGCGCCAGCGCGACGTGCGCCAGCAGCGCCGCCCAGCAAAAGCCAAGCAAGGCGCCCGCGGCGGCCGCGCGCAGCGGACCGCTAAGGGCGCACAACAGCAGCAGGGCCAGCGCGGCGCAGAACGCCATCGCCGCCGTGTCGGGTAACGTGGCCACCGTCTGCAGGTACGCCGCGCCGCCGACGAATCCGAGAATCGCACATCGCATGGGAAGCACAAGGGAAGTGAAAGTCGTTCAGTGTCGGCCGGTTTGCGCTGCCGCGCGTTGGCGGAGATCGAATGCATCCCGAACGAGCCGATAACCGTGCGGCATGCAATGTCGCAATTTCGCAACCGAGGGCCGCTTGCAAGCAAAAGTAAAAATTTCGACAAGGAAATTTGTGTTAATTTGTAGCATTACTTATCACTTTCCTCTCTCAGCCGCAATGCGATACGCGCACAACAAATGGACGAAACAGCCATTCCCGTCGTCGGCCTCGGTCGCCGGCGGCGGCTTTGCGTTGATCGTGCTCGTACTCGCCTGGCTGGTGCTGACGGAAACGCCGGAGCGCGTTCGTGCTCCTGAATTCGGAATGGCGCAGGTCACGGCGGCTCGGTCGGGCGCAGTGGCGCCGATCGCCGCGTATAGGCCGACAAGGCTGGTGTATCGCCATTCGGTGCTTCCGGGCGGCGTGCACGGCGCGGCCGAACTGGCCTTCGCGCTGAGTAGCGATCCGGTGGCATCGGCCCATTTCGCCGGGTTCGACGTGGCCGCCGCGCGCATTGTGCGGGTCGAAAAATCGCGCCTGGTGCACGTGTCCTACCGAATTGGCGACAAGATCTACTGGACCAAACACAAGGTGCGCCTTGCCGTCGGCGAAGAGCTGCTTTCCGATGGAACGCACCTGGTGCGCGCGCGCTGCGGCAACCGCATCGCCGACGCGCCGCAAGGCATCATCCTGGACAATGAACCGGCGCCGGAGATGCTCGATGCGCTGATGGTGTCGGCCGACGGCCTGCTCGATGAGTCGACGTATGTGCCGTCAGCGGCCAGCGCCATCTCGCCGGAAGCACTGGCACAGGCGGTCGGGCAGCGACAGCAGGTGCGCCTGGCGTCGAATGTGCAGTTCGGCACGCCGTCGCCGTCCGCCTCCTCGCGCGATACCTCCCCCCGGCTAACCCTGGCGCAGGCACCACCGGTTTCGGTCAGCATGCCCGGGCTCACGCCATCGGCGGCACCGCGGCCAGGGGGCGCCGTCGCCGCGAGGCCGGCGCCCGGGCAACCCGCCCAATTCCCCGTGGGGCCGTTGATTGGCGTGCCGTCCCCGCCAGCGGCCCCGGTGTCTGCCGTGCCGGTGCCCGATGTACCCGCGCCACCCCCGCCGGGGCCGACGGCTGGACCGCAACCGTTGCCACCCGCCGCGCCGAAGCCCGCTACGCCTGATTCGCCGGCGCCGTTTCCTCCGGGGCCGACGTTCGGGCCACAGCCTGCCGCGCCAACGGCGCCGACGCAAATTCCCGAGCCTGGATCTGCCGCGCTGGCGGCCATCGCGCTGGTCGCCGTCGCGCTGGCCCGGCGCGGCCGGAATCGCCGTGCCGCGCGCACCGAGGCGCCCTGAGGCGGCGCTCAAGCTTCAAGGGTTCCGCTCCTTTCGAATCGTTTGTAAATAACCAGAGAGTAGAAAACCGGGACAATCGGTCCGGTCAGCAGCACTGCCAGGCAAAGCCAAAGCGGGGCGCCGGCGAACACGCCGATCAGCGACAGGGCCGCGGCGATGACGATCGCCTTGGCGGCAAAGCGGTGGGTGGAATACCAGACGCGTTCGCTGGCCAGGGTCCATGGCGTGCGAATGCCGATCCAGAAGTTGCGGCGCACCTTGCCCATCACATTACCGAGCAGCCCCAGAAACACCGCCACGCCGCCGAATATCGCCCTGTTCATCGGCATCGACGGCGAGTAGGCGCCCCATACCGTGACGCACTGGATGTAGCCGAGCAGCGCGACGATGACGAGGCAGACATGCCAGCAAGTCGCGCTGAAGGTGTCGACCGTAAACCGCTTCGGCGACAGCGACGGCAGCACAGTCCACAGCAGCATGAAGAGCACCATCAACGCCGTGTGGACGAACACGAAACCGCGCGGGCCGTAGCGGTCGATCTCGCCGGCGCCGTTCCAGTGCACGGGGATGGTCGCCGGCAGCTGCGCATACAGCGCCAACGTAAACGCCAGCGTCGCCAGCACCACCGTAACGCACATCAGCAAGTACCGGTTCCTCATTTTCGATCTCCTTTAACGCCGCCCGCCAAATTGGCCGCCCAAGCCAGCACGTCCTCCACCACCGTCGTATTGAGTGCGTACCAGATGGTCTGGCCCTCGCGCCGGGCGGTCACCAGGCCGGCTTCCTTGAGCACAGCGAAATGGTGCGACATTCCGGGCTTGCTCATGTCGAAGCGCTCGGCGAGTTCGCCGGCCGTCATTTCTTCCTTGCGCAGCATGTGCAGGATCTCGCGCCGGGTCGGGTCGGCAATCGCCTTGAACGCCAGGTTGATCGTACTCGCCATTTCGAATACCGCTTAATTAAGGAACAGCTTAAATAATAGATTGGTGGTCACGCATTGTCAAGTCCATCACATTGCGCGATGGATTTGGACAGCATGGGCAAAACGCACCATAATCGAATGCACGAGTCTTATGAGCAAGAATCCAACGTTGAGTATTCACACTAGATCGCAATGACCAATCCCGGCTTCGTCAGACTGTTTTCCTCGCCCTTGATGGCGTTCTTGATTTCGGCGGTCATTGTATCGGCGTGCGGCTACGCGATCTACCGTCTCGGCCGCGACAAGCCGGCGCCGGCCGCGCGCCGCTACTGGAAGCTGCTGTCGTTTGCGGCAGAAATCTGCATTGCAGTCGGCCTGATCGGCCTTGCCAGTTTCGCCGGCCGCATGAAGATCGGCGCCGACCACCAGCTGCTCGAGGAACGCGTGCGCCTGTCGCAAGCCGCAGTGGACGAACGCCTCCGCGTGGCGGCGGCGGAGAGCTGCGCGCCTGCCTCCACGAAGCCGCTGACGCCCTATAACCCAACAGTAGCAAAAAAGGATCTGTGCGCGATTTCCAGCTCGCTCACCGGCGCGAACGTTTCGAGCGCAGACTGGGCATCGGCCGAAATGTCGCTGCGTGACTTCAGCGGCAAATATCCTGGCTGCGTGGCCAACGTCTTCACCCGCCACTCCGAGTGTGACGACACGCTGGCTGCGGCGACGCAACTGGCTGACGAAATCCGCATGCTCGAGTCGCACAAGGAAGCCGCCCGCAACGACGGCGCCATGTCATCGATGCTCGATGCGCCAAGTTCGTGGGGACTCCTGTTACTGGCGTTCATCGCCGCCATCGGCATCGCCATCAAGTGCGCGCGTGCCACGACGGAGTATCTGAGCGCCCGTCACAGCGACAATTGAACACCGAAAAGCTGGTGTCAGGTCTGACATTCGGACATTTTGGTTCGAAATGTCCGAATGTCAGACCTGACACCAGATCTTTTCATGTCATCGATGCTCGATGCGCCAAGTTCGTGGGGACTCCTGTTACTGGCGTTCATCGCCGCCATCGGCATCGCCATCAAGTGCGCGCGTGCCACGACGGAGTATCTGAGCGCCCGTCACAGCGACAATTGAACACCGAAAAGCTGGTGTCAGGTCTGACATTCGGACATTTTGGTTCGAAATGTCCGAATGTCAGACCTGACACCAAATCTTTTCAAGACGCGGTAGTGCGCACAGCGCGTTGCGGCACGTAGCTTCACGCACCTGCTCCACCGCGATCTGCCGCATCTCCGCCAGCGCCGCGCCGATTGCCGGCAACTGCTCGGGGCTGTTGCGCGCAGGATGAATCCACACAGGCGAGATGTCCGGCGCGTCGGTTTCGAGGACGATCGATTCGAGCGGCAGCGTCGTGGCCAGCCGGCGGATCTGCAGCGCGCGCGAAAACGTCATGGCGCCGCCGAAGCCCAGCTTGAATCCGAGGTCGATATAGCCCTGCGCCTGCTGGAAGCTGCCGTTGAAGGCGTGCGCGATGCCGCCGGCGGGCCGGATCTGGCGCACGTGCTTGAGCACCTGGTCGGCCGAGCGGCGCACGTGCATCAGCACCGGCAGGCCGAAGTCGCGCGCGATGCGCAGCTGTTCGCGAAAAAAACGATCCTGCTTTTCGCGCATCGCCGGCTCCGTCAACATCGGGATGAAGAAATCGAGTCCGACCTCGCCGATCGCCACAAAGCACGGATCGTCCATCGCCGCTTCCACTTTCGAACGCAGCATTAGCAGGTCTTCATCGGTGGCATTCGGCACGCACATCGGATGGATGCCGAGCGCGTAGCTGGCGTTGGGCGCGGCCGCGGCCAGCTGCGCCGCGACGTCGAAGTTGTAGCGGTCGACCGCCGGTATGACGATCATCGACACTCCGGCAGCCGCAGCGCGCTCGGCCACCGCCAGCGATTCGCCGCCGAATTCATGCGCGTCGAGATGGCAGTGTGTGTCGATCCACATGGTCAGGTCTCCGCCGGCTGCAATCCGTTTTCGGTCAGCCGCAGCACGCGGTCGCAGCGGCGTGCCAGTTCGATGTCGTGGGTGACGATGACGAAGGCGGTGCCGAGGGTGCTCGACAGGTCCAGCATCAGCGCGAAGATCTGCTGCGCGGTGGCGTGGTCGAGGTTACCAGTCGGCTCGTCGGCCAGCACGCAGGCCGGCTGGGTGACCAGCGCGCGCGCCAGCGCCACCCGCTGGCGTTCGCCGCCCGACAGCTCGCCCGGGACGTGGATGGCGCGCTTCGACAGTCCCACGCGCTCGAGAATCGCTTCGGCCTTCTTCAGCGCCGACGCGCGGCTCTCGCGCCGGATCAGCAGCGGCATGGCGACGTTGTCGAGCGCGGAAAACTCGGGCAGCAGGTGATGGAACTGGTAGACGAAACCGAGCGAGGAGTTGCGCAGGTCGCCGCGCGCGGTTTCCGACATGCTCGCGAAGTCGGCGCCGGCCAGCGTCACCGTGCCGGTGGTCGGCGTATCGAGCCCGCCCAGCAGGTGCAGCAGCGTCGATTTGCCGGATCCCGAGGCGCCGACAATGGCGACATGCTCGCCGCGATAGACGTCGAAGTCGACGTTGTCGAGCACCTTCACCTGGTAGCTGCCCTGGGTGTAGGTCTTGCCGAGGCCGCGGCACGACAGCACCGGCGCTTGCGTCGATTTATTCATAACGCAGCGCCTCCGCCGGCTTCACGCGCGAGGCGGCAAAGCTCGGGTACAGCGTGGCCAGGAAGGCCAGGCCGACCGACACGCCGGCGATGCCGAATACGTCGCTCCAGCGCAGGTCGGACGGCAAGGCGCTGATGAAGTAGATGTCCTTCGACAGGAACTGGATGCCGAGCGCGCGTTCGATGAAGGGGATGATCACGTCGATATTGAGCGCCAGCAGGACGCCGGCCGTCACCCCTGCCGCGGTGCCGATGATGCCGATCAGCGCGCCCTGGATCATGAAGATCTTCATGATCGAGCGCGGCGACGACCCCAGCGTGCGCAGGATGGCGATGTCGGCCTGCTTGTCGGTCACCGTCATCGCCAGCGTGGCAACCAGGTTGAAGGCCGCCACCGCGATGATCAGCACCAGGATGATGAACATCATCTTCTTCTGGCTCTGCACCGCCGCGAACCAGGTCGGGTTGTGCTTGGACCAGTCGCGCACAAGCTGGCCGGGCATGCTGCGGCTCAGCTCCTGCGCCACGCGCGGCGCGTCGTGCATGTCGGCGATGCGCAGCCGTATGCCGGCCGGGGCCTCGAGATTGGCGACGGACTGGGCGTCGGCCATGTGCACGAAAGCGAGGCCGGAATCGTATTCGAAGTGGCCGGCTTCGAAGATGCCCACCACCGAAAAATTGAGCATGCGCGGCGCCATCGTGGCGGCCGATGCCTGGCCTGGCGCCACCGCCAGCGTGACCTTGTCGCCGATATTCAGGCCAAGCGATTTCGCCAGTTCGATGCCGAGGACGATGTTGAATTCGCCCGCGCGCAGGTCGCTGAATTTGCCCTGCACGACCTTGTTGGGCACGTCCGACACTTTCGTCTCTTCCGCCGGCAGCACGCCGCGCAGCAGCGCCGGCTTCATGGCGCCGTCGTACATCAGCATGCCCTGGGTCTCGGCGAACGGCGCCGCGCCCTTCACCGCGGGATTGGCAAATGCCTCCTTCATCACGCCCTGCCAGTCGGGCATGTCGCCGCGCTGGTTGTAGATTTCGATGTGCGCCACCACCGACAGCATGCGGTCGGTGACTTCCTTCTGAAAGCCGTTCATCACCGACAGCACAACGATCAGGGCCGCCACGCCAAGCGCAATGCCCGATACCGAAATGAGGGAGATGAACGAGATGAAGCTGTTGCGGGCGCTGCGCTTGCCTGCGCGCGTGTAGCGGATGCCGACCGCCCATTCGTACGGCAGTTTGTCGATGAAGCTCATGTGGTGGCGCCGCTCAGAAATGTTGAAGGGGCGGCTTCGGCCGGCTGCAGCCCGTGCTCGGTAAGCCGCAGCACGCGGTCGCAGCGCTGCGCCAGCTCGATGTCGTGGGTGACGATGACGAAGGCGGTGCCGAGGGTGCTCGACAAATCGAGCATCAGCGCGAAGATCTGCTGCGCGGTGGCGTGGTCGAGGTTACCGGTCGGTTCGTCCGCCAGCACGCAGGCCGGCTCGGTGACGAGCGCGCGCGCCAGGGCCACGCGCTGGCGTTCGCCGCCCGACAATTCGCCCGGCACGTGGATCGCGCGCTTGGACAGTCCCACGCGCTCGAGGATGGCGGCGGCTTTTTCCAGTGCCTGCGCGCGCTTGACGCGGCGGATCAACAGCGGCATGGCGACGTTGTCGAGCGCGGAAAATTCGGGCAGCAGGTGATGGAACTGGTAGACGAAGCCGAGCGACGTGTTGCGCAGGTCGCCACGCGCGGTTTCCGACATTGTCGCGAAGTCGGCGCCGTTCAGGGTCACCGAACCGGTGGTCGGCGTATCGAGCCCGCCCAAGAGGTGCAGCAATGTCGATTTGCCGGAGCCGGAGGCGCCGACGATGGCCACGTGCTCGGCGCGCTGCACGCTGAAGTCGACGTTGGCAAGAACGCGCACCTGGTAGCTGCCCTGGGTGTAGGTCTTGCCGAGGCCGCGGCAGGCGAGAACGGCATTCTGTACTGGCTTATTCATAACGCAGCGCCTCCGCAGGCTTGACGCGCGAGGCGGTGAAGCTTGGATAGATCGTCGCCACGAACGCCATCAGTACGGCGATGCCGCCGATGCCGAAGACGTCCGGCCAGCGCAGGTCCGACGGCAAGGCGCTCACTAGGTATATATCGCTTGGCAAAACCTGGGTCCCGAAGAGTTGTTCGAAAAACGGCACGATGACGTCGATGTTCAGCGCCACCACCACGCCCATGACGACGCCCGCCAGGGTGCCGAGGATGCCGATCACCGCGCCCTGGATGATGAAGATCTTCATGATCGAGCGCGGCGAAGAGCCGAGCGTGCGCAGGATGGCGATGTCGGCCTGCTTGTCGGTCACGGTCATCACCAGAGTCGACACCAGGTTGAAAGCGGCCACGGTGATAATCAGCGCCATCACGATCAGCATCATCTTCTTCTCCGTCTGCACCGCGGCGAACCAGGTCTTGTTCTGTTTAGACCAGTCGCGCACCTGAAGGTGCCCGGGCAGGCTCGCTTCAAGCTGCTGCGCCACCGGTATCGCCTGGTGCATGTCGGCGATGCGCAGGCGAATGCCGGACGGCGCGTCGAGCCGCTCCATTTTCTGCGCGTCTTCCATGTGCACGAAGGCCATGCCGTTATCGAATTCGTAGTGGCCCGCCTGGAACACGCCGACCAGCGTGAACGAGCGCATGCGCGGCACCATGCCGGCCGGCGTCACCTGCGCCTGCGCCAGCGCCATCGTGACCTTGTCGCCGATTTGCAGGCCGAGCGAACGGGCCAGCGCGTAGCCCATCACGATGTTGAATTGGCCCGGCACCAGCGCCGCCAGGCTGCCGTGGGTGACGGTGGTGGCGACGTCCGACACCTTCGGCTCTTCGGACGGCAGCACGCCGCGGATCACCGCCGGACGCATGCCGCCGTCGCGCAGCAGCATGCCCTGGGTCTGGACGAACGGCGCGGCGCCTTTTACCTCGGGGTTCTTGAAGGCGTCCTTCATCACTTCCTGCCAGTTGCCCATGCCGCCGCGCGGGTCGATCACTTCTATATGCGCCAGCACCGACAGCATGCGGTCGGTGACGTCCTTGCGAAAGCCGTTCATCACCGACAGCACGACGATCAGCGCGGCCACGCCGAGGGCGATGCCTGCCACTGAAATGAGCGAAATAAAGGAAATGAAGCTGTTGCGGCCACTGCGCCGTCCGGCGCGCGTATAGCGCAGGCCGACCAGCCATTCATACGGCAGTTTGTGGATGATGCTCATGAGCTCCGCAGCGAAAATCTAGTGAGGACGAAGTGTGCCATACAAAGCAGCTATGCAACAGAGGTTGACACTATTGAATCATCGGCGACTTCGGTCGCCGGCGCGCGGATGGCCTACAATATCGGCATGACCGAAATTACGCTCGTCCTGCCGTTCGCCCTGCCCCCGCCCGAACTTGCCCCCGACCTGATACGCGCGCTCAAGGCGCCCGCGCTGGCGGCGCTGTTGTCGCGCACCTCGTCGTACCAGGCCACCGGCGCCGACCCGGGCGAGCGCGCGCTGCCGCATGAACTGTGGCTCGGCCGCGCGCTCGGGCTGGCGGACGGGCGCAAGCTGGCGGTCGCCGCGGCGGTCATGCGCGGCTACGGGCTCGATCCGGCCGATGGCGCCTGGTTCATCGTCAACCCGGCCCACATCGAGATCTCGCGCACCTTCCTGATGATGACCGACAGCCGCCGCCTCGGCCTGGTGGAATCGCACTCGCGCGCGCTGTTCGACAGCGCCAGGCCGTATTTCGAGGACAGCGGCCACACGCTTCTATATGGCGACGCCATGACCTGGTTCATGCGCGCCGACGGCTGGAGCGCGCTCGACACCGCGTCGGCCGATGCCGCCACCGGCATGAACCTGACCGACTGGATGCCGCTCGGCGAGCGCGCGATCGACTACCGCAAGCTGCAGAACGAGGTGCAGATGCTGTGGCACCAGCACCCCGCGAACGCCGAGCGCGAGGCGCGCGGTTTCGCCACCATCAACGGCTTCTGGCCATGGGGCGCGGCTACGGCGGCCGACACACTCGCGGCTTCATCCACGCTGGCCTGCGCCGACGTGCCGCCCTGGCTGGCCGCCCTCGCCCAGCGCCACGGCACATCGTTTGCCCAGCTGCTTGCGGCGCCCGGCCCGCGCGCGCTGTACTGCGACGGCAGCGTGGCCGAGGCGGCGCTGGCGACCGACTGGGCCGGCTGGCTGCAGCACATGCAGCGGCTCGAAAAAGATACCTTTGTTCCGCTGCTTGGCGCGCTCGCCGGCGGCGTCGGCCGCGCGCGCCTGGTGCTAAGCCACCGCAACGCCCTTGTCGAATTCACCACCACACGGCTGGCGCAACGCAAATTCTGGCGCCAGCCTAACTTAGACCGATTGCTGCCATGACCCGCATTTCCACCCGCCCCTGTTCGTTCCGTACCTCCGAGATGCTGCGCCAGGGCGGCGTGCATCCGGTGCTGGCGCGCCTGTATGCGTCGCGCGGGCTGACCGACGCGCGCGAGCTGTCGAGCGAGCTAGGCTCGCTGATGGCGCCATCGGGCCTGCTGCACATCGATGCGGCGGCGGTTTTCCTGGCCGACGCCATCGCCGCCGGCAAGAAGATGACCATCGTCGCCGATTACGACTGCGACGGCGCCACCGCTTGCGCCACCGCGCTGCGCGGGCTGCGCGCGATGGGCGCCACGGTCGACTACATCGTGCCGAACCGCTTCGAATACGGTTACGGCCTGACGCCCGAGATCGTCGAACTGACCGCGCGCGAGAAGGCGCCGGACATCATCATCACCGTCGACAACGGCATCGCCAGCATCGACGGCGTGCTGGAAGCGAACCGGCGCGGCATCGAAGTGGTCGTCACGGATCACCACCTGCCGGCCGACACGCTGCCGGCGGCGCGCGTGATCGTCAACCCGAACCAGCCTGAGTGCGGCTTCCCCAGCAAGCACCTGGCCGGCGTCGGCGTCGTGTTCTACGTGCTGCTGGCGCTGCGCGCCGAAATGCGCCGGCGCGGCATCTTCGACGCCCAGACCCAGCCCAAGCTCGACAGCCTGCTCGACCTGGTGGCACTGGGGACCGTGGCCGACGTCGTCCGGCTCGATCCGAACAACCGCATCCTGGTCGCGCAGGGCATCAAGCGGATGCGGGCCGGGCGCATGCACGCCGGCGTGGCGGCGCTGTTTCGCGTCGCCGGGCGCGAAGCGCGCAGCGCCTCGCCTTTCGACCTCGGCTTCGCGCTCGGGCCGCGGTTGAACGCCGCCGGCCGGCTCGACGACATGTCGCTCGGGATCGAATGCCTGGTCACCGACGACGAGGGCCGCGCCTGGCAAATCGCCCAGCAGCTCAACGAGATCAACCTGAAACGGCGCGAGATCGAGGCCGAGATGCAGGATGGCGCTCTGGTCCACCTGGACGCCTACGAGCCGGCCGCGAGCAGCACCATCGCCGTGTTCGACGCCGGCTGGCACCAGGGCGTGATCGGCATCGTCGCCTCGCGCCTGAAGGAGAAGTTCTTCCGGCCGACGATCACGTTTGCGCCGGGCGCCGACGGCTGGATCAAGGGTTCGGGCCGGTCGATTCCCGGCTTTCACCTGCGCGACGCGCTCGACCTGGTGTCGAAGCGCGCGCCGAGCCTGATCGACAAATTCGGCGGTCACGCGATGGCGGCCGGCCTGACCATCCGCGCCGATGCCTTCGACGCGTTTGCCGAGGCGTTCGAGGCGGTCGGCCAGGCGTGGCTGACAGCGGCGCAACTGGAGCGCGTGATCGAGACCGACGGCCCGCTGGAAGACGCCTACTACACCACCGCTTTCATCGACCTGATGGATGGCCAGGTGTGGGGCCAGGGCTTTGCGCCGCCGGTGTTCTGCGACGAGTTCCGGGTCATCAGCCAGCGTATCCTGAAGGAGCGCCACCTCAAGCTGCTGCTCGAGCGCAACGGCCAGCGCTACGACGCGATCTGGTTCGGCCATACCGCGTCGCTGGGCGAGCGCGCGCGCGTCGCCTTCCGGCTCGACGCCAACGAATACAACGGCGTCACCAAGGTGCAGCTGATGGTGGAGCACGCGGAAGCGGCCTGACGCCGAATCGCGTTAGCTCCGCAGGCCGCCACCCGCTAAGCCGTCATCCTCGCGAAGCGGGGATCCATACTGAGCCGCGTGCACCTCTCAAGCACCCTCGGCTTGGGTCCCCGCTGCGCGAGGATGACGTTGCATTTTGTCGGTGGATGCTCTTATATTGCGTTTTTTGGTGGGGCGGCGTTTGCATGAAGCCCGAAAAAGGAGTATAAATACTCCATAACCGGAGTTAACCATGAATCTCGCCTACGCCTACCCGAAGAGCCGCTTCGAACCTGCCGTCCTGGTTGACCTCAACGCCAGGGCCGAACGCGAGCGGCTGTCGAAGTCCGCCCTGAAGGGCTTTTTCAAGCTGGCGGCCGCCTGGCAGCTGCGCGACGAAGACGCGCGCGAACTGCTCGGCGGCCTGTCCTCGTCCACATTCTACGAGTGGAAAAAGAATCCCGACCGGGTGCTGGAAGTGGACCGCATCACCCGCATCTCCTACCTGATCGGCATCTACAAGGCCCTGCACATCCTGTACGGCGACAAGCTGGCCGACGAGTGGGTCGCGCTGCCGAACAAGAACGCCGTCTTCGGCGGCCGCACGCCGCTGTCGCAGATGCTGGCCGGGGGACTGTTGGCGATGCAGACAGTGCGCAAGCTGCTCGACGCGCGGCGCGGAGGGCTTTGAATTTGGCCTCCGAACCAAAACTGACCGCGCTGCGTCAGTTCGACACCTGCCGCCTGATTCCGTCGCGCTTCGCCGATGTCGAGGACTCTGTGCTGGCGCCGCTGGCCGACGACGACGCCGTGCTGCGCGACCTGTTCGACCTCGACAACGCCACCAACGAGCGCCTGCGCGGCGAATACGGCGGCCTGCCCGGCATCGGCGTCGACGAACTGGTATTCGGCGTGCCCAATTTCCGCATTATCAATGCCGCTTACACCTATCCTCGGCCCGAGGGCAGCCGCTTCAACGACGGCGAGCGCGGCGCCTGGTACTGCGCGTTCGAGCCGGAGACCGCGCTGGCCGAAATCACCTTCCACAAAACGGTCGAGTACACGGAAATCGACCGCTTCGACGACAGCGTGACCTACCAGACGATGCTGGCCGATTTCACCAGCACCTTCCACGACCTGCGCGGACAGCGCGGATTCGCAAAGGTGCTGGCGCCGGACAGCTACGTCGCCTCGCAACTGCTGGCGGCGCGGCTGCTCGAGGAGGGATCGATGGGGGTCATTTTTCCCAGCGTGCGGCGCGACGGCGGCACCAACCTGGCGTGCTTCCGGCCGGCGCTGGTGGGCAACGTGCGCAAGGGCGCTGCCTATCGGCTGACCTGGACCGGTACCGCCACTCCCGCCATCGAGTCCATCTGACGACATCGAGCGGCAGTTCCGGCGTGTACGCGAAGTCACAAACCGTACAGAATCCGTTGACATTCAATATTTACGAATTGATAATGAACTGCTTGCCCCGAGCGTACCGGCGCCGCGCGCCATCAACGGAGGATCTATCAATTATCCACTGGCGCCGGAGAGCACGCTGGCCACCTTCGGACACTACCATCTGCGCAAGTGTCTCGGCGAAGGCGGATTCGGCCAAGTGTACGAGGCGTGGGATCCCAGACTTTGCCGCAGCGTCGCGCTGAAGCGCCTGAAAGCGGCGCCGGCCAAAGGCGGCCAGCAGCAGCTGATCGGCGAAGCACGACTTGCCGCGTCGCTGCAGCATACCGCGTTCGTGAAGATCTTCGCCTTCGAGGAAGACGGCCACTCCCAGTCGATCGTCATGGAACTCGTACAAGGCCTGACCTTGCGCGACTATGCCAGCGGACAGGCGCTGGAGCCGCCGCAGGCGTTGGACATCGTCGATCAGATCGCGGCAGCGATGGCCGAGGCGCACAGTTCGGGCCTGATCCACGGCGACCTGAAGCCGAACAACCTGATGCTCGAGCCGTCGGGCAAAGTTCGCATCCTCGACTTCGGGCTGGCGCGCCAGGTCGATCCGCTGGCGACCCAGACCGGCCTGCCTGAGGATCCGCTCGGCACGATCGCCTATATGGCGCCCGAGCGGCTGCTGGGACGCCCTCTCAAACCGGCGAGCGACATCTATTCGCTCGGCGTCGTCCTGTACGAATTGATCGTCGGCCAGCGGCCATTCGCCGCCCTTGACGGCTTGGCGCTGGCGGCCGCGCACTTGCAGTCCAATTCCGATCACTGGCAATTTCCTGCCTCTGCCGATTCGGGGACGGCCGCCCTGGTGCGCGCGATGACGGCACGCGACCCCGCGCAGCGCATGCCGTCGATGGCCGCGGTGCGCGAGCGTATCGCCGCCATTGCCGTCGGCAAGGCGCCAAGCGCGCCGCCGCGCGCGCGCGGCGCGGCCGCACTGGCCAGGGCGCGCAGGGCCATGCCGGCGGCATGCGCCGCCCTGCTTGGCGCCGGCGCGCTGCTGCTCGCGCTGCAATTGGTCCAGCACCGGCAAACCGCCGCCGCGGCGCCGTTTTCGCAAGCCGGCGCGATGCGGGCGGGACTCGAAGCGCTGCGCGTCGGCGACCGCGATGGCGCCATCGACAGCGCGCTGGCCCATTTCGGCAGCATCATCGCCCATCGGCCGGACCATGCGGGCGCCGCGGCTGGCCTGTCGCTGGCCTACAGCATGCGCTATGTCGGCGACGGCCGCGACGACACCTGGCTGCGCCGCGCCGACGCCAGCGCCCAGCAGGCCTTGCAGGCCAACGACCAGCTGGCGATCGCCCACGCAGCGCGGGCGTGGGTGCAGGCCTTGCAGGGCCATGGCGAGGCGGCGCTGGCGGCGGCCGGCCGCGCCCTGGAGCTCGATCCTTCCGACCTGTCCGCGCTCAACGCCAAGGCCAATGTGCTGCTGCGCATGCAGCGCTACGACGCGGCGCAACAGCTGATCGCCGACGCGCAGGCGCGTTTTCCGCGCGAGCGCCTGTTCGCCGACCTCGAAGGCACCATGCACTATCAGCGCGGCGACTACCGTGGCGCCGAGCGCGCCTTTCGCCGCAGCCTGCAGCTGGAACCGGACGCCGTCCTCGCCTACGCCAACCTGAGCGCGGCACTGCTGCACCTGGACCGCGGCGACGAGGCGCTGCAGGTGCTGCAGCAGGGACTGCGGACGCGGCCAAGCGGAGTTTTGTACAGCAACCTCGGCGCCGCCTTGTTTGCGCGCGCCGATTACGCCGGCGCGGCGCGCGCGTTCGAGCATGCCGTCTCGGCGGCCAAGGGCGGCCCCAACGATTACCTGAAGTGGGCCAACCTGGCCGACACGCTGCGCTGGATTCCGGGCCGCGAAGCGGAGTCGCTGCGGGCCTACCGCCGCGCCGTCCAGCTGCTCGCACCGCTGCTGGCAGGCCGGCCGGATGATCCGACCTTCCTCACACGCATGGGACTGTACGCGGTCCACCTCGACGACACCGCCGCCGCGGTTGGCCTGGCCGAGCGCGGCGCCGCCGCGGCGCCGGACAATCCGGCCGTGCGCTTTCGGGCCGCGGTGACCAACGAGATAGCAGGCCGGCGCCAGCACGCCATCGCGCACCTGGCGCGGGCCAAGACATTGGGTTATCCGGCCGCACTGATCGACTCGGAACCCAATCTGGTCGCGCTGCGGCGCGACTCCCGTTATCAGACCATCGCCCTGGAGACTGCCAAATGAATGAATTGCTTACCCCCCCGCCCGCGTTAGTGCTGCTGAAAATTTCGTTCGACGCCGATCAGCAAAGCGAGGAGCTCAATTACATCGCGCTGCGCGAGACTGCCCCGACGCCCGATCCGCAGCCGGCCCAGGGCGGCCACGCCGATTCGCTGTATTTCGCCCCGGGCGAGCAAGTCGCGATTCAAATCATCTGCAGCGGCGGCACGGAAAACGGGTTCGCCTCGTTCCAGATCGTCGACTGCGCCATCCTGACGCGCCCGCAGGTGGTCCAGCGCGCGCCCGGCATGAGGACGCAGTTCGCCTCGCCGTCGCCATTCCTGCAGGCGATCGGCGCCTGGTGCCCGCTGGCGCTCGATTTTCAGGCGACTATCGAAGAATCGGCCACCGGATCACTGGTCGTCGCCCAGCAATGGAAGCGCACCCTCGACGTCGGCTACAGCGCCGGATTCTGGGACTTGTCGTTCGTGATGACGGTGCGGATCACGCGCGGCGCCGGCGCCGTCGACGAGGTGCGGGTGTTCTCCTTCGATCCGGAGTGCGAAGTCGGCACCACCGGCACCCTGAAGGAACGCGGTCGCCGACCGGCCGGCGTCAACTGATCAGGCCCTGGCCGCGCAGCAGGCGGCGCAACGCCTCGCTCGGTGTGCGCAGCGCGGCGGCGCAGCGCGCGACGTCGGCGCCATGGGTGGCCAGCGCCGCGCGCAGTTCGGCCAGCGGGATCGCGCTGGCCACGCGGATCTGCGGATGGGCCTCGATCAGCTTGTACATCGAGGGGCGCGAAACGCCAAGTTCCTGCGCCGCGCTGCGGATCTGCCAGCCGTTGCGCGCCATCGCCGCCAGCACCGCCGTGTCGTCGACATCGGCGAGCCTGGTGCGGTGCGGCGCCGCCGGCAGCGCCAGAGAGTCCTGCCGCTGTGCGTTTTCCGCCGGCGCCGGCGCCGGCGCGTCGCGCGGCAGCAGCGCCGCAAGCGACGGCGCCTGGCCGGCCTGCACGGCCATCAGCGCGCGCGTCACCACGTGATGCAACTGGCGGACATTGCCCGGCCAGTGGTAAGCGCACATCGCGCCGACCAGCGCCGCCGGCAACTGCACCGGCGTGGCGCCGGCGCCCCAGGTACTCTGCACATGAACGATCAGCAGGCCGATATCCTCGCGCCGCTGGCGCAGCGCCGGCATGCAGATCACGAACGCCTCGAGCCGCCTGCGCAAAGGCTGGTTGAAACCGGCGGCGCCGAGATCCTGGTCGGTCGCGCTGATTACGCGTGCGCGCGACACGGCGTCGGCGGCGGCGCCCAGCGGCCGGTACTCGCCGGTTTCCAGCACGCGCAGCAGCATCGGCTGCACCGGCGCCGGCGCGTTGCCGATTTCGTCGAGGAACAGCGTACCGTCGGCCGCTTCGGCGAACAGGCCGCCGCGGGCGCTCTGGGCGCCGGTGTAGGCGCCGCGCGTGGCGCCGAACAGGTCGGCCGCGGCCAGCGATTCGTTCAGCGCCGCCATGTTGACGGCGGCGAAAGGGCCAACGCGGCGGGCACTGGCGGCATGGATCGCGCGCGCCGCCAGCTCCTTGCCGGTGCCGGTTTCGCCCAGCACCAGCACCGGCAATTCGGTCGCCGCCACCTGGCCGATCAGCTCATGCACCTTGCGCATCGCGCTGCTCACGCCGAGCAAGCCGTTGTCCGCGGTCGCCCTCGGCAAGCCGTCGGCCCAGTGGATACACAGCAGCACGGCGCCGCCCAGCGCCAGCACCAGGCCGCCGTCGATGCGTTCAGGCGCAAGCATGGTCGGCCCGGTCAGCGCAACGCCGTCGAGTTCCACGCTCATCCTGCTTTGCGGCGGATCGATCGCCAGCGCATCGCCGGGTCCGCGCCGCAGCCATAGCCGGTCGCGCGCGATGCAGCGTTCGCCGAGCGGCAGCTGGACGCCGCCGGGCCTGGCGAACAGCGGCGCAAAGCGGTTCAGGGCGATCTCGCCGGCGCCGGGACCGGCGATGCACTGCTGGCCGACCCGTTCCAGCTGCGGATGCCAGAGGATGGTCAGCGCCAGCAGCCGACCGGACGCTTCCTCGAGCGACGACAGCTGCGACGTCAGCGTGTCTTCAGGGTCGTCAGACCGCACGGCGGCTCCTCGATAGCGTGGCGAAAGACGGGAACGGCGCCGATTGCCGCCGCGTGTAAGCAACAATGTAATTAAGCAAAGCCGGCGTGTCAAATCGCGGGCTGTTTTACACCCAAAAAGCAGAAAACTGCCACAAAACGCTCCGTTGTGGCTGGCACGGCGCTTGCAGAAAGGGAAGTGGGGAAAAGCAGAATCGCGAGCATCTCGAAGTGTCCGGCCGAATCCGGAAACCAGAGAATGTCTCGCCGCCCCATTTCAATCACCCAACGAAAAGGAAACCATCATGAGCACGTTTCGCGTCTTTCTGGCCCGTCCCGACACGCCAAAGCTGTCGTGGGACTTTGTCTCCACCATCGTCGCGCCAAACGCCACAAAGGCGGCCCTGTACGGCTATGATAAGTGGCTGACAGAGAACCCTAAGCCGGCCCCGCCGTTGCTGGCGAAGTGCCGGCAAATGGTCAATCCCGTCAAACAGATGACCGTCGTGCATGCATCGACGGTGTCGCCGGGCCAGCAGACATTCATCAGCAATCTCGAAAAGCAGGTCGCCGACAAGCTGTCGAGCCAGCTCGACGGCACCTACCATACTGTGATCTATCCGCCCGGCTTCAATTACGGCATCACTTACGGCGGCAATGGCTACTACAACCGTGCCACGCTGGAAGACATCGATTCCTTGCTCGGGGCGACCAGCGACGGCCAGATGGACCTGAACGGTTCCTATTTTTCCACGCTCTACGCGAAACTGATGGGCGCGGTCGGCTTTGGGTTTTCGTCTGCCGATATCGCCGCCATGAACAAGCAGGATACGGCTGCGGCCGCGCAGATCGCCTCGATCCTGGCCGAATTCACGGATGCCGGCTGGTCATTCAGCAATCCCCTGCCGAAGAACACCAGCAAGCTGGAGGATGCGTTCAACCAGCTGACCGACAAATACGGCAGCCTCGACGATCTGCCCGACACCCTCAGTGCGCTGCGCGGTGCGATCTCCGACTACAAGGAACTTGCCCGCTCCAGCTACAAGCTGAAACAGACGCGCTCGGAGGCGCTCCGTCGTACCGGTGCGGCCATCGCCAGCGTGACGACGCCGACCGCCGACAACGGCGGCATGCAAACGGGCGATACATCCTACTACCCGGGCTTCAACCCGGCCAAGCTGCCGACGGCAAACCAACTGATCGGCGGTCTCACCACGCCCGGCAACGCGGTGAGCATCAGCATCGCCATGTCGGACTTCAGTTCGTCGTCGTCGGAGTTGAGCATTGCCGGCAGCGCGGGATTCGATTTTCCGATCGGCGGCATCTTCGACGTCTCGATCAACGGCAGTGTCTCGTACGACCTGTCGCGCTACACTTCGTCATCGTCGACGGTGACGATGGACATCACCTACCCCGGGGTGACGCTGTTCTCGTCGCAACCATCGGCAATGTCGCTCGACAACAAGAGCGGCTGGTACGACAACGACATCCTGCAGGAAGTGGTCGAAAAAACTGGGAACGACGCGACCGGATACCAGTTCCAGGGCGGCGAGTTCAGCGTGGCAGATTATTTCGGGCCGGGTAAGCGCTTTTCGCGCCTCAAGACCTTCGTGATCAGCCAGCAGCCGACGGTGGTGCTCACCTTCACCGGCGCCGACTCGCACAGGATCCAAAGCGACATGCAAGCGAATTGGTCCGCCAGCATCAACCTGCTCGGCCTGTTCGCGGTCGGCGAGACCAGCGGCTCCTACACGGTCCAGAGCGTCGAGGCGAACTCGGCCGAAGGAACGGTCAAAGTGACGTTCGGGCCGCCCGCTGTCAGCGGCACCATCCCGATCGAGAAGCAGATCGCTTACGTGCTTGGCGGTGTGGCGGCGTACCCGCCCGACCAGATCTAAGCTGCGCTCGTTGCGCCCGTCATGCTGTGACGGCGCAACTGCGTTTGCGCTGCCGACTGCGTGCCGGGCGGCGATCGGTTAACATGGGCGGGTTCGGCGACCTTGATCGCCGGACCCGCCCAACCTTTCCATTTGCCTGCCATGAAGACTAATCCCGACAACGATACCGACCTGCGCCTCAAGATCAACAGCGAGACCGCGCGCCTGCCATGGGCCGAACTGGAAAAGCACTTTGCCCAGGGATCGGTGGTTTTCGTCAGCCCCGACCTCGATTTGATCGACGTCGCAGTGCGCATTTCGCACGACGACAAGGACAGCATCTCGCGCTGGATGGGCGAGGGAAAAATCGGCAAGGTGACCGACGAGCAGGCGCAAGCCTGGACCGAGGGGCAGGCGGCGTTGTGGACGTCGGTGGTGCATCCGTTCATTCTGGTTCAGCAGGAGAAGGCGAAACTCAACTAGACGCCGCGAAACGGGGTCCCCGCGTTCGCGAGGACGACGGCCACTTCCACGTCGTCCTGGCCCCATCTCTTCGAATAGCGTCAGCGCGACAGATCGACCGCGTACAGCGAGTAGCCCTTGCCGCTGCCGTCGTCGGCGCGCAGCAGCGACACGTTACTCAACTCCGCCTGCCCCGCCAGCGCGATCACCCCAGGCGCCGAACGGAACACCACCGGCCCGGCCGTCTTCACTTTCGCAAACGTCCAGCTGCGCTGCGCGCCGTGCGCGGCCATCGTCAGCTGCCTGGCATCCTTGATGTAGGCGATCAGCACCTCGCGGTTGGTATCGGGCGACGCGAACACGGTCTTGCTGCCGTCGAGTCCCGGGAAAGCGCCGCCGCCGCTGGCCCGGTAATTATTGGTGGCGACAATGAACTCCTGCGACGGCGCCACCGGCTTGCCGCGGTACGCCAGCTTGCCGATGCGCTTCCCCGGCGGCTGGGTGACGTCGATCTCGTAACTGACGTCGCCCGAGGTGATGGTGTCGAAGTTATAGCTCGGGAAGGATGGATTGACCAGCTCCTGCGGCGCGGCGAGCGCCGGGTCGATCGTGTTGAAGCGCCCGGCGCCATGCTCCAGCCACGCCTTCAAGCCGGTGCCGTCCACCTTCACCGCGTACAGCGTGTTCGGATACAGGTACAGGTCGGCGGCGTTATTGAGGGCGATGTCGCCGGCGCGCACGTCGGTGAAGTCGGTCACGCCGGCCGAGCCGCTCTTGAACGCCGACGCCATCGACAGCACCGGCAGCGCGGCGTACTGCGGCAGGTTCGCTTTCACATACTTCGCCACGTAATCGGCCTGCGCGTGGTTAACGACGGCGATCGCCGACACGTCGCCGACGTCCGCGAAGTAGCTCGACATGCGGAACGCGCTGGCGCCGACCGGCGTGCCAACGTAGCCAATGGTGGCCTGGTGTTCGGCCGCGATGAGCGCTGCCACCGACGGATCGGGCGCGACGAACGACTTGTCGGCCCGCTGGGCGCCGCGCGCTTCGACCGTCGTCTTGCGCTTGTCGACCACCCAGCGCGCGCCGTCGTGCGTCAGGTGCAGGCCGATCACGCCGAGGTGCTTGCCCCACAGGTTGGCCATCGTCGTCGGTACGCCGTTGACCAGCCCGGCCGCCTTGTCGACGCCGGCCAGCTTGAACTGGGCGACGCTGCTGGCGGCGTTCGGGAACACCTGGTGCGAGTGGCCGATCAGCATGGCGTCGATGCCAGGGACCTGCGACAGGTGGTAATTACCGTTTTCCATGTCCGGCGTGTAGGGGCTGTCGTCAAGGCCGCCGTGCGAGATGGCGATGACCAGGTCTGCCCCTTCGGCGCGCATTTGCGGGATGTACTTGAGGGCGGTTTCGCGCACGCCCTCGGTGTAGACCTTGCCGTCGAGCCAGCGCTTGTCCCAGGCGACGATGGTCGGCGGCGCGAAGCCGATGATGCCGACCTTGATGGTGGCCGCGACCGGCTTGCCATGGGCGTCGAGCGCGCTGACCTGCTTGGAGATGATGCGGTACGGCGCGAACAGCTGCTTGCGCGACCTGGTGCTGTAGACATTGGCCAGCACCTGCGGAAACGCCGGCCCGGCGCAGCGCGGCGCGGCCGGATCGACGCCATCGACGTCGAAGCGGCTGCCGGTGACCTGGTTCAGGTAGGCCAGGCCGTAGTTGAACTCGTGGTTGCCGATGCCGCCGCCATCGAAGCCGAGCTGGTTCATGACCTTGTAGACGGCCAGCGTCTGGTCGCAGCGCAGCGGCGCCACCAGCGCCTGGTAGTCGGCCAGCGCCGTGCCCTGGATGGTGTCGCCATTGTCCAGCAACAACGTGTTGGCGAACTGCTTGCGCGCCTCGGCGATCAGCGTCGCCGTGCGGTCGAGCCCGAACGATGGATCCGCGGCCAGCTTGTAGTAGTCGTAGCCCAGCACGTTCGAGTGGACGTCGGTCGTCTCCAGCACCGCCAGCACGGCGGTCGCGCCGGCCGGCACGGCGGGACGCTCGCCCACCGCCGCGCAGGCGCTCAGGATCAGGGGCAACAGGGGCAGGCAAGACTTGGCGCGCATTCGAAATCCGTCGGAAATGATGAGGTAGGCCATGATACGCAGTGCGCCGCCGCGCATCAAGCCCGGAACCAACTGACGCGCCAACGCTTCTAATACATATCGGGCCCGTGCCGCCGGCCCTTGGGACGCCCTATGTTCCGACCCAGTTCCGCCTTGCTTGACCGCGTGTTGCGCCTGCTGCTGGTCGCGCTGCTGGTGGCGTGCGGCCCGCCCGCGGCCGCCGCGCCCGCGACAAGCTCGATCACGCTGCTCACCATCGATGGGCCGATCGGGCCCGCCAGCGCCGATTACGTCGTCCGCGGGATCGCCCGCGCGGCCAAGGACCGCAGTCAGCTGGTCATCCTGCAGATCGACACGCCGGGGGGGCTCGACCTGTCGATGCGCTCGGTCATCAAGGCGATCCTGACGTCGGAGGTGCCGGTGGCGAGCTTCGTCGCGCCGAGCGGGGCGCGCGCCGCCAGCGCCGGCACCTACATCGTCTACGCCAGCCACATCGCGGCGATGGCGCCGGGGACCAACCTCGGCGCCGCCACGCCTGTGCAGATCGGCCCGCCCGGCACCGAGCCCGAGGGCAAGCCGCCGCCCGCCCGCAGGGACGGCGACCAGAGCGACAAGGCCGGTACGCCGGCTGGCCCGCCGGCCCCGCCGGCCACCCCCGCCGGCCCCGCGACGCAGCCGCAGACCTCGGCGCTGGAACGCAAGGCGGTCAACGACGCCGCCGCCTACCTGCGCGGACTGGCGCAAATGCGCGGCCGTAACGCCGAGTGGGCCGACCGCTCCGTGCGCGAAGGACTCAGCCTGTCGGCCGAGGATGCGCTGAAAGAACGCGTCATCGACCTGATCGCGCCCGATGTCAAGGCGCTCATCGCAAAGCTCGACGGCGCCAGGGTGCAAGTGCTGGGCCGCGAGCTGAAACTGCAGACGGCCGCCGCTCCGCTCACCGACGTGAAGCCGGACACCCGCTCGCGCCTGCTCACCGCCATCACCAACCCCAGCATCGCGCTGATCCTCATGAGCATCGGCATCTACGGCCTGCTGTTCGAATTCATGAGCCCGGGCGCGGTCGCCCCCGGCGTGATCGGCGCCATCTGTCTGGTACTTGCGCTGTACGGCCTGCAGTTGCTGCCGGTAAATTACGCCGGCCTCGCGCTGATCCTGCTGGGGATTACCTTCATGATCGCGGAATCCTTCCTGCCCAGCTTCGGCACGCTGGGCCTGGGCGGGGTCGCCGCGTTCGTCGCCGGCGCGCTGATCCTGATCGATACCGACCTGCCCGACTACGGCATCCCGCTCTGGCTGATCGCCAGCGTCGCCGTCGCCAGCGCGCTGCTGATGGCGCTGACGGTCAACGTCGCGCTGCGCTCGCGCCGGCGGGCCGTCGTCAGCGGCGCCGACAACCTGATCGGCAGCGTCGCCGAAATGCTCGACGACGCCGCGCGCGAAGGCTGGGCCAACGCCGGCGGCGAGACCTGGCGCGTGTCCAGCGCGGTGCCGCTGCGGCGCGGGCAGCAGGTGCGCATCGTCGGGCGCGCCGGGCCGATCCTCGACGTCGCGCCGCTCGAGCACCACATCAAGGGAGAACTGCCATGATCATCGAATTCGGCTTCGGCCTGGGCGCGCTGTTGATGCTGCTGGCGGCCTTGCTGGCGACCTCGGTGCGCGTGCTGCGCGAGTACGAGCGCGGCGTCGTGTTCCAGCTCGGCCGGTTCTGGGCGGTCAAGGGGCCGGGCCTCATTTTGCTGATCCCGGTGCTGCAGCAGATGGTGCGGGTCGACCTGCGCACTGTCGTGCACGACGTGCCGAAGCAGGACGTGATCTCGCGCGACAATGTCTCGGTCAAGGTCAGCGCGGTGCTGTACTTCCGCGTGATCGACCCGGAACGGGCCATCATCCAGGTCGCCAATTACTTCGAAGCGACCAGCCAGCTCGCCCAGACGACGCTGCGTTCGGTGCTCGGCAAGCACGAACTGGACGAGATGCTCGCCGAGCGCGAGCGCCTCAACATCGACATCCAGCATGTGCTCGACGCCCAGACCGACGCCTGGGGCATCAAGGTGGCCAATGTCGAGATCAAGCACGTCGACCTCGACGACTCGATGATCCGGGCCATCGCGCGCCAGGCCGAGGCCGAGCGCGAGCGGCGCGCCAAGGTGATCCACGCGGAGGGCGAGCTGCAGGCGTCCGAGAAGCTGATGCAGGCGGCCCAGGTGCTGGCGCAGCAGTCCGGCGCCATGCAGTTGCGCTACATGCAGACGCTGGCCAACATTGCCGGCGACAAGACGTCCACCATCGTCTTTCCGGTTCCGATGGACCTGCTGGGCCGGGGTAAGGTCTGATAATCGGAGATTTCGCTTTTTTTAAGATGTTCGATTGTCCGACCTGACCCCAGCGTCTGATTCGACAATGCCTCCGGTCGGGTATAATCGAAGGTTCGATTCAACTCAATTCAAGACCGGAAACGCCATGGAAGCCGAACGCATCAACGCCCTCTCCGCCCTGCTCAACGACCTGACGGATCGTGAAGCCGAACTTCGGAGGTATCTTTGACTACGATAAAAAGTCAGAGAAGCTCGAACAAGTCAACGAAGAACTAGAAGATCCGACCGTCTGGAACGATCCAAAACGCGCCCAGGATCTCGGTAAAGAGAAAAAGGCGCTGGAAGGGATCGTCCATACGCTGATCAAGGCCGACGGCGACCTGAAGGACGCGAACGACCTGTTCGCCATGGCGCGCGAAGAAAACGACGACGACACGCTCGAAGCGGTCATCGCCGACGCCGACGCCATCAAGGCCGTCGTCGAGGGCATGGAGTTCCGCCGCATGTTCGGCAACCCGATGGACCAGAACAACTGCTTCATCGACATCCAGGCCGGCGCCGGCGGCACCGAGGCGCAGGACTGGGCCTCGATGCTGCTGCGCCAGTACCTGCGCTATTGCGAGCGCAAGGGCTTCAAGGTCGACATCCTGGAGCAGTCCGACGGCGAGGTCGCCGGCATCAAGACCGCCACGCTGAAAGTCGAAGGCGAATACGCGTACGGCCACCTGCGCACCGAAACCGGCGTGCACCGTCTGGTGCGCAAGTCGCCGTTCGACTCGGCCAATGGCCGCCACACGTCGTTTACCAGCCTGTTCGTGTATCCGGAAGTGGACGACTCGATCGAGATCGACGTCAACCCGGCCGACATCCGGGTCGATACCTACCGCGCCTCCGGCGCCGGCGGACAGCACATCAACAAGACCGACTCCGCGGTGCGCATGACGCACGCGCCGACCGGGATCGTGGTGCAGTGCCAGAACGACCGCAGCCAGCACCGCAACCGCGCCGAAGCGATGGAAATGCTGAAGGCGAAGCTGTACGAGCACGAACTGCGCAAGCGCATGAGCGAGCAGCAGAAGCTGGAAGACTCCAAGACCGACGTCGGCTGGGGCCACCAGATCCGCTCGTACGTGCTGGACCAGTCGCGCATCAAGGATTTGCGCACCGGCTTCGAGACCGGCAACACCAAGGGCGTGCTGGACGGCGACCTCGATGACTTCATCGCCGCCTCGCTCAAGCAAGGCGTGTAAGCGATGGCCCTCGAGAAAACCGCATTCATTTTCGACATGGACGGCACCATCGTCGACAACATGGCCTTCCACACGCGGTCGTGGATCGCCTTCTTCGAACAGCGCGGCATGACGATCGATGCGGAGGAATTCTTCCGCACCACCGCCGGCCGCCAGGGCAAGGAGATCATCCGCGCGCACATGGGCGAGCACCTGCAGGACGACGAGGTGCGCACCCTGAACCTGGAGAAGGAAACGGTCTACCGCGAACTGTACGGACCGCACCGCAAGACCGTCGACGGCTTCGACGAGCTGATTGCCCGCGCCAAGGCGCAGGGCGTGGTGCTGGCCGTGGCCACCGCCGCGCCCAACGCCAACATCGACTTCACGCTCGATGGCCTCGACCTGCGGCGCCATTTCGATGTCGTCGTCGGCGCCGCCGATGTCGCCCGCGGCAAGCCCAATCCGGACGGCTTCCTGCTCGCCGCCGAACGCTGCGCCGTGGCGCCGGAAAACTGCATCGTGTTCGAAGACGCGCCGCTCGGCGTGGAAGCGGCGCGCCGCGCCGGCATGCGTTGCGTGGTGCTCACCACCACCCTGCCGGCCAACGCCTTCGAGGACTTCGAGAACGTCATCGCGATCGCCGCCGACTTCTCCGAGCTCGACATCGACGCGCTGTTCGCATCAGATTAACCTACTAATAAAACCATCATGACCACCGACATCCAGGACCAGGCCGCGCAACCGGCTGACGAAAACAAGATCATCGCCGAGCGCCGTGCCAAGCTGGCCACGCTGCGCGGCAATGGCGTCGCCTTCCCCAACGATTTCCGTCCGCAGCACAAGGCGGCGGCGCTGCACGAGCAATACGGCGGCATGACACGCGAAGAACTCGAAGCGAACCCGGTCGCCGTGGTGATGGCCGGGCGCATGATGCTCAAGCGCGAAGCCGGCAAGAAGGCCGCCTTCGCCACGCTGCAGGATTCGTCGGGCGCGCGCGCCGACGGCCGCATCCAGATCTACGCCACGCTCGACCTGACCGGCGCGGCCGCGATGGAAGCGCTGCACCACTACGACCTCGGCGACATCCTCGGCGTTGAGGGCCTGCTCTTCAAGACCAAGACCGACGAACTCACCGTCAAGGTCACCAACCTGCGCCTGATCACCAAGTCGCTGCGCCCGCTGCCGGACAAGTTCCACGGCCTGGCCGACCAGGAGACCAAGTACCGCCAGCGCTACGTCGACCTGATCATGAGCGAAGAGACGCGCCGCACCTTCAAGGCGCGCACCGCCGCGATGTCGTCGATCCGCCGCTTCATGGAAGAAAACGACTTCATGGAAGTCGAGACGCCGATGCTGCACACGATCCCCGGCGGCGCCGCGGCCAAGCCGTTCACCACCCACCACAACGCGCTCGACATGGAGATGTTCCTGCGTATCGCGCCTGAGCTGTACCTCAAGCGCCTGGTGGTGGGCGGCTTCGACCGCGTGTTCGAAGTGAACCGCAACTTCCGCAATGAAGGCGTCTCGCCGCGCCACAATCCTGAATTCACGATGATGGAGTTTTACGCGGCCTACACCGACTACCAGTGGATCATGAACTTCACCGAAGCGGTGATTCGCCAGGCCGCGGTCGACGCGCACGGCACGGCGCTGCTGACGTATGGCGGCCGTGAGCTGGACCTGACGAAGCCGTTCCACCGCATGACGATCGTCGAGGCGATCAACAAGTTCGCGCCCGGCTACACCAACGAACAGCTGCACGACATGGACTTCCTGAAGGCCGAGCTGCTCAAGTTCGGCGTCAAGCCGTTCGCGACGTCGGGCCTGGGTTCCTTGCAGCTGTCGCTGTTCGAAGAGACCGCCGAAGCGCAGCTGTGGGAGCCGACATTCATCATCGACTACCCGGCCGAAGTGTCGCCGCTGGCGCGCGCGTCGGACACGGCACCTGGCATCACGGAGCGCTTCGAGCTGTTCATCGTCGGCCGCGAAATCGCCAATGGCTTCTCGGAGCTGAACGACGCCGAAGACCAGTCGGCACGCTTCCTGGCGCAAGTGGCGGCCAAGGATGCGGGCGATGAAGAGGCGATGTTCTACGACGCCGACTACATACGCGCGCTCGAGTACGGCATGCCGCCGGCCGGCGGTTGCGGCATCGGCATCGACCGCTTGATGATGCTCATTACCGACTCGCCGAACATCCGCGACGTGATTCTGTTCCCGCACTTGCGTCGGGAAGAGTAAGAAGGTTCAGTTGGAATGCGGGGGCTCGGATGAGTCCCCGTTTAGTATCCGGCGCGAGCGATGAAGTAGACGGCCACGACCCAGGAGAAAATGGCGCCGATAATTCGCCAGGTTTGGCCGTTTAACGTTGCATGCAGTTCGCCCCGCAACTTTTCGTTGTCGATAGTGAGCCTGCTGATATCTTCCTTAAGTTCCATCTTCAAAGCATCAAGGCGACGCAGAACATTGGCTTCGATCGCTTTCATATCCAAACGTACGTCCCGAATTTCTGTCTTGAGTTCAATGCGAACTGCCTGCAACTCTGCCTTCGTAACGTAATTTGAACGGATGACCGCCACGTCCGCTTTCAGGGACAAGAGGTCATCTTCAAAGGAGCGCGAGTCGTGGTTCATGCATCCATGATCCCGCTACGCGGGATCAGCGTCAACGGACGCACGATTGGATCGCCACGCCCGTTGAGCCCTCTCAGCTAACCTACTGAATCACGCGATAGCACGGAACATACGTCTTACCCGGCAGTTTCATCCGGCTCTGCTCGACGAATGACGACAGCAGCGCATCCATCGGCCCCATGATCGCCGCGTCGCCGTGGATTTCGAAGTGGCCGTATTTTTCGATTGCGCGGATTCCCTCGTCCTTGACGTTCCCCGCCACCACGCCCGAAAAGGCGCGCCGCAGATTTGCCGCCAACAGGTGCGTGGCCTGGTTCTTGTGCAGGCTAAGCCCGCGCATGTTCTCGTGGGTCGGCTTGAACGGCCGCTGGAATTCCTCGTCGATTTTCAGCAGCCAGTTGAAGTAATACGCGTCGCTGCGCGACTTGCGGAATTCGCGCACTTCCTTGATCGCCATCTGCATTTCGCGCGCCACCAATTCGGGATCGTCGACGATGATCTTGTAACGCTGCTGCGCCGCTTCGCCAAGCGTGGCGCCGATAAACTCGTTGATCTGCTTGAAGTAGTCGCGCGACGTTTCCGGCCCGGTGAAAATGAGCGGATACGGCATATCGGCGTTGTCGGGATGGAGCAGGATGCCGAGGATGTACAGGATCTCTTCGGCGGTGCCGGCCCCGCCCGGGAACACGATGATACCGTGACCGGTGCGCACGAAGGCCTCGAGCCGCTTTTCGATGTCGGGCATGATCACCAGGTCGTTGACGATCGGGTTCGGCGATTCCGCGGCGATGATGCCCGGCTCTGAGATGCCGAGGTAGCGCCCGCCCGTCAGGCGCTGCTTGGCGTGGCCGATGGTGGCGCCCTTCATCGGGCCTTTCATCGCGCCGGGGCCGCAGCCGGTGCAGATATCGAGGTCGCGCAGTCCCATCTGGTAGCCGACTTCTTTCGAGTAGTTGTATTCGATCCGGTTGATCGAATGGCCGCCCCAGCACACCACCAGGTTGGGATTGCGCTGCGGACGCAGCACGTTCGCATTGCGCAGGATGTGGAATACCGAGTCGGTGATGCCGCCCGATTGCGAGATGTCGAATTTCGGATTGTCGGTCACTTCGCTATTGATGAAAACGATATCGCGCAGCACCGCAAACAGGTGTTCGTGGATCCCCTTGATCATTTTTCCATCGACGAAAGCGATCGCCGGCGCGCCCTTGATATCGAGCTTGATGCCGCGCTCGCGCTGCACGATGCTGATGTCGAACGACTTGTAGCGCTCCAGCAGTTCCTTGCCGTCGTCGATTGAGCTGCCGCAGTTCAGGACCGCCAGCGCGCAATTGCGAAACACCTGATACAGGCCGCCCTGGCTCGTATCGAGCAGTTTGACAACTTCGGCTTTCGACAGCACTTCGAGCCGGCCTTCCGGCGAAATGAGGGTATCGATTACGTCGTGATCCATGGTGCAAATTCCTTTTCTGATTCTGTGTAACGAACGAGCCCGCAATGCCAATATACGACAACTCGCGACACTTTGTGCAGTGCAGTTTGAGACGGGGGTGCGCACGGCCAAATGAGGCGCAATTAGCACATCCGGCAAAAATTCGCTTGCGCCGCCGGATTTCCATTAAAATGCAGCGCATTGGAAAACTTGGCCAGGTCCAGCCGCAGATCCCGCGGCGGTTCAGGGCCTTCGACGCTCCATATGATTTATCCATTCATAACTATATTCGGGAGAAACCCGCATGAGCGGTGCAGCTACACCTACGCAGCCAGTCGTAATACCGGAGTTCAAGCAGATATTGGGTCATCCAAGTCCGCTGTGGATGTTGTTCATGACCGAGTTCTGGGAGCGTTTTGCGTTCTACGGCATTCGTTGGGCACTCGTTCTCTACATCGTCACCCAGTTCCATGACGGCGCGGCCGCCGGCCAGGCCGACGCCAACCTCACGTACGGTTCTTACCTGGCACTGGTGTACGCGGGCGCAGTGTTCGGCGGCTATGTCGCCGACAAGGTCATTGGCTACCAGCGCTCGATCCTGATCGGCGCCGGCTTCATGGCCGTCGGCCTGTTCGCCATCGCCATTCCTGATCCTGATATCTTCAAGATCGGCCTGGCCACGATCATCGTCGGTAACGGCATGTTCAAGCCGAACATCTCGACCATGGTCGGCAAGCTGTATTCGCTCGGCGACACCCGTCGCGACAGCGGCTTCACCATTTTCTACATGGGCATCAACGCCGGCGCTTTCGTCGCACCGATCCTGACGCAGCAGCTGGCGCAGAAGATCTTCAGCGTCGACGATATCCCGGCCTACAAGGTCGTCTTCATCGCTTCCGGCATCGGCATGCTGATCAGCCTGATCTGGTTCGCCATCGGCCGCAAGGCGCTCAAGGGTATCGGCGCTCCTGAAAAGGATGCGATGAACCCGATGCGGATGGTGTACGTGGTTCTGGGCGCCATCGCCGTGATCCCGCTGATGTACGTGCTGCTCAAGGCAGGCGCCGGCAACCTGCAGATCGTGCTGTCGGTCCTGTTCCTGGGCCTCGTCATCATGTTGATCCGCGAAGGCATCCGCGACGGCGCAGTTGCCCGCGACAAGACCATCGCCCTCTTGATCATCTTCGCCTTCAACATCCTGTTCTGGATGTTCTTCGAACAGGCAGGCAGCTCGTTCACCTTCCTGGCCGAGAACATAGTCGACCGCGCCAACGTGTTCGGCATGACCGAGTTCCCGACCGCCTGGTTCCAGAGCGTGAATTCGGTGGCCATCATCGCCTGCGCACCGATCATCGCGTGGATCTGGGTCGCCATGGGCCGCAAGAACGTCAACCCGTCGATCCCGCGCAAGTTCGGCCTCGGCATCCTGTTCAACGGCCTCGCTTTCGGCCTGTTGATGTACGCGCTGTCGTTCCTGGTTGACCCGACCATCAACAAGATCCCGTTCTGGACCCTGTTCGCGGTGTACTGGATCCAGTCGATCGGCGAGTTGTGCCTGTCGCCGATCGGCCTGTCGATGACCACCAAGCTGGCGCCGGTTCGCCTGGTTGGCCTGGGCATGGGCGGCTGGTTCCTGTCGACCGGCATCGGCAACAACCTGTCCGGCATTTTCGCCAGCCACGTGTCCGGCGAAGCCGGCATGTCGGTAGCGTCGGCGCTCTCCGGCTACACCTTCGGATTCTGGTCGCTAATGGCCGGCGGCGTGCTGCTGTTCCTGCTCGCACCGATGATCCAGAAGCTGATGCACGGCGTGAAGTAAGTTAGTCTCGCAATGTAGAACGGCGGCTCGCGGGCCGCCGTTTTTCGTTAACGCAGATGTCACGTTAACGCTGGTGTCAGGTCTGACATTCGGACAAAATGTCCGAATGTCAGACCTGACACCAGCACTTTTTAGGCGGCCGGAACGCCGGCGCGGCGCATGTCGTCCATCTCGGCCACCAGCCAGGCGCGAAACCGCTGCACTTTTGTCATGCCCGCCTTGTTGGGGTTGACCAGGAAGCGGTAGCCGCTGCCGAACGGCGCGCTCTTGCAGTTGATCTGCCGGAGCGATCCCTTGAGGATGTCCTGGAACGCGATCCCGTACGCCACCAGCGCAATCCCCTGCCCCGCCACCGCGGCCTGCGCCAACACGCCCCAGTGGCTGTAGCCACGCGAGAAATCGTACTTGCCCTTCAGCGCCTTGTTCTCGTTGAGCAGCTGCAGCCACGATTCCGGCGTCTTCTCGTATAACAGCGGGAAGTTGGGCAGGTCCGCCAGCGTCAGGTCGGCCTGGCCAGGCGCCAGCAGGTGCGGGCTGTAGACGGCGATCAGGCGCTCGCGAAACAGCAGCGCCGGGTCGCCGTCGGACACCGGGCCGTAACGCACGGCGACATCCGTGCTGTCGTCTTCCAGGTTGGCCGGGGCGTCGTTCGAATCGATGCGGATATCGAGCTCGGGATACAGCTTCGTGAAGCGGTGCATGCGAGGCACCAGCCACTTGATGGCGAACGAATGGGTCGTCGAGATGCGCAGGATCGACTCCTCGTCGCCCTCCTGCAACGCGCCGATCTTGGCGCGCAGGTCGCCCAGCATGCGCCGCACCGTGATCGACAGCTCCTGGCCCTTTTCGGTCAGCGCGATGTGGCGCGCATGGCGGATGAACAGGGCGAAGCCGACGCTTTCTTCCAGGTGCTTGACCTGCTGGCTGATCGCCGCCGGCGTCTTGTGCAGTTCCTGCGCCGCCAGCTTGAAACTGCCCCACCGCGCGGCGCATTCGAAGTCGATCAGCCCGGAAAGGCTGCGCAAAGGCTTCATTTTGCCTCCATGCATAAGTTTTTCTTGCTCATGGACTTAATTTTTCTCGTTTGATGGTTCCGCGCCCCGGGAGGAAAATATAACCGATTCGATAAGGAAACGCCATGCGCAAGAATATATTGGTTATCGGCGGCACCCGCTATTTCGGCAAACTGCTCGTCCAGCGCCTGCTGCAGGCCGGCCACCGCGTCACCATCGCCACCCGCGGCCTGGCGCCGGACCCATTCGGCACCCGCATCGAGCGCATTCGCGTCGACCGCCGCAACGAAAATGCCATGCGCGCCGCCTTCGCCAACGTCGCCGGCTACGACATCGTGTATGACCAGTTGTGCTACAGCCCACTCGACGCCGCCATCTCCGCGCGCGTCTTTGCCGGCAAGGTCAAACGCTACATCATGTCGTCCACCATCGACGTCTACCGCCCCCTGCTGGGGACGCAGGACGCGCCTTTCGCCGAAGCGGCGGCGCGGGTCCTGGCGCAGCCGATCGACACCCAATATCCGTGGCATGACCCGCACCTGGCCTGCGAAAGCTACGTCTCGGGCAAACTGCAGGCCGAAGCCTACCTGTACCGCGACGGCTCGCTGCCGGTGGTGACGGTGCGGATCGGCCACGTGCTGGCCGGCGCCGAAGACTTCACCGGCCGCCTGGCCCACTACGTCGACCTGGTGCGCCAGCACGCGCCGCTGCGCTATTCGAACGCCGCCGCGGCCAGTTCCTTCATGTCCCTGCAGTCGGTCAGCGATTTCCTGCTGTGGACCGGGACGCAGGACTTCAAGGGCCCGGTCAACGCCGCCTGCGAAGGCCCGCTGTCCGCCTTCGACCTATATCAGCGCGTCGGCATGGCGCTCGACGAGCCGGTCAAGGCGCTGCCGGTGCAGAACGCCGCCGAAGCCGGCCAACTGAGCCCGTTCGACTTCCCGTCGCAGCTGATGGTCGACACCAGCCGCGCCAAGCAGCTGGGCTACCGCTTCGGCCACAGCGACGAGTGGCTCGACACCCTGATCCGCCAGCACGACCTGGCCTTCGTCTGACGGGTATCCCCGCAAGGACTCGAAAGTATCGGCACGCGCGCCTTTGGCGTTTGCGATAGGCGCGCGGCGAACCATGGCTTAAGGTTGGCTTAACCGGAAGCGGAATATAATCCTCCGCGCATCGCCATCGTTACCGGTATGGCCTTACCTTGAGAGTAGCCCTTGACCCTATCCACCAAGCTGCCGCGCACAGCGCGCGGCTTCATCCTGCTGGCCGCAGTCTTCGTATTGCTGATCGTCGGCGCCGTCATCTACGGCCTGGCCGCCCTGCTGCCGAACGTGCCCTCGATCGAAATCGTCACCGACTACCAGCCGAAGATCCCGCTGCGCATCTACACCGCCGACCACGTGCTGATCGGCGAATTCGGCGAGGAGCACCGCGACTTCGTACCGATCGCCAAGGTACCGACACTGATGAAACAGGCGGTGCTGGCGATCGAGGACAAGCGCTTCTACGAACACGGCGGCATCGACTGGATCCGCGCGCTCGGCGCGGCGAAATCGAACCTGGGCGGCGGCTTTCGCCAGGGCGGATCGACCATCACGATGCAGGTGGCGCGCAATTTCTTCCTGTCGCGCGAAAAGCTCATCGGCCGCAAGCTCAATGAAGTCGCGCTGGCCTACAAAATCGAAGGCAGGCTGTCGAAAGACGAGATCCTCGAGCTGTACATGAACCAGATCTATCTTGGCCAGCGCGCCTACGGTTTCGGCAGCGCCTCGCAGATCTACTTCGGCAAACCGCTCGCCAGCCTGTCGGTGGCGGAGATGGCAATGCTGGCCGGCCTGCCGCAGAACCCGGCGCGCCACAATCCGGTCACCAATCCGAAGCGCGCGCGCGAGCGACAGCAACTGGTCCTGAGGAGCATGCGCGAGCTTGATTACATCACCGAGGCGCAGTACCGCCAGGCGCAAGGCGAGCCGCTGCGCATCAACCAGAAGGGCCAGGAATTCGGCACCCACGCCGAATACGTCGCCGAACTGGCGCGCCAGGCGGTGTACGCCCAGCTCAAGGAAGACGCGTACACCAGGGGCATCGTCGTCACCACCACGATCCTGAAGGCCGACCAGGACGCGGCCTACCAGTCGATGCGGCGCAACGTGCTGGCGTACGACCAGCGCCATGGCTACCGCGGCCCGGAAGCGTCGATCGACCTGCCGTCCGATCCGCAAGAGCGTGAAGACGCGATCGACGACTCCCTGCAGAAGCGCCGCTCGAGCGACGGCCTGCTGCCGGCGGTGGTGCTGGCGGCGTCGCCCAAGCTGGTGCGGGTCGAGACCGTGAACGGCGACACCATCGACATCACCGGCGCCGGCCTGAAGTTCGCCGCGGCGGGCCTGTCCGCCGGCGCCAAAAGCGCCATCCGGATCGCCCCGGGCGCCGTGGTGCGCGTCAGCGAGGAAAACAAAAAGTGGAGCATCGTCCAGCTGCCGCAAGTGTCGGCTGCCTTCGTGTCGATCGACGCCGGCACCGGCGCCTATCGCGCGCTGGTCGGCGGGTTCGACTTCAACTTGCAGAAGTTCAACCACGTGACGCAGGCCTGGCGACAGCCGGGATCTGCGATCAAGCCCTTCCTGTTTTCGTCGTCGCTGGAAAAGGGCTTCTCGCCGGCCACGCGCATTCTCGACGCGCCGCTCGACATGCCGGGCGAAGACGCCGGCAAGACCTGGTCGCCGCAGAACGACGACGGCGTGTTCGACGGACCGATCACGATGCGCCACGCGCTGGCGCACTCGAAGAACATCGCCTCGGTGCGGCTGCTGCGCGCGGTGACGGTACCTTACATGCACGACTACCTCGGCAAGTTCGGCTTCGACCTGGCGCGCCATCCCAAGAACCTGACCATGGCGCTCGGCACGGGCGCCGTCACGCCCCTGCAAATGGCGGGCGCCTACGCGGTGTTCGCCAACGGCGGCTTCCGGGTCAAGCCTTACCTGATCAGCAAGATCGAGGACGCGCGCGGCGTGCCGATCGACGTCTTCAAGACGCCGGTGGCCGGCCTGGAGGAGAATCGCGTGCTCGACGCCCGCAACGCCTTCGTCACCGACAGCATGCTGCGCGACGTCACGCGTTACGGCACCGGCGCCGCGGCGACCAGGAAACTGGCGCGCGGCGACATCGCCGGCAAGACCGGTACCACCAGCGACGCGATCGACGGCTGGTTCGCCGGCTACGGCGCCAACGTGGTGGCGGTGGCGTGGATGGGCTTCGACGAGCCGAAGTCGCTCGGCGGGCGCGAGTTCGGCGCCACCCTGGCGATGCCGATCTGGATCGATTACATGCGGGTGGCCCTGGCAAAACAGCCGGAAGTCGAGCGCAAGGCGCCCGAAGGCGTGATGCGGCAGGACGACGACTGGATTTATGCCGAATACGCCGACAGAGCGGAGTTCAGGTCGATCGACGTGCCGGCCGAGCCGGCGGCCCCCGCCGAGCCGCAGGATCCGGCGCCGCCGCAGCGGCTACCCGACAACTAGAATGACTGCGCTTGGCGCTTGGGATTTTGCGATGTGGCGGTTATGATAAGACGCTTTTTCAAAAAATAACCCCTCATGGAGTGCTGCGCATGGCGACGGTGTCACTGGCTGGACCAAAAGAGATCACGATCCGGGGCATCCTCCTCGGCGTGCTCATTACCCTGATCTTTACCGCGGCCCAGGTCTACCTCGGGCTCAAGGTCGGGCTTACCTTCGCCACCTCGATCCCCGCCGCGGTGATCTCGATGGCGCTGCTGAGCGCATTCCGGGACGCGACGATCCAGGAAAACAATATCGTCCAGACCATCGCGTCCGCCGCCGGCACGCTGGCGTCGGTGATCTTCGTGCTGCCAGGCCTGTTGATGATCGGCTGGTGGGCCAACGTGCCGTTCTGGCCGACCTTCGGCGCCTGCGCCATCGGCGGCGTGCTCGGCGTGATGTACACCGTGCCGCTGCGGCGCGCGCTGGTGTCGCAATCCGACCTGCCGTATCCGGAAGGCGTGGCCGCGGCCGAAGTGCTGAAGGTCGGCACCTCGTCGCGCAGCGGCGCCGCCGAAGGCAAGGCCGGCCTGCGCGCCGTGATCTGGGGCAGTGTGGCCTCGGCGGTGTTTGCCGCCTTCGCCGGCGCCAAGCTGATGGCCGCCGACGTCGCCGTCTACTTCCGCACCGGCCAGGGCGCCACCGGCATCGGCGCATCGAGTTCGCTCGCGCTGATCGGCGCCGGCCACCTGATGGGTATCACGGTCGGCATCGCGATGCTCGTTGGCCTGGCGATCGCCTGGGGCGTCCTGGTGCCGATGCTGACGTCGTGGAACCCGATGCCGGAACTGTCCGCGGCCGACCATGCGCGCGGCGTCTGGAGCAAAGACGTCCGTCTGATCGGCGCCGGCGCCATCGGCTTCGCCGCTATCGTCACGCTGGCCGGCCTGGCCAAGCCGGTCCTCGGCGGCCTGAAGTCGGCGATGGCCGCTGCCCGCCACGCAAAGCTTGAGGGCGCCGTCATCGACCGCAAGGAACAGGACATCCCGATTTTCATCGTCGGCCTGGTGACCTTGATCATGATGGTGCCGGCCGGCTGGCTGCTCGCCAGTTTTCTGCAAGGCGGCGTGCTCGCCAGCCTGTCGGTGACGCTGGTCGCCATCGGCGTCGGCTACATCCTGGTCGCCGGCATCTTTGCCGCCGCGGTATGCGGCTACATGGCAGGCCTGATCGGTTCGTCCAATTCGCCGGTGTCAGGCATCGCCATCCTCACCATCCTCGGCGCGTCGCTGAGCGTCGGCATGGCCGGGCGCCACATGATGGGTCCGGAAGTGGCGCATGCGCTGATCGCATTCGCGCTGTTCGTCACCACGGTGGTGCTGGCGGTAGCGGTCGTCGGCAACGACAACCTGCAGGACCTGAAGACCGGCCAGCTGGTCGGCGCGACGCCCTGGAAGCAGCAGGTCGCACTGCTGATCGGCGTGGCCGCCGGTTCGGCCGTGGTGCCGCCGGTGCTGGAGCTGCTCAATCGCGCCAACGGCTTTGCCGGCGCGCCGAACCTGCAGGCGATTTCGTCGACCCCGCTGGCGGCGCCGCAGGCGACGCTGATCTCGACACTGGCCAAGGGCGTCATCGGCAACGACCTGCCGTGGAACCTGCTCGGATACGGCGCCATCATCGGCCTCATTCTCGTGCTGATCAACTTCGCGCTGAAAAAATCGAGCAACAACAAGTACAGCCTGCCGCCGCTGGGCGTGGGCCTCGCAATCTACCTGCCGAGCACCGTCACCCTGCCGGTAGTGGTCGGCGCCTTCGCCGGCTATTTCTTCGAGCGCGCCGTCAGCAAGCGCACCTGGGGCGAGCCGGCCAAGCGCATGGGCGTGCTGATCATGTCCGGCTTCATCGTCGGCGAGAGCCTGTTCAACGTCGCGCTGGCCGGCCTGATCGTCTCCACCGGTACCGGCGAGCCGCTGGCGATCGCCAATGGCCTGTCGGAGACGCAGACCATGATCGTCGCCACGGTGCTCGGCGCCGCGATCGTGACGGCCCTGTATCGCTGGGCGGCGACCAACGCGAAGCGGGTGCACGCCTGACCGGCTGGCTCTGCGTGATATGAAGCGGGATCCGGGCAACGCCCGGTCCCGCTTTTTTTTATCTATCGCATCGCCAGCAACAGCCCGACGGCGAGAAGGTTATTCAGGCCATGAAGATAGATGCTGCTGCCTAAGCCATCGCGCATCCGCAGATATCCCAGCACTGTCGCGCCCAGCGTCATCGGCAGTACGAGGATGAATGCCAGCGCCGCCTGCGTACCCACAAATTCGAAATTGGTGACATGGACAATCCCGAATAGAAAGCAGTTCAGGAAAAATATCCGAGGATAGTTCCGGATAAAGTCGCGCGCCATCTTGCGCTTAAGCCCAGCATTGCGCGCACGCCAGGCCATGACGGCGACAATCGCGACAAGGATGGCCGCGGCGCACGCGAACACGGCGAGGCCGCCGACCATCGCCAAGACGAACAGAGGGATGACCAGCAAGTTCCAGACTGCGGTGCGCAATCCGGCGCGAAAAACCAGCTCCTCGATCACTGGAACAAGCACGGCGATGCCTGCCACATTCATGAAGATCCCGGCCTCGAGAATGTTTTTTCGTTGTATTCCCGCGCCGCTGGCGATCAAATTCACCAGCAGGCTCACCGTCAGGTTGACGAGCAGCGTCGCCAAAAAGAAAAATGCCACGCGGTTGACAAACTCCCTGGTCGTTGAGCGCACATGCTTCGCGCGGCGCGGGCGCGCCAGGAATGCCGCAAATTCGCGCAGCTCGCGCGCGCAATAAGCCGCCATCCGGTCGATGACTGCCGACGGCGTCAGAATTGAATGAAGTTTTGCAGGCATCGGCTCGCTCCCGGCGCCATCGCTGGCTCGCTTGTCACGTCTGGGTTGCCAATAAAATCAGGCTGATGCCGGCCATGTTGTACAGGCAGTGCACCATGATGCTGCTGGCTAGTCCATCGCGCAGGCGCAGATAGCCCATCACCGCGGCGCCGATCGCCAGCGGGAATACCAGGATGAATATCAGCGAAGCCTGCATGCCGGCGAACTGGTAAGTGCTGGCGTGGGCAATCGCAAACAGGTAGCAGTTAAGGTGGAAGATCTTCGGGTAGCCGCGGATGAATTCCTTCGCCATGCGCGACCTGGCGCTTGCCGAAAGCGCGGCACGCCGGCGCGCCGCGACCGCCAGCGCCCACAAGACAACTGCGGTGCAGACGGTGATGGCGGCGCCCGTCATCGTCGGCGCGACGGTGGCCACCGCGACGACCGGCACCAGGATCAGGCAGAACATCGGCGAGCGCAGTCCCGCGCGATACACCAGTTCTTCGATCACCGGCCCCAGCGCGCCGATGACGAGCACGCCGACCAATACGTTGCGCGGCAGCCGCGGCGTCATGTAGTGGATCCCCGCCGCTTCTTCGATCGCATTGAAAATCGCCGCCAGCGGCAGGCTGACCATGAACCATGCGAGGGTGAAGAATACGACCCGGTTGACGCGCTGCTTGCGCGTGGAAGGCTTGCCTCTCGCGCGGCGCGGTCGCGCCACGAATCGCGCAAAATCGCCGATTTCGCAAATCGTGTAGCGCACCGCGACCAGCAATACCCGAAATCGAAGGAGGAACGAATTTGCGGACATCAGCTGGCTCCGGTGGCGGCACGCGACAGGAAAATATACCGCCACACAGGCCCGCTCCATTGCGCAACGGCAAGGTCCAGCGTGGCGGCGGCAAAACGCCTGCGGCCGGCTTGTCAGGTAAAATGCCTCTTTAACATCACCGCCCCCCGCCCCCACGATGATCAACTGGATTGCGCGATGGTTCAATCGCCCCGCCGTCACCGCTGCCCGGGCCGCGCCGTTCGAGGCCGTGCCGGAGCAGCCTGGCCGCGTGGCCGAACCTGCAGCGGCGCCCGGCCAGGACGACATCCGCACCGTCTTCTACCGCTGGCTGGCCGGAGCGCCGCGGGACGACATCCTGCCGTCGACCGAAAAGCTGATCCTCGAAGAATTCGCCCGCCTGGTGGAATCGCCGCAGTCGGCGTCCGACCTGGTGCCGCGGGTGCCGGCGGTGATCCCGCAATTGCTGCGCAGCCTGCGCGACGACAGCGTCTCCGGCGCCGAGCTGTCGCGCCAGCTGGCGCAGGACGTGGTGCTGGTGGCCGAAGTGATCCGCGAAGCGAACAGCCCTTACTACCGGCCGGCGGCGCCGATCAAGACGATCGAAGGCGCCATCATGCTGCTCGGGCAGAACGGCATGCGCATGCTGCTCGCGCGCGTCGCCTTCCGCCCGATCATCAGCAACCAGCCGGGCCAGTTCGCGCACCAGGTGGCGCCGCTGGTGTGGCGCCAGTCCGAAGCCTGCGCGCTGGCCGCCAGCATGCTGGCCCCCTCCTTCAAAGCCAATCCGTTCGAAGCGTACCTGGCCGGCCTGCTGCACCACGTGGGACTGATCGTCGCCTTCCGCCTCGTCGACCAGATTTACGCAGGCGACGCGCTGCCGCAGTCGGACGAGTTCAGCGCCGCCCTGCTGGCGGACTCCCAGCTGCTGTCGGCCCGCATCGCCGCCCTGTGGGAGTTCCCTGCTACAGTATCGGGCGCGATCGAGAGCGCCGGCTCCCCCGCTGCGCCGCCGCTGGCGCGCGTGCTCGAGCAGGCCGACCGTATCGGCATGCTGCGCGTGCTGGTCGACGCCGGCCGGTACGCGCCGGACGATCCGTTCGTACTGCAAGCGCTGGACCCGGCCGCGCTGGCGGTCTTCGAAAAACTCAGCAACGAGGAACACTGATGGCGTTCGAGATCGAAAACAAGCTGGTGATCGGGGTGGCGTCGAGCGCCCTGTTCGACCTCACCGGCTCGCACCAGGTGTACCTCGACAGCGGCCCTGACGAATACCGCAACTTCCAGGAAAAGAACATCGACGTCATCCTCGGCAAGGGCGTCGCCTTCCCCTTCATTCGCCGCTTCCTGAACATCAACAAGTGCTTCCCGCGCCAGGCACCGGTCGAAGTGGTGCTCTTCTCGCGCAATTCACCCGAGACGGGCCTGCGCGTGATGCGCTCGATCGCCCACTATGGCCTCGACATCTCGCGCGCCGCCTTCATGACCGGCACCGCGCCCTACCCCTATCTGCCCGCATTCAACACCTCGCTGTTCCTGAGCGCGAACGAGCAAGACGTCAAGAGCGCGATCGCCGCCAACTACCCGGCCGGCCTGGTGCTGCCGTCGAAGATAGTCGACGACGATGACGACGTCGAACTGCGCGTCGCCTTCGACTTCGATGGCGTCATCGCCGACGACGAGGCCGAGAGCGTCTTCAAGAAGGATGGCCTGGACCAGTTCCACGCCCACGAGGCGCTGCACGTGGCGCGGCCGCACGCGCCAGGCCCGCTGGCCGACATGTTCCAGAAGCTGGCGCTGATGCAGCGCATGGAAGAGCGAGCGCAGAAGCGCGACCCGGGCTACCGCAAGGTGTTGCGCATCGCCATCATCACCGCCCGCAGCGCGCCGTCGCACGAGCGCGTCGTCACCACGCTGAAAAGCTGGGGCGTGTCCGCCAACGAGACCTTCTTCCTCGGCGGGATGGACAAGTCGCGCGTGCTGTCGGTGTTCAAGCCGCATATCTTTTTCGACGACCAGCTGACGCACCTGAAGTCTTCCCCTGGCGGCACCATCCCGATGGTGCATGTGCCGTTCGGGATCGCCAACCGGCGCTCGCCGGCGGCCCAGTAAAGGCGAACGCGAAGTCGGTCAGGCTTGCGTCGAGCGGCGGCGCGCGCCGACCAGGCCGATGGCGGCCAGGCCAAACAGCATCAGCGATGCCGGTTCCGGCACGGAAGCGGCGCCGATGACATCGAGTTCGCGATAGCCGACAAAGCCGTTCTGCACGTTGACGAAGTTGAAGCGCACGCCGACGACGTGCGATGCGAGCGGGCCAGTGCTGTCGTAGCTCGACACGAATGCATCGATCCCGCTGTTCGGATGCTGCGCTACGGAGAATGCATTGACGAAGGTCGACGGCGTTCCGGCAAAGGCGAATTGCACGTTGTAGTCCTGCTGATAGCGGCCGGTGTCACGCCAGCCGGTGTAGCTGTTAATGGCATTGATGGTGTAGCCGGAGGCATTGGCGCCGAGCGCATAGGTGATGCTGGTGCCGCTGTGGATCTGGATCATGCCAGGATTGGCGTGGCCATCGATGCTGACGGTGCCGAAAGCGCCATCGGTCAGCGACCTGCCGCTGGTGTCGCTGACCAGTCCTTCTTCCGAATTGACGTTGCCCACGATAGTGCCGATGCGGCCGGCCAGCAAGTCCGAGGATGCTACCGCAAAGCCGCTGTTGCTGGTCGTCACGGTGGAGATGACGCCAGCCTGGGCGCCCACGCCAGCCAACGCCAGGCCGAGGGTGACTGCGGCGGCGAGCGCACGTTTCGTCAGAATGTTCATGTCTGCTGCTTTCGTTATGTCAGAGGATATGTACAACACAGCAATTTACATGCCTGGGAGAAAAAATTTCATTAATTCAATGAGTTATGAATATTAGCAATAAACTTGCTTCTCGTGATGTAAAGTTTATCGACAGAATTTGATGGCAAGCGCAGCTCGGTCGCGCGTTTCGCCCCGGCATGCGAATCCGACTATAATCAGTGATTCAAATTTCCCGCCCACCTGCGTACTGCATGCCTTTCGATTTAAAGAAATCCCTGCCCAAACCGGGCGCCCGGTTCGCGCTGCCGGCCTCTTACGGATCCGCCGACGCCTACGCGCTGGCGGTGGCCGGCCTCGAACTGAAGTCGCGCAAGCAGATGCTCACCGTGATCGTCGCCAACGCCAGCGACGGCCAGCGCCTGCTCGACGAAATCCCGTGGTTCGCCGACGGCAAGCTGGCCTGCCACTTGCTGCCGGACTGGGAAACGCTGCCCTACGACGCCTTTTCGCCGCACCAGGACCTGGTCTCCGAGCGCCTGGCGACGCTGCACGAAATCCAGAACGGCCAGTGCGACGTCCTGCTGGTGCCGGCCACCACCGCGCTGGTGCGCCTGGCGCCGCCGTCGTTTTTGGCCGCCTACACCTTCTTCTTCACGCAGGGCGAAAAGCTCGACGAGGTCAAGCTCAAGGCGCAGCTCACCCTGGCCGGCTACACCCACGTGTCGCAAGTGATGTCGCCCGGCGAATACTCGGTGCGCGGCGGCCTGATCGACCTGTTCCCGATGGGCTCCGCGCTGCCGTACCGGCTCGACCTGTTCGGCGACGAGATCGAAACCATCCGCACTTTCGACGCCGACACCCAGCGCTCGCTGTACCCGGTGCGCGAGGTGCGCCTGCTGCCGGGCCGCGAATTCCCGATGGACGAACCGTCCCGCACCAGCTTTCGCAGCCGCTGGCGCGAACGCTTCGAAGGCGACCCGTCGCGCTCGGTCGTCTACAAGGACATCGGCAGCGGCATCGCCTCGGCCGGCATCGAATACTACCTGCCGCTGTTCTTCGAGCAGACCGCGACGCTGTTCGACTACCTGCCGGCCGACGCCAGCCTGGCGCTGGTGGGCGACATCGACGCCGCCATCAAGCGCTTCTGGCTCGACACGCAGTCGCGCTACCGCTTCCTCAAGTCCGACCGCGACCGCCCGATCCTGCCGCCGGACGAGCTGTTCCTCAGCGACGAGACGTTCTTCACGCTGGCCAAGCCGTATCCGCGCTGGATCATCGTCAAGGATGCCGACACCGCCGCGTCGGAACTGTCGGCGCCGGTGCCGAACATCGCCGTCAACCGTCGCAGCGACGACCCGCTGGCCAACCTGCGCGGTTTCCTGGCGCAAAACGACGGCCGCGTGATGATCTGCGCCGAGTCGAACGGCCGCCGCGAAACGCTGCAGCAGTACTTCAACGAGTACAGCCTGGCGCTGGCGCCGGTCGAGGGCTTCGAGGGTTTCCGCGCATCCGATGCCAAGCTGACGCTCGGCGTGGCGCCGCTGCAGGCCGGCTTCGAACTGTTCGAGAAAGGCGCCGGCCACCTCGTCTTCATCACCGAGACCGAGCTGTACGCCGGCTCGGGCCGGCGCGTCGGCAAGAAGAAGCAGGAAACCGTCACCCAGGTCGAGTCAATGGTGCGCGACCTGTCGGAACTGAAGATCGGCGATCCGGTGGTCCACATCAACCACGGCATCGGGCGCTACATGGGCCTGACCAGCATGGACCTGGGCGAAGGCGAAACGGAATTCCTGCACCTCGAATACGCCAAGGACACCAAGCTGTACGTGCCGGTGTCGCAGCTGCACGTGATTTCGCGCTATTCGGGCGCTTCGCCGGAAGACGCGCCGCTGCACTCGCTCGGCTCCGGCCAGTGGGAAAAGGCCAAGCGCAAGGCCGCCGAACAGGTGCGCGATACCGCCGCCGAGCTGCTCAACCTGTACGCCCGCCGCGCGCTGCGCAAGGGCCACGCATTCGAGTACTCGTCGCACGACTACCAGAACTTCGCCGACAGCTTCGGCTTCGAAGAGACGCCCGACCAGGCCGAGGCGATCAACAACGTCATCAAGGATATGACCGGCGGCAAACCGATGGACCGCCTGGTGTGCGGCGACGTCGGCTTCGGCAAGACCGAGGTCGCGTTGCGCGCCGCCTTCATCGCCGTCATGGGCGGCAAGCAGGTGGCAATCCTGGCGCCGACCACGCTGCTGGCCGAGCAGCATGCGCAGACCTTCGCCGACCGCTTTGCGGACTGGCCGGTGCGCATCGCCGAGCTGTCGCGCTTCCGCACCGGCAAGGAGATCAACACCGCCATCAAGGGCATGGCCGACGGCACGCTCGACATCGTCATCGGCACCCACAAGCTGCTCTCGCCCGACGTCAAGTTCGAACGCCTCGGCCTCGTCATCATCGACGAGGAGCACCGCTTCGGCGTGCGCCAGAAGGAAGCGCTCAAGTCGCTGCGCGCCGAGGTCGACGTGCTGACGCTGACCGCCACACCGATTCCGCGCACGCTCGGCATGGCGCTCGAGGGCCTGCGCGACTTCTCGATCATCGCCACCGCACCGCAAAAGCGCCTGGCGATCAAGACGTTCGTGCGCAGCGAGGACAGTTCGGTCATCCGCGAAGCGTGCCTGCGCGAACTGAAACGCGGCGGCCAGATCTACTTCCTGCACAATGAGGTCGAAACGATCCAGAACCGCATGGCGATGCTGACCGAGCTGCTGCCGGAGGCGCGCATCGCCGTCGCCCACGGCCAGATGCACGAGCGCGACCTCGAAAAAGTCATGCGCGATTTCGTCGCGCAGCGCTACAACATCCTGCTGTGCACCACCATCATCGAGACCGGAATCGACGTGCCGACCGCGAACACCATCATCATGCACCGCGCCGACAAGTTCGGCCTGGCCCAGCTGCACCAGCTGCGCGGCCGGGTCGGCCGTTCGCACCACCAGGCGTACGCCTACCTGCTGGTGCACGACGTCATGAGCCTGACCAAGCAGGCGCAGCGCCGCCTCGACGCCATCCAGCAGATGGAAGAACTGGGCAGCGGCTTCTTCCTGGCGATGCACGACCTCGAGATCCGCGGCGCCGGCGAAGTGCTGGGCGAAAACCAGTCCGGCGAGATGCTGGAAATCGGCTTCCAGCTGTATTCGGACATGCTGCACGAGGCGGTCAAATCGCTCAAGGCCGGCAAGGAGCCGGACCTGGCCGCGCCGCTGGCGACCACCACCGAAATCAACCTGCACGTGCCGGCGCTGCTGCCCTCAAGCTTCTGCGGCGACGTCCACGAGCGCCTGTCGATCTACAAGCGGCTGGCCAACTGCGCCACCGCCGACAAGGTCGACGACATGCAGGAAGAGCTGATCGACCGCTTCGGCAAGCTGCCCGATCCGGTCAAGGCGCTGATCGAAACGCACCGCCTGCGCATCGCCGCCAAGGCGGTCGGCATCGTCAAGATCGACGCCCACGGCGAAGCGGCCAACCTGCAGTTCATGGTCAACCCGCCGATCGACTCGATGCGCATCATCGCGCTGATCCAGAAGAACCGCCACATCAAGCTGGCCGGCCAGGACAAGCTGAAAATCACCGCCAGCATGCCCGACCTCGCCGCCCGCGTGACCCAGGTGAAGCAAACAATCAAACAACTGTTAGCGTAACCACCCCATGACGATCAACCTGGTTTTGCAAGGCCCCGGCGCGACGCTGCCGGATCTTCAACGCGTCGCCGCGCTGGCGCAGCCGGGGCGCCTGCGCGAACTGGGCGCGCACGCGCTGCGCGCCGAAGCGGTCGACGATTCAGCCAAGGCCCGCGCGGCGGTCGAGCAGGCGGCGTTCGAGGCGCGCATCGACGCCACCTTCATCGCCGCCGGACGCAGCCTGGCCGACTTCGCCCTGGTGGCGATGGACATGGATTCGACCCTGATCACCATCGAGTGCATCGACGAAATCGCCGACATGCAGGGCCTCAAGCCCCAGGTGTCCGCGATCACCGAGGCGGCGATGCGCGGCGAGCTCGATTTCTCCGCCAGCCTCACCCAGCGGGTGGCGCTGCTCAAGGGCCTCGACGCCAGCGCGCTGCAACGCGTGTACGACGAGCGCCTGCAGATCTCGATGGGCGGCGAAGCGATGCTGGCGGCGGTCAAGGCGGCCGGCCTGAAGACGCTGCTGGTGTCGGGCGGCTTCACGTTCTTTACCGAACGGCTGCAAGAACGTCTTGCCCTCGACTACGCCCACGCGAACATGCTGGAAATCGACGGCGGCAAACTGACCGGACGCGTTGTCGGCGGCATCGTCGACGCCGAAGTGAAGAAGCAGACCGTGGAACGCGTGTGCGCGGAGCTGGGCATCGGCACGCAGCAGGCGATCGTGATGGGAGATGGCGCCAACGACCTGAAAATGATGTCCGTGGCCGGATTGTCGGTGGCGTTTCGCGCCAAGCCGGTGGTGCGCGCGCAGGCCGGCGTCGCACTCAATTTCTCGGGCCTCGACGGCCTGATCGCCATCCTCGCTTAAGCCATGAAGTAGTCTGACACTATGTGTCAGACCCGTTTGAGAGCAGAAAGTTCGCTTGGACGTCGAGCGCCGGAACCGCGTCATCGCTGTCATCCTTCAAGGCAATGCCGGACACGCCGCGCCGGCGCGCTTCGGCGACCAGGTAGTGAAGCTTGCGCGCGGCGCCCTCGTAATCGAGCCCCGCCGGCCGAACGTTCGAGATGCAGTTGCGCCGTTCGTCGGTCATGCCGACGCGCGGCTGCCAAGTCAGGTAAAGACCCATGCTGTCGGGGGAACTCAAGCCCGGGCGCTCGCCGATCATGACCACCACCAGTTCCACGCCAAGCAGCTGCGCGATCTCGTCGCCGACCGCTACCCTCCCTTGCTTGACGATCACCAGCGGTGCAACAGAAATACAGGCCGCTTCCAGCCAGCAGCGCAGAAACGGCAAGGCATGCTGCTCGATCGCCAACGCCGACAGGCCGTCGGCGATAACGAAACCGATGTCGCAGGTCCCCTGAGACAATGCCGGCCGCGAGGCCGGATCGAGCCGGCGGCCCAGGTCGGGACGGCGCAGATAGGTGGCGCGGTCGGGCGCCGCGCTGCGCACGCGCACGCATTGCAGGCCGAGGGCCGTTGTCAGCTGTTGTGCGAGGGCCGCGTCATCGAGCTCGAGATGCACGGCGTCGCGCGCCTGCGCGTGCGCCAGCTGAAACGCCAGCTGCGGCGCGGTCGGCAGGCTGACGCCGGCGCGTCCGAGCGCGATGCGGGCGGCGGTGAAGCGGCGCAGCTGGTCCCACGGATTGCCGATGGCGCTCATGGCTTGATGCCCTCGAGTGCGCGCTGGAACTGCGTCGGCAGCGTCGTGCCGAGGCGCCCGCCGGAGACGATCCCCATCGCGTCCAGCCAGGCCTCGAATTCGGGCGCGGGCTTCAAGCCGAGCAGGCGGCGCACGTACAAGGCGTCGTGGAACGAGGTGCTCTGGTAATTGAGCATGATGTCGTCGGCGCCGGCGACGCCCATCACGAAGGTGCAGCCGGCCGCCGCCAGCAAGGTCAGCAAATTGTCCATGTCGTCCTGGTCTGCTTCCGCGTGGTTGGTGTAGCAGACGTCGCAGCCCATCGGCAGGCCGAGCAGCTTGGCGCAGAAGTGGTCTTCGAGTCCGGCGCGGATGATCTGCTTGCCGTCGTACAGATACTCGGGGCCGATGAAACCGACCACAGAATTCACCAGCAGCGGCTTGAAGGCGCGCGCCACGGCGTAGGCGCGCGCCTCGCAGGTCTGCTGGTCGACGCCGTGGTGGGCGTTGGCCGACAGGGCGCTGCCCTGCCCGGTCTCGAAATACATCACGTTGTCGCCGACCGTGCCGCGCCCGAGCGAGAGCGCCGCGGCGCGAGCTTCGGCCAGCAGCGCGAGGTCGACGCCGAACGCGCGGTTGGCCGCCTCGGTGCCGGCGATCGACTGGAACACCAGGTCGACCGGGGCGCCGCGGTCGATGGCGGCGATGGTGTTGGTGACGTGGGTAAGCACGCAGGACTGGGTGGGGATGGCATAGCGGTCGATCACCTGGTCGAGCATGGTGAGCAGCTTGACGATCTGCGGCAGGTTGTCGGTGGCCGGGTTGATGCCGATGACGGCGTCGCCGCTGCCGTACAGGAGGCCGTCGAGCATGCTGGCGCCGATGCCGCGGGCATCGTCGGTGGGGTGGTTCGGCTGCAGGCGCGTCGACAGGCGCTTGGGCAGGCCGATCGTATTGCGAAACGCCGTCACCACGCGGCACCTGGCGGCGACCAGGATCAGGTCCTGGATGCGCATGATCTTCGACACCGCCGCCGCCATCTCCGGCGTGATGCCGGCGGCGACGGCGGCCAGCCCGGCGGCGTCGATGTCGTCGCCGAGCAGCCAGTCGCGAAAGTCGCCGACGGTCAGGTGGGCGATGGGGGCGAAAGCGGCGGCGTCATGGCCGTCGATGATCAGGCGGGTGACTTCGTCGCTCTCGTAGGGCACCACGACGTCGCTGAGAAAAACGGTGAGGGGCAGCGCGGCGAGCGCCATCTGCGCGGCCACGCGTTCTTCGGCGCTGCCGGCCGCGAGTCCCGCCAGGGCGTCGCCGGAACGCGCGGGCGTGGCGCGCGCCATCAGCGTGCGCAGGTCGGCGAAGGTGTAGGTCCTGGTGCCGATGCGGTGCGCGTACTGGCTCATCGCCGCTCTACACCAGGGTCTGACCCCACGGGGCGGCGCATGCGCACGACCGGAACGCGCACGCCCCTGGCGAGCACAAGGTCGAACGGTTCGACCTCGGTGAAGCCAAGCGCCTGGTACAGCGGCACGCCAGGCAAGGTCGATACCAGTTCGAGCGTGCCGAAGCCGGCGGCGCCGGCGCACGCGGCGCAATGCATCATCAGGAGCGAGCCGAGGCCGCGTCGCGCCCACGCCGGGTCGACGAAAAACGCGCGGATCCTGGCCGGTTCGGTGGCGGGATCGAGCAGGCGCTCCTGGGCCGGCTTGGCCTGGTCGCCGCCGAAGCCGGTCGAGCGCTTGCCCCAGCCGCCGCAGGCGGCGATGTCGCCGGCGGTTTCAACGACGTAATAGGTGCCGTCGGCCAGCAGCTGGCTGTCGACGCCGAACACTTCGCGGGTGATGGCGGCAGTCTGCAGCGGTGTATAAAATCCGACGCTGAGCGCGGCGGCCGAGCGCTCGATCAGCGCGCGCAGCGCCGGCCGGTCGGATTCCGTTGCCGGCCTGATCAAAAAGGTCTGTTCCATATGTTTCCGCACTCAGTGGTTTGTAACAAAACCGTAATTTAGTGGCAGGACAATCCGAAATTTCTTATAGTACTCGTATCAAATTCGTGAGGACACCATGAAAATCTTGCTGACTATTGCTGCCGCCGCGGTGCTGGCAGGCTGCGCGACGGCGCCGCCGTCCTCGCGCAACTACGCCACCACCTATGCGCCGCCGCCGGCCGATCCGAGCCAGTGGCACGTCGTCTCGGTCACACCGGTACCGCCCGGCACCCGCGACCGTTACGCCGCCAGTTCGGACAACGGTTCGTCTGTCCAGTACAGTTCGGAGCCGGTGGCGAGCTATGCGCCGCACCCGGCATATGCGCCGCGCACCTATTATGGACCGCAGCCACTGTATGTCGCGCCACCGATGTATGCGCCGGCGCCGGCTTATTATTACCCGCCGGTATCGATCGGGCTGGACTTCATGTTCGGCCGCACATGGGGTGGGCGCCGGCATGGCGGGCGCAACTGGGGCGGGGTCGGGATCGGCTCCCGCTGGCATCGCTAGAGCGTCGATAACCGTTAAATTTCGCACCATTTTGGGGAGGCCGCACACAGTTGCGGCCTTTCTTCATTTGCGCCCGGTTTCCTGAAGTTCTTACCCTTGTTTACTTACCATTTCCTTACACGGTTGCGTGGCGCGAAATGTCACATTCAACCATTGCTGTTAGCAAAGTGCTCCCATACAATGAATTATCGGTGGGGCAAGCTGAACCAGCGTACGACACATAAAAACACTTCGGAGACAGCAAAAAATGAATTTCAAGTTGAAAGCAATCGTTGCAGGCGTAGCACTTGGTTTCTCGATGTCGGCGATGGCCGCCGAACCCATCAAGATCGGCGTCGCCGGTCCATTCACCGGCGGCTCGGCGCCGATGGGCGTGTCGATGCGCGACGGCGTCAAGCTGGCCGCGGCCGAGATCAACGCCAAGGGCGGCGTACTGGGCCGCCAGATCCAGCTGATCGAGCGCGACGACGAAGCCAAGCCTGAGCGCGGCGTGCAGATCGCCCAGGAACTGATCAACAAGGAAAAAGTCGTCGCCACGGTCGGCTACATCAATACCGGCGTGGCGCTGGCGTCGCAGCGTTTCTACCAGGAAGCGAAGATCCCTGTCATGAACAACGTGGCAACCGGCTCGATCATCACCCAGCAGTTCGCCAAGGAGCCGGAGAACTACATCTTCCGCAATGCGGCGAATGACCAGATCCAGTCGGCGATGATCGTCGAGGAAGCGATCACCCGCCGCAAGTTCACCAAGGTCGCGATCCTGGCCGACTCGACCAACTACGGCCAGCTCGGCCGCGAAGACGTCGAAAAAGCGCTGAAAGCGAAGGGCATCACCGCCGTCGCCGTCGAAAAATACAACATCAAGGACGTCGACATGACGGCGCAGTTGCTGAAGGCGAAGCAGGCCGGCGCGCAAGCCGTGCTGACGTACGGCATCGGCCCTGAACTGGCGCAGATCGCCAACGGCATGGAGAAGCTCGGCTGGAAAGTACCACTGATCGGCAGCTGGACCTTGTCGATGGGCAACTTCATCGACAACGCCGGCAAGAATGGCGACGGCACCCGCATGCCGCAAACCTTCATCCAGGACGCCACCACGCCAAAGCGCAAGACGTTCATCGACGCCTACGTCAAGGCCTACAAGCCAAGCGGCGACCGCATGCCGTCGCCAGTTTCGGCAGCGCAGGGTTACGACTCGATCTACCTGCTGGCCGCGGCCATGAAGCAGGCCGGCTCGACCGACGGCCCGAAAGTGAAGGCGGCGCTGGAAAACCTGACCGAGAAAGTCGACGGCGTCGTTGCGACCTACACCAAGCCGTACACCAAGGACGACCACGAAGCGATCAACCTGAACAACACCGTGTTCGGTGAAGTCAAAGGCGGCCGCGTCATCCTGGCAAAGTAAGTTCAGCTGTCGCGGTTCCGTGGCCAGTCTTGAGCATTCAAGCCTGGCCATTTTCTTGTTGACCGGTGGCGCCAGCGCCCCCCATTGGATGAAATCATGGAAATTCTTTTACAGCTAGTCTTTAGCGGGATCGCGCTCGGCATGATCTATGCCGTCATCGCCTTCGGCTACCAATTGACGTTCGCCACTTCCGGCACCCTTAACTTCGGCCAGGGCGAATCGCTGATGCTCGGAGCGCTGGTCGGCCTGTCGCTGGTGAGCACCTTCCACGGCGGCCCTTACATGAGCTACCTCCTGATGATCCCGATCGTGCTGGTGTTCGGCGCGCTGCAGGGCATGTTCGTCGAGTGGATCGGCGTGCGGCCGGCCATCAAGATCAAATCCGAATTCGGCTGGATCATGTCGACCATCGCGCTGGCGATCATCTTCAAGAACGTCGCCGAAAATATCTGGGGCAAGGACGACCTGACCTTCCCTTCCCCGCTCAGCTCGACCCCGTTCCAGGTCCTCGGCGCCAATGTGCAGCCGATGCAGGTAGCGGTGATCGTCGGCGCGCTGGCGATCATGCTGGCCGTCGAGCTGTTCAACCGCAAGTCGATCTACGGCAAAGCCGTGGTGGCAACCGCCAACGACCGCGACGCGGCCGGCCTGATGGGCATTAACACCAGCATGGTGATCACGTTCTCGTACGCGCTGTCGTCGGCCACCGCGGCATTCGCCGGCGTGCTGGTGGCGCCGCTGACGCTGACCGGCGCCACCATGGGCGCCTCGCTCGGCCTGAAAGCGTTCGCGGTGGCCATCATCGGCGGCCTGACCTCCGGCATGGGCGCAGTCGTCGGCGGCCTGATTCTCGGCATCGCCGAAGTGACCACCGGTTTCTACGTCTCGACCGGCTACAAGGAAGTACCGGGCCTGCTGCTGCTGCTGCTGGTCCTGGCGATCAAGCCCGCGGGCCTGTTCGGCAAAGCCACGATCAAGAAAGTATGACCATGAAGACCAAATCCCTGCTACTGGGCGTCATGGGAATCGCCGCGCTGGCGCTGTTCCCGCAAGTCGTCACCAACCCGTACTACATCCACCTGGCGCAGACTGTCCTGATCTACGCGATCCTGCTGTTCGGCCTCGACATCGTGGTCGGCTACACCGGCCAGGTCTCGCTCGGCCACGCCGGCCTGTTCGGCATCGGCTCGTACATCACCGGCGTGCTCGCATTCAAGCTCGGCCTGGCCTGGTACCTGGCGATCCCGGCCAGCATCGCCGGCACCGCGCTGTTCGGCGCGCTGCTGGCGCTGCCGGCGCTGCGCGTGACCGGCCCTTACCTGGCGATGGTGACGCTGGCGTTCGGCACCATCATCACGATCCTGATCAACGAGATGACCTGGCTGACCGAAGGCCCGATGGGCATCAAGATCAGCAAACCGGTGATCATGGGCGCCAAGCTGCACGAAGTGGAGTACTTCTACATGGTGGCGGCGTTCATGGTGCTGTCGCTGATCCTGGTGCACCGCATCCTCAAGTCGCACCTCGGGCGCGCTTTCGAAGCGCTGCGCGACAGCCCGATCGCCTCCGACTGCATGGGCGTGTCGGTTTACCGCTACAAGGTGTACGCGTTCGTCATCAGCGCCGCCCTTGCCGGCCTGGCCGGCAGCCTGTATTCGTATTCGGAAGAATACATCTCGCCGAGCAGCTACAACTTCGAGCTGACCATCCTGTTCCTGCTGGCCGTGATCATGGGCGGGCGCAAGAGCCGTACCGGTTCGCTGCTCGGCGCGCTGATCGTGGTGATGCTGCCTAGCCTGCTGTCGGACATTGAACTGTTCCGCAAGATCGCCGTCACCGCCGCGGTGCTGGGCGTGATCGGCGCCGGCATTGCGATTGCGCGCAAGCGCATCGACCCGCGCACCGCGCTGGTGCCGCTGGTGGCCACCATCGCCATGGCGGTGTTCTCGTACAAGCTCGAAAGCGTGACCGACTGGCGCCTGACCATCTTCGGCCTGATGACGCTGTTCGTCGTCTACTACCTGCAGGACGGCATCGTCGGCTGGGTGCGCGGCCTGCTGGGACGCGGCGCCTTCCACGACAAGTCGCTGGCGGTAGCCAATTCCAGCGCCGATCCGTTTGCCGGCGCCAAGACCGGCGCGGCCGGCGCGACGCTGCTGAAGGTCGACCAGGTGCTGATGCAGTTCGGCGGCCTGAAGGCGCTCAACATGGTCGACCTGAACGTCGCCGAACGCTCGGTGCACGGCCTGATCGGGCCGAACGGCTCGGGCAAGAGCACGATGATGAACGTCCTCACCGGCATCTACCAGCCGACCGCCGGCAAGGTCGAATTCGACGGCGTCTCGATCACCGGCCGCACGCCGTCCGAGATCGCGCTCGGCGGCATCGCCCGCACGTTCCAGAACGTGCAGCTGTTCGGCGAGATGACGGCCACCGAGAACGTGCTGGTAGGCCTGCACCACACGTTCGACTCGAACGTGGTCGACGTCATGGTGCACACCCCGCGCTACAAGCGCGAGGAACGCGCCGCGCGCGAACGCGCCGCCAGCATCCTCGAATTTGTCGGCCTGTCGTCTCTCGCCAACGAGGAGGCGCGCAATCTGCCGTACGGTAAGCAGCGCCTGCTGGAGATCGGCCGCGCGCTGGGCCTGAACCCGCGCCTGCTGCTGCTCGACGAGCCGGCCGCCGGCCTGACCGCGCCCGACATCAAGGAGCTGATGGCGATCATCCGCAAGATCCGCGACCACGGCATCACCATCATCCTGATCGAGCACCACATGGATGTCGTGATGGCGATTTCGGACACCGTCACGGTGCTCGACTTCGGCCAGAAGATCGCCGAAGGCACGCCGGCATCGGTACAGAGCGATCCGAAAGTGATCGAAGCCTACCTCGGCGGCAGCAGTGACGAGACCGCGCCCGCCATCCCGGCGCATTGAAAAGGACTGCCATGTTAAAGATTCAGAACCTGCAAGCTGCCTACGGCAAAGTCGAAGTGCTGCACGGCATTTCGCTGGAAGTCCCGAAGGGCAAGCTGGTGACGCTGATCGGCTCGAACGGCGCCGGCAAGACCACCACCATGCGTGCCATCTCCGGCATGATCAAGCCGAAGGGCGGCACCGTCACCCTCGGCGGCAAAGACATCACCGGCCTGGAGTCGCACAAGATCGCGCGCTGCGGGCTGGCCCATTCGCCGGAAGGCCGGCGCGTGTTCTCGACCATGAGCGTGACCGACAACCTGCTGCTGGGCGCCTTCCCGCGCTTCACCCGCTCGCGTCCGAAAGGCGACGTCAAGCACGACCTGGAGAAGGCGCTGGAGCTGTTCCCGCGCCTGAAGGAGCGCCAGCACCAGCTGGCCGGCACGTTGTCGGGCGGCGAGCAGCAGATGCTGGCGATGGCGCGCGCGGTGATGCTCAACCCGGAGGTGATCCTGCTCGACGAGCCGTCGATGGGCCTGGCGCCGATCCTGGTGGAGGAAGTGTTCCGCATCATCACGCGCCTCAAGTCCGAAGGCGTCACGATGCTGCTGGTGGAGCAGTTCGCCGCCGCCGCGCTCAACGTCGCCGACTACGGCTACGTGCTGGAGAACGGCAGCATCTCGGTGCACGGGCCGGCCGAAAGCCTGAAGACCGATCCGAAGGTGATCGCCGCCTACCTCGGCGGCGGCCAGTCGCACTAATCGTGAACCGCTCGTCGCTCAGCCCGCGCGACTATGTCGCCGCGCTGGGCGTCGTCCTGATCTGGGGCACCAACTTCATCGCCATGAAGTACGCCCTGCGCGACATGACGCCGTTCCAGCTCGGCGCCGGCCGCTACCTGTTCGCGGTGCTGCCGCTGATCCTGCTGGTGGCGCCGCCGAAGCTGCCGGCGAAATACGTCATCTTGTACGGGCTGCTGCAGGGCGTCGGCCAGTTCGGCTGCCTGTTCATCGCGCTCAACGTCGGCATGTCCGGCGCGCTCGGCTCGGTGCTGATGCAGACCCAGGTCTTTTTTACCGCGCTGTTCGGCTTCGTGCTGCTGCGCGAGCATGCCAGCCGCTCGCTGCTGGCCGGCCTGTTTCTCGCCGCCCTCGGCATCACCTGCTTTGCCCTCAACTACCTGGCGCCCGGCGCCGACACCGGCGGCACCACCGCCATCGGCTTCGTGCTGGTGCTCGGCGCGGCCGCGATGTGGGCGGCGTCGAACATCGTCGTGCGGCGCGCGCAGCAGGCGACGCCGCATTTCGAGGTGGTGCCGTTCATGGTGTGGAGTTCGCTGGTGCCGATCATCCCGTTCGCCTTGCTGTCGCTGGCGTTCGACCCGCCGGCCACGCGCTGGCAGTGGACGTCGGCGCCGCTGTCGACCTGGCTGTCGCTGGCCTACCTGGGCTGGTTCGCCACCATCCTCGCCTACGCGCTATGGACCGGCTTGCTGAAGCGGCATGCGCTGAACCGGGTGGCGCCGTTCAGCCTGGGGGTGCCGGTGGTGGGCATCAGCTCCGGCATGCTGGTGCTTGGCGAATCGGTCAGCGGCTGGCAATGGGCCGGGGTCTGCCTGGTGGTGGCCGCGCTGGCCACGGTGATGTTCGGTCCGCGCTTTCTCGAAAAACGCTGATGGTGTTGTAAATTTCACCTCGCTGTCCTGTAAAATGTGCGCTCGATCGCCCGCTGACCCGACGCCCTTGCCCATGCCAACGACCACCTCGCAGCGTCCATGAAGCTGCGCACCTATTACCTGCTGCTGGCGTTTTCGATCGTGCTGCCGGCGGCGCTGTTCTGCACCATCGCGCTGAAGGTGCTGCTCGACGCCCAGCACGACTCGGCGATCGAGCGCATTCACAGCAGCGCGCGAATGTCGTCCCTGGTGATCGACAGCGACACGCGGCGCGCCGAAGCGGTGCTGCGCGCGCTGGCCGGTTCCAGCGCGCTGGCCGAAGGCGATTTGCGCCGCTTCGATGCCGAGGCGCGCGCCGTCAATGCCGGCGCCGGCGCCTGGATCATCCTGTACGACAGCAGCGGACAGCAGCTGGTCAACACGCGCCGCACCTTTGGCGAGAAGCTGTCGATTCGTCCCGATCCGGAACAGGTCACCAGGCTGCTCGCCACCGGCAAGGCCAACGTCTCGGGCATGCGCTGGGGTGCGGAACTGAAGAACAATTTCGTCATGGTGGAAGTGCCGGTGACGCTGCGCAGCGGCAAACAGTACGTGATCGGGCAGGCCTTTTCGCCTGGCTTTTTCAGTCGCGCGTTCGCTGGCAACGCGATTCCGCCGAGCTGGCGCGTGATGGTCGTCGACGGCACCGGCACCGTCATCGCGCGCAGCATGAACGCGGCGCAGTTCGTCGGCATCAAGGCCAAGCCGGAGGTGCTGAAGGCGATCGCGAACGCCCCCAACGGCGTGCTGCGCCACACGACGCTGGAAGGCCTTGAAGTCTACGACGTCTACACGCGCCTGGCCGGTTCCGACTGGTCGATCCTGGTGGGCGCGCCGGTCGCCGAGATCGACCGCGCGGTCTGGCGCGGCATCGCCGCCATCGCGATCGGGCTGTTCGCCGCGATGGCGGCGGCGCTGACGCTGACGATCCTGACCGGGCGCCGGCTGGTGCGGTTCGTCTCGAGCGCGTCGCAGGCGGCGCGCCTGCTCGGCCAGGGCGGGCGCGTGCTCAAGCTCGATCCCGCCAGTATCGTCGAACTCGATGAGTTGAACGAAGCGATCCTCGAAGCGGGCGACCGCCTGCAGGCCGAGGTGCGTTCGCGCGCGGCCGCCGAGAACGAGCGCAACCAGTTGCTGGTGCTGGAAAAGGACGCGCGCGCGCGCGCCGAAGAACAGAATGCGGCGAAGGACGAGTTCCTCGCCATGCTCGGCCACGAGCTGCGCAATCCGCTGTCGGCGGTGGCGAGCGCGGTGCACATCCTCGACAGCGAGCGCGCGGTCGACGCCACGCTGCTGGCGCGCGCGCGCAAGGTGGTGCGGCGCCAGACCGACCACCTGCGCAAGCTGGTCGACGACCTGCTCGAAGTAAACCGCGCGCTGATGGGCAAGCTGACGCTGGTCAAGGCGCCGGTCGACCTCGGCGACGCCGTGCGCCGCTGCGTCGAGACGCTGCAGTCGGGCGCGCGCACCGCCCACTTCGAATTCCACGTCGATACGGTGGCGGCGACGGTCGACGCCGACCCGACACGGCTGGTGCAAATCATCGACAACATTCTCGACAACGCCGTCAAGTACAGCCCCGACGGCGGCCGCGTCGATGTCAGCGTGCGCCACGTCGACGGCTGCGCCGAGCTGGTGGTGCGCGACTCCGGCATGGGCATCGCGGTCGAACTGCTGCCGAAGGTCTTCACGATTTTCGTGCAGGGCAAGCAGTCCTTGCAGCGCGTGCAGGGCGGCCTCGGCATCGGCCTGTCGCTGGTGCGGCGGCTGGTCGACATGCATGGCGGGACCGTGTCGATCGACAGCGCCGGCACCGGCAAGGGCGCTTGCGTCACGGTGCGCCTGCCGCTGATGGCGCAGCAGGCGCACAGCGCGCCGGCGGCGGCGACGCCAGGCGGGCCGGCGCTGCGCCGCGTGCTGCTGATCGAGGACAACGAGGACGCGCGCGACATGATGGCGGCGCTGCTCGAGCTGCTGTCGTGCGACGTCATCAGCGCGGCGCACGGCGCGCAAGGCATCGCGCTGGCACGCGAACGCCAGCCCGAAATCGCGTTCATCGACATCGGCCTGGCGGGGATGGACGGCTACGCGATCGCCAGGGCGCTGAAGGAAGATCCGGCGACGGCGCGCATCGCATTGATCGCGCTGACCGGCTACGGCAGCGCGGCCGACCGCCAGCGCGCCTTTGATGCTGGATTTCAACACCACTTCACCAAGCCGATATCGATCGAACAGCTTGAGCTTGCACTCTCGCCAACTGCGTTGTGGGCGCACAACTGATCAGGCCGGCTGGGGCGGCAAGCGACACGATTGTGATTGCGGCAGAAATGTTTTTCGTGGGAGTATAGCCCTTCCTTGTTCCGCCTCAACCGGGTGAAACGACGCGCGGCTCCGGCCTTGCGCGCAAACTTGTGCTACTGCCAAAGGCCGCCATGCAGCTCGACCCCTTGTCCTTCCCCGACCCACGCACGTTGGGCAACAGGGCCATGGCGCTGGCCATGCTTGACGCGTTGATCTGCCCCGAATTCCAGTACCGCTACTTCACCTTCGACGCGGCATGGGGCGACGACGAGCAGATGGGCGCGATGCGCAACGGCGACGGCGACCACTGGTTCCTGCACCTGTCCGACAACGGCGCCGCGCTCAAGGGTTACGTGCAGGAGCTCGAGCAAAGCGACACGCGCTCGCTGGCGCGCGAAGTGCAGCGGCGCGTGCCGGCCGCTTTCAACGCCTTCCTGCACGAGCCGTCGTTCAAGATGGACGCGGTCAGCTACTTCTACTGGCGCCGCAGCGGCGACGCCGCCTGGACCAAGGTCGCGCATCCCGAGCCGGGCCTGAAGCACTGCGCCGACGGCTCCGCCGACTACCTGTCGATCCTGCTGGCGCCGGCGGACTGCTACTACGATTACGCCACCGACTACTTCGAATGCGAGCCGCCGATCGCCAGCATCGAGCATATCTACGGCCTGGCGCCGCTGACGCCGGCGATCGTCAAGAGCCTCAATCCGCAGCTGTCGATGGCTGAGGCGCAAGCGTCGGCCGCCGCCATCGGCTATCCGTGGGTCAGCGCACGGGCCAGCCTGGCCTGCTGATCAAGTTCTGGTGTCAGGTCTGACATTCGGACATTTCGAGAGACGAAATGTCCGAATGTCAGACCTGACACCGGTCGTGGCACCGGCCGAGATGGCCGAATATCAGAGCGGACCCCGAAGCAAATCCTGCAACGCGACCGCGTTGGTGGTCGCCGCTCCCGCCGCCGTATTGTCGAAGACGCACCACACCGTGCGCCCTGCCTGGTTATGCAGCCGCATGTCCACCGCGAGTTCGGCGATGTAGTGCGGTTCGTACGACGAGTAGTACACGCGCGGCGAACCATGCAGCCGCACGTACATGTCTGAGGTGGTCGGCACGTGCGCGCCGCTCTGACCCTTGGCCGGATCGGCGATCACGCGCGTGATGTTATGGTCGGCCAGGACGTGGGTTGCTTCCTCGCCGAACCAGCTCGGGTTGCGCGCCTCGCAGGCGACCATGCAGCCGAACGACTCCTTCAAGATCCGCAGAAAATCATTGGCAGCGGCCGCATCGAACTCCATTTTTGGCGGCAGCTGCATCAGCACGCAGCCGAGCTTTTCGCCGAGCGCGCCCACTTCGTGGGCGAACTGGCGCAGCAGCGGCTCGCACTGCAGCAGGCGCGCGTCGTGGGTGATCGCGCGCGGCAGCTTGACCGAGAACCGGAAGTGGTCGGGCACGCTATCGGACCAGCGCGCGTACGTCTTGGCCTGGTGCGGGCGATAGAAACACGAGTTGATTTCGACGATGGGCAAGGTGGCGGCGTAGCGTTCGAGGTGGCTGCCCTCGTGCGGAAACGAGGGCTTGTTCGCGCGCGGGATGGTCCAGCCGGCACAGCCGATCAGCGCGCGGCCGGGTTCGATCATCAGCGGGTGGCCGGGTTCGTGGAGGATGGAAGTCATGCATAAATTCTACGACATAAGAATCCCGGCCCCTGTCACGCTTGAAGCCGCCTGCGCGTCGAACTGAACACGCGGCGCGCGCGCGCTGGTCTTACAATAGTCATTCAACCATCATGCTGGAGGAACCGATGAGCGACCCTGTACACGTGGTATGTCCGCATTGCGACGCGGTGAACCGCCTGAGCCCCGAGCGCCTGGCCGACCAGCCGGTGTGCGGCAAATGCGCCAAGGCGCTGTTCATTGCCAAGCCGCTCGACGTCGGCAGCGCGCGCTTCGGCAAGCACATCGAGCGCAACGACATTCCGGTGCTGGTCGACTTCTGGGCGCCATGGTGCGGGCCGTGCAAGATGATGGCGCCGGCGTACAACCAGGCGGCGCAACGACTCGAGCCCGGGATGCGCCTGCTGAAAGTCGACACCGAGCAGGCGCAGGACCTCGGCGCCCGCTACAACATCCGCAGCATCCCGACGATGGCGCTGTTTCGCAACGGCAAGGAGATCGCGCGCCAGGCGGGCGCCATGGACGCCGGCAGCATCGTCGCGTGGGCGCAGGCGCACAGCGCAAAATAGCCAGCACGGTTAGTCGTGTCACAATATTAATGGCCCTGTTACAATTGTTGAATAGCCATCAAAGGAGCGACCATGTCCCAGCAACTGGTATTAGACAGCAATATCGAAGACGCCAAACAATTTGCGCGGCTGATGTACATCGCCCACGCACTGACCTTCTTCTTCTCGCTCGGCATGCTGTCGATCATTCCGGTGATCGTCAACTACGTCAAACGCCCGTACACCGAAGGCACGCTCGTCTACAGCCACCACACGTGGATGATCCGCTCGTTCTGGTTTTACGTGCTGTGGATGGTGGTCGGCGGCGCGTTGTTCATCACCATCATCGGCATCCCGATCGCCTGGCTAATCTGGGTCGGCGCCTGGGTGTGGAAAGCGTACCGGCTGATCCGCGGCTTCGTCGACCTCAACAACAACCGCCCGATGCCGGTGTAAGCGCCCTCGCCTCGTGATGATTTTCAGCAAGGCACACATTGCCTTGCTGAATTACTGTCCCAAAGGACATTCACGACTCGAGGACGGGCGCGATGAAAACAGTTCAGCAGGAAGTCGACGAGCGCAGCAATCTTGCCGGCACCAACAAGTTCGAGCTGCTGCTGTTTCGGCTAGGCGGCGACCAGAACGGCGACCGTAGCGAACTGTTCGGTATCAACGTGTTCAAGATCCGCGAGATCGTCGCGATGCCGGAGATCACCGCGATCGCCGGTTCGATGCCCCACGTGCTGGGCGTCGTCAACCTGCGCGGCGCCATCATCCAGGTGCTCGACCTGCCGGCAATTGCCGGCTGCGTACCGAAGACCGGGCTCAATATCATGCTGGTCACGGAATTCGCGCGCACGACGCAGGCCTTCGCCGTCGAATCGGTCGAAGAAATCGTGCGGCTCGACTGGAGCTGCGTGCTGTCGGCCGAGCAGAGCGCCGGCCATGGCGGCCTGGTGACCAGCATCGCGCGGCTGGACGACGACGGCGGCGCGCGGCTGGCGCAGGTGCTGGACCTCGAGACCATCCTGCGCACATTGAGCCCGACCGACCGGCCGGACGTCAACCCGGGCACGATCGGGCCGGCCATCAAGCTCAAGCCCGGCGCGGTGGTGCTGGCGGCGGACGACTCGGTGGTGGCGCGCGCGCTGATCGAACAGGGACTCGATGCGGTCGGCCTGCCCTTCATCATGACCAAGACCGGCAAGGAAGCGTGGGACCAGCTGCACGCGATCGCGCAGCAGGCCGAGGCCGAGGGCAAGACCATCTACGACAAGGTGGCGCTGGTGCTGACCGACCTGGAGATGCCCGAGATGGACGGGTTCACGCTGACGCGCTCGATCAAGAAGAGCACCCGCTTCACTAACCTGCCGGTGGTGATTCACTCGTCGCTGTCGGGGACCACCAACGAGGAGCACGTGCGTAATGTGGGGGCGGATGCGTATGTGGCGAAGTTTTCGGCGGAGGAGCTGGCGAATGCGATACGCGCAGTGGTGCGGCAGGAATGATCCCCTAACTTCAAGACCGTCATTCCCGCCACTGGCGGAAATGACTCCTCGCGCACGCGGGGATCCGATTTTGCGTGTGTGGCCGCGCGACGAAATGGGGTCCCCGCGTCCGCGAGGACGACGGCTTGGAAGCTAGTGGTCTAGAGGAAGCTGAGCGCCTGTTCGATGTCGGCGATCAGGTCGGCGGTGTCTTCGAGGCCGACGTTGAAGCGCACCAGCACGCCGCCATCGTTCCAGCCGCGCCGCATCGCCTGGATCCGGTACGGCATCACCAGGCTGTTGGCGCCGCCCCAGCTGTAACCCAACCCAAACAGCTCGAGCTGGTCGACGAAGCGGTCGGTCTGCGCTTCGCTGTACTTCGGATCGAACAGCACCGAGAACAGGCCGCCGGCACCGCTGAAGTCGCGCTGCCAGATCTCGTGGCCCGGGCAATCGGCAAACGCCGGATGCAGCACCTTGGAGATCTCCGGGCGCGCCTTCAGCCACGTCGCCACTGCGCGCGCGCTGGCGTCGTGCGCCTCGAAGCGCAGCTTCATGCTCGGCAGGCCGCGCATCACAAGGTAAGCATCGTCGGGACTGACGCCCATGCCGAGCCGCATGTGGGCCATCGCCAGGCGGTCATTGAGTTCGCGGTCGCGCGTGATCAGGGCGCCCATCAGCACGTCCGAGCCGCCCGACTGGTATTTGGTCAGCGCCTGCATGATGATGTCGACGCCAAGCTCGAAGCCGCGCAGCGCGAGGCCGGCCGACCAGGTGTTGTCGAGCGCGACCAGCACGCCCTTGTCGTGCGCCGCCTTGCAGATCGCTGGCAGGTCGGGCACTTCCATCGACACCGATCCGGGCGCTTCGGTCCAGATCAGCTTCGTGTTCGGTTCGATCTCGGCGGCGATGCCGGCGCCGATCAGCGGATCGTAATAGCGCGCGGTGATGCCGAAGTCGCGCGTGAGCCAGTTGCCGAGCTCGCGGTTCGGGTTGTAGACGTTGTCCGGCAGGAGCACGTCGTCGCCGCTCTTGAGCAGCGCGAAGTCGACCATTGCGATCGCCGCCAGGCCGCTCGGCGCCAGCAGGCAGAAGCTGCCGCCTTCGATTTCGGCCAGCCGCGCTTCCAGCGTGAAGGTGGTCGGCGTGCCGTGCAGGCCGTAGGTATAGGCGTTCTTCTCTTTCCACTCGCCCGAGCGCATTGCCGCGACATCCTTGAACAGCACCGTCGAGGCGTGGTGGATCGCTGTCGGATAGGCGCTAAAGCCCTCCGGCGCGGCGTAGTCGCTGTGGATCAGCGTGGTCTGGGCGGACTTCTTCGCCATTCAAGCCACCGAGGCCCACAGGTCGTGGGCGTCGGCCGAGGTGACGACGACGTCGGCGAATTCGCCCACCACCAGCTTCTTGCCCGGCATGAGGGAGCGCTTGATGTGCACGACGCCGTCGATTTCCGGCGCGTCGGCGGACGAGCGGCCGACCGCTTCGCGGGCGTTGACTTCATCGATCAGCACGCGCACGGTCTTGCCGACCTTGGCCTGCAGGCGCGCTGCGGAGATCTCTTCCTGCAGCAGCATGACGCGGGCGCGGCGCTCTTCGCGCACTTCCTCCGGCACCGGGTTGTCGAGCAGGTTGGCGGTGGCGCCTTCGACCGGCGAGTAGGCGAAGCAGCCGAGGCGGTCGATCTGCGCTTCCTTCAGGAAGTCGAGCAGGTATTCGAATTCGGCCTCGGTCT
>JAZKFW010000023.1:0-76941 GCA_040386255.1 Pseudomonadota bacterium
AGGCGGCTTAAAGGCTGTTTACGCGACAACTAGCTTGACAGCCACCGAATGTCAGGCCTGACATCGGCGATTGACGGCGGCGAGTGACGGCGGTCAGATGCTCGCTACTGGGCGGTTGCGGCACCGTCGCCGCGGCAGTCGGGCAGCAGCAGCTTGGCGTCGATGTCTTCGGCGCCGCACTTCCAGGTGATCCGCCTGGCGCCGCCGAGCGTTGGTGCGAACACCAGCACGCCCTGGCCTTGCAAGGTTTGCATGCGGGTGATGACCCTGATCACACCATTTTCGGGATTTAACTCGATCACCTCCACCGCGGCGTTGCCGGCCGGCCGCGCGGCGGCGCCGGCCTCCTCCAGCGTCGCGGGCACCTTGTTCGTCGCATAGAAGTATTTTTCCACCGCGGCGGTAGCCTGGCGCCCGCCCTGGTAAGCGGCCGCGACCTGCGCCTTGCGGACGTAGTCCTGGTAGGCCGGCACCGCAACAGCGGCCAGGATGCCGATGATTGCCATCGTCACGATCAGCCCGCCGCCGCCGCCGATGCCCAGGCGCGGCACGAACAGCGCCAGCAGCACCGCCATCGGATGCCGCCGCGGCTGGCGCGCCTCCTGGCCCAGCGCCAGCGCGCGCACCGCGCCCATGCGCTTGACCAGCCACGGATAGTCGCCCACCAGTTCGTGGAACGACATCCAGAAGCTGTCGGTGTGCCGCGTCTGGCCGATGTATTCGCTCTTGCTCATCGTCTGCCAGCGCCGGCCGCCAGCCGCCAGCGCCGCGATGCCGAATTCGGCGTTGACGGCCTGGTCGCACGCCGCCAGGCCGTGCCGGTCGCAGGTGTACTCGCGGGCGCGCGAGTAGGCCGCGCCGATCAGCGGCAGCAAGGACGCCGGCAGCAGCACGGTCGACCATTTCAGGTGGCGGCGCTTGATGTGACCGATCTCGTGGCCGATATAGAAATTGAGCGCGTCCGGGTTGTCCTCGAGCGCATCGACGACGTCGGAGTACAGCACCAGAAAATCGCGGCCGAAGAAGCGCGTGGCGAACGCATTGAAGGCGCCGCCCATCTGCATCAGGTAGGCGTCGGGCTGCTCGCCGTGCCCCAGCTTTTGGCAGCAGGCGGCGATCTGTTGGTGCAGGTCGGGACACTGCTGCGCGGTGATCTGCACGCCGTTCCCCTTGATATGTGAAATCAGGGCCGACTGCGCGAAGCAGTAGGCGAGAAAGAACAGCAGGGCATATACCAGCGCCAGGCCGAAGGTGCCGACCACCACCAGCGTCCATAACAGCAGCGACAACACCAGCATGATGCCGAACAGCGTTTTTTCGTTCCTGTAGACCAGATCCATGGCGTCTCCTCGGGGTGTGGGAATCACGATATCGCGCCGAGATTACCGTGCTTGCCTTACCCGTTGGGAATATCTGACGCTTCCTTGCGCTGGATCCGGGGGGCCGAAAGACTACCTTGTTTTGTCATATTGCGTTGACAATATTGTTCCTGCATCTATAAAAACAACAGTCAATACAGCCGGGTTGTACATACTAATTGGCGTCCTATAGGATCTTCCGGGCAACACGCGCCCGCGTGCGCACCCCTGAAAAATACTTATAGAAAAGAGACGCGCAATGAAGAAACCGACCGCAAGAGCCAACCTGAACCGCACCCTGCTCGCCTCGGCGCTGCTGGCCGCGCTGAACCATGCCGGCGCACAGGAGAGCGGCGCCGGCGCGCAGGCGCGCGCCGACGACAGCCCGCAATCGGTGGTGGTGCTCGGCTCACGCTCGAGCGCCAAGACCGCGCTCGACACCGCCGTGCCGGTCGGCCTGATCAACGCCAAGGACCTGCAGAACGCCGGCCCGCTCGAACTGGGCAAGCTGCTGCAGACGCTCGACCCGTCGTTCAACTTCACCTCCACCTTCATCAGCGACGGCACCGACATCATCCGGCCGGCGACGCTGCGCGGCCTCGGGCCCGACCAGCTGCTGGTGCTCGTCAACGGCAAGCGCCGCCACCAGCAGGCGCTGGTCAACGTCCAGCAGACCATCGGCCGCGGCTCCGCCGGCACCGACATCAATGCGATCCCGCTGTCCGCCATCCACCACATCGAGGTGCTGCGCGACGGCGCCGCCGCCCAGTACGGGTCGGACGCGATTGCCGGCGTCATCAACATCGTCCTCAAGTCGCAGGTCAATGAGACCCAGTTGAGCGGCACCGTCGGCACCACTTCCAAGGGCGACGGCGATCTCGTCTCCGGCAGCGCCAACACCGGCATGCGGCTCGGCGCCGACGGCGGCTTCCTGAACCTGACGGCGGAAGGCCGCCGCCGCGGCGAAACCAACCGCGCCGGCCTCGATACGCTGCGTGTCGATCCGCCGCGCGTCACCCAGCGCATCGGCGACAGCCTCGCCAAGGACGCTTATCTGTGGTGGAACGCCGCCATCCCGGCCGACAAGGACAGCGAGTTCTACGCCTTCGGCGGCATCTCGAAGCGCACCGGCGACTCGGCCGGCTTCTTCCGCTCGAAAGGCGACGGCCGCACCGTGCCGGCGGTGTACCCGAACGGCTTCCTGCCGAACATCATGACCACCGTGAAGGACGCGTCGATGGCGTTCGGCTACAAGCGCGACCTGGCGGGCGACTGGAAGCTCGACATCAGCGTCAACCACGGCCGCAGCGAACTCGGTTTCCACGAGCGTAATTCGATCAACGTCAGCTACTACTACGAGCCGAAACCAGGCGGCGGCATTTACGCCGATTCGCCGCTGGAAGCCGATACCGGGCGCCTCAAGTTCAACCAGACCACCTTCAACGCCGATGTGCGCGGCCCGTTCGAGATCGGCGGCGCCAAGCTGCACCTGGCCGGCGGCGTCGAGTACCGCCGCGATAACTACGCCATCGAAGCGGGCGACCCGGTCTCCTACCAGTACGGCCGCACCAACAACCCGGCCATCAAGATCTTCGACCAGACCGGCGGCATCGCCGCCGCCGGCGCCCAGGGCTTCCCCGGCTATACGCCAGGCACCGCGGTCGACGACGGCCGCCACAACGTCGCCGCCTACCTCGACGCGGAACACAACCTGACCACCCGGCTGCTGGTGGCCGGCGCGATCCGCTTTGAAAAATATTCGGACTTCGGCAACACCACCACCGGAAAACTGAGCCTGCGCTACGACCCGTCGCGCACGATCGGCATGCGCGGCAGCGTATCGACGGGCTTTCGCGCACCGGGCGTGCAGCAGAAATTCTACAGCTCGGTGTCGACCAACCTGAATACCGCCGGCGTGCTGACCGAGACCCTCACCGCGCGCGAAGGCAGCGCTGTCACGCGCGCATTCGGCATCTCGCCGCTGAAGCAGGAAACGTCGCAAAGCGGCAGCATCGGCATGATCGTGCGGCCGATGACGGGCTTCTCGGTCACCGCTGACCTGTACCGCACCAACATCGACGACCGCATCGTCTTCTCGAGTAACATCGCACCGGAATCGGGCGCCTGCCTGACCGCGGCGGCGTGCCCGATCAAGGCGATCCTCGATCCGCTGAAAGTGGGCCAGGCGCAGTTCTTCACCAACGCGATCGACACCAGCACCGACGGCTTCGACCTGGTGGCGGAACACACCAGCAAGTTCGATAGCGCGACACTGGTGATGTCCGGCCAGCTCGGCTTCAACAAGACCCAGGTAAAGGCACGCCGCTCGCAGTCGCCGGTGCTCACCGGCGCCCAGCTGTTCGACGATTCGCAGGTGACGCTGATCGAGCGCGGCCAGCCGCGCCAGCATCATGTCGTCGCCGCCGACTACACGGCCGGCGCATGGAACGTCAATGCCCGCGCCAACTACTACGGCGAAGTGCAGGGCCAGGGCTTTACCGCGCCGTTCATCCAGACCTGGGACGCGAAGTGGCTGGTCGACCTGACGATGCGCTATTCGTTCAGCAAGCGCTTCAGCCTGTCGGCCGGCATGAACAACGTCTTCGACACCTACCCGACCGAGTGGGACAAGACCAAGGCGGCGCCGTTCCCGCAACTGGGCTTCACGCACTGCTGGGAGACCTGCCCGGTCGGCATCAACGGCCGCTCCGGCTACGTGCGCGTCGACTACGCGTTCTAAGCACCCTGCCGGCCACGCTCGCGCCACCACAGCGCAAGCATGGCCAGCGTGAACAGCAACGCGAACGGCCACGCCGGCAGCGGCGTCGCTACGCTCGCCGCCGCAACCGGCGTGCGCGCGAGGTAGCGGGCGGTTGCATCGCGCCGCTGCGCCGCCTGCCACTGCGGCCAGTCCGCGGCATCGAAGACATAGGTCTCGCCGCCCTTCCCTTCCATCTTCAGCCAGCCCGCCTGGCGCGGCCACAGCGCGACGCAGGCCGCATCGGCCTTGTCCGGCCGGCGCTGCCAGCTCAGCTTCTGCTGCAGCATCGGGAACACGGCGTCGCCCTTCACTCCCTGCGCGCAAAGTTCCAGCCGCTGGCCGGCGAACGCCATCTCGCGCGGCGCTTCCCAAGCGACGTCCTGCTCCACCTTCACGCCGGCGGCGTCGAGCACGCTTTGCCACCACGTGGCGAGCTGGCGCGGCTGACTGATCGCCAGGCGGTGCCAGTCGCCGACGCCGACCCAGACGATGCGGCCGCGGGTCCAGAACGTGCCGTCGCCCGCTTTCCAGATTCCCGCTGCCGGATTGAACGGCGCCACCGGCAGCGCCAGTGGGCCGGCGGTGCGCTCCCCCTGAGGCTTGAGGTCGAGCTGTAACGCCCGCTGCCAGATGCGAGGGTCGGCGGCATTCGCGCCCAGGATAACCAGCGGCGCGCCTTGCGCCAGCAGGGCCGCTCGCGCGCTGTCGGATGCGCGTTCGAACCAGGCGGCGTCGACCAGCAGCAGGTTCGGCGCCGTCATCGGCTCGCGCGCAGTTTCGTTGCGGGTGACCGTTTTGCCGAGCGTGACCTGCCAGTCGAGCAGCGCACCGCTGTTGGCCAGCAGTTCGTTCAGCACGCGCAGGTCGAACGACGGCGCGCCGAAGCGGCCCTGCACCCGCAGCGGCGCCGCGTCCACCACGTTGACCGGCACCGGGCCTTCGGCCAGCGTCTTGCCGGCGGCGTCGAGCAGGCGCGCGCGCAGTACCAGCAGCTCGGCCGCCGGCGGCAGCCACTGCACGCTGAGCGAGGCCGCCGAACCGCTCGCTTCGGCGATGACCTGCCGGTTCTCCGCCAGCAGCTGCAAGCGGGCGGCGCCGGGCTTGTCGCGATGGATCGTCAGCGTGAACATGCGGCCAAGCGGCAGGCGGCGCGGAAAATCGAGCCGCAGTACCGGGCTGGCCGGCGCGGTCCATGCCAGCGGCCGCGCCGGCAGGTCGCGCCATTGCGCTTCGGTCATTCCGTCGCCGCTCAGCCTGGCCATCGCGTTTGTCACCGGCAGCGAGAAATTGCCAGCGATGCCTGCCAGCGCGGCCGCCGCGACCAGCACCAGCAGTGCGTCGAGCCAGCGGCGCCGCCACAGGTAGACGCAGGAGCTGGCCAGGCCAATGAGTGCGATTGCGATCATCGTCATGGCGCCGCCTTTTGCCACGCCTGCGTGAATGGTGTGTTGGCTGCGGGGGTGGCCTGCAGCAGGACCGGTGCATCGGCAATCGCGCCGCGGATCCAGGCGCGCAGCACAGGGCGGCACGGCGCGCAGCCGTCGGCCACGTCCTGCACCGCGCGCTGCGCCTCCAGGCGCTGCTCGTCGCCGGCGATGCGCGCGCGTATCCAGTCGTGCGCGGTGCGGCCCCACAGCGCCGGCAAGGCGCCGTCGCCGCCGAGCGCGCGCAGCAGGTCGCGCACTTCCGGCGGCACCGGATCGTTCGGCGCATCCTGCGCGCGGCGGTAGCTTGTTGCGCCGACCACGTCGCCGCTCATGCGCAGCTCCTCCTTGATCGGCGGCGGCGCGAACGCGGTCTTGTGCAGGTAAATGCGGTCGGCCTGCTGCAGCTGCTTGATCGCCTCGAGCGCCTTGTGCTCGGGCGCCAGCGCAGGCTGCGGCGTGATCGCGCGCAGCGCCTTCTCGGCGTCCCACATCGCCGACAGCGCGCGCCGCAGCACTTTCTTGGTGCCCTCGTCGAACAGCGTCGCGTTCTCGGCCTGGTCGTGGGCATGGCCGAATTCGGCCGCGACGTCGTGCTTGCCTTCTTCCTTGTCGTGGTCGTCGCCGCCGAACAGGCTCGATTCCTCGCCGAGGAACTGGCCGTAGCGGCGCCGCAACTGCGCCTGGTCGGCGGCGATCGACTCGCTGCGGCCGCGCACCGTGGCCGCGGCCAGTCTTGGCTGTGCTTTCATGTCCGCGATCAGCTGTTCGGTGTCGATGATGATCTGGCGCTGGCTGCGCAGGTTCTCCGGCTTGACCAGTATCGGCACCGCCGAGGATTCGTCCTCGGTGCCGACAGGCCCCGGCAGGCGCAGCGTGTAGGTCGGCGACTGCACGCTATGCACCGGCTCGGCATTGTCGGCGGCGCGCACGAAGAAATACAGCTCGTCGCCGGGCTCCATGCCCAGTTCCGCCAGCGTCCACTGGCGCGACCAGTTGCGCGCGCGTGGATCGGTCGATGCCGGCAGCGGCACCTCGCGGTCGCTGAAGCGGATGTTCTCGCCGCTGCCGCGCGCCAGGGTCAGGTGCAGGGTGGCGCGGCCGACCCGGTAGTCGTCGCGCACCGACACCGCGATGTTCGCACTCTTGGCGTCGGCCTTGAGTATCTGCACCATGTCGGTCGGCGCCGTGACCGTGATCTGCGGCGGCTGGTCGGGCGTCACGCGCAGGTTGTAGCGCACGCCGCGCAGGCGCCAGAAGACCGATTCCCTGGCGGTCCACCGCGCGCAATCTCCGCCGGTTTTCAGCTGCTGGCCGTCGCTCAGTTCGATGACGGCGTCTTGGCCGCACCATCGCACCAGGCTGTTTTCGGGAACCTGGAGATCGCGCGGCGCCGAATCGAACGGCGCCACTGCCGTGTATTTTGGCGGCGACACGCGCACGGCGATGGCGCCGGGCGCCGCGGCGGCAACCGGCCTGGATGCCGGCGCGGCGGCCGGCATGCCTGCACGCGCTCCCCAGCCCCACACGCCGAACGCCAGCAGCGCGCTGACGGCGATCAAGTGATAGTCGCCACGAATGCGCGAGCGCGCGACCGCCGGCAGGTCGAGCACGGACGCGGCCCGCGCGAGCAGGCGCTGGCGCTGCAATTGAGCGATTCGGGTTGGTGCGTGTGCCAGCAGTGCGCTGCTGTCCTCGAGTTCGGGGATCGCACCGTCCAGCCAGCGCGGCCAGTTCGCCATCACGCGGCGGTGCAGGCGCCAGCCGTCGAGCGCCACCAGCGCCAGCGCGGCGGCGACGCCGATCGGCGAACGCAGTACGCACCACGGCAGCACGGCGCCCAGCCACAAGGGAAGGCGCCGGCGCCATGCTGCGCGCCACACGGCGGATGCGATGTCAGCGCCGGCTTGCATGGGCCAATATCCGTTCGAGGGCGAACAGCGCCGCCAGCACCATCATCAGGATGTCGCGCAGGGCGCCGGCGACGGGCGCCGCCTGTCCCGGCGACGCCGCCAGCAGCTGCGACGGCGCGAGGTAAGGCACCGGCGCGTAATGCAGGCGCTGCCAGGTTTCGAACATACTGCGCGCGGCGCCGGCATCGGCGGCAGGCGCGGCGGACCACAGCCGTCCGCGCGCGCTGTCGGCGTACCGCATGCCTTCGGCCGACGCCGCGCCGCGTAACTCAGGGAACGCGGTGGCGTCGCCAACCCACCACAACGGCGCGCGCATGCCGGCCGGCGGCGCGTCGGGCACGTCCCAGATGATCAATTCCGATTTGGCGTCCGGGGTGTCGGTGACCACGTAGCCGTCGAGCGCGGCGAACAGCGCGCGCCACTGTGCCGTGCGCTTGCTGACGATGGCGACGCGGTGCTCTGATTTCGGCAATGGCGAAGCAAGCGTGCGCAGCTCGACCTTGTGGCAAAACTGGGGCCGCACCGCAGGCATCGACACGTTGCCCGCTACCAGCAGCCGCGCACCGGCCTTCCATTCGCGCTCGTGCACGGCCAGCCAGCCAAGCGGATCGGCGGTCGTCAGCCGCGCCGCGCCCGAGAATCCCGTTTCGGCGACGTGACGCTCCAGCCACTCGGCGTCGGTGCCCGGCGTCACCAGCACGGTGTCGCCGCGCCACGGCAGCGTGAGGTCGGCCAGCAGCGCAATCAGGGCTGTCAGCAGCAGGCAGCGCATCAGCAGCAGCACGCGGTCGGTCCAGCGCCACACGCGCTGCTGCTGCGGATCGGCGCGCGGCAGGAAGCGCGCCGTCGCCAGCGGTTGCGCATTCGTGCGCTCGCGCTTCTGCCGGTGCCACCAGACCGGCAGCAGCAGTACCGCCAGCGCCAGCCACCACAGGCTGTTCATGCGCGGCCCGCCTGGCGCAGCCACGCGCGCAGCACCGTCTGCAGCGACTGTTCGATGCGCGCGTCCAGCGTACGGATGTCGCTGCGGCGGCAGTCGGCCGCCATGCCGGCGAAATGATCGGCGCGGTTTTTCAGGTAGGCCTGCGACTCGAAGCGGAACAGGCCCTTGCCCGCTTCAGGGTCGCGCCAGGCGCTGCCGTCGGCAAAGCCGGCGTCGCATTCGGCATCGGTCTGCAGGCACAGCGCGCGCACGTCATGGCGCATGTGGCGCAGCCGCAGCAGGGCTTCCGATTGCGCCGACGGCCAGTCCAGATAGTCGCTGACGGCGAACACAAGACTGGGGGAGCGTGCGAAATGCAGGCTGGCGCGCAGCGTCTCGGCCGGGGGCAGGCTGCCCTGCGCTTCGGTGCGCGACAGCTGCGCCAGGATGCGCTGCATCTGGCGCGGCCCGCGCGCGGCAGGCGTGAACTTCACGCGGCCACCGCCGCAGACGATCAGGCCGAAGGCGTCGCCCTGGCGCTGGGCGATGGCGGCGATACAGGCGAGCACCGCGCGCGCGTACTGCAGCTTGTCGAGGCCCGCCACGCTGCGACTTGGTTCCGCCATCGACGCGCTGGCATCGAGCCACAGCCAGACCGCGACGTGGCTGTCGCGCTCGGCCTCGCGCACGAAGTAGCGGTCGGCGCGCGCCAGCAGCTTCCAGTCGACGCGGCGCCACTCGTCGCCGGGCGCGTAAGCGCGGTACTCGGAGAACTCGACGCCGGCGCCGCGCTCGCGGCCGGCGTGGATGCCGTGCCCGAGGCCGGCCAGCACGTAGCGGATGACCAGGTTCAGGTCGGTGGTGTGCGCCAGTTGCGCCGGTGTCGCCAGCATGTCAGCCGACGCGGATCTCGTCGCCCAGCGCGCGCAGGATGTCGGCAATCGCCACGCCGTCCGCTTCCGCTTCGAAGTTGCGCAGCACGCGGTGCGCCAGCACCGGCAGCAGCATGGCGCCGATGTCGTCGCGCGTCACCGCCAGGCGGCCGTGCATCAGCGCGCGCGCTTTCGAGGCAAGCACCAACGCCTGCCCGGCGCGCGGTCCGGCGCCCCAGCCGACGTGTTTCAACACGCTGGCGACCTTGCTGTCCTGCGGACGGGTGGCGCGCACCAGGCGCGTGGCGTAGCGCAGCAGGTGCTCGCCGATTTCGATGTCGCGCACCAGCAGCTGCAGGCGCAGCAGGCTGGCCACGTCCATCGCCGGCACCGCGTCCTCCAGCACCGCGTGCGTGGTGCGCGCCACCATTGCCATCTCTTCGTCTTCGCTCGGATAGCCGACGTCGATGCGCAGCAAAAAGCGGTCGAGCTGCGCTTCCGGCAGCGGATAGGTGCCGGCCTGCTCGATCGGGTTCTGCGTCGCCAGCACGAAGAACGGCTGCGGCAGCTTGTGGGTGGTGCCGGCGAAGGTGACGGCGCGTTCCTGCATCGCCTCCAGCAGCGCCGACTGCGTCTTCGGCGGGGCGCGGTTGATTTCGTCGGCCAGCAGCACCTGGGTGAATACCGGCCCTTGCTGGAAGCGGAATACGCGCTGGCGCGTGACCGTGTCTTCTTCGAGTATCTCGGTGCCGACGATATCGGATGGCATCAGGTCGGGGGTGAACTGCACGCGGCGGAACTGCATGTCGGTGGCCTGCGCCAGCGATTTGACCAGCAGCGTCTTGCCCAGTCCCGGCACGCCTTCCACCAATGCGTGGCCGCCCGCCAGCAGGCAGATGATGAGCGACTCGATCACCTGCTCCTGGCCGACGATCACGCGCGCCATGCTGGCCTTGAGCGCGCCGACCTTGGCGGTCAGCGTCTCGATTTCGTTTTCGTTCCAGGCTATTGCATCACGTTCCGACACGTCAGGCTCCCAAAGCATATTGAATGATGTTGACCGCGAAGCGGGTATTGTCGATGACCAGCCAGCGCTTGTTGCGGAAGTCGTAGTCCCACTCGCAGCCGTAGTCCTTGTTCGAGTACAGCACCCGGATGCGGCCGTTGATCTCGATCGCCTTCAGGTAGTCGTGCACCAGGTCGTCGCCCCAGCCGTTCAATTCATTGCCGGTGTTGGGCGGGCCGTCGAACTTGAAAAAGCTCGAATACAGCGGGTGCGTGTTGGGGATTTTTTTCAGCGCCTTCGGCCCGAACATCTTCGCCAGCTCGGCCTCGAAGGACTTGGCGAACAGGCCGTCGATGTCGTGGTTGCAGTCATCCACAAAAACAAAGCCGCCGCCGCGCACGTAGCGCTCGAAGTTCTTGCGCTCGGCGGGCGTGAACTGCACCAGCTTGTGGCCGGCCAGGTAGCAGAACGGCGCCTCCAGCATCCTCGGGTCCGACAGGTTGACCACGCGCTCGGCCGGATCAACCCGCAGCGTGGTGTATTCGACCAGCGAATTGAGCACGTTGCTGGGCATGCGGATGTCGACGTCCCAGTCGCCCGAGTCGTACATCAGGCGCGTGAAATAGAAATCGAACGGCCGCATGCCTGCCCCGCTACACCGCGTCGGACAGCGACGTGAAGTTGAAGTCGCGGATCTTCATCGGCGGGATCAGCATCTCGTAATTGACCTCGTCGCCGCCGATGATCTGCGGCTTGCCCAGTTCGTCGACGTTGTTGAGCATCGAGACGGGACTCTCGTTGAAGCGGAAGTTCTTGATCGGATGCTTGATCTTGCCGTTCTCGACGTAGAAGGTGCCGTCGCGCGTGAGGCCCGTCAGCAGCAGCGACTGCGGGTCGACCTGGCGGATGTACCAGGTGCGCGTGACGACGACGCCCTTCTTGGTCGACGCGATCAGTTCTTCCAGCGACTTGGTCCCGCCCGACATGATCATGTTGCCGTGGCGCGCGGTGGCTTTGGCGTTCTGCTTCTGCGCCCAGAAGCGCGAGTAGTCGAGCGAGACGATGCGGCCGTTCTTGACGACGTCGGTACGCTCGCGCGGCATCATCGAGGCGGTGTCCCACGGCCGCACCGGCACGTCAGGGTGCCAGGGGTCTGCCCAGATGTTGATCTGCTCGTCGAACAGCTTTTCGCCGAGGCGGTTGCCGCCGCCCTTCTTGGACAGGAAGCTGCGGCCTTCGTCGGCCTGGCGCGCATCGAAGGCGCCGAACATGCGGCCGATCAGTTCCGACGTCGCCGCCGGCTCGAGGATGACGGTGTAGCGGCCCGGCTCGAGCGCCTTGGCGTCGACCGAGCGCAATGCCTTTTCGATGGCGACCGCGGACGCTTCGCGCGGGTCGAACTTGCGCGCGTCGGAGGCCGAGCGCGTGACCCAGCCGGAGCCGCGGCCGTCTTCGGTACGCGCGGTGCAGGTGAAATCGAGGCTGGTGAATTCCTGGTGGCCGAACAGTCCATTCGAATTGGCGATGGTCTGGAAGCCCGTGGTGTCGACAAAATAACCGGCCGTGTGCAGCTTGTTCTTGCGGCCGGCGACGATGCTGTGCGACGCCACTTCGGCGCGGTAGTCGGGATCGATGGCGGCGGTGGCGCCGCTGAAGGTGTTGGACGGCTTGAACAGCTGCTTGCCGATGGCGGGCATGAACTCGGGATTTTCCGGCGCCAGGCGGGCGACGTCCTCGGCGCGGCGCACGGCCCGTTCCAGCGACTTGTCGTCGAATTCGTTGATGGTAGCGGTGCCCTGGCGCTTGCCGAAGGCGACGCTGACGGTCAGCGTGGTGTTTTCGTTCAGGCCGGCGGTGGTGACGCTGTTCTGCGCATAGCGGATATTGCCCTTGCGGCTGCCGTCGATGACGACGCGGCATTCGTCGGCCTTGGAAAACCCGAGCACGCGGTCGCAGATGCGCTTTGCTTCTTCCTGGTTCAGCTGTTTCATCCTGAAGTCTCCTTAGCCGATCTTGCGAGCGGTGTTGATAACGTTGATGCCGTTGAAGCGGGTGGTGGCGGAGCCGTGCGACACGGCGCTAACCTGGCTAGGCTGCCCTTTGCCGTCGAAGAACGATCCGCCCATGCGCCAGTCGCGCTGGTCGCAGATGGCCGAACACGAGTTCCAGAACTCCTGGGTGTTCGACTGGTAGGCGACGTCCTCGAGCGGCCCGACTATTTTTCCGTTCTTGATCTCGAAGTACAGCTGGCCGCCGAACTGGAAGTTGTAGCGCTGCTGGTCGATCGAGTACGAACCGCGGCCGAGGATGTAGATGCCCTTCTTGACGTCCTTGACCATCTCGTCGGGAGTGAGCTGCTCCTTGCCGGCGGCGAGCGACACGTTGGGCATGCGCTGGAACTGCACGCTGTTCCAGCTGTCGGCGTACGAGCAGCCGTGCGATTCCTTTTCGTTGATCAGGTGGGCCTGGTCGCGCGTGGCCTGGTAGTTCACCAGCACGCCGTCGCGGATGATGTCCCACTGCTTCGAACGCACGCCCTCGTCGTCGTAGCCTACGGCGCCGAGCGAGCCTGGCGTGGTCTTGTCGGCGATGAAGTTGACGCGGTCGGCGCCGAACTTGAATTTCTTGGTGGCCCACTTGTCGAGCGTGGCGAAGCTGGTGCCGGCGTAGTTGGCTTCGTAGCCCATCACGCGGTCCAGTTCCGTCGGGTGGCCGACCGATTCGTGGATGGTCAGGAACAGGTGCTCGGGGCTCAGCACGAGGTCGTACTTGCCCGGCTCGACCGACTTGGCGGACAGCTTTTCGCGCGCCTGGCGGCCGGCCGCGCGCGCGTCTTCAACCAGGTCGACGGAGCGGGTGTACAGCGTGGCGACGCCGCCGGCGGCCTGCACCTTGTCGGCGGGACGCGCATCGAAATACTCGAAGCCCATGCCGGCCGGCGCGGCCAGGCTGTCGCGGGTGCGGAAGCGGTTGGCGGCCTTGTCGACCGCGGTGGCCGTCATCGGCGCCCACAGGCGGTGGATGTCCTGGTCGATGTAGGAGCCGTCGGTGGAGGCGAAGTACTTCTGCTGGTTGACCTGGAACAGGTTGGCCGTCATGAAGGTGGCGCCGGCTTCGAGGCCCGCCTTGTTGGCGGCGATCAGCATCTCGGCCTTGTCCTTGACCGGCACGGCGCGCCAGTCCCTGGTGTATGGCGTGGCCCAGCTGACTTCTCCGACACCCTTGACCGGCGCCATGCGCAGCGGTTCGATCTGCAGCTTTGCGTTGGCGCGCGCGATGGCAACCGCCTGGCGCGCGGCGCCGGCGACGCCGTCCGCCGACATGTCGTTGGTGGAGGCGAAGCCGTAGGCGCCGCCCGCCACCACGCGCACGCCGACGCCGGTCGACTCGGTGTTGATGATGTTCTCGACGCGCAGGTCGCGGGTGGTGATCGACTGGTTCAGGTAGCGGCCGATGCGCACGTCGCAGTAGCTGGCGCCGGCCTTGGTGGCGGCGTTCAGGCCGGCGTCGGCGAGGGTCTTCTTGAAGGAGACGGCCATCGGGTTGAGCAGCTCTTCGGCGGCGATGGCGTTGCCGAATACCGGCACCAGGATGGCGCCGGCGGCGCCGCCGCCGATTTTAAGAAAGGTACGTCGTTCCACAAGTTCTCCTGTTACACCGCGTCCGACAGGGACGTAAAGTTAAAGTCGCGCACCTTCATCGGCGGGATCAGCATCGAGTACTGCACTTCGTCGCCAGCGATGATCTGCGGCTTGCCGATCTCGTCGATGTTGTTGAGCATCGTGACCGGGCTCTCGTTGAAGCGGAAGTTCTTGATCGGGTGCTTGATCTTGCCGTTCTCGATGTAGAAGGTGCCGTCGCGGGTGAGGCCGGTGAGCAGCACCGACTGCGGATCGACCAGGCGGATGTACCAGGTGCGCGTGACCAGCACGCCCTTCCTGGTGTTGGCGATCAGCTCCGCGGTGGACTTGCCGGTGCCGGCCATGATCATGTTGCCGGGGGCGCCGACCGGGCGCACGCCCTGCTTCTTCGCCCAGTACAGCGAGTAATCCAGCGCGGCGACGCGGCCGTCCTTGATCATGTTCATGCGCTCGCGCGGCAGCATGGTGGCGGTGTCCCACGGCAGCACGGCGACGTCCTTGTCCCACGGGTCGGCCCAGATGTTGACCTGGCTGTCGAACAGCTTTTCGCCGAGCCGGTTGCCGCCGCCTTTCTTGGACAGGAAGCTGCGGCCCTCGTCGGCCTGGCGGGCGTCGAAGCCGGACAGCATGTAGCCGATCAGGTCGGAGGTGGCGGCGGGCTCCAGGATGACGGTGTAGCGGCCAGGCTCGAGCGCCTTGGCCTCGACCGAGCGCAGCGCCTTTTCGATGGCGACGTCGGACGCTTCGCGCGGATCGAACAGCGCGAGGTCGCCGGCCGAACGCTTGACCCAGCCCGAACCGCGGCCGTCTTCGGTGCGCACGGTGCAGGTGAAGTCGAGCGAGGTGGCCTGCTGGTGGCCGAACACGCCGTTGGAGTTGGCGATGGTCTCGAACGAGGTGCGGTCGGTGAAGAAGCCGGCGCATACCAGCTTGTTCTTGCGGCTCGCCTCGATGCTGTAGGCCGCTGCCTGGGCGCGGATGTCGGGATCGATCGCCGCGGTGCGCGCGCTGAACGTGGCGCTCGGCTTGTAGGCCTGCTTGGCCACGGCCGGCATGAATTCCGGGTTCTCCGGCGCCAGGCGCGCGAGGTCCTCGGCGCGGCGCACCACTTTTTCGAGCGACTTGTCGTCGAACTCGTTGATGATCGCGGTGCCCTGGCGCTTGCCGTAGGCGACCGACACCGACAGCTGCGCGTTGTCGACCAGGCCCGCGGTCGACACGTTATTGCGCGCAAAGCGGATGTTGCCGGTGCGGCTGCCGGTCAGCGTGACGGTGCATTCGTCGGCCTTGGTGAAGGCCATCACGCGGTCGGTGATGCGGCGGGTCTCTTCCTGGCTCAGTATCTTCATGATCAGCCGATCTTGCGGGCAGTGTTGATGACGTTGATGCCGTTGAAGCGCGTGGTGGAGGAGCCGTGCGACACGGTGCTCGACTGCGACGGCTGCCCTTTGCCGTCGAAGAAGGAGCCGCCCATGCGCCAGTCGCTCTCGTCGCAAATGGCGCTGCAGGCATTCCAGAACTCCTGGGTGTTGGACTGGTAGGCCACGTCTTCGAGCGGGGCGCCGATCTTGCCGTTGACGATTTCGTAGAACAGCTGGCCGCCGAACTGGAAGTTGTAGCGCTGCTGGTCGATCGAGAAGGAGCCGGCGCCGACGATGTAGATGCCCTTCTTGACGTCCTTGATCATTTGATCCGGCGTGAGCTTCTTCGTTCCCGCAGCGAGCGAGATGTTCGGCATGCGCTGGAACTGCACGCTGCTCCACGAATCGGCATACGAGCAGCCGTGCGATTCCTTCTCGCCGATGATGTGGGCCTGGTCGCGGGTGGCCTGGTAGTTCACCAGCATGCCGTCCTTGATGATGTCCCACTTCTTGCACTTGACGCCTTCGTCGTCGTAGCCGACGGCGCCGAGCGAACCGGGGATGGTCTTGTCGGCGATGATGTTGACGCGTTCGTGGCCGTACTTGAATTTCTTCGACTGCCACTTGTCGAGCGTGGCGAAGCTGGTGCCGGCGTAGTTGGCCTCGTAGCCGAGCACGCGATCGAGTTCGGTCGGGTGGCCGACCGACTCGTGGATGGTGAGCCACATGTGCTCGGGCGAGAGCACGAGGTCGTATTTACCCGGCGCGACCGACTTGGCGGTGAGCTTTTCCTTCGCCTGGCGCCCGCAGGCGCGCGCATCTTCAATCAGGTCGTACGAATCGGTGTACAGGGTGCAGACGCCGCCGGCGGCCTTGACCTTGTGCTCGGGGCGGGCGTCGAGGTATTCGTAGCCCATGCCGACCGGCGAGGACAGGCCCTGGCGCGAACGGAACTTGTTGGTGGCCTTGTCGACGGCGGTGGCGAACACCGGCATCCACATGCGGTGCACGTCCTGGTCGATGTAGGAGCCGTCGGTGGAGGCGAAGTACTTCTGCTGGTTCACCTGAAACATCAGCGACTGCATGAAGCTGGCGCCGCCGTCCATGCCGGCCTTGTTGGCGGCGATCAGCAGTTCGGCCTTCTCCTTGATCGGCACCGCGCGCCAGTCCTTCTTGATCGGCGTGGCCCACGTCACTTCGCCGACGCCCTTGACGGGCGCCAGGCGCACCGGTTCGGACTGCAGGCGGGCGTTGGCCTTGGCGATGGCGACGGCCTGGCGGGCGGCGCCGGCGACGCCGTCGGGCGACATGTCGGAGGTGGCGGCAAAGCCGTAGGCGCCGTTGCAGACGACGCGCACGCCGACGCCGGCCGATTCGGTATTGGTGACGCTTTCGACGTTGAGGTCGCGGGTGGTGATGAACTGGTTCAGGTAGCGGCCGATGCGCACGTCGCAGTAGCTGGCGCCGGCCTGGGTGGCGGCATTGAGGCCGACGTCGGCCAGCGTCTTCTTGAATTTCGCGGCGAGAGGGGTGAGCAGCTCTTCGGCCGCGACCGCGCGTCCGACCACCGGCACCAGCATCGTGCCCAAGGCAAGCCCGCTGATATTGAGAAAGGCACGACGTTCCATGGTATCTCCTGAAGAAGCACTGACTAAGCACTCGAAGGCAGCGTCACCTATGGATGGTGGGCAACGCTGTCGCGGCACAACCTGAATCGGGTCGATCTTGATGCACTATGTTAAAAAAATCTGGGGCAACCTTAACAGTTGCGAAAGACTTTGAATAGGCAATCTTTGTGCCAGTGACTAAGTGCTTGATTTTGATAAGCGGCGAGCGTGGCGGCGGCTGTCCGGCGCTGTCCGCAGGCGTCCGCGGCGGACGGCCGGACAGGGGTGGCGGCGAATAAAACCGGCGCACGGTAACGCAGCGCTTGACCGCGCCAGCGGCTTGACAGATGATCCCGGCTGCGGCCGCTGTTCAGCTTCTCGCCTATCCCGAACAAACATCACCGGAGACACCACCATGAAACGAATGATCCTGGCAGCGATGCTGGCCATGAGCGTGTGCGGCGCCGCGCAAGCGGACGACGCCCTGAAGGCAGCGATTGCCGGCAGCCACCGGGCGTCGGCCAACGTCGCCCGCGATGCGGCGCGCCATCCGTACGAGACGCTGCGCTTCTTCGGCATCGCGCCGACCATGACGGTGGTCGAATTGTCGCCGCAGGGTGGCTGGTACACCGAGATCCTGGCGCCGTATTTACGCGACAAGGGCGTGCTGATCGGCGCCGGCGAAGCGCCGGAAAAACGCTACGGCAAAGCGTTCATGAACAAGCTCAACAGCAACGCCGCCGTGTACGACAAGGTGCGCATCGGCCTGTTCGAGCCGCCGACCGCGTACGCGATTGCGCCGGCCAACAGCGTCGACATGGTGCTGACGTTCCGTAACCTGCACAACTGGATCTCGCTGGGCGACGAGCAGATGCAGGTGCTGCTCAAGAACGTCCATAAGTCGCTGAAACCGGGCGGCGTGTTCGGCCTGGTCGACCACCGGCTGCCGGCCTCGATGGCGCAGGACGCCAAGGCGTCGAGCGGCTACGTGCACGAGGCATGGGTCATCGCGCAGGTCGAGAAAGCCGGCTTCAAGCTGGCCGGCAAATCGGAAGTGAACGCCAATCCGAAAGACACCGCCAACCACCCGAAAGGCGTGTGGACGCTGCCGCCGGTGCTGGCGATGAAGGACGACAACCGCGCCGGCTACATGGCGATCGGCGAGAGCGACCGCATGACGCTCAAGTTCGTCAAGCCGTAAGCGTCGGTGGGCAAGGCGAGATTGGGCGGTTTGCTGGTGCTGGCGTGCGCGCTGGCACTGGCGGCCTGCGGGCGCGAAGGCGGCACCAAGGCGGCCGCGCCCGCCGTCGCGCAGACCACCATCACCGCGCTGATCTGGGCGCCGGACTGGCCCGAGGAAATGCGGAAGGTCGCGGCCGAATTCACGCGCCAGAATCCGGACGTGAAGGTCGATTTGCAATTTATGGTCGGCAATTCGGTGGAAAAGAACATCGCGCCAAGAATTGCCGCGCGCAGCCTGCCGGACCTGATGTCGGTCAACCCGAACGCCTACGCCGCCGGCCTGGCCGAGCAGGGTTTCCTGGCCGACGTCGGCCACACCGCGGCCTGGGCGAACGTGCTGCCGAGCCTGAAATCGGACTGGATCACGCAGAACGGCAAGCGCTTCGGCATCGCCGGCGGCGTTGCCGCGACACTGATCTACTACAACAAGAGCATGTTCGAGCAGGCCGGCATCACGCGCCTGCCGACCAATTTCAGCCAGTTCCTCGAGGTGTGCGAGCGCCTCAAGCGGGCCGGCTTCACGCCGATCTTCTGGAACGGCGGCTTCCCTAACCTGCTCGGCAACGGCCCGTTCAGCTTCGGCTTTGCCAACAACATCGTCGCCCACACGCCGGACTGGAAGGCGCGCATCGCCGACGGCACGCTGAAGCTGGACACGCGCGCCGGCGCCGACATCTTCGCCAAGATCGCACTGGTGGCGCAGCGCGGCTACACGCAGCCGGACTACATGCATGCGGCGCCCAACGACGGCATCGATATGTTCTCGGCAGGCAAGATCGCGATGGTGTTCCAGGGCACCTGGGCGGCCGGTCCGCTGATGCGCAGCAAGGGATTCGAGACCGCCGTGATGCTGCCGCCGTGGAACGACAGCGGGTCGGCGGCGGTGCCGGTGATCGGCAGCGAAACCGGGTTCGCGGTGTGCGAGACGGCGAAGAAAGACGCCGCGTTGCGCTTCCTCGAATTCATCACCGGCGCCGGCTTCCCGATCCAGCAGCGCAAGCGGCACAATATTTCGCCCTTCCTCGCCAGCAGCGGCGCGCTGGCGACCGATCCGCGCATGGCGGCCTACATCGAGGCGGTGCAGCGGGCGCCGATCACGGGCAGCCCCTACTATTCGATGCTGCCGGCAGCCACCATCGACATGCTGCATCCGCTGATCCAGGACGTGCTGACCGGCAAGGCGACGCCGCAGCAGGCGGCGCGCCGCCTCGACGCGTCGATCCGCGCGGAAGCGAAAAAGAGTTGACGCCCGCCGTATATATTTCGTAACTTGCGTAGCTGCACCGCACCCCCACCATGAAGAGAGTTTTGCCTATGTCCCGTATCGTCGCCGCCGTCATCCTTGCAGCCGCCAGCCTCGGCGCCCATGCCCAGGCCGTGCCCAGCGGAGGCGCCAGCGTGCCCGCCGCGGCGGCGCCGGCCAGCGCGCCGAATATCGAGAACGCCGTCGTCAAGGTGTTTTCCACCTTGCGCGGACCGGACCCGTCGAAGCCATGGGGCAAGGCGCCGCCGCAGGACGCCACCGGTTCCGGCGTGGTGATCGAAGGCAAGCGGATCCTGACCAACGCGCACGTGGTCGGCTACGCCAGCCAGGTGCAGATCCAGGCCAACCAGGCCGGCGACAAGCTGAACGCGACGGTGGTGGCGGTGGGACGCGGCATCGACCTGGCGATCCTCAAGCTCGACGACGAATCGTTTTTCGACACCCACCCGCCGGTGCCGCGCGCGAGCCTGCTGCCGGACGTGCGCGAGGCGGTGCTGGCCTACGGCTACCCGACCGGCGGCAATTCGCTGTCGATCACCAAGGGCATCGTGTCGCGCATCGAGTTCGTGCCCTACGGCTTCGGCAGCGCCGGCTTGCGCATCCAGATCGACGCGGCCATCAATTCGGGCAACAGCGGCGGCCCGGTGATCGCCGGCGACAAGATGGTGGGGCTGGCGTTTTCGAAAGCGACCAATGCGCAGAACATCGGTTACATCATCCCGAACGAGGAAGTGGAAGTGTTCCTGAAGGACGTCGGCGACGGCAAGTACGACGGCAAGGTCGGCATGTTCGACGACGTGCAGACGCTGGAGAACGCGGCGCTGCGCCAGTTCCTGCAGCTCGACAAGTCGGTCGAAGGGGTGGTGGTGCAGCGCCCCTACGTGAGCGAGCCCGGCTATCCGCTGAAGGAATGGGACGTGATCACCCGCATCGGCGAGCATCCGATCGACAACCAGGGCATGGTCAAGCTGGGCTCGAACCTGCGGGTGCGCTTCCAGTACCGCGTGCAGCAGCTGGCGCAGGGCGGCAAGCTGCCGCTGACGATCGTGCGCGGCGGCAAGCCGATGAACATCCAGTTGCCGGTGGGCACCGCGCGCAAGCTGCTGATCGCCGACCTCGACGGCGGCTATCCGCCGTATTTCATCTACGGCCCGATCGTGTTCTCGCGCGCCAGCCCGGAATTCATGGCGGGGATGACCAGTAACGCCGCGCTGATGAATGCGCTCGCGTTCAACGCCAGCCCGCTGGTGACGCTGCGCGGCGAGCAGCCCAGCGCGCAGCGCGAGGAACTGGTGGTGGTCAGTTCGCCATTCTTCCCGCACAAGCTGGTGACCGGCTACGGCAACCGCTTCGGCTCGGTGATCTATTCGATCAACAAGGTGCCGGTAAAGAGCCTGCGCCACCTGGTGACGCTGCTGCGCGACATGAAGGACGAGCTGATGGTGATCCACTTCGACCAGCGCGCCGGCGAAACGATGGTACTGCCGCGCAAAGGCATGCTGGAGGCGACCGAGGCGGTGCTGACCGACAACGGCATCCGCCAGCAGGGCTCGCAGGACATGCTCGACGTCTGGAATGGCAAGGGCGGCAAGTAAGCAGGCGGATGAACTGCGTTAGCGCATACGATAGAAGTGGGAAACTTGAGAAAATTGCGAAAGGCTGTTACCTTGTAAGCTATCCAACCGGGAGCACAGCATGGGCAGCTTTGACAAACGGGCATATTCGCGGCGGCTGGTGGAGCGCTTTTCGGCCGAGGTGACCGAGCGGCTGGACGGGGCCATGCCCAGTGCCGAGCGCACCCGGCTGGTGGCGATTGCCACCAGGGCATTGAGCGCCTCCATCGACGCGCTCGACGCGCCCGCCGCGCCCGCCGCCGGTCATGCGCGCAGCCTGCCGGTGGCGCGGCTGCGGGCCGCCGACGTCATCGCCGGCGGCAGCACCGGCATGTCGCAGGCGACGCTGTACCGCGCGGCCGACAGCGGACGCTGCTACAGCGTCACTCCGGGCGCGCGCAGCAACGGCAAACAATTCCCGGCGTGGCAATTTGTCGAACCGGTGCCCGAGCTGATCGCGCCGGTGCTGGCCTGCCTGGCGCGCCAGCCGGGCAGCGAGGTGCACGCGTTCTGGGTCACCGGCGCCGACGAACTGAACGAGCTGGCGCCGGCCGAGCTGCTGGCCGGCTGCCCGTTCGAGACCCGCGGCGCTCTGCACGCCAGCCAGCAGGCGCTGCTGGGCCTGCCCGGCCATGCGCGCCAGCAAAAAGTCCTCGAGTTTGCGCAGCAACAGTCCAGCGGAAGGTCCGTTGTAATAGGCTGAGCGGATGCCCGCGTCCGCCTTCGACCTGCCCTCCCCGCCACCCCATGTTGCCGCCCACCTGCCGGGCGCGATGCTGCTGCGCCAGGCGCTGCTGGCGAGCATCCGCACGGTGCCGGCCGGAGAAACGTTCATCCGCGCGGCGTGGAATACCGCCTCCATTTTCCCGCACCGCGTCGACGTCGCCTACCGCTTCGGGCCGCCGCCCGCATGGCGGCGCGACGGCGCCTTTCCGTTCCACTGGATTTATGCGGCGGCGGACGACATGACGGCCGTGTGGGAAGCGGGCTTTTGCCGCAACGACGTCACCGATCCCGGCACGTTTTACGTGGCGCCGGGCGCCGAGGCGGCGCTGATCGCCAGCCTGCGTTTCGACGTCGAACTGGCGCTGATCGACCTGTCCGGCATCACGCTGTCCAAGCTCGGCCTGTCGGACGACATCTCCAGCCCGGACCATGAGGGAACGCAGTGGCTCGGCTGCATGATCGATGCCGTCATCGCCGAACAGGACGGGCGCATCGCCGGCATCGGCTACCCGTCGCGCAAGCAGCGCGGGCACCGGGCATTTGCGCTGTCGTCGCGCGCGATCGGCGTGCTGGCGCCGGCGCTGACGGTGACGCGGCAGCGCTTCGGCGACAGCGCGGCTTGCGCCATGCTGATGGCCGATCCGTGCCGGCGGCCGCCGCCGCGCTGACGGCGGCTCGGCGGAGAAGGCATCCGAATCCCGCGGGGTCAGTGCCGACAATCGGACACGAGCTCTGCCGCATTCCCCATGCAGTGCTGAGTCCGTGTCCGATTGTCGGCACTGACCCCGGGGAGGGGTGATGTGGCGGCTACTTCGGCTTGTCGACTTTGACGGGGGTGAACGTGAGGTCGGCGAAGTCGTAGCTGAAGTCGGTCTCGGTCGACACCGGCGCCATCTTCATGCGCTCGATGCTGCCGTCCGGGTTCAGCGAAAACGTCACGTAGGCGTCGGCGTTGAAGTTGCGCTCCTTCCAGCGGACGATGAAGGTATCGTGCTGGAAGTGTTCGAGTTCGCCGGTGAGGTCGGGCGTCTTGGCGAAGCTGAGCACACGCTTGTTGCCGACCGCCTTGATGGTGGCCTTGCCGTACCAGGCGTCCTGGTAGTCGCCGTCGTAGGCGGCCAGCGCCAGCGACGGCTTCGACTTGGCGGCGCGGGTCGAGGAGGCGATCTTCAGGCGCGCCGCTTCCTTGGCGTGCGCCTCGGCTTCGACGTCGCCAATCAGCTTGATCCAGTCGCTCGGCGCGGCGCCGAGGTACTGGTCCAGCAATCGATACTGCAGCGCCGTCATGGCGCCGCCGCTTTCGGCATTGGTCAAAATCGCGATGCCGAGCTTCGCTTCCGGCACCATCACCACGCGCGAGTAAAAGCCCTGCAGCGCGCCGCCATGCTGGGCGAGCTTCTTGCCCTGGTAGTCGCGCAGCTGGAAGCCGAGGCCATAGGCGAAGAAGTTCGGCCTGGTCGCGGCCAGCGGCGGCTTCGGCTCGCTGATCTTCATCGGCGTTTGCGGCGTCCACATCTCGCGGCTTTGCGCCGCGCTGAACAGCCGGATCTCCTTGCCGCTGGCGTCCTTGCCGGCGCCTTCGAGCTTGCCGCCGTCGAGCAGCACGTTCATCCAGCGCGCGATGTCTTCGGCGTTGGTGTTGATGCCGACCGCGCCGACCGCGTTATGCACCGGCATCGCCTTCACCGCGGCGATCTTGCCGTCGATTTTGCTGTGGGCGTTGGCGACGTTCGGATTGCCGGCGTTTTCGGCCAGGCTGGTGGTGGTGGCGTTCATGCCGACCGGTTTCAGGATGCGCTCGCGCACCGTGTCGCCCCACGACATGCCGGATTTTTGCGCGATGATCTTGCCGGCGACGATGTAGAGCAGGTTGTCGTAGGCGTAGCTGTTGCGAAAGCTGGTCGCCGGGCGGATGTAGCGCAGGTTGTGGATGATTTCGTCGGTGCTGAAGGTGGTGGTCGGCCACCACATCAGGTCACCGGCGCCCAGTCCGAGGCCGCTGCGGTGCGTCAGCAGGTCGCGCACCGTCATCTCCTTGGTGACGTAGGCGTCGTACATCTGGAAGTCGGGCAGGTGCCTGGTGACCGGATCGTCCCACGCCAGCTTGCCGTCGTCGACCAGCATCGCCAGCGCGGCGGCGGTGAAGGCCTTCGAGTTGGAGGCGATTTCGAACACCGTCTTGCCGTCGACCGGCGCGGCGGCGCCGAGCTTGCGGACGCCGAAGCCGCGCGCGACGACCACCTTGCCGTCCTTGACGACGGCGATCGCGATGCCCGGGACGTCGAAATGCTTCAGCACGCGGGCGACGTCGGCGTCGAGGTTGAAGTCGGCGGCGGGCGCCGCTACCGGGGCGGAGGCCGGCGCGGCTTGGGCGACGCTGGCGCCGCAGACGGTGACGGCGAGCAGGATCGCGGCCGCGAGTTTGTTCATTGGGTGCACTGTGGTTATCCTTCTTTTCTAGCCATTTGTTTGTCGACGCTTGCCTGCGTCGCCGGATGGTAGCGCGCACGCGCTTGTTTGTAGACGCCGACCGCCCATGCCTTGTCCGCGGGGTTCTTCAGCAGCGCGGCGTACAGCGGCACCACGAACTTCTGGCGCCCCACGCTCATCAGGAAGGCGCGCAGCGGTTCGCGGATGTCGCCGTAGCCGGCCTTGATGCCGGCGCGGTAGAAGCGGAAGGCGATTTCGTTATTACCGCTCTTGCCGAGCCCGAAGGCCTGGTCGAGTTCTTTCAGCTGCGCCGCATTGGCCTTGCCGTCGATATCGTTCAAGAACTTCATCCACTCGGTGGCGTTCCATTTTTTGGCGTCCAGCTGCGCGGTCGGCAGCTGGCCCTTGAGCCAGGCGGCGCGCGCGGTGTCGAGCGCGGCGAGGCGGGTCGACACGGCGCGGGTGGCGCTGGCCGGGATGCCGGCGCCGTACAGCCACTCGTCGAGTTCGGCGTCGCTCATCACGTTCGGGTGCTGCGCCAGCAGGTTCTTGCGCAGGTAGGCGACGAACTGTTCGGTGGTGACGCTCTGGAAGGCGTGCTGATCGAACCAGCCGCGCAGGAAGGGATCGAACACGGCGCGGCCGGCGCGCTGTTCGAGCGTGCGCAGGAACCAGGCGCCCTTCGGGTAGGCCAGGCCATCGTCGGTGTAGGTTTTCGAGCCGGTGTCGGCGTCCCTGGTGAGCAGGGCCTGCTTCGGCGCCGCCACCGTCTTGAGCAGCTCCAGCGCTTCTTCCTGCTCGAGCTGCAGGTTCATCGTGGCGACTTCCTCGCCGTACAGCGCTTCGAGGATGCGGGTGGTGACGTAGGTGGTGAAGCCCTCGTTGAGCCACCAGTGCTTCCACGAGGCGTTGGTGACCAGGTTGCCCGACCAGCTGTGCGCCAGTTCGTGGGCGATTAGGTCGACCAGGCTGCGGTCGCCGGCGATCATGGTCGGCGTCAGGAAGGTCAGGCGCGGGTTCTCCATGCCGCCGATCGGGAATGACGGCGGCAGCACCAGCATGTCGTAACGCCCCCAGCGATACGGGCCGTACAGCGATTCGGCGGCGGCCACCATCTTCTCGGTGTCGGCCAGCTCGTATTCGGCGGCGTCGATGCGCTTCGGTTCGGCGTAGACGCCGGTGCGCGGGCCCAGCTTGCGCGCTTCGAGTTCGCCGATGCCGATCGCCAGCAGGTAGGACGGTATCGGCTGCGGCATCGTGAAGCGCCAGCCGCCCTTGCCGGTCGCCTGCGGATCGTTATCGGCGCTCATCACCACGCGCAGGCCCTGCGGCGCGTCGATGCGCGCGCTGTAGGTGAAGCGCACCGCCGGCGTATCCTGCACCGGCACCCACGAACGGGCGTTGATGGTCTGCGACTGGCTGAACATGAAGGGCCGCTTGCCGGACATGGTCTGCGCGGGCGTGAGCCACTGCAGCGCGCTGGAGGTAGGCGCGGTGCGGTAGTAGATGCGCACCCGGGCTGGCTGCGCCGCCAGCTTCACGTGCAGCGCCTGGCCTTTTTCGGAATCGGCCTTGTCGAGCGTGTGCGGCACCGTCTTCCAGTGGCCGGCGGCGTCCTGCGCCTGCACCCTGGCGATGGTCAGTTCGCGCGTGTCCAGCTCCAGCGTGCGGGCCGACTTGTCGATCCAGTCGAGCGACAGCTCGGCGTAGCCGGACAGCGTCTTGCGCGCGAAGTCGGCTTTCAGGTCCATGTGCAGCGCCGACGTCCTTACCTGGTCGTAGCGCGCGTAGCTGAGCGGGTCGAGTGCGAACGCGTGCGCGCTCCATTGGGCAAGGATGGCGCAGGCCGCGGCGCGCAGGATAGTCGAAGTATTCATCGGTCTTTTCGGGTCGGGATAGCGGGAGCGGCACGGCGGCCGGGCGCGTGCAGAATATCACTTTCGCGGTGCCAACGAAAGCGCGCTTACACCCCCGGGGTCAGTGCCGACAATTGGACACGAGCTCAGCCCTGCCACGCGCGCTACGGATGACGCGGTGTCCGAATGTCGGCACTGACCCCGGGCGTATTGCCCCGGGCGCTACGGATGACGCCGTGTCCGAATGTCGGCACTGACCCCGGGCGTATTGACGCGTTGTGGGCGGAACGCGGACGGCGAGGCTCTGCTATCATCCGGCTTTCTTTTGGGCAGCGCTTGTATGGACGCATTTCTCGTATCGACCGGCATCGTTGCCCTAGCCGAAATCGGCGACAAGACCCAGTTGCTGGCTTTTTTGCTGGCGGCGAAATTCCGCAAACCGGTGCCCATCGTGCTCGGCATTCTGGTCGCCACCATCGTCAACCACGCGTTCGCCGCAGTCGTCGGCGCCTGGGTGGCCAGCGCCATGGGCCCGGATGTGATGCGCTGGGTGCTGGGGCTGTCGTTCCTGGCGATGGCGGCCTGGATCATGGTGCCGGACAAGATCGACGAGGACGAGGCGAGCCTGGCGAAATATGGCGTGTTCGTCACCACGCTGATCGCGTTCTTCCTCGCCGAGATGGGCGACAAGACGCAGATCGCAACCGTCGCGCTGGCGGCACGCTACGAGTCGACCATCGCGGTGGTGGCCGGCACTACCTTCGGCATGATGCTGGCCAACGTGCCGGCAGTGATATTCGGCGAGCGCATCGCGCGCAACATGCCGCTGCGCCTCGTGCACGGCATCGCCGCGCTGATCTTCGCGCTGCTTGGCATCGGTACGCTGCTGGGAGCCGGCGCGCGCTTCGGCTTCTAGATGTAAAAGGCGGTTTGGCAGGGAACCGCCTCAGCGCACGCGGCCCTAATCGGTGATGCGACGCGACTGCCGACGCCTGTCGGTAGTCGCCCGCCCCGGCACATACGGCGCCGCGTTGCGCCAGGCCGAGGCGCGCGTCCAGCTTTCACTGACGCCGCGCCGGAGCCAGATGTCGCGCCAGGGATTTCGCACGCTGCCGGTAACCATCAGCGCCCAGTCCCGCGGCGACACTACTTCACCCGCAGACTTCAATTGGTCGCCATCGATCCTGGCGTAATGGTAGGCGCCGCGATAGCGGATGCGCAACTCCGTGCCGTCGGGCAGCAACAGATCCTTCCTTTGATATCCGCCTTTTAGCTGCCCCTGCCGATTTGCCAGCCATGCCTTGAGCGCGGCAACCACAACGTCGTTCGGGCCCCGCGTATCTCCCATGTTGCGCAGCTTAAATGCGAGGTCCAGGTAGACCTGGTGGGCCCTGCACGGCAATTGCCTCGTTTTGCCTCGTGTCCTGATGAGTTAGACCAGAATTCTCATAGGGGCGTTCACAAAATTACTCGAAACGCGCGAGGCAAAACGAGGCAAAGCGAGCAAAAACGAGGCATTTGCCTGGGGAGCCCCCCCCGCCACCACTTCTTCCTGCGGAGACCGCTACTGGACTTGCTCGTTGACCACCATGCCAATCTTGGTGACGCCGAGCCGCTGTGACAACGCCATCACGGCGGCGACGTACTTGTACTCGACCAGCTTGTTCGGCCGCAGGTGCGCCTCCGGCTCGGCTTGCGTGGTGAGGCCGGACAGCTTCGCCTCCAGCGCGGCGCGATCGACGATTCGTGATGTCGCGACTCAGGGGCGCACTTCGGAAGCCACCTGTGTGACCCACACCGGCGCCGACCACAGCATATTGCCGTCTTCCTGGGTCAGCCGGGCGTAGTAGAAATGCTCGCCTGGCGCCGGCGTGAACGTCGTCGATGCGGTACGCGACAGTTCCGCCACCGTGCCGTTGCGACCGGGCACACCCTCGAATACCACCACAGACGCGACTGCCTTGCCGGCGCTGTTGGCGAAGTGCGTCAGCAAGTTCAACGGACCGCTGTTGACGAAGCGCTCGCCCATCATCTTGCCGTTGGCGGTGAGCACCAGCTGCGAGCCCTTGTCCATCGTCGCGAACACGCGCCGCGCGCGCAGCGCATCGAGAAAGCTGTCCTGCGTCAGCGCGCTGCCGGCCGGAATCAGCACGCCGGTGCGGTTGGTGTACGAGGCGCCCCAGTTGGCGCAGTGGTTGTCCTGGTTGGAGCTGAAGGCGACGTGAAAGCCCGCCTCGAGCGCGCGGTTGCAGGCCATTTCGTAGTTGCTGCGGCGCGTTTCGGTTTCGCTGGTGTTGGCCGAGAAGGCGTTGGTGTTGACCACTTCACACAGCGCCATGGCGGCGTCGCCGTCTTCGCTGTAGCCCATCGGCACGCCATTGACGACGAACTGGCCGCTGCGCGCCGGATGGTTGAACTGGCCGACCCAGTTACGCTGGCGCATCAGCGCATACAGCGCGCCGTAATCGTTCTTCGGCGTCAGGATGGCGGCCAGCAGCTTGCCGTCGCCGTTGCGCTCCCAGCCGAGCAGCTCGGGGCTGTTGAAGATGTTCATGTGGCCGCCCTTGTCGATCACGCCCCACTCCATCCCGTACACGGCCAGGAAGCGCGGATGGCTGGCGTTGAAGCGGACGGCGGCGTCGAGCCCGGAACGGTAGAGCTTGAGCGCCGCCGCCGGATCGGCCGCCGGCTCGGTGCCGGAGGAGCCGTCGTACATGTGGTTGTGCTCGGAGGTGACGAGGATGTCGAGGCCGCGCTTGCTGGCGTAGTCATAGGCTTCGGCGGGGCCGGGCAAGGCGCTCTGTGCCTGCTGCGCGCCCTTGCAGTTGGCGACGTCGCCGCCGCCGTCGCTGTGGCCGGTCTGGCTGTGCAGGTTGCCGAGGAAGACGGTGTACGGCAGCGATGCGGCGGCCGGCGCGAGGCCGCTGTCGGCGACGTGCGGCCGCATGCCGCGAAACGCCGGCATCGCGGGCGCCGCGGGGCGGCCGACGGCAATTTCCCAGGCTTGCTCGACGTCGTCGTCGGCGCCGAGCGGGCTGGCGCCGGCGCCTTCGTCGCGCGCCCACGCGCGCAGCTGCACGCGGTAGATGCCGGCCGGCGCGGCGGCTGGGCCGGCTGAGCCGTCCCAGCGCACGTCGATGCTGACCGGGTCGCGGAACAGCGAGGTGACGCCGGACCACTGGCCGACCACGCGGCCGTCGGTGGCGACCAGGTCGAGGCGCCAGCCGACCAGCTGCGGCGCGGTTGCCAGCGGAAACTCTAACGCGATCGTGAAGGTGCGCGCTTCGCCGGCGGCGTCGCCGCGGAAAGGCGCGTACAGGGTGGCGTCGAATTCGCGGTGGTCCGCTTCGGAGGGTGCGGCGGCCGGCGTCCACAGCGCCAGCATCAGCGGGATTGCGCGCAGCAGCGATTTGGTGACCATCTTGTCCTCACTTGGAGCCGATCGATATTGCAATGATCGCAACTTGGCAAGGTAGCAAGTTGATGCAAGGAATACATCAAGGTGTTGCTATTGATGCTTGGTTGACATTAATTAACGGACTGCAAAGATGGGTTTCCTGCTCCCAATAAAAAAGCTGGTGTCAGGTCTGACATTCGGACATTCGATAGATGAATGTCCGAATGTCAGACCTGACACCAGCGCTTGACCCAGGAAACCGGCGGGATGCGTTCCGCCGCTATCGTCTTTAGCGGGCGTCGACCGCGCGCACCACCGTCAGGTCTACCCTGTGCTCGGCACCATCGTCGAGCAGCGGGATGGTGTTGCCGTCCAGCGCCTGGCCGTCCAGGCTGAGCGCCGGGGCGCCGCCGGCAGTGACCGTGATCGCGTAGCTGGCGCTGCGATAACGGTACTGCATCTTGAACGTGTCCCAGTTCTCCGGCAGGTGCGGCGCGATTGTCAGCTTGTCGCCGGCCAGGTTCAGGCCGAGCAGCGATTCGACGATCAGGCGATACATCCAGCCCGACGAGCCGGTGTACCAGCTCCAGCCGCCGCGGCCGATGTGCGGCGTCACCGCGTAGACGTCGGCGGCCACCACGTACGGCTCCACCTTGTAGAGGGCGGCGCCCTGCGCGGTGGTGCCGTGCTTGACCGGATTGATCATGCGCAGCAGCTCCCACGCCTTGGCGCTGTCGCCCATGCGGGCGAACGCCATCGCGGTCCAGATCGCGGCGTGGGTGTACTGGCCGCCGTTCTCGCGCACTCCCGGCACGTAGCCGCGGATGTAGCCCGGATTGAGCACGCCCTTGTCGAACGGCGGGTCGAGCAGCTGCACCAGGCCGTAGTCGCGCCGCACCAGGCGCTCGTCGACGGCGGCCATGGCGCTGGCGGCGCGCTGCGGATCGGCGGCGCCGGACAGCACGCCCCAGCTCTGCGAGATCGAATCGATCTGGCATTCGTCGTTGGTGGACGAGCCGAGCGGCGTGCCGTCGTCGAAATACGCGCGGCGATACCAGCGGCCGTCCCACGCATTCGCTTCGACGTTGTGCGCCAGCTGCTTGGCTTCGTTGCGGCAGGTGTCGGCGAACGCCGGATCGTCGTGCAGCACCGCCACCTCGGCGAATTTGGTCAGCACGTCATACAGGAACCAGGCCAGCCACACGCTCTCGCCCTTGCCTTCGTTGCCGACGCGGTCCATGCCGTCGTTCCAGTCGCAGGTGCCGATCAGCGGCAGGCCGTGCTCGCCGAAGCGCAGAGCGCGCTTGATCGCCCGCACGCAGTGCTCGTACAGGTCGGCGTTCTGGTGCGAGTGCCCCGGCATGTCGTAGTAGGATTCCTCGTCCGGCGCCAGCAGGCGCCCTTCGAGGAACGGCGCCGGCTCATTGAGCACACTGCGGTCGCCCGTGCCGATCACGTAGCGGTGGGTCGCCAGCGGCAGCCACAGGTAGTCGTCGGAACAGTGGGTGCGCACGCCGCGGTCCGACGGCGGATGCCACCAGTGCTGGACGTCGCCCTCGACGAACTGGTGCGCCGCGCACAGCAGCAGGTGCTCGCGCAGGATATGCGGCTGGGTGTGGATCATCGCCATCGCGTCCTGCAGCTGGTCGCGGAAGCCGAACGCGCCGCCGGACTGGTAGTAGCCGCTGCGCGCCCACATGCGGCAGGCGATGGTCTGGTACATCAGCCAGCCGTTGGCAATCACGTCGAGCATCGGCTCGGGCGTCTCGATGCGCACCGCGCCGAGCGTGGTGTTCCAGTGGTCCCGCACCATCTCGAACGCGGCGGCGGCGGCGGCGCTGCCGTTGTAGCGCTGCACCATGCCGGCGGCGTCCGCATTGCGGCGCCCGCCGACGCCGAGCATGAATACCAGCTCGCGTTCCTGGCCAGGCTGCAGTTCGATCATCACCTGGATCGCGGCGCACGGATCGAGCCCGGCGCCGACCTTGCCGGACAGGCGCGCGCGGCCCATCGCCGCGGGGTTCGACAGGTTGCGGTTGCGGCCGATGAATTCATTGCGGTCGGCCGTCATGGTCTTGTTCTGCGCCTCGACCTGGAAGAAACCGACGCGGCCATTGAACTCGGTGTTGTAGGCGTTGCGCGCGAACAGGCCGCCCGACGCCGCGTCGATCTCCGTCACCACGTGCATCGTCGACTTCGAGCGCAGGTCGCCCAGCACCCACTCGACGTAGCCGGTGACCGACAGCTTGCGCGGCACCGTGCTGTCGTTGCGCAGCTTGACGATCGAGTACTTGATCGGCGCGTCGAGCGCGACGAAGGTGGTCAGCTCGCTGTGGATGGCCTGCTCGTCGTGCTCGAACACGCTGTAGCCGAAGCCGTGGCGGGTGACGTACTCGCCCTCGGCGCGCACTGGCAGCGCCGTCGGCGACCAGAAGCGGCCGGTGTGCTCGTCGCGGATGTAGAACGCTTCGCCACCGCCGTCCGACACCGGGTCGTTGTGCCACGGCGTGAGGCGGAATTCGTGGGCGTTCTCGCTCCAGGTGTAGGCCTGGCCGCTTTCCGACACCACCGAGCCGAAGCTCGGGTTGGCCAGCACGTTGACCCACGGCGCCGGCGTGCGGCTGGCGCCGTGGGTGCGAATGACGTATTCGCGGCCATCCGGCGAGAAGCCGCCGATGCCGTTGTCGAGAATGAGCGTGGACGGCGCGGAAGCGCGCAACGCGCCTTCGGCCGGATCGGCCAGCAGCTCGTACGCCTCCGGCCGCGCTTCGAACACCGCCAGCGGCAGCTTCGGCACCACCGGCGCGGCGCGCTTGATCTGGTCGGCCAGGCTGCCGCGCGCATCGGTGAGGATGGCGCGCGCCACCGACTGCATCAGCACGCGGTCTTCGTTGGAGATCTGGTCGAGCAGGCGCACGAAGATGCCGCCCGGGCGGTCGATCGCCTGGGCGTCGATGCCGGAGGCGATCAGCCCCATGATCTGGTCGTGCAGCGCCTGGCGGTAGCCGGAGTTGTCCTCGTACCAGATGACCAGGTCGACCACCAGCCCCTTCAAGCGCCAGTAGGCGTGCGCCTGCACCATCTGGCGCGCGAGGTCGATGTTGGCCGGGTCCTTGATCTGCATCAGGACGATCGGCAGGTCGCCGGAAATCGCGTACGCCCACAGGCCGGACTGGCCGCGGTGGTTGCGGATCAGGATCGAGGCGTCGGCGCGCAGCGCGGCGTTCGGGTAGATGATCGAGCTGGCCAGGCGGCTGTACAGCTGCGCGTCCGATTCGGTGGCGTTGAGCTGGCGCAGGATCACCTGGCTGTGGGTCCATGCCAGCTCGAACACGCGGTCGGCGAGGTGGCGGTCCTGGTACTTGTCGATCAGGTGCAGCGCGGCCTCGCGGGTGTCGGTCATGCCGGTGACGACGTCGAGCACCACCACCTGGTCCGGCTGCAGCGTCAGCTTGTAGCGGATCGCCACCACCGGATCGAGCACCGAGCCTTCGCCGCCGGCCAGCGGCTGCGGTTCGAGCAGCGCGCGCGGGGCGACGGTGCTGTTGGCGCGGCCGATGAAGTCGGCGCGGCTGGTCTCGAAGCTGGCGTCGAGCAGCACGCCGTCGTGCACCGTCATCAGGTTCAGCAGCCACGGCGAATGCTCGTCCTTGGCGCGCGGCCGGCGGGTGCACAGGATCGCGTTCTCGTTGCGCAGGATTTCGGTCTGCACGAACAGCTTCGAGAACGCCGGGTGCGCGGCGTCGGCGGCGGCCGGCGCCATCACCACTTCGGCGTAGCTGGTGAATTCGATGGTGCGCGTCACTTGCGACTTGTTGGTGATGCGGGTGCGCCGCATCTCGATGTCGTCTTCCGGCGAGACGACGATCTCGGTATACAAATCAAGGCCGCGGTCGTGGCGGCGGAATTCGGCGCGCCCTTCCGAGAAGATCACTTCGTACTTCTTCGGCTCGACCAGCGTCGGCTGGAACGTGGTGGACCAGAACTGGCCGCTGTCGACGTCGCGCACGTAGCAGAAATTGCCCCAGTTGTCGGCGGTGGCGTCTTCGCGCCAGCGCGTCACGGCCAGGTCCTTCCAGCGGCTGTAGCTGCCGCCGGCGGCGGTGATCATCACGTGGTAGCGGCCGTTCGACAGCAGCTGCACTTCCGGCTGCGCGGTCGACGGCGAGGTGATGATCCGCATCGGCATCGCCGTTTCGGCCACCGGCGAGCGCATCGCCGCCAGGTCGGCGGTGTGCGAATGGAAGGCGGACGCTTTCGGCACGCGCTCCTGCAGCACCAGCATGGTGGCCTGGAACAGCGGATCGGATTCGAAGCGGCGCTGCATCGGCCGGTCGTGCAGCAGGTACGACAGCGACAGGAAACCCATGCCCTGGTGGTGCGCCATGAACGAGCGCACGACCGCGAACTCCTGGCCGCGCGGCAGGCGCGCGGTGGTGTAGTCGATCGCTTCGTAGAAGCCGTATTTGCCCATGAAGCCGAGGCCGGCCATGCGCTCGAGATTCTCGCACGAGGCTTCGGCGTCGACCATCAGGCCCATCATGGTGGCGTACGGCGCGACGACGAGGTCGTCGGCCAGGCCGCGCTTCATGCCGGTGCCCGGCACGCCGAATGCGCGGTACTGGTAATTGAGGTTGGCGTCGACGGTGTTGTAGCCGGACTCGGAAATCCCCCACGGCACCCCGCGCTGCTTCGAGTAGTCGATCTGCGCCTTGATGATGGCGCTGTAGGTCTGGTCGAGCAGCGTGTTCTGGTAGGTCGGCATGACCAAGAGCGGCATCAGGTACTCGAACATCGAGCCGCTCCACGACAGCAGCAGCTGCTCGCCGCCGACGATGCACAGCTGGCGGCCGAGCGCGAACCAGTGCTCCTGCGGGAACTGGCCCTGGGCGATGCCGACGAAACTGGCGAGGCGCACTTCGGAGGCCAGCAGATCGTAGTAACTGGCGTCGAGCCGGCGGTCGGTGACGTTGTAGCCGATCGCCAGCAGGTTGGTGGTGGTGTTGTAGAGGAAGCTGAAGTCCATGTCGGCGAACTGGCGCGCCTGCTCGGCGAGGTCGGCGATCTGCAGCAGGCGGCGCTGCGCGGCGGCGGCGCCTTCGGCCACCAGCTGCGTCAGCGTGTGCTGGCGCGCGCGCTCGACCGGCGCGAGGTCGCTGCCCGGGCTGCCGGTGAGGCCGAACGCGGCCAGTTCGCGCAGGGTTGGAATGCGGGTCAGGCTGGAGTCGACGACGTATTCCTGCGCCGCCTTCATCCACGGCGCCAGTTCCAGCAGTTCGCCGTGCGCGCTGTGGCACTGCTCGGCGAGCTTCTCGGCCCACGACTGCAGCAGCGGTTCGCCGGCCGGCAGCAGGGCCTCGAGCAGCGCGTCGGCCGCTTTCGACAGCTGCGCCAGCGCATCGGCCAGGCCCGGCAGCGTGCGCGCCTCGCGCATGCGCTCGGCCAGCAGGCCGCGCATGACGGCGATCGCTTCGCTGGCCTCGGGATTGGCGTCGGCAGCGTACTGGTCGACCACTTCGAGCGTGATCGAGATGCCGTACAGCGTCTGCGCGCTGGCGATCGGCTGGTCGGCCAGCGCGGTCAGTCCCGGCGCCAGCGTCAGCAGGTGGCCGGCCAGGTTGCCGCTGTCGACCGACGACACGTACATCGGCTGCAGCGGCGCCAGCGTCAGGGTGTCGTACCAGTTGTAGAAGTGGCCGTGGTGGCGCTCCATGCGCGCCATCGTGGCGAACGCGGCGCCGGTGCGCGCCAGCACCTGGTCGAGCGTGGCGAAGCCGAAGTCCAAGGCAGTCAGGTTGGCCAGCAGCGACATGCCCATGTTGGTCGGCGAGGTGCGGTGCGCGATGACCCAGGCCGGATGCTCCTGCATGTTATCGGGCGGCAGCCAGTTGTCCTCGGCGCCGACGAAGTCTTCGAAGAAGCCCCAGGTCTTGCGCGCGAGGGTGTGCAGGAACAGCGTCTGGCCAGGCGACAGCTCGGCCGTTTCGCGCTCGGTCGGCAGGCTGATCCACCAGGCGACGACGGGCGCCATGAACCATAGCAGCAGCACCGGGGCGGCGGCAAACAGCGCGCCCGGATTGTAGTACGACAGCATCAGCGCGGCGGCCACCGCCAGCGCCGGCGAAAACCACATGCGCTTCCAGTTGGTCTCCATGTCGGTCGACGAACGCGCCAGGCTGGACGGACGCCATTCGAGCAGGCCGCGGCGCGTGGCCAGCATGCGCCAGCCGGTGCGCACGATGGCGTCGAGGCTGAACCAGGCTTCGTACGGCAGGAACGCGGTCTGCAGCACGGCGTGGGAGAACATGCTGCGCAGGCTCGACAGGCCGCTGGCCATGTGCTGGCGCCAGCCCATGTCGTGCGGTTTCTCGATCAGGCCGAACAGGGCGTTCACGAAAGTAGGCAGGAAGATCACCGACAGGATCGCGGCGCTCCAGAACCACGGCGACGGCAGCAGCGACCAGCAGATCAGCAGCAGCGCGGTGAGCACCGGCGCCACCAGCGAACGGCGCAGGTTGTCGAACAGCTTCCAGCGCGACAGCGCCGACAGCGGGTTCGGTTCGCGCTTGCCGTTAAAGCCGGGCACCCGCGGGAACAGCCAGCCGGCCAGCTGCCAGTCGCCGCGGATCCAGCGGTGGCGGCGGCTGACGTCGTCGCTGTAACGCGGCGGGTAGGATTCGTAGAGCTGGGCGTCGGACAGCAGGCCGGCGCGCAGGTAGCAGCCTTCCAGCAGGTCGTGGCTGAGGATCTGGTTGTCGGGCAGGCGGTGCGCCAGCAGGCGCTCGAAGGTGTCGACGTCGTAGATGCCCTTGCCGATGAAGGAGCCTTCGTAGAAGACGTCCTGGTAGACGTCGGAGACGGTGCGGGTGTAAGGGTCGATGCCGGCTTCGCCGCCGCACAGGCGCTCGTAGCGGGAGGCGTTTTCGGTCGGCAGCGAGGCGGTCACGCGCGGCTGCAGGATGCCGTAGCCTTCGATCACGCGGCGGCCGGCGGCGTCGAGCTGCGGCTGGTTCAGCGGGTGCGCCATGGTGGCGACGAACTGGCGCGCGGCGTCGCGCGGCAGCTGGGTGTCGGTGTCGAGCGTGATGACGTAGCGGATGTTCATCAGGCCGTTGGTGTCGCCGACCACGTGCGAGAACTTGTCGCGCGCGCCGCCGCGCAGGAAGGCGTTGAGGTCGGCCAGCTTGCCGCGCTTGCGTTCATGGCCGATCCATGCGCGCTCGCCTTCGCTCCAGACGCGCGGGCGGTGCATCAGCAGGAAAGGCTGCGGCTGCATGTCGAGGTCGGCCACGCCGTCGAGCATCGGCACGCCGACCGGACCGGGGCCCTCGGGGTCGTGGTACTTGGCGTTGAGCGCGTCGATCGCGGCGCTTGCCATCGCCACCAGTTCGGCGTCCTCCGGCATCACCTGGGCGGGGGCGTCGGCGAAATCGGTCAGCAGGCAAAAGCGCAGGCCGGGGTCGCGGTTGGCCAGGTAGCGCACTTCCAGCGCTTCGCACAGCGCCGCGACGTTTTCCGGGCTGTAGATCAGCGTCGGCACCACCACCATGGTGCGGGCGTCGTCCGGAATGCCGTCCTTGAAGTCCATGCGCGGCAGCGGGTGCGGGTGGGTCAGCTGGGTGGCCATGAAGTTCACCAGCGCCAGCGCCAGCTGGCTCGAGCCGATCGCCGCCAGCACCGCCAGCAGCACCAGCAGCGCGCCTTCGAGGCCGCCGCGCCAGGCGGTCAGCGTGACGGTGGCGGCAAACAGCGCGGTGAAGACGACGATGGCGCCGAGGTAGCTGGCGAGCGGCGCGGCGCGGCCGAGGTTGGCGAAGGTCTCGCCGGGGGCGGAGCGCACCTGCAGCTGCTTTTCGAGCGCCGGCAGGCCGGCGCCGACCAGGTAGTAGCCGATGTGGCGCACGCGCATGTCGAGCCCGCCCTGGGCCGGCGCGCGGTTTTCCTGCGCCAGCGCGAGGGCCTGCTCGGCGACCTGCACTTCGGTGTGGCTGCTGCGCTTGGCGAGCTGCTCGATGATGTGCCGGTAATTGTCGCGCGTGGCGAAGTCCATCTTGCCGTAGGTGTCGGCCGGATCGCAGCGCAAGGTCTGTTCGACCGCGCTCATGGTTTCGACGAACTCGCGCCAGTCCATCGTGCCGAGGAAGCGCAGGCTGCCGATGCTGTTGCTGATGGTGACCTGGTCGGCGGCCTGCTGCTGGATCTCGGCCTGGATCTGCTGTTCGATGGTCAGGCCCATGTCGGCCAGGCGGGTGGTGACCCACTGCAGCGCCAGCGTCAGCGCCGAACTCTGTCCCTGCAGGCGCCGCGCCAGCTCGGCGACGAAGCCGCTGGTCATCGGCTGGCCGGAGCGCGCCATGTCCGCCACCAGCAGGATCAGGTCGCTCGGGTTCTTCTCGGCCGTCTCGCTCATCTGGTCGGCCCAGGTGTTGGCGCGGTCGCGCTGGGTGCGGTTGTCGTAGACGCGCGCGGCGACGCGGCGCAGGTTTTCGATCAGCGCGATGCGCAGCATGATCGGAATGGCCCACAGTTCGCCCAGCTTGAGCGGCGCCAGTTCCTGGTAGGCGTCGACGAAGCGCGCCAGGCTTTCCGGATCGACCCGGCCGTCGCCATGGGAGATGATTTCGAGGGCGATCTGGTAGACGCGCGGATTGCCGCCGGCTTCTTCGTTCGCCAGGCGCGGCAATTCCTTGCTGTAGTTTTTCGGCAGGTGACGGCGCGCGGTGCGGATCTGTTCTTCGATCAGGTAGAAATTGTCCAGCAGCCATTCGGACGCCGGCGTGATCTGGCGCCCGGCCTTGATGGCGGCGGTCAGTTCGGCACAGGTGCCGGCGATGACTTCGGCGTTTTCGGTGAGGCGCGCCAGCAGGCGGTCAGGGCCGCCGCGCTTGCTGAGCTGGTGGCGCGCGGCCAGGTGCTTGCCGTGGGCCGCCATCTGCGCCGCGCTGAACAGCTCCGAGCGCAGCGGCAATTCATCGTCCTGGCCGGGACCGCCATCGATGTTATTGCGAATGGCGTCTTGCCATGAATAAAGCGTTTCCGAAAGGATGGTTTTTTCTTGATTCAACGGTGACCTCGCAAAGGCGTGAACTGCCAATCCGCCCAGGGGAGGCGGGTTGCGACCGGGTCGGTTCAAAGCGGGAAAGCATGAGCGAACGGCTGTTCATATAGTAAATCATGACGCCTCGGGTGACTGTGCGCCAGCGTACAGTGCGCCCCTTCCGAGCGGGGTCAGTGCCGACAATCGTACACGGCCCCAGCCGTCGCAAACTGCCAGATTAGCTCAGTCCGTGTCCGAATGTCGGCACTGACCCCCGCGGGGGGGGGGGCGCTCAGGCCGCCAGCGCGAGGCCGCCGGCCACGTGCCAGGCGTTGCGGTAGCCGAGCGAATGCAGGTATTGCAGCGCCTGCAGGCTGCGGTTGCCGCTGCGGCAAAAGAACACCAGCGGCCGCCGTTCGCCGCGCAGCCATCCGGCCGCCTCGTCCGGCAGGCAAGACAGCGGCACGTTTTCGATGCCATGGCCGCCGGCGGGAGCGCCGCCGAGCGCATGCTCGTAGCTCTCGCGGACGTCGACCAGGCGCGCGTCCGGGTGGGCCAGCAGGAACGCTGCCAGCGCGTCCGGCGCCAGCACCGCATCGGCGTGCAGCATGGCGCCGGCGCCGAGGCCGGCGGCGGCCTCCTCGCGCACCGGGCCGGCGCAGGCGCGCCACGCTTCGCCGCAGCGGCGGATGCGCGCGCAGGCGGCGTCGATGAAGGCCTGGCGGGCCATCGGCCCGAACGACATGCGCACCGCGGCGCCGCAGCGCCACGCCGGCAGTCCCATCGCTTCGAGCACGTAGCTCGGCGCGGCGCGCGCCGCCGAACAGGCGGAACCGGCGCTGACGCGCATGGCGGCGGCATCGAACAGGTCGAGCAGCTGCTTGCCGGCCATGCCGGGTACCGAGAAATTGAGGGTGGTCGGCAGCGAAACGCCGAACGGCATGTTGAAGACGACGCCGGGGAACGCCAGCCGCAAGGCGTGCGCCAGCTGATCGCGGAACTGCGCCAGCTGCGCGTGCGACTGGAAACCGTCGCCCTCTTCCAGCGCCTGCAGCACCGCGCCGAGGGCGGCGATGCCGGCCATGTTCTCGGTGCCGGAGCGCTGCCCCGCTTCCTGGCCGCCGCCGGCCATCAGCGCGGTGTAGGGGGCGCCGGCGCGCACGTACAGCATGCCGGTGCCTTTCGGCGCGTACAGCTTGTGGCCGGAAAAAGGCGCGTAGTCGATGCGGGTCGCCGCCAGGTTCAGATGCAGCTTGCCGAGCGCCTGCACGCTGTCGACCATCCACAGTGCCGCCGGCGCGCACTCGGCCAGCAGCGCTTCGATGCCGGCAAGGTCAGAGATCACGCCGGTCTCGTTGTTGGCCGCCATCGTGCAGACCATGGCGGCGCGCGGCGCCTGCTCGCGCAGGATGTCGAGCCGGTGGCGGCCATCGCCGTCGACCGGCAACGCCTGCAGCGTCAGGCCGGTGCCGAGCAGCGCGTTCCAGTGCGCCAGGCATTCGGGCACCGCCTTGTGTTCGGTGGCGCCGTACAGCAGCAGGTCGCCGGCGCTGTCGCCTTGCAGCTGGCGCGCGCGCACCGCGCACAACGCCGACAGCACGGCGGTCTGGATGCCCTCGGTGGCGCCGCTGGTGAACACCAGCCGGCCATCGCCGGCGCCGAGCAGGCGGCGCGCGCGCGATCGCACCGCGTCCAGCATCGCCTTCGCTTTCAGGCCGGCCGCGTGGCTGCTGCCCGGGTTGCCGAAGCGCTCGCCAAGGGCGTCGGCGGCAGCGGCGATCGCGGCGGGAAGGGTCGGCGAAGTGGCGTTGGCGTCGAGGTAGATTTCGCTGTTCATCGGGGGCAGGTTCAAAAAGAGGTGTTGAAGTCGATTTTGTTGGTTAATATGTTACGGCGTTGCCTAGTGGAATACATGCTATATTTTCTCGTTATTTCACTATTTAAAGCATGTATATTCCGCATTTCGCGAAAAAACCATAATGAATTCACTAGACAAGTTTGATTGCGCGATACTGGCCGCCTTGCAGGGCGACGCCACCCTGTCGATCGCCAGCCTCGCCGAGCGGGTCGGCCTGTCCAGTACGCCCTGCTGGAAGCGCGTCAAGCGGCTCGAAGAAGAGGGCTATATCGAAAGCCGGGTCACCCTCGTCAACCGCAACAAAGTGGGACTGCCGGTGACGGTGTTCGTCAGCGTGCGCACCACCGAGCACGACGAAAAGTGGCTGGCGCGCTTCGCCGCCGCCGTCATCGCGCTGCCCGAGGTGCTCGAGTTCCACCGCATGAGCGGCGACGTCGACTACCTGCTGAAGGTGGTCACCACCGACATCGGCGGCTACGACCGGTTTTACAAGAAGCTGATCACGACGGCGCACCTGACCGGCGTGTCGTCGGCGTTTTCGATGGAGCAGATCAAGTACTCGACGGCGCTGCCGCTCGAACTGATCACGCGCGAACTGCCAACTTAAGAATCACCAGGAGACTTCCAGATGCTGCACAAGAAAATCATCCCGCTCGCACTTGCTTCGCTGATGGCGTGCGCCGCCGCGGCCGCCGAAGACCAGGTGGTCAGGATCGGCCTTTCCGGCCCGCTGTCGGGCGCCAACGCGTTCGCCGGCAAGGACAACGAAAACGGCGTGCGCCTGGCGATCGAAGAGCTCAACGCCAAAAAGGGGCCGGCGATGGGCGGCAAGACCATCCGCTTCGAGCTGATGTCGGAAGACGACCAGGGCGACCCGAAGGCCGGCGTCATCGTGGCGCAGAAGTTCGTCGACGCCGGCGTGCGCTTCGTGCTCGGCCCCTACAATTCGGGCGTGGCGATTCCGGCCGCGCGCGTGTACAACGACGCCGGCATCATCATGTCGACGGTCGGCACCAATCCGAAGATCACCGATAGCGGCTACGGCACCGTGTTCCGCATCGTCGCCAGCGACACCCAGGTCGGCTCCTCGGTGGCGAACTACGCCGCGAAGCAGCTCAAGCTCAAGAATGTCGGCGTGATCGACGACCGCACCGCCTTCGGCCAGGGCATCGCCGCCGAATTCAAGCGCCAGGCCAAGGCGTCCGGCATCACCATCTCCGCTCACGAATTCACCACCGACAAGGCGACCGACTTCGCCGCCATCCTCACGGCCCTGAAAGCGAAGAAGGTCGACGCCATCTTCTTCGGCGGTTACGCGCCGCAGGCGGCGCCGATGGCGCGCCAGATGCGCCAGCTCGGGCTGAACGCGAAGCTGCTCGGCGGCGATACCTTGTGCAGCCCGGAGATGGGCAAGCTTGGCGGCGATGCGGTCGGCGCCAACGTGCTGTGCGCGCAGGCCGGCGCGATGCTCGGCAAGCAGGCGGCCGGCCCGGCCTTCCAGGCCAGGTACAAGGCGCGCTTCAAGCAGAATCCCGACGTCTACGCGGCGCCGTTCTACGACCAGACCATGTTCATCGCACAGGCCATCCGCGGCGCCAGTTCGCTCGATCCGTCGGTGGTGGCGGCGGCGATGCACAACATGAGCCACAAGGGCGTGGTCGGCACCTATGCGTACGACGCCAAGGGCAACCTGAAGACGTCGACGGTAACCATCTATACCTTCAAGGACGGCGTTCCGGTGCCGCTCGCGAGCTACTGAATAAGGCATGAACAGAATGAAGCAGATTTTCCAACTCGGCGCGATCGGCGCCGCCGTCCTGATCGCGTGCGCGCCGGCCGCAGTCGCCGCCGCCGCTCCAGCCAGGCCGGCCGTCGTCGCCAGCCAGGCCGGCAAGCAGCTCGACCAGCTGGCCAGCCAGTACTACGACGCCGTGGCGCGCTTCGAGCCGGTGGGCGCGACCGAGAACGGCGACGGCCGCTTCGACGACCAGATCGGCATGTCGATCAGCCCGACGATGCGCGCCCGCCAGTACGCGCTGTATCGCGGCTTCCAGCAGCGGCTGCGCGCAATCCCGCGCGAGAAGCTGAGCGCCAAGGGCCAGGTCAACTACGACATCCTCGGCTACGAGCTGGGGTCGATCCTCAGCCTCGAGAAATTCCCCCAGCACCTGCTGCCGATCGACCAGATGGACAGCATGCCGGTCACGCTGGCGAACTACGCCGGCGGCCAGGCGGCGCAGTCGCTCACCACCGTCAAGGGGTACCGCGCCTACCTGAACCGGCTGAACCAGCTGCCGGCCTGGATCGACCAGGCCATCGCCAACATGCGCGAAGGCGTCAGGCAGGACATCACGCAGCCGAAGGCGGCGATGCTGTCGGCCCTGCCCCAGTTCAAGAAGCTGGTCAGCGCGACGCCGGAAGCGAGCATCTTCTACACGCCGATCGCCAACCTGCCGGCCGCCTTTTCCGCCGCCGACAAGAAGGCCTTGAGCGCGGCGTACCGCCTCACGATCGACAAGAAGCTGGCGCCGGCGCTGGCGCGCCTGGCCGCCTTCCTCGAGAACGAATATATTCCGGCGGCGCGCACCAGCACCGGCTGGAGCGCGCTGCCGGGCGGGATGGAGTGGTACCTGGCGCGCGTCGCCAGCCAGACCACGACCACGATGACGCCGGAAGAAATCCACGCGATCGGCTTGCAGGAAGTGGCGCGCATCCAGCGCGAATTCGGCATCATCGGGCCGAAGATGGGCTACACCGGGCCGGCCAACGCGCTGCCGACGTGGGTGGCGGCGCAGGAGAAGTTCCGTCCGTTCACCACCGAGAAGCAGGTGATCGACGTCTACCGCGAGCTCGATGCGAAGCTGCGCACCAAGCTGCCGGCGTTGTTCACGCTGACGCCGAAGGCGCCGCTCGACCTGCGGCTCGAGCCTGAGCTGAGCCGGGCGACGGCGTCCGACCACTACACGGCGCCGGCGGCGGATGGCTCGCGCCCTGGCGTATTCTGGTCGGTGGTGAACGATCCGAAGCAGTACGGCAGCACCGGCATGGTGACGCTGTTCCTGCACGAGGGCCAGCCCGGACACCACTTCCACATCGCGCTGCTGCAGGAGCTGAACCTGCCGAACTTCCGCAAATTCGGCGGCAATAACGCCTTCACCGAAGGCTGGGCGCTGTATGCCGAGACGCTGGGCAAGGAGATGGGGCTGTTCGACAAGCCGGAGGATTACTTCGGCCACCTGTCCGACGAGATGCTGCGCGCGGTGCGGCTGGTGGTCGACACCGGCATGCACGCGAAGGGGTGGACGCGCGAGCAGTCGATCCAGTACATGAAGGACACGCTTGGCTACACGGACGTGGCGAAGAGCGAGACCGAACGCTACATGGTGTGGCCGGGGCAGGCGCTGGGGTACAAGATCGGCTCGCTGAAGATTGCGCAACTGCGGGCGCGGGCGACGGCGGCGCTGGGGCCGAAATTCAGTTTGCCGGCGTTCCACCAGGTGGTGCTGGGGGATGGCACGCTGCCGCTGTCGCTGCTGGAGGCGAAGGTGGACCGCTGGATCGCGGCGAACAAGTAGAAGGCTCGGGTTACTGCTAGCAAACGCTGGTGTCAGGTCTGACATTAAGACATTCGCGCGCGAATGTCTTAATGTCAGACCTGACACCAGCTTGTCGACTGTTTGTCGTTTATGCGAGCATGAAGACCGGGTAGCGGCTCCACTCGGGCTCGCGGTAGCGCCGGCAGTTGGCGAAGATGAAGTCGAGCACCGCGCTCTGGTCCGACACCAACGCCGCATTGGCGCCCTTCCACGCGTCGAACTTGGCTTTCAATTCCGGCTCGTCGCGCAGCAGTTCCAGCGCGTGGTCTTCGAACACGTAATCCGAATACGCCTCCTTCTTTTCCAGCACGCTGTTGAAGAAGCCCCAGCGGAAAAAGCTGTCGTGCCCCTGCGGCTCTAGCATCTCGACCGCATAGCGCGCCTGGTCCTGGTCCAGCGCCACCACGTAATCGCCGGCACGCAGGCTCACTCGGCCGCTGCGCTTCTCCAGCACCACCTCGTCATGGAACATGTGCCCTTCATAGGCATTCGCGCGCGACGTCACCGACTTGACCTGGTAGTAGTCGACGTCCATCGCTTCATCGGCCGCCAGGCGCGTCATCCGCACGCCGTTCCATTCCAGCCGCTCGATCGCTTCGCGCCACGCCTGCGGGATCACGTAAGCGCGCGGCGCCTTCACCGTGACGTCGGCCGGGAAGCTGTTGAAGTAGGCGATGTCGCGCTCCCACGGCTCGCTGCGGTCGTACGACAGGCGCGTGTAGTCGCCCAGCAGGCTCGGTGAGTACTTCGCGGCGTAACCCTTGAAGCGGAAGCTCGACGGCTTCGACTCATCCATCGACCAGTGCACCGGCCATTCGGCGCGCGTCTTGCCCGCTTCCTTCGCGGCGCGCCGCAATGCCTGGATCTCGTCCGCGTGCGCCACGGTGAACGCCAGCGCGGTGTCGACCAGCGCGCGCATCGAGTCATAGCGGTCGGCGAATGGCTTGAGCATGTGCGTCTCGGGCATGAAGCCGATGGTGTGATGCAGCGCAGCGTAACCGGTCGAGAAGCGCGGCGTCTCCAAAAATTCGGCGATGCCGTGGTCCGGGCTGTCCTTGACCGGATTGACGTACGGGCAGGTCGGCCAGCCGCGCCGCGCCATGTCGGCGAACATCGCAGGCAGCATGGTGTCGGTCAGGAAGGCGCCGAGCGCGCCGCCAAGCTTGTCGGCCTGGGTGTGAATCAGCGTCATGGTGTACGTGTAGTCGGCGCCGTTCGATGTGTGGGTGTCGACCATCACGTCCGGATCCCACGCGGTGAACAGCTGGTTGAACACGCGCGCGGTCAGCGTGTCGCACTTGACGAAGTCGCGGTTCAGGTCGAGGTGGCGGCTGTTGCCGCGAAAGCCGAACTGCTCCGGGCCGTCCTGGTTCACGCGCGACGTGTCGGCGCGATTGAGGCTGCCGTCGACGTTGTATAGCGGGACGAACAGGAACACGGTCTTGCCGAGCGCCGCCAGGCGCGCCGGATCGACGCAGAAATCGCGCACCAGCGCCATGCAGGCGTCGACGCCTTCCGGCTCGCCCGGATGGATGCCGTTGTTGTTGAAGAAGACAGGCCGGCCCTCGGCCTTGATGCGGGCGCGGTCGAACACGCCGTCGACGCTGACCACGCCGGCGTGGATCGGCACCCCGGCGTCGGACGTGCCGACCTGGCCGAAACTGAGCACCGCCGGATAGCGCTGCGCCAGCATCTCGTACCAGGCGACGCATTCGGCCCAGGTGGTGGTCTGGTTCTTGTTGCCCTGCTCGTAGGGCGTGAGGAGTTCGTTCATGGCGTGTACAGGTTAAAAAATCGATTTCGCTACGATACAGGAGTATGCGCGCCAAGTGGCAGCGCGATGGCGACCACGGTGCCGTTGCCGGCGTCCGAGGTGAAGCTGATGGTGCCGCCAAGGGCGTACACCCGCTCGCGCATGCCGATGATGCCGATGCCGGCCGAGGCGCCGCCGACGTCGAAGCCGGCGCCGTTGTCGACCACCTCGATGTGCAGCATGGCGTCGGCCTCCGACAGCATCAGCGACACCTGCACATGGGTGGCGGCGGCGTGCTTGATGATGTTCGACAGCGCTTCCTGGACGATGCGGTAGGCGGAAATGGCCAGCTCGTTTTCCAGCTGCGCGAAGTCGCCCTCGGAATGAAATTCGAAGCGGCAGCCGGAATCGCTGCCGTAGTGGCGCATCATCTCCTCGACCGCGCCGTGCAGGCCGAGCATGTCGAGCACCTCGGGCCGCAGGCGCCGCACCAGCCGCCGCCCGCTGGCGTACAGGTCCAGCGTCAGCCTGGTGATGGCCTGCGACTTCTGCTTGATCTGCTCGATGGCCGGCCCGTCGCCGGCCTGGTCGGCCAGCCGCAGGATGCTTTGCGATTCGAGCCGCGCGGCGATCAGCGAGGCATTGAGTTCGTCGTGGATCTCGATGGCGATGCTCTTGCGCTCGTCCTCGACGACCGAGTTCACTTTCTGGATCAGCTTGCGCTTGTCGGCGTCGGCCTTGAGCGCCTCGTTGCGCGAGGCGACCAGGTCGCGGGTGCGCTCGGCCACCTTGTTTTCCAGGTGCTGCTTGGACTGGTCGAGCGCGAGCGACATTTCGGCGATCGACTCCTGCAGTTCGCCGATCTCGCCGCCGGTCGACGCCGACAGCTGCACGCGGTAGTCGCCGCCGCGGATCTGGCGCAGCGCGCCGATCGACGCGCGCAGCGGCACCGTCAGGCTGCGCGCCAGGAACCAGGCCAGCGCGGCGCTGGCCACCAGCGCCAGCGCCGCCATCGCCACTTCGACCTGGAAGCGGCGCGCCTGCTTGGCCAGCATGTTCGTCGGCGACATCGTCACCCGCACCCAACCCACCACTTCGGCCGGCTGGGTCGGCGGCTTGGTGTCGCTCGGCCCCGACACGTGCGGCGCGCCATTATCCGAAAACAGGTTCACCCAGATCACCTGCTTCTTGATCGGCGCCTCGTAGAAGTGCGGCTCGGCGCCGGCGGCGAACTGCGCGGCGACGCTGACCGCGACCTTGCGGTTGGCGTCGATGACGTCGATGCGGTAGATGCTCCGGTCCGACTGGACCAGGCCACCGATGGTCAGCCGCAGGTCCGACAGGTTGCCGGAGATGACGTTGTATTCGCTGGTCTCGGCCAGCGCGCGCGCCAGGATGCGCCCGCGCTCGGCCAGCTCCTCGGCCACCTGCGCGCGGTGCGAATACCACGAATAGCCGAGGAAGGACGAGAACAAGAATACCACCGGCAGCATGGTGATGAAGATCATGCGCGTGCCGATGCTCCAGCTTTGCCAGAAGCGCAGTCTCATCGCGGCCGGGCCGGCGCGCGGCGCGCGAATTTTCGGGCGGCGTCGACGACGTCGAGGTCGAGCGAGCGCGCCACGCCCTCGTTGACGATGGTGTGGAAATAGCGCGGGAACTGCGGCCCGGCCAGTTCGCCGCTGGCGACAAAGGCGGCCGCCATCTCGGCCACCTGGGCGTTGATGTCCTCGATCTCCGAATAGGTCGACGCCAGTGCGCCCGCCTTGACCATGTCGGCCGAGAAGCCGATTACGCCCTGCTTGTGGCGGTAGGTCGACAGCAGGATGTTGCGGACAGTGTCGGTGTTATAGACGCCGCTGTCGGGCATCGCCAGCAGCACCTCGTGCGAGGCGACGCGGTTGAGGACGCGGTTGATGTCCTCGCCCGGCGCCAGTTCCTCGAGCGTGACGGCGCCGCGCAGGACGCTTTTCAGGTGCGCGCTATCGGCGCCGAGGATGACGGCGGCCTTCACCGGCCGGCGGTACAGCATGGCGGCCAGCTGCAGCTGGTCGGCCGGCGCCGGCTCGGCGTACACCGCCGTCATCGCGCTGGCGCGCGCCGGCGTCGCGCCGGCCGCCACCGCGCGCCACACGGCGCTGGAGGTGAAGGCGGAGATCACCACGCAATCGTCCTTGCGGGCGGCGACGTCGCGCAGCGCGACCGGGCCGATGGCGATGTAGACCATGCGGCGGCGCTGCGCCAGCTCGGTGCGGAACATCGCCGACAGCGGCACCAGGCGCGTGTAGAGGTCGTCGGCGATGCGGCGCGTCTGCGCGCTGTCGTCGCCGGTGACGATGTGGAAGCGATAGCCGTGTACCGGTTCGGCGAATGCCGCCGGCGCCGCCAGCGCCAGCGCGATCGACGCCAGGAACTGCCGCCGGCCGGCCCGCACTAAGGCTCGATCAGGCCGTGCTTGACGGCCAGCCTGGTGATGTAGGCCTGGCGGTGCACGCCCAGCTTCTCCTTGACCGACTGGCTGATGTTGCTGATGGTCTTGGTCGACAGGTTCAGCCTCTCGGCGATTTCGGCGTTGGTCAGTCCTTCGGCCATCAGCTTGAAGATCTCCAGGCCGCGCTGATCGAGCTGCGACTGCGGCGAGACGTCGCCGCGCACCGACAGGTTGGCGAGCCGCTCGGCGATCTGCGGCAGGAAGTACAGCTTGCCGTCGTTCGCATGGCGCACCGCGGTGGCCAGGTCGGCCGGGTCGCAGTCCTTGGTGACGAAGGCGCGCGCGCCGAGCCGGTAGGTTTCCTTGATCAGGCTGTCCTGGTCGAACTGGCTGAGGAACACGATGTTCGCCGCCGGATAGGCGCCGAGCAGCGTGCGCGCCGCATCGAGCCCGGTCAGTTCGGTGCCGAAGCGGATGTCGAGCACCAGCACGTCCGGCAAGAGGCTCGCGTACATCGCCGCCGCTTCATCCGGCGTGCGCGCCTGGCCGACGACATCCATGCCGAAGCCTTCGAGCGACAGCGCGAAGCCGGTCATGACGATCGGATGGTCGTCGGCCAGCATCACGCGGATCGGTTTATTCACAGCTTGCACTTGCTCTCCCTGCGGCGCCGCGGCGCCGGCTACATCCACTTACCATCGGCTGGCACCCAGGTGTGCCATTGAACAGAAACAATTTACCGCCGATGCGATTATTTCATACATCGGGGCAGCGCGCGAGCATCGATTCGCCCCTTGGGTTTGCCCTGGCTTTTCATTGGGGTGCATCGAGAACCCATCAAAATTACTACAAAATAGCTTTTCAATTACTAGGCAATAGCATATATTCCTTCCACGACTTAGATTTTGAACGTGCTTTCCGCAAGTAAAACTGTCCGGCGAACGCCGCCGGCGATACAACAGGAGATCGCCATGCACTTTTCTCACATGAACGATGGTAGTGGCAGCAAAGTCACCAAGATCGCCGCGGTTGCGGTATTTCACGTGGTCCTCGCAATGCTGCTGATCCAAAGCATGAACGCGCGGATGATTTCGATGCCGACGCTGCCGAAGGACGTCGTGCTGCTGTTCACGCCGGAACTGACGCCGCCGCCGCCCGCACCGGAGCCGCCGCGGCCGATGCCGAAAGTGGCGCCGCCGCAGATCATCGCGCCACCGCCTGAAGTCGAGGTGACGCAGACGCCGCCGCTGGACAGCGTGGCGGCGATCGTCGCCGCCGACCCGGCGCCGCCGGCGCCAACCGCGCCAAGCCAGGCCGAAGCGCCGCCGGCGCCCGCTGCGTCGAACGCGAACCCGGGCACGATGCGCACCGCGGTGCTGGCCGACGCCGATGGCTGCGCCAGGCCGGATTATCCGGCGAAGGCGGTGCGCAATAATGAATCGGGCACGGTGACGCTGGCACTGCTGGTCGGCACCGATGGCCGCGTGGCCGGCTCGCGCGTGCAGAGTTCAAGCGGCTCGCGCGAACTGGACAAGGCCGCCGTCGCCGCGCTCAGCATGTGCAAGTTCAAGCCGGCCACCAATGGCGGCGTCGCCGAGCAAGCCTGGGCGCAGATCGCCTATGTCTGGAAGCTGGACTAGATTTCACCGCAGGAGCCTTGCCCCGCCCCGCCTCAGCCGGGCGGGGTTTTTTTTCCGCCGAAAGGGGGGGGGGCGCCATTCATACACGCAAGCGCAGTACCTGAAACCACCATAAAAAACACAACGAGACAAGAGACGGGAACACCATAATGCTGATCAATCCAGGCCTGCCGCGTCCACCGGTCACGGCAGGCATCGCCGCGGCGCTGCTCGTATGCGCCGCCCTCGCCATGGCCGTATTGCGGCCCGCCGCCCCGCCCGCCGCTTCAACGGCTGATGCTGCGGCGTCCGCGTTTTCAAGCGCACGCGCAAATGAACACATGCGCTTCCTGGCCGCCCGGCCGCGCCCGATCGCCAGCGCCGCCAATGCCGAAGCGCGCCATTACATCGTCGGCCAGCTGAAGGCGATGGGACTGGAACCGCAGGTGCAGACCGCTGCCGCGCAAAAGACCTGGATCGACCGCCATCGCAATGCCCGCGTCGCGCTCGGCGTCGTCAACAACGTCGTACTGCACATCCCGGGCAACGCGCCGGACCACGCACGGCGCCCGGCCTTGCTGATGGCCGCCGCCTACGACACGGGCGAGCGCAGCGTCGGCGCGTCGGCCTCGGCGGCACCGGTGTCGGCACTGCTCGAAACGCTGCGCGTGCTGCAGGCCGGCGCGCCGCTCGCCAACGACTTGCTGGTGCTGTTCGCCGACGGCGAGCAGGTGGGCGGACTGGGCACGCGCGCCTTCGCCGGCCGGCATCCGCTGGCCAAGCGGGTCGGCGTGGTGCTGCGCTTCGACGGCGCCGGCAGCGCCGGTGCGCCGGTGCTGATCGGCGCCAGCGGCGACAACCGCGCCGCCATCCGCGGCTGGGCCGGCGCCGCCCCCGACCCGCATGGATCCTCATTGATGCAGGCGGTGTACCAGTTCATGCCAGGCGCGCCGGACATGGGCGCGCTCGCCACGCTCGGCCGCGCGCGCCTGCACTTCGCCAATGTCGAAAGCAGCAACGGCTACGCCATCGGTTCGCGCGACAGCGCAAGCCGCCTCGATCCGGCCACTGTGCTGGCGACCGGCGAAACCATGATCGCGCTGGCGCGCCACTTCGGCCAGGCGCCGCCCGATGCCGGCCCGCCCGGCCAGGCGGTCTACTTCAATCTGCCCGGCATCGGCGTCGTCCACTACCCCGCCGACGCGGTGTGGATGGTGACGCGCCTTGCCTGCCTGATGTTCGTCATCGTCTGCTCGATGACGGTGTACCGCGGCGACGCCGCGCCGGGCGACATCGTCATCGGCGCGCTCGGCTTCGTATTCATCGGTGCGATGGCGGCGCTGGCCGCCTTCCTGATCTGGACCAGTTTCCCGTCGCTGCACCCCGGCTACGACTTCCGCAGCTATGGCGCCGGCGCGCGCGACCGCTGGTTCCTCGGCGCCTTCGCGACGTTGGGGACCGCGATGTTCATCCTGTTCCAGCGCGGCTTGCGGCGCGCGGTCGGCCATGCCGCGGCGGCGCTCGGCCCGCTGCTGCTGATCGCCATCCTGCTGGCGCTGGCAAGCTGGAAGCTGCCGGGGGCCAGCCATGTCCTCGCCTGGCCGCTGGCCGGCACCTTGCTGGCGTACGGCGCACTGTACTCGCCGTCGGCCAACCGGCTGCGCGGCCACCAGCGCGCGCTGATCCTGCTGGCCGGCGCGGTTCCCGCGTTGCTGCTGGTGGCGCCGCTGGTGCCGGAAGTATTCGGCGCGACGTCGCCCGAGCGCATGAACCTGCCGATGGCGATGCTGGCCCTGCTGCTCGGCCTGACGGCGCTGCTGCTGACGGCGCAGCGCCGCTTCCTGGTGCGCGGCCTGCTGGCGGCAAGCGCGGCCTGCCTGGCGGTGGCGGCGTCGGGTGCACCGTACGGCGCCGCGCCGATCGCGCAGCCCAACCGCATGGTCTACCTGAAGGACGCCTACAACTGGAAATCGTACTGGATGCTGCCGGCCGGGCCGCTCGACGCCTGGTCGAAGCGCTTCTTCCCCGACGCCGTCCGCGCCCAGGTGCAGGTCGACGCGTTCGGCCACGGCAGCCCGAAACTGTGGCTGGCGCGCGCGCCGGGCAGCCCGCTCGCCTACCCCGACATCGTGCTGCTCAAGGACGAGCTGCTGGAAAAGGGCCGGACGGTGGAGTTCACGCTGCAGGCCAAGCCGGAGGTGCCGAGCATCGACGTCACGCTCAAGGGCGCCGGCACGCTGAAAACGAGCGTCAACGGCCGCCCGCTGACGCTGGAGAACACCAACAACTGGACGCTCAGCCTGTACGGCATGGGCGGCCAGCTGCTGCGCTTCCGCTTCGACCTCAACTCGGGCGAACTGTCGCGCATCTTCATCCATGAGCGTATCCCCGGCCTGCCGCAAAATGCCGTCGGCGCGCGCCCGGCCGGCATGCCACCGCCCATGACGCCGATGACCGAAACGACCATCCTTTCCGATACGCTGCTGTTCAGGTAGGGCAGGTACAATGTCTCGCCGCTCACAAGGCGGCGACCAGACTTCCCACTTCAACCTGACCGAATCCGGAACCCATGCAAAAGATGCTTTCCTCCGCCATTGCCAGCGCTCTGGCCACCAGCCTGGCGCTCGCCGCACCCGCCCAGGCCGCGCCTACCGTCGTCGCCGCGCCGACCGTCCGCGAAGCGCCGCTGCGCGCCCACCTGTCCTTCCTCTCCAGCGACCTGCTGGAAGGGCGCGGCACCGGCCAGCGCGGCGGCGACCTCACGGTAGCCTACCTCGAAGCGCAGGCGATGCTGGCGGGCCTGAAGCCGGCCAACGGCGACAGCTTCCGCCAGGGCGTCAAGATCGCCGGCGTCAAGTCGTCGCCGCAGGACAGCAAGGTGATGCTGGAAGCAGGCGGCAAGGCGCTGCCGCTGGCGTTCGGCAAGGACTGGGTGTGGGCGCCGGGCGACGCCAGGGCGGCGCACGCGATGGACGCCGAGCTGGTGTTCGTCGGCTACGGCATCACCGCGCCGGAGCAAGGCTGGGACGACTACAAGGGCATCGACGCCAAGGGCAAGATCCTGGTCATGATGGTCAACGACCCGCTGCCGACCGCCGCCGAGCCCGAGCGCTTCGCCGGCAAAGGCCTCACTTATTACGGCCGCTGGACCTACAAGTTCGAAGAAGCGGCGCGCCGCGGCGCCGCCGGCGTCCTGCTGATCCACACCGACGCCTCCGCCTCGTACGGCTGGAGCGTGGTGCAGAACAGCTGGATGGCCGAACGCTTCCAGCTTGCCGGCGGCAAGAACGGCACCAGCATGGAGGGCTGGATGACCGAAGCGACCGCGCGCGCCGTGTTCGCCGCCGCCGGCCACGATCTCGACAAGCTGCGCGCCGCCGCCGAAAACAAGAACTTCAAGCCGGTCGCGCTGGGCGCGAAGGTCAAGGGCGAAGCCCGCGCCGAGATCCGCCTGATCGACCAGTTCAACGTCGCCGGCATCGTGCCCGGCACCGATCCGAAGCTGAAGGACGAAGTCGTCATCTACAGCGCCCACTGGGACCACCTCGGCAAGCAGGGCAGCACCGGCGACACCATCTACAACGGCGCCGTCGACAACGCCTCCGGTTCGGCCGGCCTGTTGGCGATGGCGCAGGAAGCGGCCAAGGCGCCGGCGAAGCGCAGCCAGATGTTCCTGTGGGTCGCGGCCGAAGAACAGGGCCTGCTCGGCAGCGCCGCCTACGCCGCCAGCCCATTGTGGCCGGCCGCGAAGACCGCCGCCAACCTGAACCTCGACAGCCTCAATTTCGTCGGCGCCGCCCACGACATCGGCACCAAGGGCAGCGAGCGCACCGAGCTCGGTGCGATGGCCGAAGCGGTGGCGAAATCGATGGGGCTGAAAGTGGCGACGCCGACACCGGACCTGGCCGGCGGCTACTTCCGCAGCGACCATTTCAGCTTCGCCAAGTCGGGCATCCCGGCGTTCTCGGTCGGCGGCGGCAGCGACTACGTCAAGGACCTCGAAGCCGGCAAGGCCAAGGCCAAGGCCTACGGCCAGCGCTATCACCAGGTATCGGACGAATACGATGCGAGCTGGGACTTGTCCGGCATGGTGCAGCAGGCGCAGTTCACGCTTAACCTTGGCCGCGCGGTGGCCAACGCGCCGAAGATGCCGGCCTGGAAGGCGGGCGATGCTTTCGGCAAGATCCGCGCCGGCGCCCAGTAATACCAGGCTGTTGCAGCAAGAGTGTGGCGCCACCGAGACAGTGTGGCGCCACGCTAACCTTCCCCCATCGCACCGTCCCTTCCCCCAAACGCCGGCGCTTGCCCGTGCAGCGCCGCCGCCCTGGCGCGCCCTTTGTTCCAGCCGCAATGACTACGGCTAACACCCGCAAATTTTGTCCGCACCGCCGCTTGAATCCCTTCGGCGACTGAGTAAATTGAAGACTCGGTACCAGCCGAAGCGCGGCGCGATGCCTCGCTGGTGAACAAGAAGTCTTCCGCCCTGAAGTGTCTCGAAAGGATGCGCGATGGCCCCCTCCTCCCCCGCCGTGGTGCTGGCGTATTCCATCAAAGACTGGCCCGGAAGACTGACGATCACCGATTGTTCCGGAGGGAGGGATCGACGATGTTTCGCTGGATAATAGGCTCGAGCCTGAAGTTTCGTTTCCTGGTCGTCGCCGCCGCGGTGGCCCTGCTCGCATTCGGCACGCAGCAACTGCACCAGATGCCGATCGACGTGTTCCCCGAATTCGCGCCGCCCAAGGTGGAAATCCAGACCGAGGGGCCGGGCATGACTTCGAGCGAGATCGAGGAGCTGATCACGATCCCGATGGAGGACCAGCTGCGCGGCCTGCCCGGCGTCGAATACGTGCGTTCGTCGTCGGTGGTCGGGCTGTCGCAGGTGGTGCTGCTGTTTAAGATGGGCACCGACCTGATGACAGCGCGCCAGAACGTGCAGGAGCGCCTCAAGCTGGCGATCGCGGAACTGCCGCATTCGTCCGGCATGCCGGTGATGCTGCAGCCGCTGTCGTCCACCAGCCGCGTCATGAAGATCGGCATCACCTCGAAGAAACACGACCTGATGGACCTGTCGATGATCGCCTACTGGACCATCAAGTTCCGCCTGATGTCGGTGCCCGGCGTGGCCAACGTGCCGATCTGGGGCGACCGCATCAAGTCGCTGCAGGTGCAGGCAGATCCGAACCTGATGCGGGCCCACAACGTCACCCTCGACGAGGTACTGGAAACGACCGCGAATGCGCTCGAGGTAGGCCTGCTCACCTACAGCACCGCCGCCAAGACCCGCATCGACGGCATGCTCGACACGCCCAACCAGCGCCTCGTCATCTACAACGAGTCGCCCGTCTTCTCGGTCGAACACCTGGCCGAAGTGCCGGTCGCCCTCAAGACCCGGCGCGCCGAAACGCCGCGCCTGCGCGACGTCGCCAACGTCGCATGGGACACCTGGCCGATGGTCGGCGACGCCGTCATCAACGACGGGCCGGGCCTGATGATGATCGTCGAGAAGCTGCCGTGGGCGAACACGCTGGACGTCACGCGCGGCATCGAGCAGGCGCTGGCCGCCCTCAAGCCCGGCCTGCCCGACGTCGAGATCGATTCGACCATCTTCCGGCCGGCGACCTTCATCGAACTGTCGATGGACAACCTGACGCGCACCCTGATCATCGGTTCGATCCTGGTGGTGATGGTGCTCGGCGCCTTCCTGTTCGAATGGCGGGTCGCCCTGATCAGCATCATCGCGATCCCGCTGTCGCTGGTCGCCGCCGGCCTGGTGCTGTACTACATGGGCGCCACCATCAACACCATGGTGCTGGCCGGCTTCATCGTCGCCCTCGGTTCGGTGGTCGACGACGCCATCATCGACGTCGAGAACATCGTGCGGCGCCTGCGCCAGCACCGCGCCGCCGGCAGCGACAAGTCGACCGCCCGCATCATCCTCGAGGCTTCGCTCGAGGTGCGCCCGGCGATCTGGCACGCCACCGTGATCATCGCGCTGGCGGTGCTGCCGGTATTTTTCATGGGCGGCCTGGCCGGCTCGTTCTTCGAGCCGCTGGCGCTCGCCTTCATCCTGGCGATGCTGGCGTCGATGGTGGTGGCGCTGACGGTGACGCCGGCGCTGTGCCTGATCCTGCTCGACCGCACCGGCATCGCGCAGCGCGAGTCGCCGCTGGTGCCGTGGCTCAAGCGTCATTACGGGCGCATCCTGCAGCGCGCCATCGCCGCGCCGCGCGCCTCGTTCGCCTGCGTCGCGGCGGTGGTGCTGGCCGGGTTCGGCGTGGTGCCGCTGCTCGGCGCCGGGCTGCTGCCCGCGTTCAACGAACGCGACTTCCTGATGCACTGGGTGCCGGCCGAAGGCACCTCGCACCCGGAGACGTACCGCATCACGCAGCGCGCCAGCGTCGAACTGCGCGCGCTGCCGGGGGTGCGCAACTTCGGCGCCCACATCGGCCGCGCCATCGGCGGCGACGAGCCGTACGGCGTCAACTTCACCGAGAACTGGATCAGCGTCGACCCGTCGGTCGATTACGACAAGACCCGCGCCAGCGTCGAGGAGGCGGTGGCGGGCTATCCCGGCCTGTACCGCGACGTCCAGACCTACCTGCGCGAACGCATCAAGGAAGTGCTGACCGGGTCCGGCGAATCGATCGTGGTGCGCATTTTCGGACCCGAGCTGGCGGTGCTGCGCCACCAGGCCGGGGAGGTCGAAAAGGCCATGAAGGGCATCCCCGGCCTGATCGACCTGCACGTCGAGCAGCAGGTCGAAGTGCCGCAGGTGCGCGTCAAGGTCAAGCTCGAGACGGCCGCGCGCTACGGGCTCACGCCGGGCGAGGTGCGGCGCGTCGTCAACGTGATGATGACGGGCCAGGAAGTGACCGACATCCACCGCGGCGGCAAGGTCTACGACGTGTTCGTCTGGTCGCCGCCGGCGCTGCGCGGCAGCGTCGAAGACATCCGCGAATTCCTGATCGACACGCCGTACGGCGGGCGCGTGCGCCTGGCCGAGGTGGCCGACGTCGACCTGGTGCCGACGCCGAACAAGATCCGCCGCGAAAACAACTCGCGCCGCATCGACGTCCACGCCAACGTCAAGGGGCGCGACCTCGGCTCGGTGGCCGACGAGGTCGCAGCGCGCCTCGAGAAGGTGCAGTACCCGATCGGCTACTACCCGCACCTGCTGGGCGAATACAAGGAACGCCAGGCGGCGCAGAAAAGCCTGCTGCAGTATTCGATCGCGGTCGCCATCGCCATCTTCATCATCCTGCACGTTTCGCTGCGCGACTGGCGCCTGGCCGCGCTGATCTACCTGGCGTTGCCGGCGGCGCTGGTGGGCGGCATCCTCGCCGCCTTCATGGGCGACCGCATCATTTCGCTCGGTTCGCTGGTGGGCATGCTGACGGTGCTCGGCATCGCCGCGCGCAACGGCATCCTGCTGATCCAGCACTACCGCTTCATCGAGCAGGAAGAAGGCGAGCCGTTCGGCCTGAACCTGGTCATGCGCGGCGCCGCCGAGCGGCTCTCGCCGATCCTGATGACCACCGCCTGCACCGGCCTGGCGCTGCTGCCGGTGATTGCGCTGGGCAGCATTCCCGGCCACGAGATCGAGCATCCGATGGCGGTGGTGATCCTCGGCGGACTGGTGACGTCGACCTTGCTGACGCTGTTCGTCGTGCCGATCCTGTACCTGAAGTTCGGCGCCGGCTCGGCCGGCCGGGCGCGCACCGCCGGCACGGCCGCGGCGCCGCTGTAGCCAGCCATTTATTGGTCAACCAACGAAGACGGGAGAGCATCATGGTTCGCGTTCGCTGGCATTCCGCCTGGTCCGCCTGGTCGATCGTCCTGGCGCTCGCCGCGGCCGCGCCGGCGCCGGCACAGGACGCACAGGGCGCACAAGGGGCGGTGCAGGCAGCGCCGCCGGCGCAGGACGGCGCGGCCGAGCGCAAGGCGCGCAGCAGCGCGCGCGACGCGCAGGCCGACAGCCACACCCCGGTGCCGCGGCAGGCGGCCGAACCGCAGCACTTCCGCGGCCAGGTCACCCGCGTCGAAAATCCCGCCTTCATCCTGAAAACCCGCGACGGCAAGACCGTGCGCATCGCCGTGACCGACGCCACCACCACGATCAGCCTGTCGAAGGGCAGCTTTTCGAATATCGACTTCGGCACCTACGTCGGCGCGGTCGCCGTCAAGCTCGACGAATACAGCCCGATCGTGCGCGACTCCGCGGTGTGGCTGCACCGGGGGTTCGAGCTGCGCATCATCGACGAGGAGCTGCGCGGCATCGCGCTTGGCCACAAGAAGTGGGACCTGACGCCCGACAGCATCATCTCGCAGGGCTGGGTCGACGACATCGAAGTGCGCGTGCTGTCGATCAAGTGGGGCCCGACCGACTTCGACGAAACCGACGTCGAAGTGCCGCGCGACGCGCCGGTGATGCGCATGTCGCTCGGCGACAAGAGCCTGATCAATACCGGAGCGCACGTCATGGTCGGCGCCAACCGCGGGCCGGACGGCAAGTTCGAGGCCGCGTTCGTGTTCGTCGGCAAGGACGGCGTCGTCCCGGCGCTGTAAACGCCGACCTGCACGCGCGACCATCACTTAGACAGGAGGCACCCGAATGAACGTCGAATCCATCACCGCCGCCACGGCGGCCCGCCATGGCGCCACGTTTGCCGGCAGGCTCGGCGCCGCTGCCGCGCTTGCCGCGTGCGCAGCGGGGCCGCCGGCCGCGCATGGCGCGCCGGCAGCGGCGCCGCCGTCGGCCAGCGCCGCGGTCAGGCTCGAAAATATCCCCGGCAGCACCGTCCCGCGCGTGATCCTCGCCGCCAGGGCGGCGCAGCGGCTCGGCATCGAGACCGCCACGGTGAGCGAGGAAGCGGTAGTGCGCAAGCAGATGGTCGGCGGGCTGGTCATCCCGCCTATGGACAGGCAGCCCGATGCCAGGCCGCCCGGCAGCGAGTTCGGCGGCTTCGCGCGGCCGCTGTCGGCAGCCGTGCCGGCGCCGGGCGCGGCCAGCGTGGCAGCCGCGGTGCCGGTGCCGAGCCGGAACGGCGCCGCCGGCGGCCAGGCGGTGCCGGCAGCGGCGCTGGCGCAGCCGGGCGCCGCCGGTCCGCTGTGGGTGCTGGTGACGCTGTCGCCGGGCGAATGGGAAAAGCTGGCCAAGGACAAGCCGGCGCGCCTGCTGCAGCTGGCAACCCGCGACCAGACCGGACCGGTGCTGGCGCAGCCGTCCGGCATGGCGCCGACCGAGGACGCCAAGCGCTCGATGCTGTCGGTGTACTACACGATCCCCGGCGTCGCCCACGGGCTGGCGGTGAACAATCGGGTGCGCGTCGAACTGCCGCTTGCCGGCAGCGACGACAAGCAGAAAGTGGTGCCGTACAGCGCGGTGTACTACGACGCCAAGGGCCGCGCCTGGGTCTATATCAATTCGAAACCGCTCACTTACGAACGGCGCCCGGTCAGCATCGAACGGGTGATCGGCAACCAGGCGATCCTGTCCGACGGGCCGGCGGTCGGCACGCCGGTGGTCAGCACCGGCGCCGCGCTGCTGTTCGGCGCCGAAATCTTCAAGAAATAGGGAGGCAGCCATGTTTCGCTGGATCATAGGCGCGAGCCTGCAGTTTCGCTTCCTGGTGCTCGGCGCGGCCGCTGCGCTGGTGCTGTTCGGCACCGCCCAACTGACCAGGATGCCCGTCGACGTCTTCCCCGAGTTCGCCCCGCCGGTGGTCGAGGTGCAGACCGAGGCGCCCGGCCTGTCGGCCGAGGAAGTCGAAAGCCTGATCACCCTCAACCTGGAGGAACTGCTCAGCGGGGTGCCGTGGCTCGAGTCGATCCGTTCGCAGTCGGTGACGGGCCTGTCGTCGATCGTGCTGACGTTTCAGCGCGGCACCGACATCATGAAGGCGCGCCAGATGATGCAGGAGCGCCTGACCCTGGCCTACACGCTGCCGAACGTGGCGCAGCCGCCGGTGATCCTGCAGCCGCTGTCGGCCACCGCGCGCTTCATGATGATCGGCGTGTCGTCCGACAAGGTCGAGCCGACCGAACTGTCGCTGCTGACGCGCTGGACCGTCAAGCCGCGCCTGCTCGGCGTGCCGGGGGTGGCCAACGTCGCCATCTGGGGCCAGCGCCTGCAGCAGATGCACGTGCACATCGATCCGCAGCGGCTGCGCGAGGCGCGCGTGACGCAGGACGACATCATCGCTTCGGCCGGCGACGCGCTGTGGGTGTCGCCGCTGACGTTCCTGAAAGGCTCGGCGCCGGGCACCGGCGGCTGGATCGACAACCACAACCAGCGCCTGACGGTGCAGCACACGATGCCGATCGACACGCCGGAAGACATGGCCAAGGTGGCGCTGGCGCCGGCCTACCTGCTGCTGTCGGGCAAGACGATGGCGCTCGGCGACCTGACCGAAGAAACCTTCGCCTACCCGCCGCTGATCGGCGACGCCGTGATGAAGAGCGGCAATGGCCTGATGCTGGTCATCGAGAAATTCCCGGGCGCGAACACGCTGCAAGTGACGCGCGGCGTCGACCAGGCGCTCGCCGAACTCAAGCGCGGCCTGCCGGGTGTCCAGATCGATGCCAACGTGTTCCGGCTGGCGTCGTACGTCGACGACTCGATCGCCAACCTGGCCGGCGCCATCGTCGTCGGCGCCGTGCTGGTGGTGCTGGTGCTGGCGGCATTGCTGTCGGGATGGCGCAGCGCCGTGGTCAGCCTGGTGGCGATGGCGCTGACGCTGTCGAGCGCGCTGGTGGCGCTGCACCTGCTGGGCGCGACGATCAACACGATGGTGCTGGCCGGGCTGGTGGTGGCCGCCGGCGTCGTCATCGACGATGCCGTGCTCGACCTCGACGCGCTGCGCCAGCGCCTGCGCGCGCGCCGCGAGGGCAACGGCGGCGTCGACAATGACGGCACGCTCGCGCGCATCATCCTCGAGTCGACGCTGGCGTCGCGCCGCGACGCCCTGTACGCCACCCTGATCGTGCTGCTGGCGGTGACGCCCGTGTTCTTCATGGACGGCATCGCCGGCGCGTTCTTCGAGCCGCTGGCGCTGGCCTACGTGCTGGCGGTGGTGGCGTCGATGGTGGTGGCGCTGACGGTCACGCCGGCGCTCGGCCTGATGCTGATGCGCGGCGCGCCGGCCGCCGAGCGCGAGTCGGCCGTCGCGCTGCGGCTCGGGCAGCGCTACGACGCGCTGCTGGCGCGCGCGCTCGGCGCGCCGCGCACCGTCTTCATCGCCTGCCTGCTGGTGGTGGCGGCGGCGGCGGCGGTCTGGCCGCTGCTCGGCCAGTCGCTGCTGCCGGCCCTGAAGGAACGCGAACTGCTGGTGAACTGGGCCACGCTGCCCGGCACCTCGCATCCCGAGACGCACCGCATCACCAGCCGCGTCAGCGACGAACTGCGCGCGCTGCCGGGGGTGCGCTCGGTCGGCGCCCACGTCGGCCGCGCCATCACCGGCGACCAGGTGGTCGGCATCAATTCGAGCCAGATCTGGGTCAGCATCGATCCGCAGGCCAACTACAACAAGACGGTGGCGGCGATCCGCGAGACCATCGACGGCTATCCCGGCATCGAGCGCAGCGTGCAGACCTATCTGCGCGACAAGGTCGGCGAGGTGCTCACCGGCGAGAGCCGGGCGCTGGTGGTGCGCATCTACGGCCAGCAGCGCGCGGTGCTGCGCCAGAAGGCCGAGGAGGTCAGGCAGGCGCTGTCGGGCATCGACGGCATCGTCGACCTGAAGGCCGAGGGCCAGGCCGAGGAGCCGCAGGTGCGCGTCAAGGTCGACCTCGACGCCGCCGGCCGCGCCAACGTCAAGCCGGGCGACGTGCGGCGCGCGTCGTCGACGGTGTTTTCCGGCCTGGTGGTCGGCTACCTGTTCAAGGAGCAGAAGATCTTCGAGGTGGTGGTGTGGGGCGCGCCGGAAGCGCGCCACAGCCTGAACAACCTGGGCGACCTGTGGGTCGACAAGTCGGACCGCACCCAGGCGCGCCTGGGCGACGTCGCCGACGTCAGCATCGTGGCCACCCCGACCGTGCTGCGCCACGAGCAGATCGCGCCGTATGTCGACGTCGTCGCCAATGTCGCCGGGCGCTCGGCCGGCGCGGTGGCCGACGAGGTCGAGGACAAGCTCGAGAAGATCAGCTTCCCGCTCGAGTACCATCCTGAACTGCTGGGCGAATATGCCGAACGCCAGAGCGCCGAGCGGCGCATGCTCGGCGCCAGCCTGGCCGCGGTGGCCGGCATCTTCCTGCTGCTGCAGGCGAGCTTTCACAGCTGGCGGCTGGCGCTGATCGCCTTCCTGGCGCTGCCGGCATCGATCGCCGGCGGCATGCTCGGCACGCTGCTGTCGGGCGGCGTCGTCTCGCTCGGCTCGCTGGTAGGCTTCCTGGCCGTGCTCGGCATTTCGGCGCGCCACGGTGTCGGCCTGATCAAGCACTACCAGCGCCTCGAGCACGACCACGGGGTGCCGTTCGGCCCCGCGCTGGTGCAGCGCGGCACCCGCGAACGCTTGCCGGCGATTCTCGCCAGCGCCGCCGCGATCATCGCCGCGCTGCTGCCGATCGCCGCGTTCGGCTGGCGCCCGGGCCTGGAAATCATCCAGCCGATGGTCTACGTCATCATCGGCGGCCTGGTGGCGGCGACGCTGGTCACGCTGTTCGTCATCCCGGCGCTGTACCTGGCGGTGGCCGGCGGCGCGGCGCGCCACGGCGACCTCGACCTGGCTGACGGCCCCGCGGCGGAGGCGCCGTGACGGGCCAGCAGCGTCGCCGCAACGGCTGGCGCCGCGCCGCCGGCGGTGCCGCCTGGTCGGGCGCGCTGGCCGCGGCGCTGGGAACGGCGCCGCTCGGCGCCCAGCAACTGCCGGGTGCGCCCTCGTTCGGCGCAGCCGCCGCCGCGCCGCCGGCGGCGCCGGGATTCGCGCTGCCGCCGGCGGCGCAGGGATTCGGCCGGCCGGCGGCGGCCGACACCCGTCCCGCCGGCGCGATGAGCACCTTCCAGCTGCCGCGGGGTGCCCAGCGCATCGGCCAGCCGCCGCGCCCGGTCACCCAGTTCCTCCGGCACCAGTACTCGTTCGGCAGCGAGTCCGACGTCGTCTACCGGCGCGACAGCGACCTCGATCGCCGGCTGCGCGACAACTCGCTGATCATGGCGCCGCAGATCAACGGCTACGTGCTGTACCGGCCGTTGGACGAACTCGAGATGATGCTCGAGGTGGTGCTCGAGCGCGAATTCGCCGCGCGCGAAGAGAACGTCGTCACGCTGCCCGACGGCGAGCTGCAGCGCGCCGAGCGGCGCCATTCGTCGCTGCAGATCGACCAGCTGTGGGTCAAGTACAAGCCGTTCGGCGCGCTCGAACTGACGCTCGGGCGACGCAATTTCGAGGACGAGCGCCACTGGCTGTACGACACCTCGCTCGACGTCGCCCACGCCAGGTTCAGGCATGCCAATTTCAGCGGCGAACTCAGTTACGGGCGCAAGGACGCGGTCAACCTCGACCCGCTCAAGCCGGTGAAGGAAACGCGCACCGACACCTACATGGCCTACCTCGAATACCGCGGCCTCGAGGACATCAAGCTGGCCGCCTACGCCATCAAGCGCGACGACCGCACTGGCCTCGAAGGCAAGCCGCGGCTGATGGGCTTGCGCGCGTACGGCATGCCGACCGACCGCCTCAATTTCTGGACCGAGCTGGCGATCGTGCGCGGCGAGGACGAGGCGAAGCGGCGCTTCTCCGGCCACGCGGTCGACGCCGGCGCCACCTACCGCTTCCCCGACCTGCCGCTGTCGCCCGGCATCACGCTCGGCTACGCCAGCGGCAGCGGCGACGGCAACCGCTTCGACGGCATCAACACCGAATTTCGCCAGACCGGCCTGCAGTCGAACGAACTGAAGCTGGCCGGCGTGTCGAAATTCAAGTACTACGGCGAGGCGCTCGACCCGGAGCTGTCGAATCTCGAAATCCTCACGGCCGGCCTGGGCTTGCGTCTGTCGACGACCGTGCATGTCGACCTCGTGTATCACAAGTACCGCACCAACGAATACACCGACGAATTGCGCAACTGGGCCTTGACGGCGAAGATGAACCAGGACCCGGGACGCGCGCCCAGCCACGACGTCGGCAGCGGCTTCGACGTCGTGCTCGGTTTTCGCAACCTGTTCGGCGTGCGCCGGCTCGGGCTCGATTTGCGCGCCGGCTGGTTCTTTCCCGGCCGGGCGTTTCGCAACGACGTCGCCCGCAACCCCGCCAACCCCGCATTCCGCGATGCCGACAAGGGCATCAGCGTGCTTGCCAAGTTCTGGTATTAAAGGAGGCCTTCACATGAACACGCGCACAGTTGGAACCATGCTCGCCGCCGCGGCGATTCTCGCCCTGCCCGCGGCCCACGCCGAGAGCAGCCAGGGCAAGGCATCGGCGTGGCAGAGCGAATTCAGCATCAAGGACTGCAAGATGCAGACCACCGGCCGCAATCCGTATTTTGTGCTCGAACCGGGCTACCAGCTCGAGCTCGAGGGGGGCGGCACGAAGCTGCAGATCACCGTGCTCGACGACACCAAGACGGTCGACGGCGTCAATACCCGCGTCGTCGAGGAGCGCGAATGGAAAGACGGCAAGCTGTACGAAGTGGCGCGCAACTACTTTGCCATCTGCGAGCAGACCAAAGACGTCTTTTATTTCGGTGAAGACGTCGACTTCTACGACAACGGCAAGGTGGTCAAGCACGACGGCTCGTGGCTGGCGGGCGGCGCCAACCGGATGGGCCTGATCATGCCGGGTTCGCCGAAACCGGGCATGAAGTACTACCAGGAGATCGCGCCGCGCATTGCCATGGACCGCGCCGAGATCGTCAGCACGACCGAGACCTGCAAGACGCCGGCGGGAACATTCTCGAACTGCCTGAAAGTGAAGGAAGGCTCGGCGATCGAGCCGCTGGTGACGGAGTACAAATACTTCGCGCCGTCGATCGGCATGGTGGGCGACGAGGACTTGCGGCTGACGAGGCACGGCCACATCAAGGACAAGCGGGCGGCGCGTTGAGGCGCGCCGCCACGCCTTCCGATCAGGTTAGAGAATGACGCCGCAGACGAGGCGAGCACCGCCCCCGCCGAGCGCTGCCGGATGATCCGCGTGGTTGTCGCCGCCCACGTGGACCATCAGCGAACGCCCCTTGAGGTCGGCCAGCTTCAGGCGCGGCGCCAGCACCGGATTGCTCGCATTGCCGGCGGCATCGACCGCCAGCGCCGGCAAGTCGCCGAGGTGGCCGTCGCCCCACGGCAGCCCGTGCTGCTTGCTGCCCGCGGGATCGTAATGTCCGCCGGCGGCCAGTCCCGCGTTCGACTTGCCATCCTTCATCGCTGCCGCACAGCTGGCATTCTCGTGAACGTGAAAACCGTGCAGACCCGCCGGCAGGCCGGCCAGCGACGGCGTGAAGACCAGGCCGTAGCGGCTTTCGCTGATGGTGACCGATCCGGCCACCGCGCCTTCGCCGGTATCGGTGAGGATTTTCATTGGCACACGAATTTCCGCGGCCGCCGCCGTTGCAAACGCGCAGGCAAGCGCCAGGGCCGCCGCACAAACTGGTAATTTCATTGTCATCCTCTCGAAGTTACGCACCGAAAAAACGAGATTACAGCAATGGCAGTCTGCTTGGCGTTCAATATGTTGTCAATACGCTCTGCGGATAGGTTTACGGGTGACGACTTCGTCGCCCTCAGTCGACAGCCGCGCGAGCCCGAGCGTCTCTTCGTAGAACTTGGCGGCCGCCTTCACATCCTTTACGGCGATCATTGCGATCGCATCGTTGCCGCCTAGCATGATTCGCTCCGCGGATAAGTGGTGAATGAAGCTATTTAGGATACTCCGTCGCGGCCGCCGATTCGTCAGAAGTCCATCAGCACGCCGACGCCGATCGATTTCTGCGCGTAGTTGTAGTCGATCAGGCTCTGGCCGTAACCGGTAAAGATCTGCACATAGCCCTTCAGGTTGGTCACGAGCGGAAACGCGACGCTCGCCTGCAGCGCGCCTTTGTTCGTGTCGAAATTGCGCCGCACCATCGCCGAATACTCATACCCCTTGTCGCGGTAGGTAAGGCGCACGTCACCGTGGCCCATGAAATCGGTGATATCCGCGTTGTCGTTGTTCGACTTGGCGTTGTCGAGTCGCCTCCAGGCGCGCACGGTGACGCCGAGGTCGCCGCTCTCCAGGCCAAGCTGGGCGTAGAACCGGTTCCAGCTGCGCGATAGCGACGACGACTGGCCGTTCGACTGGTGCACCAGGCCGAGCGACGCGAAGCGCACGTTGACGTTGCCGATGCTCTTATTGATCGGCATCACCGCCATGATTTCCGGCTGATAGTTGGTCTCGCGGAACGGGCTCGATTCCTCACGCGCGTACGCCTGCCAGAAGCTCTTCTGCGTGTAGCCGGCCCAGATATCGATCGGCGTATCGGCGATGCTTTCGATCAGCTTCGCCTTGAAGCTGAGCTGGTAGGTCAGCTCGACGTGCTTCGACTTGTAGCCTTCCGGCACAAACTCGCGGAACGGGCGATCGTTGGTCGCGTTGCTCTGGTTAGCGATCAGCAAGTAGTTGTCGGACAGCTGGTGGACGGCGTAACGGCCGCGCTTCGCGGCCTTGTTGAGCTCCCACTCCTGCGACATGCGCGAAATCGGCGTGTCCGGCTTCATCACCTTCGCCACCGGCGCTGCCGCGACGATGGCGTCGGCTGGGGTTGCGGCGGTTGTGGCGGCAGGGGCGCTCGCGACGTTGTCGCTGGCGGCGGCGCCCGGGGCCGGCTTCGCCGCGGATGCCTTCTCAACCTGCCTGGACAAGGCGTCGAAACACCCGAGCCGCGCGCTCGAGTCGCCGAGGACGGCACAACGCAACAAATGTTGTTCGGTTTCGGCAGCGTGCACCGGTGCAATCGCCAGCAACATTGCTGCAATTATTACTTTCTGTTCGAATTTCATGAAACGGAATGCCTTTTTGCCTAAGAGAAACTTAAGAGTATATCGCCGTACGGCCTAAACGCTCGCCCGGGAGGCGAATGTTGTTATCACACCCGGGAATTAAGTATGTGTAGAGCAGCGGCAGTTCGAGAAGTGCGTTACAGAAATCGCTTCGAACCCGCAGATGACCATTGAAGCCGAAATGTGCGGCGGTCTGCCGTGTCTCGCGTATCGCAGATCCGTGCAACCTGTCCTACCGGAAAATTGTATGTTTCGATTTGGCAATCGGTGCAGTCAACGTTTTGCCAACGAGCTCAACACTGGTTGAGCGGACTCAACCTGAACCAGTTCAATAGCGATAACATTCGCACGGCTTTTGCCAACTCACGAAGGACGCCAACTTTATGCAACCGCTCGTCACATGGAAACAATTAGGTACTTGGATCTTCGCGGTGGGCGCAATGCTCTTCGCACACGCAGTCCATGCCACCGAACAGAGGAACTATTCGAAATTGATAGGCGATGCACGCACATCGATCACTTCGGCCAAGGTGGTGATCGTCGATGCCAACGTGATGTTCCCTTACGCTCTAGACGAAGGTGAACTTAATCGTATGGGATGTTCGTTCACGCCCACTAGCAAGGCCGAAATCGACTCGCTCGTACAAATTCTCGTCGATGCAAACATTTCGGAGGCGCCACCGTTCTTTCTAGGTGGCAAGCGTGGAATTAGCGCACGACTCGGAATCTATCTCACTGCTGAGAGCGGAGCAATCAAACTCATTTTCGCTTCGCCGACGGACAAGCCCCGCGCCGAATATGGATGGGCTGACGATTTGGTCAGCGTGCGCGCCATGAACGAACAGTTCGCTATCGAGCTTCGTAAATGGGCCGCAGCCAGAACTCCGATCGCGACGCCGCTTTGCGCTCGCAACAAGTCAAGCCCCACTCCCTAGGAAAGCAGTTTGCAACGCAGGGGGGGGTTCTCCGACTCAATCCAGCAGAGCAGAAAAATGACCAATCCAACTTCTACCGTAACGGCGCAGAATTTTGTGTTGACCGGGTCCAGGGATCCACTGGACATCGCAAAGCTTAATCTGGTTCTGGACCATTTATCGACCGAGCCTGGCGCTTACATTGCTCTCTTATCGGCTGCCGACCGCGGCGCCAACGTAAATATCAATCACAGCGGCGTCCATAGCTTCGATCCGGGGATGAATACGATTTCTTGGGATCCGACCATGGCATTGGCAACACTTCACCCAGATCTGACTGTAGCAGGGGTCTCGTCACCAGCCTTAACCTTCCTGCACGAGGTCGCGCATTTACTCGATCCGAATCTTGCCGCCAATGCAGCTATCCCGGACGCCGCTTGGGAGACGCAGGCCGAGGTCTACGCTGCTACTGTCGAAGACTAGGCAGCGCGGGTACTCGGAGATGTAGTACCCGACAGTCATTTCATGTCAGCGCTGGTACCGGTCGACAACCCTACCACGCACACCACTCAGAATAGCGATGGCACGTTCACGTGGGTTAAGGTAATGGAGGACGGCACGACCGCCTCGGGGCCGCAATATTTACCTGAAGCGTTGCCAGTTGCGCCCGAGTTTGGCATGGCCGGGATAGGCGGCTCCACCGTACCTGACCCATGGGAGCCTAGTGGCGGATTTGGATTCGACACTCGGGAAAACTTAGGCGGGTTCAAGGATGTATCGCCTGTCGAGTCATGGGAAAACAGCGGCGGCTTCAGCGACTTCCCTCAAGTCAAATTGATAGGCATAGAAGTAACGGAATGGGATTGGTTCTTCTGAAAAACTGCACACCTAGCCGACAGCGCACTCTGTTACTACTTTAGCCTGATCGCTAATAAAAAACAGCACCGGGATCGCTCCTCGGTGCCGTTCGCTTTTGAATTACAACTCGCTAAGGCTTACTCCAATTCAAACTCCGAAGCACTCAACCCGAGCTCCTTGATGATCTTCCGAGCGACGGCCTGCTCCGTGACGTCGAAATTGCCGTCCGACGAAGCGATGGCGATGACCATCCGCACCAGCAGCCGCGACGCGCCCTCGTTCGATTTCATCTTGTGCAGCGCCTGGAATGCCTTGGCTTCACCAATATCCTTGTCGAACTCGATCTGCCCGACGTGATCCTGGAATGCCTTGATCACGTCGCTGGTGGTGAAGATGGACAAGGCGTCATTGGTCTCAATGAATTTGATCATCTTTTGCTTCTCTTCCGCGCTGACGCTGCCGTCGGCCATCGCCACCAGCGCCGAGCCGGCCATCGCGGCGTTCAGGAAGTCCTTGTTCTTGTACTTCAGCGCTTCAGTCTTGAGCTCGCTTGCTTTGCTCTTCAGCTTCGACAAGAAATTTTCAAATGCCATTTTTATCTCCGGTCACATTGTAGAACTAGTAATCTTACGCCCTGCACGCGGTGTCGAGTGCGCACGCACCAAAAAAAGCTACGTGCGCAATGGCAAATATCAGAACGTTCTTCATCGAGCGCGGATCCGTACCAGGCGTTAGCGGGCGTTGGCTGCGCCAAAATCATCGGGCATTTGCAAGGCAACAACTTCCCCGCGCGCCGTGACAATACCGCCTGCCAGCACCGTCGTGTCGATTACTACCTTGCGCCCCTTGATTTCCTTGACGATACCGCGGATTTCAAGCTCGCAGGCGATCGGCGTCGGCTTCAGGAAATCGACTTTCAATGAGCCGGTGACGAAGCGAAACGGCGGCTGCGACTCCATGTCGCGCCCTTCGGCGCGGTACATCGCTGCCGCCGCTGTGCCAGTGCTGTGGCAATCGATCAACGAAGCGATCAAGCCGCCATAGGTAAAGCCAGGCACAGCCATGTGGCAGGCTTTCGGTGTGAAGCGGGTCACCGTTTCTTCGCCGTCCCAATACGTCTTGATCTGATGTCCCTCTGCATTGAGCCGGCCGCATCCGAAACAATGCGCCACGCTCTCGGGATAGCAATCTTGGAAAGCTTTCATGAATTCTTTCGGTAAAAAATCAGTCGAAGGATGGCAATGACGGTTTTGCGGTCGGCTTGCCTGTTTCGATCCAGGCATCGATGCCGCCGGCGATCGAGCGCACCGCCAGGTAGCCCATGTCATGCAGGGAACAGGCTGCGAGCGCCGCGCGCCCGCTGTTCTCACAATATAGCAAGATCTTCAAATCGCGCGAAGAGAAGTTAACCTCGACGCCATCATCCTTTGCCATTGCAATGCCTACAACCGAGGGGCATTGTCCGCAGATACACCGCGCACGATGGGCTATGGCAATGCCAGATTCATCGCAGGTGGCTTGAAGGCTTATCGCTTGAAGGCTTATCGCGCCAAGGATTGATGTCTCAGGCCCCTTGGCCTTGCTAAAAAAAACGGCACCGGGATCTCTCCTCGGTGCCGTTTTCATTTAGGTGACTAGCTGATTACGCGTCGTCGCCCTGATGGGTTGCTGCCGCGGTGCTGTCTTCCATCGCTTGCAGCTCGGAAGCCATGTTGGCCTTCTCTTGCTGCAGCAACGCTGCACGCTCTTCCACTTCCCACGCTTCTTTTTCCTTCTTGGCGCGATGGAATGCCAGACCGGTACCGCCAGGAATCAGGCGGCCGACGATGACGTTTTCCTTCAGGCCGCGCAGACCGTCGCGCTTGCCCATGATCGCCGCTTCGGTAAGGACGCGGGTGGTTTCCTGGAACGATGCAGCCGAGATGAACGAGTCGGTCGACAGCGATGCCTTGGTAATACCCAGCAGTACGTTTTCGTACGTTGCAGGGATCTTGCCAGCGGCGATCACGCGATCGTTTTCGTCCAGCAGCTCCGAACGCTCAACCTGTTCACCGACGATGTAGTTCGCATCGCCAGCTTCCACGATCTGAACGCGGCGCAGCATCTGGCGCACGATCACTTCGATGTGCTTGTCGTTGATCTTCACGCCCTGCAGACGGTAGACGTCCTGCACTTCGTCGACGATGTAACGGGCCAGCGCTTCGATACCCAGCAGACGCAGGATGTCCTGTGGATCGGCCGGGCCGTCCACGATCATCTCGCCCTTGTTCACTACCTGGCCGTCGTGTACCAGCACTTGCTTGTCCTTGGTGATCAGGAACTCGTGCTTGTTGCCGTCCATGTCCGTGATTTCCAGACGCTGCTTGCCTTTGGTTTCTTTACCGAACGCAACCGTACCGGTCACTTCAGCCAGCATACCGGCATCCTTCGGCGAACGCGCTTCGAACAGCTCGGCAACCCGTGGCAGACCACCGGTAATGTCGCGCGTCTTCTGCGATTCGGTCGGGATACGTGCCAGCACTTCGCCGACCGATACCGACTGGCCATCCTTGACCATGATCAGCGCGCCAACCTGGAAGCCGATCGCCACCGAGTGTTCGGTGCCGGCGATCTTGACTTCTTCGTTGTTCTCGTTGAGCAGCTTGACCTGTGGACGCAAGGTCTTGGTCAGCGAACCACGACGCTTCGCATCGATCGCCACGAGAGTCGACAGGCCGGTCACTTCATCGACCTGGCGAGCAACGGTGACGCCCTCTTCCACGTTCTCGAAGCGGACGGTACCTGCGTACTCGGTGATGATCGGACGGGTCAGCGGATCCCAGGTCGCCAGGGCCGTGCCGGCCTTGATGACGTTGCCGTCCTTGACGTTCAGCGTCGCGCCGTACGGCACTTTATGACGCTCGCGCTCGCGGCCATGGTCGTCCGTGATCAGCACTTCGCCGGAACGGGAAATGACGATCTGCGAACCCTTGCCGTTGGTAACGTAACGCATGGTCGCGGTGAAACGGATGGTACCGTTCGACTTCGCTTCCACCGACGAGGCCACTGCCGCACGCGATGCCGCACCACCAATGTGGAACGTACGCATGGTCAGCTGGGTACCTGGCTCACCGATCGACTGCGCAGCGACCACACCGACAGCTTCGCCGGCGTTGACCATGCTGCCGCGGCCGAGGTCACGGCCGTAGCACATTGCGCACAGGCCGAAGCGCGTGTCGCAAGTGAGTGGCGTGCGGACCTTGACTTCGTCGATCGACAGGCGCTCGATTTCTTCGACCATGTCTTCGTCGAGCAGGGAACCGGCTTCGTACAGCGTTTCCTGGCTTTCCGGATTGACGATGTCGTGCACGTTGACACGGCCGAGGATACGGTCGCGCAACGGCTCGATGACTTCACCGCCTTCGACCAGCGCCTTCATCAGCGCGCCGTTGGTGGTGTTGCAATCGTCCTCGATGACAACCAGATCCTGGGTCACGTCGACCAGGCGGCGCGTCAGGTAACCCGAGTTCGCGGTCTTCAGCGCGGTGTCGGCCAGACCTTTACGAGCGCCGTGGGTCGAGATGAAGTACTGAAGCACGTTCAGGCCTTCGCGGAAGTTCGCGGTAATCGGCGTTTCGATAATCGAACCGTCCGGCTTGGCCATCAGGCCTCGCATACCGGCCAACTGGCGAATCTGGGCTGCGGAACCGCGCGCGCCGGAGTCGGCCATCATGTAAATGGCGTTGAACGATTCCTGCGTCGACTTGGTGCCGTCGCGCTTGATGACGTCTTCGACCTTCAGCTGGTCCATCATGGCCTTGCCGACTTCGTCCGAGGTCTTGCCCCAGATGTCGACGACCTTGTTGTAACGCTCGCCGGCGGTGACCAGACCGGATGCGTACTGCTGCTCGATCTGCTTGACTTCCGATTCCGCTGCCGAAATCAGGGTCACTTTCTGAGGTGGTACCAGCATGTCGTCGACGCAGATCGAGATACCGGCGCGCGTCGCGAGACGGAAACCGGACTGCATCAGCTTGTCGGCGAACACGACGGTGGCACGCAGGCCGCACTTGCGGAACGACGTGTTGATCAGCTTGGAAATCTCTTTCTTCTTCAGGGCGCGGTTCAGCACGCTGAACGGCAGGCCCTTCGGCAGGATTTCGGACAGGATGGCGCGGCCAACGGTGGTTTCGTAGCGCGTGACGGTGCGCACGAATTCGCCGGTCTCGGCATCCTTCGGGTTCTCGACGATACGCACCGTGATGCGCGTCGTCAGTTCCACTTCCTTGTTGTCGTAGGCGCGGATGACTTCCGACACGTCGGTAAACAACATGCCTTCGTTCTTGGCGTTGATCGCTTCGCGGGTCGCGTAGTACAGACCCAACACGATATCCTGGGAAGGAACGATCGACGGCTCGCCGTTCGACGGGAACAGGATGTTGTTCGACGCCAGCATCAGCGTACGCGCTTCCATCTGTGCTTCGATCGACAGCGGGACGTGGACAGCCATCTGGTCACCGTCGAAGTCGGCGTTGAACGCCGCGCAGACGAGTGGGTGCAGCTGGATGGCCTTGCCTTCAATCAGGACCGGCTCGAACGCCTGGATACCGAGGCGGTGCAGCGTAGGCGCACGGTTCAGCATGATCGGGTGCTCGCGGATCACGTCTTCCAGGATGTCCCAGACGACCGGTTCCTGGATCTCGACCAGCTTTTTCGCGGCCTTGATCGTCGTTGCCAGACCCATCAGTTCGAGCTTGTTGAAGATGAATGGCTTGAACAGTTCCAGCGCCATCAGTTTCGGCAGGCCGCACTGGTGCAGCTTGAGCTGAGGACCGACCACGATGACCGAACGGCCCGAGTAGTCGACGCGCTTGCCCAGCAAGTTCTGACGGAAACGGCCGCCCTTACCCTTGATCATTTCAGCCAGCGACTTCAGCGGACGCTTGTTGGCGCCGGTCATCGCTTTGCCGCGACGGCCGTTGTCCAGCAGCGAATCGACCGCTTCTTGCAGCATGCGCTTCTCGTTACGCGTAATGATTTCCGGCGCGCGCAGTTCCATCAGGCGCTTCAGGCGGTTATTACGGTTGATGACGCGGCGATACAGGTCGTTCAGGTCGGAGGTCGCAAAGCGGCCGCCGTCCAGCGGCACCAGCGGACGCAGTTCCGGCGGCAGCACCGGCAGCACTTCCATGATCATCCAGTCCGGCTTGATGCCCGAACGCTGGAATGCCTCGAGCACCTTGAGGCGCTTGGCGTATTTCTTGATCTTCGCTTCGGACTTCGATTCCTTGAGCTCCACGCGCAGGGCTTCGGCATCGCGGTGGATGTCGATCGAGCGCAGCAGTTCACGGATACCTTCGGCGCCCATGAAGGCGGTGAAGTCGTCGCCGTACTCTTCGTACTTGGCGGCGTAGTCGTCTTCCGACATGATCTGGCACTTCTTCAGCGGGGTCATGCCTGGATCGGTGACCACGTATGCTTCGAAGTACAGCACGCGCTCGATGTCCCGCAGGGTCATGTCGAGGACCATGCCCAGACGCGACGGCAGCGACTTCAGGAACCAGATGTGCGCGGTTGGCGAAGCGAGCTCGATGTGGCCCATGCGCTCACGGCGCACTTTGGCCAAGGTGACTTCGACGCCGCACTTTTCGCAGATGACGCCGCGGTGCTTCAGGCGCTTGTACTTGCCGCACAGGCACTCGTAGTCCTTGATAGGACCAAAAATCTTGGCGCAGAACAGGCCGTCGCGCTCAGGCTTGAAGGTACGATAGTTGATGGTTTCCGGCTTTTTGACTTCGCCGTAGGACCACGAACGGATTTTTTCAGGCGACGCCAGGCCAATCTTGATGGCGTCGAAGGTTTCATTCGTTTGAACTTGCTTGAATAGATCGAGCAGTGCTTTCATGTATCACTCCACAGGTGATTAAACTTCTATTTCCTAAGACTGGTTTGCCCGACCGTGTTTCCACGGCCGGGCAGCGCAATCTCAAACCAAATGACAGGTGACTATGTCGTTTAGTTGCGTTCCAGGTCGATGTCGATACCCAGCGAACGGATTTCCTTGACCAGCACGTTGAACGATTCCGGCATACCGGCTTCGATCACATGGTCGCCTTTGACTAGGTTCTCGTAGACCTTGGTACGGCCGTTCACATCGTCCGACTTGACCGTCAGCATTTCCTGCAGCACGTACGATGCGCCGTACGCTTCCAGTGCCCACACCTCCATCTCACCGAAGCGCTGGCCGCCGAACTGGGCTTTACCGCCCAGTGGCTGCTGCGTCACGAGCGAGTAAGGACCGGTCGAACGGGCGTGCATCTTGTCGTCGACCAGGTGGTGCAGCTTGAGCATGTGCATGTAGCCAACGGTGACCTTGCGCTCGAACGACTCGCCCGTGCGGCCGTCATACATCGTGACCTGGTTCTTCGAAGGCGTCATGCCCAGCTTGTTGGCGATCGGCTCAGGGTAGGCCAGGTCCAGCATGCGATGGATCTCGGACTCGTGCGCACCGTCAAACACCGGCGTCGCGAACGGCACGCCGCTCTTCAGGTTGTCCGCCAGCGACATGATTTCGTCGTCGCTGAAGCTGTCGAGGTCTTCCTGCTTGCCGGTCTCGTTGTAGATCGTGTTCAGGAACTTGCGCATTTCCTGGACCTTGGCTTGCGACTTCAGCATTTCGCCGATGCGCAGGCCCAGACCGCGCGCGGCCCAGCCCAAGTGCGTTTCAAGAATCTGACCAACGTTCATTCGCGAAGGAACGCCCAGCGGGTTCAGCACCACGTCGGCCGGGGTACCGTCCGCCATGTATGGCATGTCTTCGACTGGCACGATACGGGAAACCACACCCTTGTTACCGTGACGGCCGGCCATCTTGTCGCCCGACTGCAGGCGGCGCTTGACGGCCAGGTAGACCTTGACCATCTTCTGCACGCCTGGCTGCAGCTCGTCGCCCTGGGTCAGCTTCTTGCGCTTCTCTTCGAAGGCCAGATCGAACTGGTGGCGCTTCTCGGCGATCGATTCCTTGATCGCTTCGAGGGCGGTGGCAGCGTCGTCTTCGCTTGGACGGATGTCGAACCAGTGGTACTTGTCCAGATCGTCCAGGTAGGCCTTGTCGATCTTGGCGCCTTTGGCCAGCTTCTTAGGGCCGCCGTTGACGACTTTACCGATCAGCATTTTTTCCAAACGCTGGAAGGCGTCGCCTTCGACGATACGCATCTGGTCGTTCAGGTCGAGGCGGAAGCGCTTGAGCTCATCGTCGATGATCTGCTGGGCGCGCTTGTCGCGGACGATGCCTTCACGGGTGAAGACCTGGACGTCGATGACGGTGCCGATCATGCCCGATGGCACGCGCAGCGAGGTGTCTTTGACGTCCGAAGCCTTCTCGCCGAAAATCGCGCGCAGCAGCTTCTCTTCCGGCGTCAGCTGGGTTTCGCCTTTTGGCGTGACCTTGCCGACCAGCGTGTCGCCGGCCTGCACTTCAGCGCCGATGTAGACGATGCCCGACTCATCCAGGCGAGCCAGCTGGTTCTCAGCCAGGTTCGAGATGTCGCGGGTGATTTCTTCCGCGCCCAGCTTGGTATCGCGCGCCACGACCGACAGCTCTTCGATGTGAATCGAGGTGTAGCGGTCGTCCTTGACGACGTTTTCCGAGATCAGGATCGAATCCTCGAAGTTCAGACCATTCCATGGCATGAACGCCACGAGCATGTTCTGGCCCAGAGCCAGTTCGCCCAGGTCGGTCGAGGCGCCGTCGGCGATCACGTCGCGCTTGGCGACGCGGTCACCAACCTGCACGATCGGACGCTGGTTGATGTTGGTGTTCTGGTTCGAACGGGTGTACTTGATCAGGTTGTAGATGTCGACGCCGACTTCGCCCGCTTGCGCTTCGTCGTCGTTGACGCGAATCACCACACGGCCTGCATCGATGTAGTCGACCACACCGCCGCGCAATGCTTGCACGGTGGTGCCCGAGTCGACCGCGACGGTACGCTCGATACCGGTACCGACGAATGCTTTTTCAGGGCGCAGGCAAGGAACTGCCTGGCGCTGCATGTTTGCACCCATCAATGCGCGGTTCGCGTCATCGTGCTCGAGGAACGGGATCAGCGACGCTGCAACCGACACGATCTGGCCTGGGGCCACGTCCATGTACTGGATGCGCTCTGGCGACACCAGGATCGTCTCGCCGGCTTCACGGGCCGAGACCAGTTCGTCCGACAGCGTGCCTTCCGGCGAGATGGTCGCGTTCGCCTGGGCGATGATGTAGCGGCCTTCTTCGATCGCCGACAGGTAGTCGATCTTGTCGGTGACCATGCTGTTTTCGACCTTGCGGTACGGCGTCTCGAGGAAGCCGTATTCGTTCAGGCGGGCAAACAGTGCCAGCGAGTTGATCAGACCAATGTTCGGTCCCTCAGGCGTTTCGATCGGGCACACGCGGCCGTAGTGGGTCGGGTGCACGTCGCGCACCTCGAAGCCGGCACGTTCGCGGGTCAGACCACCAGGTCCGAGCGCGGAGACGCGGCGCTTGTGGGTGA
>JAZKFW010000024.1:0-7539 GCA_040386255.1 Pseudomonadota bacterium
GTCTGACATTAAGACATTCGCGCGCGAATGTCTTAATGTCAGACCTGACACCAGCACGTACGCTGTCTACTTTTCGAACCGCAGCGTGTGGACCGCGGGGCCAGGCAGCAGCGGCCCCGGCGTCCCCGCCACCCACGCGGCGTGCCCGCGCAGGAAAAACGGCGACAGCGGATGCCCGCTCTGCCCGCCCGGCATGTTGAAGATTCCCTGCTCCTCCTTCCCCGGCGTGACCGTCATCCGCTGCGACTGGCCGAACGCGCGGCCGGCCACGCGCGGCATGTTCGAGTCGCCCGGCAGCTGGTCGGGCGGCACCGACAGCCAGCGCTTCAACGCCGGCGCCGCCATGCTGATCGGATGCGCGATGGCGGCGGTATTGCGCGCGCCCCAGGTGGCCGCCGCCAGCGGCTTGCCATCGCGCGTCAGCTCGGCGATGACCTGGTCGACGGCCGCCAGCTGCAGCTCGCGCCAGCCTGGAAAAGCCGCCGGCAGCCACGCCGCCGGCTGCTCGTCGAGCAGGCGCGCCACCACCACCGGCCAGCGCGTCGTGGCCGCCTGCATCGTGGCCTTCTCGTCGATCGCCGCCATCGCGCCGTTGGCGGCGTCGAACAGCAGGTCGTGCAGCGCCCACATGAAGCCGCGCGCCAGCCGGTAGGCGGTCGAGTCGGCGCTGGCGCGCCCGCTCCATCCGCTGTTCAGAAGGCGCAGGAATTCCGCGCGCTGGGGCTTGTCCTTGACCGCCGCGGCGTCGAGCGCGGCGATCGCGCGCGTGCGCCAGCCGGCCATGAAGACCGCGCGGTCGTCGAGCGCGACGCCGTACACCGCCCGCACGTCGGTCCCGGAGCCCAGCGCGCGCAGACCGGCACGCACCTGGTGGTTGCGCGCACCGAGGTCGAACCCGCCGTCGCCGATCACGTCCGCTCCGGCGCCCATCAGCTGGCGGCTGTTTGCCGTCGACAGCTGGCCGTCGGCGGGGTTCACCAGCTTCGGATAGTCGCCCGGCGCCAGCGGCGCATCCCATGTCGCGCCGCCCGCCACGATGGGAAAGCTGGCGCCACCCGCCGCCTGCGCGCGGCGCGGCAGCATGCCGGTGATGGTCCAGCCGATGCTGCCCTTGTCGTCGCCGGCCACAAAATTCTGCGCCGGGATGCCGACAGTCGCCGCCACCGTCAGCGCTTCGGCCAGCGTATCGGTGGTCTCGAGCTGGCGCAAATTGAGGTTGAGGGCTGCCGGCGAGTGCGCAACCCAGTGGATCGCATAGGTGCGCCCGCCGGCTTCGCGCAAGGGCCCGAGCGAACTCTCGCGCACGATCAGCTTCTGCGCCGCCGCGCCCTTGACGAGGATGGTCTCTTCGATCGCGGACAGCGTCTCCCAGCCGTTCGGCGTGCGCACCCGCGCCGGCTTGTCAGGGTCCATTTCGAGCGCGACCATGTCGAGGAAGTCGCCGTAGCTGTTGGTGTAGCCCCAGGCGACGTGGCCGTTGCTGCCGACGGTGACCACCGGCGGCGCGCCCGGCAAGGTGATGCCCACCATGCGGCGCGGCTTGCCTTGGGCGTCGGGGAACTGCAGCGCCAGCCGGTACCAGGTGGTCGGCAGCTGCAGGCCGAGGTGCATGTCGTCGGAGACGATGGCGGCGCCGTCCTTGGTGCGGCTGCCGGCGACGGCCCAGTTGTTGCTGCCGACCGAGTCGACGACATCGGCCGACGCCGTCCGCACCGGCGCGCCGGCCGCGCGGCGCTGGCCCCACCAGCGCGGCGCAGCCGGCGGAATGGCAGCGGCCGATGGCGCCACCGCGTCCTGGTCGAGCGGCGCATCCCACGCCGTCGACTCGGGCAGCAGGAAGGCGCGCTGCGCGGCGTCGGTATGGTCGGCGACCCAGCCGCGCGCCAGGTCGCGCTGCTCCTGCATGCCCTGCAAATCGAAGAACATGGCCCATACCACCAGCAGCGAATCGGCCGCGGTCCACCCGCGCGGCGCGGTGCCGGTCAGCGCATATTCGAACGGCCGCGCGCCCAGCGCTTGCAGGCCGTCGTTGATGCCGGCGACGTAACGCTCGATGAACTGGCGGTCGGCGGCGTACATCGCTTTCAGCGCCAGTTCGGCGCGCGCGCGGAAGCGATGGTTGCGCCGGATCTTGTCGACCGCAAGCGCTTTCGGCCCGAACAGTTCGGCGAGCTCGCCGGCGCCGACGCGGCGCAGCAGGTCCATCTGGAAGAAGCGGTCCTGCGCGTGGACGAAACCGGTGGCGTACGCCAGGTCGTCGCGGTTGCCGCCGTTCAGCAGCGGCACGCCATGGTCGTCGCGCGCCACGGTGACGACGGCCGTCAGGCCGGCCGCGCGGCGCGTGCCGTCGAGCTGCGGCAGGCTGGCGCGCAGGTACAGCCACGCGCTCAGCAACACCAGTGCCAGCAAGGCCAGCAGTCCAAGAAGGATGCGTACCGACCAGCTCCTGACCGCGCCTCGCCGCATGACGTTCCTCGTCGTTGATTCAAGAGGAATAGTGCCAGAAAAATACTTGCGCCGGAAAATTTTCGCCGCGCGTGACGGCGCCGATTTTCTTGTGCGCGATTGACCTGTATCAGGCATCGACAAGGCCTCGCTCCTAAGCTGAAATCAAGCGCTCTGCCGTGAGGCGTCCGCTGCCCTGAAGAAAGGAATCGATATGCGACAGATTATGATCGTCGCGGCCAGCGCGCTCCTGCTCGCCGCCTGCAGCACTCCCCAGGAGCGCGCCGCCAGGATGCAAGCCGACATGGACCGCATGATTGTCGAATACGGCCCGGCCTGCGCCAGGCTGGGCTATCAGCCGCAGTCTGACCCGTGGCGCAATTGCGTGCTGCAGCTCAGCACCAAGGATGACATCGCGCGCTATGGCTACCCTACCCGCGTGTACGGCGGCTTTGGCCGTTCGCACTGGGGCGGCGGCGGGCTGTGGGGTCCGTACTGGTGACGGCGGCATCGGCCAGCTCGTGCGCCATCAGCGCCGCGAAGCCGGCCTTGGTGCGCGGCCGGCGGTCGGCCAGCAGGTGCTCGACCAGCTGCTGCGCATGCCGCAGCAGCGCCGGGTAGCGGGCGTCGCGCGGATGCAGGCTCAGCCGCACTAGCCGCGCCGGCTTCATCGCCGCGGCCATGGCGCCGGCCAGCCGCGGCGACAGCAGGCGCCCCGCCTGGTTGCGCGCGGTGTACACCAGCGACGGCGCCAGCAGCGACCGCTCCGGCCGCAGCAGGTGAAAGTGCCCCATCGTCGTCGTGTAGTCGAAGGCGAACGAACGCAGCGCGCGCCACGCGCCCTCCCCCAGCAGCCAGGCCGGCGGCACGAAGCCGTGCACCGGCCAGCCGCGCTCGGCGAACCACGCCAGCCCGAGTTCGATGCGCTGCCGCGCTTGCTGTTCTCCGATGGCGGCGAACTCGCCTTCGCCCTGCGTGTAGACGTTGCGCAGGAAGCGGCTGCGCACGCCGGGGCGCGGCGCCGCCTCGTCGAGGTGGGTGTAGCCGTGCAGCGCCAGCTCATGGCCCCGCGCCAGAAGCTCGCCGAGCGCACGCTCCATCGGCGCCGCCGGCGGCGCGCGGCCGTGGTAGCGCGGCACCACCAGCCAGGTCAGCTCGATATCGGCGACGGCGCGCACCGCATCGCGCAGCCGCACGCAGTCGTCCCAGGTGTCCGGCGCCACATCGTGGATCGAGACGCACAGCGTCTTGTCAGTCGGTGACACAGATGCGCTCGGCGTCGAATTCGGCGCGCTGGCGGCTGGCCAGCAGCCCGCCGTAGCGGTTCAGCAGTTGCGGCATGATCAGGTTCCAGTCGTAGTGGTCCTGCGCCTTGCGCCGCGCATTGCGCCCCAGCGCGGCCAGGTCGCGGCAAAAGATCGCTTCGATGCCTTCGGCCAGGCTGGCTGCGCTGTCGGGCCGCACCACGAGGCCGGTTTGTTCGTCGACCAGCTCGGCAACGCCGCCGCCGGTGCCCACCACCGGCAAGCCGCACGCCATCGCTTCGAGCACGATCAGGCCGAACGTTTCGCAGTCGCCCGGATGGACCATCACGTCGCAGCTGGCCAGCAGCCGCGCCAGCACGCGCTGGTCGCGCTTGAACGGGATGTAGGTAATTTGCGGAAAGCGCGGCAGCGTTTCGCCGCCGCCGACCAGCACCAGGTGATAGGGGCGGCCGAGCTTGCGCACCGCCTCGATCAGCACGCCAAGCTTTTTATCGGCCGTGAAGCGGCCGGCGTACACCAGCAGGCGCGCATCCTTGGGCAGATGCAGGTGCTGGCGCAGTGTGTCGATGCGGCGCTGCGGCCGGAAAACGCCGACGTCGATGCCGAGCGGCTGGTGCACCGCGCCGCTGACGCCGATCTCGGCCAGCTGCTGCACCATCAGCTTGCTCGGCGCCATCACCATGTCGAACTGGCGGTACAGCCGCGCCAGGTAGCTGCAGGCGCCGCGCATGGCCAGTTCGCCGAAACGGTTGGCCATCAGGCGCGGCAGGTCCGAGTGATAGAACGCCACCAGCGGGATGCCGCGCTCGCGCTTGATGCGCAGCGCCGCCCAGGCGCCGTGGCCGGCGTCGCCCGCCTCGATGAGGTCAGGCTGCAGCGTGCGCAGGATGTTGGCGGTGGCGCCCACCGACAGCGGCATGCGGTAGCCGTGGATGCCGGGAAAAGGGATGGCGGGGATTTCCAGCAACGCCGGCGCGGCGCCGCCGCTGTGGACGTTGGGGCTGGCGATGCTGTGGGCGATGCGGCTGCGCTGGGCCAGCCAGCGTGCCTTGGCATTCAGGTAGGTGCTGACGCCACCGCCTTCGGCGGCGTAGAACATGGTGATATCGACGAGGTGCATGCTGGTGGGCCCAGTTGAGTGAGGCCCACGATAGCAGCGCGCTACAGGTGAGCTTTGCGCACACTCAAACGTCGCCGGGCAGGGCCGAAAGTGTCCGCCATGCAGGGCTCAGCCGTCAGCTCAGGTGGCGCGCCGGTCCAGCATGGCGCGCGCGATGGTGCCGGCGTCGACGTATTCGAGTTCGCCGCCGACCGGCACGCCGCGCGCCAGGCGCGACACGCGCAGGCCGCGCGCCTTCAGCATTTCGCTGATGTAATGGGCGGTGGCTTCGCCCTCGTTGGTGAAATTGGTGGCCAGCACCACCTCGCCGACCACGCCGTCGGCGGCGCGCCCGATCAGTTTTTCGAGGTGGATGTCCTTCGGGCCGATGCCGTCGAGCGGCGAGAGCCGCCCCATCAGCACGAAGTACAGGCCCTTGTAGGTCAGGGTCTGCTCGATCATCATCTGGTCGGCCGGCGTTTCGCATACGCACAGCAAGGTGCGGTCGCGGGCGTCGTCCTGGCACAGGTCGCACACCTCGGTCTCGGCGAAGGTATTGCACATGGCGCAGTGATGCACCGTGTCGACCGCCTGGTAAAGCGCGCGCGACAGCATCGCCGCGCCTTCGCGGTCATGCTGCAGCAGGTGGAACGCCATGCGCTGCGCCGATTTCGGGCCGACGCCGGGCAGCCTGCGCAAGGCCTCGGTCAGGAAATCGAGCGACTTGGACATCGGTGAATCAGAACGGCATCTTGAAGCCTGGCGGCAGCGCCATGCCGGCGGTCATGCCGCTCATTTTCTCGGCCGAAGTCGCTTCCGCCTTGCGCACCGCGTCGTTGAAGGCGGCGGCGACCAGGTCTTCCAGCATGTCCTTGTCGTCGGCCAGCAGCGACGGGTCGATCGACACGCGCTTGACGTCGTTCTTGCACGACATGACGACCTTCACCAGACCGGCGCCCGACTGGCCTTCGACCTCGACCAGCGCCAGCTGGTCCTGCGCCTTCTTCATGTTGTCCTGCATGGCCTGGGCCTGCTTCATCAAGCCTGCGAGCTGGTTCTTCATCATGATGGTGTTCTCCGAAATCTAAAAAGTAGACAAAAAATAGGGGGATTGATTCAATATTCAGGGGGCCACGGCGGGCGGGCGCACCGAGCCCTGCACGACGAAGGCGCCCAGCTGGCGCGCCATTTCCTGCACGAACGGGTCGCCGGCGACGGTCTGCTCGGCCTGCTGCATGCGCTGCTCGCGATAAGCTTGCGCCTCGACGTTGGCGGTGTACCAGACCTGGCCGAGGTCGATCTCGACGGCGACGCGGGTATTCGGGAAGCGGTCCTGCAGTGCCGCGGTCAGTTTTTCGGTGTTGCCGCTGGCGCGCAAGGTGTCGATTGGCGCGCGCAGCCGGAACGTGCTCTGGTGGCCGTCGCTGGTGCATTCGACCAGCTCGGTCTGCAGCGCCAGCTGCTGCGACACGCCGCGCAAGGCCAGCGTCGCGGCCAGCGCCGGCCAGTTGCCGTCCCATTCGATCTGCGGCACCGGCGTGATGACGTACGCGGGACGCGGCGCCGCGGGCACGCGCGCGGCAACCGGTGCGGCGGCAACGGCCGGCGCATCCTGCGCCAGCGCGGTGTCGTCGGAAAATTCGGTGACCCACGACGGCGGGCCGTCATCCTCGTCGGCTTGCTGCGCGGCAGGCTGCTCCCACGGCGGCGGCGGCGATGAGGCTGCTGCCGCGAGTGCGGCTGCCGGTGCGGGCGGCGCGGGCTCGGGTTCAGGCGGCGGCGCGGGGGCCGGCTGCGGCGCCGCGGCGGCGGCGGCCTGGTTCGACATCGCCGTCGGCCGCTTGGGCGACACGTTCTGGCCGCGGCTGGCGGCGCGCGCTGCCTCGAGGGCGGCGTTGATCGCTGCGCGGGCGGAATTCATTGCCGGCGCGCCAGTAGCGGGCGGGGCGGATTGCACCGGCGGCGGCGGCGGCGCCGGACGCGCCTGCTGCACCGGCGGCGGCGTCACCGCCGCGTGGCTTGCGACGGCCGCCGACGCGGCGCGGGCTGGCGCGGGCGCCGGCGCCGGACGCGGCTGCACCGGCGGACGCGCCGCTGCCGGCCCTGCCGGCGCGACGCCCTCGGCGCCGCCATTGCCTGGGCGGAAAGCGAGCATGCGCAGCAAGGTCATCGTGAAACCGGCGTACTCGTCGGGCGCGAGGCCGATTTCGTTACGGCCGTGCACCGCGATCTGGTAGAACAGCTGCACTTCCTGCGCGTCGAACGCCGACGCCAGGCGCATGATGTCGGCCAGCTCCGGCAAATCTTCCGGCACCGCCGACGGCACCGACTGCGCCAGCGCGATCCGGTGCAGCAAGGTGCCGAGGTCCTGCAGTGCGCCGTTGTACGACAGGCTGCGGCTGGCCATCTCGTCGGCCACCGCCATCAGGTCGGCGCCGTCCTGCGCCAGCAGCGCATCGAGCAGGCGTACCAAAAAAGACTGGTCGAGCGCGCCCAGCATGCCCTGCACCGCTTCCAGCGTGACTTCGCCGGCGGCGTAGGCGATGGCCTGGTCGGTCAGCGACAGCGCATCGCGCATCGACCCGTGCGCGCCTTGCGCCAGCAGGCGCAGCGCGGGTTGCTCGAAGGCGATGCCCTCTTGCCCCAGGATATTGTCGAGGTGGCTGATGATGTGTCCCGGCGGCATCTGCTTCAGGTTGAACTGAAGGCAGCGCGACAGCACGGTGACAG
>JAZKFW010000025.1:0-50165 GCA_040386255.1 Pseudomonadota bacterium
TCGAGGCGATCCGGCCGATGAAGGACGGCGTCATCGCCGACTTCACCGTCACCGAGCAGATGCTCAAGCAGTTCATCCGCATGGTGCACGACTCGAAGTTCTTCCGCCCTTCGCCGCGCATCATCATCTGCGTGCCGTGCGGCTCGACCCAGGTCGAGCGCCGCGCGATCCGCGAATCGGCGCTCGGCGCCGGCGCCTCGCAGGTGTACCTGATCGAAGAGCCGATGGCCGCGGCGATCGGCGCCGGCCTGCCGGTGTCGGAAGCGACCGGCTCGATGGTCGTCGACATCGGCGGCGGCACCACCGAGGTGGGCATCATCTCGCTCGGCGGCATGGTCTACAAGGGTTCGGTGCGCGTGGGCGGCGACAAGTTCGACGAAGCCATCGTCAACTACATCCGCCGCAACTACGGCATGCTGATCGGCGAGCAGACCGCCGAAGCGATCAAGAAGGCCATCGGTTCGGCTTTCCCCGGATCGGAAGTGAAGGAAATGGAAGTCAAGGGCCGCAATCTGTCCGAAGGCATTCCGCGCTCGTTTACGATTTCGTCAAACGAGATCCTCGAGGCGCTGACCGACCCGCTCAACAACATCGTCTCGGCGGTGAAGAACGCGCTCGAGCAGACCCCGCCGGAACTGGGCGCCGACATCGCCGAAAAGGGCATGATGCTGACCGGCGGCGGCGCCTTGCTGCGCGACCTCGACCGCCTGCTGATGGAAGAAACCGGCCTGCCGGTGCTGGTGGCGGAAGATCCGCTGACCTGCGTGGTGCGCGGTTCGGGCATGGCGCTCGAGCGCATGGACAAGCTCGGGTCGATGTTCTCGTACGAGTAACAAGCCGGCAGATCGAAGGCCTGGGTCTGGGGTCTGACCTTGGGGTCAGACCCCGGTTGTGACTGTGGTCTGACCAAGTCATCGCCGTCACATTGGAAGTCATGGAATACAGTCCTCCGCCGCTCTTCAAGCAAGGCGCCCCGGCCCGGGTCAAGGTGACGTTTTTCGCATTCATTTCGATCGCCCTGCTGATGATGGACGCGCGCGTGGGCTTGCTCGCCACCGTGCGCCAGGCGGCCGGCACCGTGCTCTATCCGCTGCAGATGGCCGCGCTGATGCCGCGCGACGCGCTGGCCAGCATGGGCAACTACTTCTCCACCGTCTCGACCCTGCAGAAGGAAGTCGACGAACTCAAAAGCCAGCAGGTTGGCGCCGCCAGAGCGCTGCAGGAAGCGCAGCACCAGGTCGCCGAGAACGCCAACCTGCGCCGCCTGATGGGCGCGCGCGAGCACCTGCCGGTCAAATCGATGATGAGCGAGATCCTGTACGACGCGCGCGACCCGTCGACCCGCAAGGTGGTGCTCGACCGCGGCCTGCGCCAGGGCGTGCAGCTAGGCCTGCCGGTGATCGACAGCGCCGGCGTGGTCGGCCAGGTCACCCGCGTGTTCCCGTTCACCTCCGAAGTGACCCTGCTGACCGACAAGGAGCAGGCGATTCCGGTGCAGGTGCTGCGCAACGGCCTGCGCAGCGTCGCCTACGGGCGCGGCCAATCGGGCCTGCTCGACCTGCGCTTCATGGCGCCGAATGCCGACATCGTCGTCGGCGACGTGCTGATCACCTCCGGCATGGACGGCGTCTATCCGCCCGGGCTGGCGGTGGCCAAGGTGGTGCAGGTCGAGAGCAGCGCCGCCGGCGCCTTCGGGCGCGTGGTGTGCCAGCCGCTGGCCGGCATCGACCGCAACCGCCAGCTGCTGATCCTGATGTCGCAGCCGGACCTGCTGCCGCGGCCGGCGCCGGAACCGCCTAAGGTCATCGGCAAGAAGTCCGGCCTGACGAAAATGCCCGCGCTGAGCGGGGCGCCGCTGGCGCCCACCGCCGGCCCGCCGAAAGCGGCGCCGCCGCCGTCCGCAACTGCCGTGCCGGTTGCGGCCAAGGCGCCGGCGCAAGCGGCGTCGCAAGCGGCCGCGCCGGCGCCCGTCACAACGGCGCCCGCGCCCGCTGCCAATAAAGGAGCCGGACAATGAACCGTCCGCATTACATCCTGCTGCCGGTCAGCCCGCTGTTCATCGCGGTCAGCCTGACGGCCGCTTTCATGCTCAACCTGCTGCCGTGGGGGCACTGGATCGGCGCCCCCGATTTCGTCGCGCTGGTGCTGGTGTTCTGGGGCATCCACCAGCCGCGCAAGGTCGGCATCGGCCTGGCGTTTTTCATGGGCCTGATGATGGACGTGCACGATTCGACGCTGCTCGGCGAGAACGCGCTGGCCTACACCTTGCTGTCTTACCTGGCGATCATGATCCACCGCCGCATCCTGTGGTTCCCCGTCATGACGCAGGCGCTGCACGTGTTCCCGCTGCTGCTGCTGACGCAGGCGTTGCAGGTGATGGTGCGCTTCATCATCACCGGCAAGTTCCAGGGCTGGCTGATTTTCGTCGAGAGCGTGGTGGCGATCGCGCTGTGGCCGGTGATCACCTGGATCCTGCTGGCGCCGCAGCGGCGCGCCGTCGACCGCGACCACACGCGCCCGATCTGATGACCGAATTACAGAACAACGACCGCGAGATCCACCTCTTCCGCGTGCGCGTCACCGCTTTGTTTACGCTGGTGTTCGTGTGCTTCGCGGTGCTGGTGGCGCGCGTGGTCTGGCTGCAGGTCATCAAGCACGACGACTACGCCGCGCTGGCCGAGGACAACCGCCTGGCGATCGTGCCGATCGTGCCGAACCGCGGCCTGATCCTCGACCGCAACGGCGTGGTCCTGGCGCGTAACTTCTCGGCCTACACGCTCGAGATCACGCCGTCGAAACTGGGCCATTCGCTCGACTCGGTGATCGACGAACTGGCCAAGCTGGTGGTGATCGAGGCGAAGGACCGCAAGCGCTTCCGCACGCTGCTGGCCGAATCGAAGAACTTCGAGAGCGTGCCGCTGCGCACCCGCCTGACCGACGACGAAGTGGCGCGCTTCACCGCGCAGCGCTTCCGCTTTCCCGGCGTCGACGTGCAGGCGCGCCTGTTCCGCCAGTATCCGCTGGGCGAAACCGCCGCCCACGTGATCGGCTTCATCGGCCGCATCAACCAGAAAGAGGCGCGCGCGCTGGAAGACGGCGAGGACGCCACCAACTACCGCGGCACCGACCATATCGGCAAGGAAGGCGTCGAGAAGAGCTACGAGAAGCTGCTGCACGGCGTCACCGGCTACGAGAAGGTCATCAAGACCGCCGGCGGGCGCGCCGTCAGCACGCTGTCGCGCACCGAGGCCACGCCCGGCAGCAACCTGGTACTGTCGATCGACATCGAGCTGCAGAAGATCCTGGAAGAGGCGTTCGACGACTTCCGCGGCGCTCTGGTGGCGATCGAGCCGGCGACCGGCGACATCCTGGCCTACGTGTCGCGCCCGGGCTTCGATCCGAACCTGTTCGTCGACGGCATCGACAGCCAGAGCTGGAACGAACTCAATACCTCGCTCGACCGGCCGATGCTGAACCGCCCGCTGCAGGGCACCTATCCGCCCGGTTCCACGTTCAAGCCGTTCATGGCGCTGGCGGCGCTGGAGAAGGGCTTCCGCACGCCGTCGCAGGCGATCCACGACGCCGGCTCGTTCAGCCTTGGCAGCTACCGCTGGATGGACGACAAGGTGGGCGGGCACGGCACGGTCGACATGTACAAGTCGATCGTCATCTCGTGCAATACCTATTACTACCAGCTCGGCCACGAGATGGGCATCGACCATATCCACGACTTCATGGAGCCGTTCGGCTTCGGGCGCCTGACCGGCATCGACCTCGATCATGAAAAGATCGGCGTGCTGCCGTCGAAGGACTGGAAGCGCCAGCGCTTCTCCAAGAACAAGGCGGCGCAGGCCTGGCAGAAGGGCGACAACGTCAACATCGGCATCGGCCAGGGCTACAACAGCTATACCATCCTGCAGCTGGCGCATGCGGTGTCGACGCTGGCCAACGACGGCGTGGTGATGCGGCCGCACCTGGTCAAGCTGGTGGAAGACGGCAAAACGCGCGTGCGCACCCCGACCGTGGCGAAGGAGAGTTTCCGCATCCCGCTCAAGCAGGAAAACATCGACGTCATCAAGCGCGCGATGGTTGGCGTGACGCAGGAAGGCACCGGCCGGCTGGCGTTCGCCAATGCCGCCTACACTGCAGGCGGCAAGACCGGCACATCGCAGACGGTGGGCCTGAAGCGCGGCGAAAAATACAACGCCAAGGCGATGGGCGAGCGCCTGCGCGACAACTCGCTGTACGTCGCGTTCGCGCCGGCCGAGAAGCCGAAGATTGCGCTGGCGCTGATCGTCGAAAACGCCGGCTTCGGCGCTGCCTACGCCGCGCCGATCGCGCGCAAGGCGCTCGACTACTACCTGACCGGCAAGCGGCCGACGCCGAAGAACGGCGCCAAGCCGGTGCCGGTCGAAGTCGAGATCGAAGAGGTGCCGGCCGTGCCGGCGCCATTCCAGCCGGGCGCCGAGCCGCCGGCGAAGGACTGACAATGCGCATCAACGAACGACGTTCCCTGTGGCGGCGCATGAAGCCGCACCTGCTGGTATTCGACGCGCCGCTGGCGATGATCCTGTTCCTGCTGCTGGCCACCAGCATGATCACGATGTACTCGGCCGGCATCGAATACCCGGGCCGGCTGGAAAGCCAGATTCGCAACACGATGGTGGCCTTCGTCGTCATGTGGGCGGCCGCGCTGGTGCCGCCGCAGACGCTGATGCGCCTGGCCGTGCCGATCTACACGGTCGGCGTGGCGCTGCTGATCGCCGTGTTCCTGTTCGGGATCGTCAAAAAGGGCGCGCGCCGCTGGCTGTATATCGGCGTCGACATCCAGCCGTCCGAGATCATGAAGATCGCCATGCCGCTGATGCTGGCCTGGTATTTTCACCAGAAGGCCGGCATGGTGCGCTGGCATTCGTTCATCGTCGCCGCGGTGCTGCTGGCGGTGCCGGTGGGCCTGATCCAGCTGCAGCCGGACCTGGGCACGTCGCTGCTGGTGCTGTCGGCCGGCCTGTACGTGATCTTCCTGGCCGGGCTGTCGTGGAAGGCGCTGCTTGGCCTGTTTGTCGCCGGCGCCGCTTCGCTGCCGGTGGCCTGGTCGCTGATGCACGACTACCAGCGCGACCGCGTGATGACCCTGATCGACCCGACCAAGGACCCGCTGGGCAAGGGCTTCCACATCATCCAGTCGATCATCGCGATCGGCTCGGGCGGCGTCTCCGGCAAGGGCCTGCTGAACGGCACCCAGTCGCACCTCGAGTTCGTGCCCGAGCACACCACCGACTTCATCTTCTCGATCTATGCCGAAGAATTCGGCCTGATCGGCATTCTCGGCCTGATCCTGATCTACCTGCTGCTGATCGGGCGCGGCCTGATGATCGCCGCCAATGCGCCGACCCTGTTCGCGCGCTTGCTGGCCGGCGCCATCACGATGATCTTCTTCACCTACGCCTTCGTCAACATGGGCATGGTCAGCGGCATCCTGCCGGTGGTCGGGGTGCCGCTGCCGTTCATGAGCTACGGCGGCACCGCCTTCGTCACGCTCGGATTGGGCGCGGGTATACTCATGAGCATCCAGAGGCACCGCAAGCTGGTGCAGACCTGAACATCTTACTCACCACGGAGGCGCGATTGGCCGTTTCGAAGAAGCTTGCGGCGGCGATGGCGCTGTCCGGCGCCGCGCTGCTGGCCGGCTGCGGCAGCACCGCGCAGAAGGCCGCGCCGGCGCCGGCGCCGCAGTCGCAGCCGCGCCCGCCCGCACCAGGCGTGATTCATCCGAAAGCCGACGACCTGCCGGCGCTGCCGGCGGCCGGCTCCGGGCGCGGCGGCTACTACATGGACGACGGCCCCGGCGACATGCCGCCGGCCGGGCTGCGCCAGGTGCCCGACGCGGTCGTCAAGGCCGAGCCGCTGTCGCGCTACGCGAACCGGCCCTACGCCGTGTTCGGCAAGAGCTATGTGCCGATGACCGGCGACGCGCCGTTTTCGCAGCGTGGCGTGGCCTCGTGGTACGGCAAGAAATTCCATGGCCAGCGCACCTCGTCGGGCGAACTGTACGACATGTACAAGATGACGGCGGCGCATCCGACGCTGCCGATCCCGTCGTACGCGCGCATCACCAGCCGCTCGTCCGGCGCGCAGGTGGTGGTGCGCATCAACGACCGCGGGCCGTTCCACTCGAACCGGATTGTCGACGTGTCGTACACCGCGGCGCTGAAACTGGGCCTGCTCGGCAAGGGCAGCCACGAGGTGATGCTCGAGCGGCTGCTGCCGGGCGGCGCGGTGGCGGCGGCGCCAACGCAGGTGGCCGCGTTCATCGCCGAGCAGAGCATCGTGCAGCAGAGCGAAGCGCGGGTGGTGGGCGACGCCGACCCGGCGCAGGTGCGGGCGCCGACCGATGGCTACTACCTGCAGCTTGGGGCGTTCAGCCATGCCGCGAGCGCGGCGGAAGTGCGCAGCCGGGTGCTGGCGTCCGGCGCGGTGTCGATCGTCGAAATGGTGCAGTCGGGCGCCCTGCACCGGCTGTTCGGCGGCCCGTTCGACAGCCGCGCCGAAGCGCTGGCGGCGGCGCGTGAGCTGCCTGCCGCGCTGGGGATCAAGCCGATCGTGGTGAGGCGCAGCGCCGACTGAGTAATTTCTGGTGTCAGGTCTGACATTCGGACAAAATGTCCGAATGTCAGACCTGACACCAGCGTTGATTGCTTACTTGCAGGCGCGCGTGGCGGCGGCCGGGAAGGCGCCGGCGATGTCGTCGATCCGCGACTTTTCCGCGGCGTCGGTGCCGCGGAACTGGAACGCCTGCCTGGTCGTCTGCGTGCCGCGCGGATTGACGCGCGCCGTGCCGACGCCCTGCTTGTTCAGCGTGGCCAGCTGCGACTGGGCCGCCGCCTCCGACTTGAACACGCCCAGCGAAATCGCCCACTTCAGCGGCGACGTGTCGTTCATGATGAAGAAGTTGGTCACCCCCAGCGCCCTCAGTTCGCCGGCCTTGCGGTCGGCCGCCTCCTTGCTGCCTTGCGGCGGGATGATCACCATGTAGCTCGATACCTCGGTGGAGGTAACGGCCTGGCGCGTCAGGCGCTCGCCCAAGTCGAGCGGCGCCAGCCTGGCTTCGAAGCGGCGCGCGTCGGCCTGGGCGAAATTGCCGATCTCGAAACAGGCCAACGCTTCCGGCTTGGGCGCCGCCACCGCTGCCACGGCCGGCGCCGCGGCGATCGCGGGCGCCGCCGGCAGCAGCGCGAGCTTGTCGGTATTGAGCTGGTTCTTGATGCGCGCCGGTTCGCGCTCGTTGCCCTTGAAGTTGCCGAGCATGCCCTGGCCGTAGGCGAACACCAGGCCGTTCATGCACAACAGGCACCAGAAGACAAATTTGAGCACGGGCTATTCCCTCGAAGTTGCGGCGGCGTGCAGGCCGACCAGGACTATATTATCGACCATCCGCAGCGTGTACGACCGCGCCGCCAGTACCGGAGCGATGTAGGGCGCGGCGCCGCCGGACAGGATGCACACGTTCGCGCCGAGCAGGCCGACGGCGCGTTCGATGGCGCCGGCCTGCGCCGACAGGCAGCCCGACAGGATGGCGTCGTCGGTATTGTCGGCAAAGCCGGCCGCGTCGATGTCGCCAGGGACGATGTGCGGCAGCTGCGCGGTATTGCGCGCCAGCGAGGCGGCCATCAGGCCCAGGCCCGGCAGGATCATCCCGCCCAAAAATACGCCGTCGGCGGTCAGTGCGTCGATGGTGGTGGCGGTGCCGCAGGTGGCCACCACCAGCGCCTTGCCCGGTTCCAGCGCATGCGCGCCGATGGCCGCGGCAAAGCGGTCGCAGCCCAGCTGGGAAGGACTGCGGTAGCCGTTGCGCACGCCCGCCAGCGCGGGCGTCGACGCGAACCAGTCGATCGCGCTCGCCGGCAGCATCCGCTGCAGCTGGTCGCGCAGCCTGGCGCCGGCGACGTTGGAGACGGTCGCGCGCGTGACACCATGGCGCTGCCAGGCGGCGGGCAACCGATCGAGTTCGGCATGGGTGACGGCGCCGGCCTCGAGCCACTGGCCCAGCGGCGCGCCGTCGGCGGCCAGCGCCCACTTGACGCGCGTGTTGCCGGCGTCGATCAGCAGCAGCATGTCAGGATCCTCCCAGCCGCAGCGAGACGTCGCCGGCCAGCACCGCGACACGGACGCCGTCGCTGTCGAGCAGCAGGCGGCCGCCGTCGTCGACACCTAGCGCCACGCCCTGCTGCAGGACGGCGCCCTGGTCGACGACCGCCACCGGCTGGCCGCGCCAGGCGTGCAGGGCATCCCAGCGCGCGCGGAAGGGCCCAAAGCCGGCGTGCGCGAATTCATCCATCGCCGCCGCCAGCGCGTCGATCAGCGCGGCCATCAGCGCGTCGCGGTCCATCCGCGCCAGCCACGGCGCGCTGGCGACGCTGCGGCCGATGCGCTGTTCCAGCTGGTCGGGCATCGACAGGTTCAGGCCGATGCCAATCACGCTCCAGGTGCCGCCGCGGGGCGCGCCCTGGGTTTCGATGAGGATGCCGGCGAGCTTGCTGCCGTCCTTGAGCACGTCGTTGGGCCACTTCAGCTGCACCGGCACCTCGAGCGCGGCGAGCGCATCGGCCAGCGCGACGCCCACCGCCAGCGGCAGCCCGAGCAGCCGCTGCGGCGAGCCGTCGAATTTCCACGCCAGCGAAAAGGTCAGCGAATCGCCGGGCGCCGACAGCCAGCTGCGGCCTGCCCGCCCGCGGCCGGCGCTCTGGTGTTCGGCGATGAGCAGGGTAGGGCGCGCCAGCCGCGCGGCGCGCGCCATCAGGTCGGCATTGGTGGAGCCGGTTTCGGCCACCACCTCGATATCGACGGCGGCGCGGCACAGTGCGGCGATGGCGGCGGCGTTCATGGCGCGTTCGCGCGCGGCTTGCGCGGCGCCCGCGTAAACGCCAGGTCGTACAAGGCGTTCGGCAGCGCGCGCAGCAGCTTGGCGATTACGCCCATCTGCCACGGAATCACGCGGTAGCTGACGCCGGCGGCGATGGCGCCGGCCGCCTTTTCGGCGAAGCGCGCGGCCGGCATCAGGAACGGCATCGGATACGGATTGGCGCGCGTCATCGGCGTGTCGATATAGCCCGGCGCGATGGTGACGACGCGGATACCGTGCGGCTTCATCTCCAGCCGCAGCGATTCGCAGTAGGCCAGCACGGCCGCCTTCGAGGCGCTGTAGGCGCCGGCGCCGGGCAGGCCGCGGATGCCGGCGACGCTGCCGATGCCGACCAGCGTAGGCGTGCCGCCGCGTGTTTTCATGGCGGCGATGAAGGGCGCAAAAGTGGCGACGGTGGCGCTGACGTTGGTGGCGAAGATGGTGTCGAACGCGGCCAGGTCTTCCGCATGCTCGGTCAGCGTGCCTTGCGATACGCCGGCATTGGCGATGACGATGTCGGCGCCGCCGCCGGCGATGAAGTTGGCCGCCGCCGCAGCCAGCGCCGCGGTGTCGGTGACGTCGACCGCGTAGACCTTGTGCAGCCCGGGATTGGGCAGGCTGGCGGCAAGCTGGCGCAGGGCGTCGCCGCGGCGCGCCAGCAGGCCCAGGGTGGCGCCTTGCAGCGCGTATTCGCGCGCCAGCGCTTCGCCGATTCCGCTCGAGGCGCCGGTGATGAAGACGCGGTTCATGGCGCGCGCGGGACGGTGCGCACTACTTCTTTTCCGCTTTCGCTTTCGCGACCAGGAAGTCCATCACCCGCAGCGCCGCCTGGCCCTGCTGCTCTTCGGTCAGCGGCGCGTTGCTGCCTTCGGCGGCCTGGCTCGGCGAGGTGATGTAGCGGCCATCGATGGCCACCAGCGGCCACGAATCGACACGGTAAGCGGCCGTCAGCGCGTTGGCGCGGCGCAGCTTGGCTTGCAGGCCGAACGAGTTCCACGCCTCGGTGAATTTGGACTGGTCGATGCCGGCCTTTGCGGCCCAGGCCAGCGCCTGCTGGTCGGTGCCGAGGCGCTGTTTCTCGACGTGGATGGCGTCGAACACCTTCTGGTGGTACTGGCCCACCTGGCCCAGCGCCTCGAGCGTGTAGAACAGGCGCTGCTGCGCCACCACGGTCGGGCCGCCGGCCACGTGGACGCGCTTGAAGACAATGTTGTTGCCCTGCTTGCGGACCCATTCGGCCAGCAGCGGCTCGAAGCGCTCGCAATGCGGGCAGTAATACGCGAAGAACTCGGTGACTTCGACCTTGCCGGCGGCGTCGGTGTTTTGCGCTGCGAGCAGGGTCAGGTAGTCGGCGCCGTTCTTTGGCTCGGCAGGGGCGGCTGCCGCCACGGCGCAAAGGCCGAAGGCAGCGGCGCACAGCAGGGTGCGGATCAGTCGCATGGTGTTCTCTCTTATTTCTGGTTGCGCACGATGGCGACGTCGATGCCGCTGTCGATCAGTTTGGCGCGCGCCTTGTTCATCGCTTCGACCTGGCCGAACGGACCGATGCGCACGCGGTGCAGCACGCCGGCGTCGCTGGCGCGGTCGCTGATGGTCGCTTCGAAGCCGAGCAGGGCCAGCTTGGCGCGGGTGTTCTCGGCGTCCGCCATTTCGCGGAAGGCGCCGGCCTGCAGGAAGTAGATGACCTTGTCGTCGGCGGCCACGTCGGGCTTGGCGTTGACCACGCGCGCCAGTTCATGCGCGCCGCTTGCGGCGGCGGCCGGCGCGGCCGGCGCCGGCGCAGGGGCCGGCTTGGCTTCCGCCTTGACGTCGGCCTTGACGTCGGCCGGTTCCTTCATGTTGGCGATGACCTTCGCCAGCGGATCGGCTTCCGGCGCCTTCGGCTTTTCGACGATCTGGCGGTTCGCTTCGCGCGCCGCTTCCTTGCTGCTGTACAGCGGCTTGTTCGGATCGGCGGCCTGGCCGGCGGTCGGTTCGGCCATCTTGCCCGGCTTGCCCGACTTGTCGGTGAACGGCGTGGCGCCCTTGGTGATCGCCAGCGCCACGGCGACGGCGATGCCGAGGCCGATGATCAGGCCGATGATGACGCCGGTGAGGGTATTGCCCTGCTGGCGCCGCGCGGGCAAACGAGGTGCGAAACGAGTTGTAGGATGCATTGGTGCCTTAATGGTTTGTCTGCAAAATCGCTTACATCTTGTTCGGCGCCGACACGCCGATCAGCGCCAGGCCGTTGCGCAGCACCTGGCGGGTGGCGGTGGCCAGGGCCAGGCGCGCCAGCTTGAGCGCTTCGTCGTCGTCGAGCAGCCACTTGTGGGCGAAGTAGTAGCTGTGCAGCTCGGCGGCCAGCTCGCGCAGGTAGAACGTCACCTGGTGCGGGCCGAGTTCGGCCTGGGCACGCTGCAGCATCTCGGGATACGCCGCCAGCTTGGCCAGCAGCCTTTCCTCGTGCGGCGTGGTCAGCAGCGACAGGTCCACACCAGCCAACCGTGCTTCGTCACCACCCCAGTTGGCAAGCGCCGAGCAAATGCGCGCATGGGCGTACTGCACGTAGTAGACCGGGTTTTCGTCGCTGGTCGCCAGGGCGACGTCGACGTCGAACACGAATTCGGTATCGGCCTTGCGCGAAATGAGGAAGAAGCGCACGGCGTCGCGGCCGCGCGCGATGTCGCCGTTGCCGGACCATTCGATCAGGTCGCGCACGGTGACGTAAGAGCCGGCGCGCTTGGAGATCTTGACCTCTTCGCCGTCCTTCATGACGGTGACCATCTTGTGCAGCACGTAGTCCGGGTAGCCCTGCGGGATGCCCAGGCCCAGCGCCTGCAGGCCGCCGCGCACGCGGGCGATGGTGCCGTGGTGGTCGCTGCCCTGGATGTTGATGGCCTGGACGAAGCCGCGCTGCCACTTGACGAGGTGGTAGGCGACGTCCGGCACGAAGTAGGTGTAGGTGCCGTCGGACTTTTTCATCACGCGGTCCTTGTCGTCGCCGTACTCGGTGGTGCGCAGCCACAGCGCGCCGCCTTCCTCGTACGTCTTGCCGGCCGCGATCAGGGCGTCGACCGCCTTGTGCACCTTGCCGTCGGCGTACAGCGAGGACTCGAGGAAGTAGTTGTCGAACTTGACGCCGAAAGCCTGCATGTCGATGTCCTGCTCGTGGCGCAGGTAGGTCACCGCGAAAGCGCGGATCGAGTCGATGTCGGCGATGTCGCCGCTGGCGGTGGCCGGCTGGCCGTCGCTCGCTTCGACCGTCTTGCCGGCTTTGAAGTCCTCGGCGATGTCGGCGATGTAGTCGCCGTTGTAGGCCGACTCGGGCCACTGGACGTCGCCGGGGCGAAAGCCCTTCAGGCGCGCCTGCACCGAGTTCGCCAGCGTGGCGATCTGCACGCCGGCGTCGTTGTAATAGAACTCGCGGGTGACCGCGTAGCCTTGCGAGACGAACAGCGACGACAGCGCGTCGCCCAGCGCGGCCTGGCGGCCGTGGCCGACGTGCAGCGGGCCGGTCGGGTTGGCCGAGACGAATTCGATGACGACCTGCTTGCCGGCGCCGGCGTCGCTGCGGCCGTACTCGGCGCCGGCCTGCAGGACGGTGCGCACCACCGACTGCTTGGCGGCGGCGGCCACGCGCAGGTTGATGAAGCCAGGGCCGGCGACGTCGGCCGACTCGATGATGCCCTTGCCGGCGGGATCGGCCAGCAGCGCGGCGACCAGCTTGTTGGCCAGCTCGCGCGGATTGGTCTTGAGCTGCTTGGCCAACTGCATCGCGATGTTGCAGGCGATGTCGCCGTGGGCCGGGTCGCGCGGGCGCTCGAGCACAACGGCGGGGACGAGATCGGTGCCGGCGGTCAGCGGGGCGAGGGCGGCCTGGAACAGGGCAACGATTTCAAGTTTTTGTTGGGCGAGCATGTGCGGGTATTCTGTCAGAGTGAAAAAGCGGTGGCCGGGCCACGGGCAAACAGCACCAATTATACTGGTTTGGCGCTGTTGGGAATATGTTGGCGCTTGCCCTGCACCAGGCGATTTTGTTGTCAAATCGCCCTGTTTGAACGTGCCGCGAGGCTTAACCGTTACAATTGGCGCCTTTATAGCGCCCGCCGCTGCGCGCATTTTGCGCCAGCGGCGGCGCCAGCCACCGCCACGCCAATACCAGCAAAGATCACCATGACCGACAAGCGCCCGACGCTCTCCATCAAACCTGCCGCGCCGAAGTCCGCCAAGCCGGCGCCGCGCCTGCGCGCCAGCTATGAAGTCAAGCCGGTGCTGCAGCCGGGCTACCTGCCGCGCCTGAAACCCGATTCGCTGGCACTGTGCCTGCTGGGCGCGGCCAACGCCGTGTCGCAGGTGCGCGGCGGCGCCGCGCTGCCGCAGGCGCTGACGACCGCGTTCGGCGTCACCCAGGCGTCGCCGCAGGCGCGCGGCGCGATCCAGGACATTTCGTACCGCACCATGCGCCAGCTGGGCCGCAGCGAAGTGCTGCTGAGCCTGATGACGTCGAAGGCGCCGGAGCCGCCGATGCTGGCCAGCCTGCTGTGCTGCGCGCTGGCGCTGATCGACACGCCCGACGGCGCCACGCCGCCGTACGAAGAGTTCACCGTCGTCGACCAGGCCGTCACCGTGGCCACCTCGCACCCCGACATGGCGCACGCCAAGGGCATGGTCAACGCGGTGCTGCGGCGCTTCCTGCGCGAGCGCGACGCGCTGGTCAAGACGGCGCTGCAGGACCCGGTGGCGCAGTGGAACTACCCGCAGTGGTGGATCGACACCGCGAAGGCGGCCTATCCGAACGACTGGCAGGCGATCCTCGCGGCCGGCAATGCGCAGCCGCCGCTGACCTTGCGCGTCAACGCGCGCAAGACGACGGTCGAAGCGTATTTACAGACGCTGGCCGACGCCGGCATCGGCGCCGCGCGCATCGGCCCGTCCGCGGTGCGGCTGGACAAACCGATCGGCGTGACCTTGATCCCCGGTTTCGAGGCGGGCCTGTGCTCGGTGCAGGACGCCGGCGCCCAGCTGGCCGCGCCGCTGCTCGACGTTGCCGACGGCATGCGCGTGCTCGACGCCTGCGCCGCTCCGGGCGGCAAGACCGGCCATATCCTCGAGCTGGCGAACGTCGACCTGACCGCCGTCGACTCCGACCCGAAGCGGCTGGTGCGCATCGAAGAGAATCTGCAGCGCCTCGGCTTGACGGCGACGCTGAAGGCGTTCGAGGCGCAGACGTCGGTGTGGTGGGACGGCCAGCAGTTCGACCGCATCCTCGCCGACGTGCCGTGCACGGCGTCGGGCATCGTGCGGCGCCACCCCGACATTCGCTGGCTGCGGCGCAAGGGCGACGCGCTCCAACTTGCAACACTTTCGGCCAAAATTCTCGACAACCTTTGGCAGATGCTGCGGCCGAATGGTAAATTGTTGTTCGTGACATGTTCGCTATGGCCCCAGGAATCGGAGGCGCAAGCGGCCGCCTTTGCGGCGCGCCACGGCGCCACCCGCCTCGAGGCGCCCGGCCAGCTCCTGCCGACGGGCGGCCCAGCCCAGGATCATGATGGTTTGTTCTACGCCCTGTTCCAAAAGAACGCGGCGTAGCTTGGTCTTTGACTATGCGATGGTTTTTTATGGCTCTGGCCCACTTGTGACAACCCGATTTCTTCGACTGCTCGCCTGCCAGCTGCTGCTGCTGTTCGCTTGCGCGCAGGCGCTGGCGGCCGACGGCGTCGAGATCACGCGCGCCAGCATCGAGGCCACCGACGACGGCTACCGGCTCGACGCGCGCTACGCGTTCGATCTCAGTCACGACCTCGAGGACGCGGTGCAGCGCGGCGTTTCGCTTTACTTCACCACCGAAATCGAACTGACGCGCCCGCGCTGGTACTGGTACGACGAGAAGGCGGTGACGTCGCGCCAGACCCTGCGCATCTGGTACAACGAACTGCACCGCCAGTACCACGTGTCGGTGGTCGGCAGCGTCGCGCAAAGCTTCCAGACGCTCGACGAGGCGCTCGCCAATGTGCGCCGGCCGGGGCGCTGGATGATCGCGCCGAAGGGCGCGCTCAAGTCCGGCGAGACCTACAACGTCACGCTGCGCATGTTCATGGACCGCCAGCTGCTGCTCAAGCCGCTGCAGGTGAACGCGTTCAACAACGCCGGCTGGCAGCTCAGCTCCAACAAGAAAACCTTCCTGTACAAGGCGGAGTAAGGTGAAGCAGGCGTTGAAGTATGGGGTGATCGTGGCCGGCGCGCTGGTCAGCATCCTGCTGTTCCTGCTCGCCTCGGCGTCCGACAGTTCTTCCTTCTTCGACCGTTACTATTCCTGGCTGCTGGGATTGAACGCGGCGGTCGCCGGCGCGCTGCTGATCTTCGTGGTGGTGGCGCTGACGCGCCTGTACGTGCGCTACAAGAGCGGCAAGTTCGGCTCGCGCCTGATGGCGCGGCTGGTGCTGCTGTTCGCCGCCATCGGCATCCTGCCCGGTCTGGTCATCTTCCTGGTGTCGGTCAATTTCGTGTCGAACTCGATCGAGTCCTGGTTCGACGTCAAGATCGAGTCGGCACTGCAGTCGGGCCTGAACCTCGGCCGCGCCGCGCTGGACCAGGCGCTGACCGAACTGGGCGCCTCGGCCGCGGTGTCCTCGGCCACGCTGGCCGGCCAGCGGCCGGCCGAGACCCAGGCCATCCTGAACCGCATCGTCGCCGAGCAGGATGACGTGATGAGCGCGCTGGTGGTTGACGCCGACGGCAAGCTGCTGGCCGCCGCCTCGGAGGACAAGCTGGCCAACCTGGCGGCCGACCTGCCGAATGCGTCGATGCTCAAGCAGGCGGGCATGCCGGGCGGGTACACCCAGTCCGAGAGCGGGGTCGAGCCGGACGCCAAGGACAACGGCGCCAGTGCGCTCGACGCCGCCACCGGCCTGCGCCTGCGGGTGGTGCTGGCGGTGCCGGAACCGCCGGGCGCGGCGCCGCGCTACCTGCAGCTGGTGCAGTCGGTGCCGGTGAACCTGGCCACCAACGCCGAAGTGCTGCATGCGGCGCTGAACGAATACAAGCTGCGCTTCGTGGCGCGGGTCGGCCTGCGCAAGATGTACATCGTGACGCTGACGTTGACGCTGCTGCTGGCGATCTTCGGCGCCGTCGCCAGCGCCTTCCTGATCGCGACCAACCTGGCGCAGCCGCTGCTGGTGCTGGCCGAAGGCACGCGCGCGGTGGCCGAGGGCGACCTGTCGCCGCGCCCGATCGTCACCACCACCGACGAACTGGGCACGCTGACGCAGTCGTTCAACACCATGACCGGCCAGCTGTTCGAGGCGCGCAGCGCGGTCGAGCGCAACCGCGCCGCGCTGCAAAGCGCCAAGGCCCACCTGGAGTCCGTGCTGGGCAACATGTCGGCCGGCGTGATCGTGCTCGATGCCGACTTCAACGTCGTCAACTCGAACGATGCGGTCGACCGCATCCTGCTCAACGACGTCAGCGGCCATGTCGGCCGCGCGCTGGCCGAGATCGAAGGACTCGAGGTATTCGCCGGCGCCGTCACGCGCGCGTTCTCGACCCAGAGCGCGCAGACCGCGGCCGGCAGCGCGCGCCAGCGCACCCACTGGCAGCAGGAGATCGAGATCCCGCGCCGCATCGGCACCAGCGACGACCACGACATCGTGCTGCTGGCGCGCGGCTCGCGCTTGCCGGTGGGCGCCGGCAGCGGCTACATCGTGGTGTTCGACGATATCTCCGACGTCATCTCGGCGCAGCGCTCGGTGGCGTGGGGCGAGGTGGCGCGCCGGCTGGCCCACGAAATCAAGAACCCGCTGACGCCGATCCAGCTGTCGGCCGAACGGCTGCAGATGAAGCTGGAGGCGAAGCTGTCGCCGGAAGACGTGGCGCTGCTGAACCGCAGCACCACCACCATCGTCAACCAGGTCGACGCGATGAAGCGCATGGTCGACGACTTCCGCGACTACGCCAAGGCGCCGCCGGCGGTGCTGCAGCCGCTCGACCTGAATAGCCTGATCCGCGAGATCCTCGACCTCTACCTGGCCGGCGACGATTCCGACATCATCCACGCGGCGCTGGCACCGAAGCTGCCGGCGGTGATGGGCGACGCCACCCAGCTGCGCCAGGTGATCCACAACCTGCTGGCCAACGCGCAGGATGCGATGAGCGAACGCGCCGACGGCGCCGCAGCGCCGCGCATCGACGTCACCACCGAGGAGATTCATTACCAGAATGCGGTCGGCGGCGAGGGCACCGCGGTGCGGCTGGCGATCGTCGACAACGGGCCCGGTTTTGCGCCGCGCATCCTGTCGCGCGCGTTCGAACCGTACGTCACGTCGAAGGCGCGCGGCACCGGCCTGGGGCTGCCGATGGTCAAGAAAATCGTCGACGAACATGGCGGGCGCATCGACATCCAGAACCGTCACGACGGAACTGGCGCGTCAGTCCTGATTTTGCTGTTAAAGTTAGCGCCTGAGGCTGCAAATTTGGCGTAAACGCCGGTCCAACCATACAATCGCGCTTAGAATATGGGCGCGCGTGACGCTGTTGTCAGCGGGTGATATCAGAGAAAGCATAAAGACAGATGGCAAACATTCTCGTAGTTGATGATGAAATGGGCATCCGCGAGCTACTCTCGGAGATCCTGGGCGACGAAGGCCACGCGATCCAGCTGGCCGAGAACGCGCAGCAGGCGCGCGACGCGCGCGCCGCCGGCGCGCCCGACCTGGTGCTGCTCGACATCTGGATGCCCGACACCGACGGCGTCACGCTGCTCAAGGAATGGCAGCGCGACGGCTTGCTGACGATGCCCGTCATCATGATGTCGGGTCACGCCACCATCGACACCGCGGTCGAGGCGACGCGCATCGGCGCGCTCAATTTCCTCGAAAAGCCGATTGCCCTGCAAAAACTGCTGAAGGCGGTGCAACAAGGCCTGACGCGCGCGCAGGAAACGGTGCGCGCGCCGGTCGCGGCGGCACGGCCGATGATGGCGCCGCAGCCGGAAGAAAGCGTGTCGGCGGCGTCGGCGATGTTCGCCTCGCAGTCGCTGCAATCGTCGTCGATCTCGCCGCGCATGGGCGCGCAGCCGAACGGCGAGCAGCAGGGCTACAACCTGTCGTTCGACCTGCCGCTGCGCGAGGCGCGCGATGCCTTCGAGCGCATGTATTTCGAACACCACCTCGGACGCGAAGGCGGCTCGATGACGCGCGTGGCGGAAAAGACGGGCCTCGAGCGCACGCACTTGTACCGCAAGCTCAAGCAACTCGGCGTGGAGCCGGGCAAGCTGGCCAAAAAAGGGGGCTGAGCAAGCGGGTGGGCAAGCTTCCCGCATTGCCGCGCGTGACCGCCAGCCTGGTCACCGGCGCCAGCGCCGGCGCGCGCGAACAGCTGATCGCGGCGCAGCTGGCGCGCCATTCGGCCGATGCCGCCTGCCGCGCGGTACTGCTCGAAGGCTTGCCCGACGGGCACACCATCCTCATTCCATCTCCCGCACTGCTGATCGAACGCATAGCGCCCGGTTGCCTGTGCTGCACCGGCAATCTCGTTTTGCGTGTAACATTAAATCGTCTCCTGCGGCGGCGGCCCGAACGACTCTATATCGGACTGGCAACAACGGAGCACCTTGATCAGTTGAGATCGTGGCTGCGGCAACCGCCATACGATCAGCTGTTGGAACTGACGCCGGACCTGCACTCTTGAAATCGCGCCGGCAAGCCCCACCTCAGAGACGAGGCGGAGCGGCAAGTCAGCCTGCAAAACCGTCTGATCGAGAGGAGTCACCATGAACATGATTTACAACAGCGAGCAATACAGCGTCGTCGAATTCGGCGTCGACCACAATCTCGAAGCCTTGCGGTTTGGCGGCTACGAGATCGTCGACAAGTCCGGCCGGCGCGAGGCCTTCATCGGCGGCAAGCTCGCACAGTCGTTCCGGCGCGACGTCAACAACCTGATCGCCAGCGAACCGACGATGGAAGAGATCGACGACTTTCTCGGCTCCTACGATTCGCTGATGAGCCAGCCGGTGCTGCTGCATTGAGTGTTACACCGGGGTCTGACCCCATGGGGTCAGACCGCGGGTAAGACCCTGAACCCGGGCCTATGGTAAGCTCGATGCCATGTGCCAACTCCTCGGAATGAACTGCAACGTCCCCACCGACATTGTCTTCAGCTTTACCGGCTTCGCCATGCGTGGCGGCCACACCGATACCCACCATGACGGTTGGGGCATCGCGTTTTTCGAAGGCGCCGGCGTGCGCCTGTTCGTCGACCACCAGGCGGCGGTAGCGTCTCCCGTCGCCGAACTCATCAAGCGTTATCCGATCAAGTCGCGCAACGTCATCGCGCACATCCGCAAGGCCACGCAAGGCAAGGTCGCGCTGGAGAACTGCCATCCGTTCGTGCGTGAACTGTGGGGGCGCTACTGGGTGTTCGCCCACAACGGCGACCTCAAGGAGTTCGCGCCCGTGCTGACCGGCGCCTTCCGCCCGGTCGGCAGCACCGACAGCGAGCTGGCGTTCTGCTTCCTGCTGCAGGAACTGCGCGCGCGCTTCGGCGACGTCGCGCCGGCGCTGGCCGACTTGCGCGCCGCGGTCGGCGAACTGGTGCACGCGATCGCCGCGCATGGCACGTTCAACATGATGCTCTCGAGCGGCTCGGCGCTGTTCGCGCACTGCTCGACGCGGCTGTGCTACGTCGTGCGCGAGTATCCGTTCCCGACCGCGCAGTTGTCGGACGAGGACGTCAGCGTCGATTTCTCGCAGGTCACCACGCCCGACGACCGGGTGGCGGTGATCGTCACCGAGCCGCTCACCACCAACGAGAAGTGGACCGAGTTCCGTCCCGGCGAACTGAAAGTGTTCGTCGACGGCATGCCGCTGCCGTAAGGTTCCACGACCGGGGTCAGTGCCGGCAATCAGACACGGCCTCGACAATGGCAGGGCCTGACACTTGAGCTTGTGTACGATTGCCGGCACTGACCCCGGGGGGAGGTTTGTGCAGGGCGATGACAAAAAGTTCACAGTTGCAAGAGAATGCGGTACAGTACGGGCATTCTCCCGTCCCCGGAACCAGTTAGCGATGAACGACACCGCCTCCCAACCCGCCTTGAAAGACTTCGGCGTACGCGACTTCTACCTGGGACGCCAGCCCATCCTCGACCGCAACCAGTCATTGTTCGGCTACGAGCTGCTGTTTCGGAATGCGCCGGCGGGAGCTGCCGATTACGATACCGGGCTGTCCGCTACCGCCGCGGTGATCGCCCATGCGGGCCAGCTCGGACTCGACAAAGTGGTCGGCGACGCGCAGGGCTTCCTCAACGTCGACGCCGCCGTTCTGATGAGCGACATCTTCGTGTTCCTGCCGCGCGAGAAGATGGTGCTGGAACTGAACGCGACGGTGAAAGTCACCCTGCCGCTGCTGGCGCGGATGATGGAACTGGCGAGCCACGGGTTCCGCTTCGCGCTCGGCGACGTCGGCGCCATCACGCCGAACGTCGCGCGGCTGCTGCCGCTGATCGACTTCGTCAAGTTCGACATGCGCGACATGCCGCAGTCGACACTGCTGGAAATGGCGCGGCTCCTCAAGCGCGACGACAAGAAGCTGATGGCCGAGAAGGTCGAAACGCGCGCCGAATACGACGACTGCCGCGAACTTGGCTTCGACTACTTCCAGGGCTTCTATTTCGCGCGCCCGGCGGTGATCGCCGGGCGCAAGCTGACGCCGTCGCAACTGGCGGTGATGGAGCTGATGAAGCTGGTGACCTCGGAGGCCGAGAACGTCGAAATCGAGCGCGCGGTCAAGCGCGACGTCACGCTGGCGCTGAACCTGCTGCGGCTGGTGAATACGCCGGCGGTCGGCATGCGCCAGAAGATCGATTCGGTCAGCCAGGCGCTGATCGTGCTGGGACGGCGCCAGCTGCAGCGCTGGCTGCAGATCATGCTGTACGCCGATCCGGCGCAGCGCGGGCACAGCGCCTCGCCGCTGCTGATGCTTGCCACCACGCGCGGGCGCCTGCTCGAGCTGCTGGCCAAGCGCCTGCGCCCGAGCCAGCGCAACGTCGCCGACATCGCCTTCACGGTCGGCATCATGTCGCTGATGGATGCGTTGTTCGGCATACCGATGTCCGAGATCGTCATCCAGATCCCGGTGATCGACGAAGTATCGGCGGCGCTGACGCACCGCACCGGCTTCTTCGGCGAGCTGCTCAAGCTGGCCGAGTCGATCGAGCAGATGGATGGCGCCGACGACATGGTGCTGCCGTCGCTCAAGCAGCTCGCCCTCTCCAGCGACGAGCTGGTGCAGTTCGAGGTAGCCGCGTTCGCGTGGAGCGACTCGGTGGTGCGCTACGCCATCTAAGCACAGCGAGAAATTTCGGGGTCAGGTCTGACCCCAGCGTTGATTTGTTGCTTCATCGCAAGGAGTGGGCGGGGAAGGAGAATACGCTGATGTCTCCGTCGCCGCTGTCATTCCTTGAGGAGCATCCATGTCCGCACAAAATACGCCTTCGTCCGCCTTCGTCGGCGCCTCCTGGCTCGCGCTGATGATCGGCGTGCTGATGTATCTGATCGGCCTGTGGAACGCCAGCTTGGCGCTGAACGAGAAGGGCTACTACCTGACGCTGCTGATGTACGGCCTGTTCGCCGCGGTGTCGCTGCAAAAATCGGTGCGCGACCGCATGGAGGGAACGCCAGTGACGTCGATGTATTACGGCCTGTGCTGGGTGTCGATCATCGCGGTCGCGGTGCTGGTCGCCGTCGGCCTGTGGAACGCGACGATGGCCAGCAGCGAAAAGGGCTTCTACGCGATGTCCTTCGTATTGAGCCTGTTCGCGGCCGTCACCGTGCAGAAGAATGTGCGGGATGTGGCCGGCGCGAATGCGGCCACATCGCCCACGCGTCCAGAAATCGCAACGTAAGCTCCCGATACGCAAATGAGCGTCGTCCTCGCTAACGCGGTGATCCATGCTGGCGGAGTGCACCAATCAAGAACGCCCGGCATGGAGCCCCGCTACGCGAGGGTGACGCCTTGTGCTTACAGGTTCGGCGCCAGCCAGCTTTCGAGCTGCTCGCTGGCGACGCCGCGCCGCGCCGCCATGTCGGCCACCTGGTCGACGCCGATCTTGCCGACCACGAAGTACTTCGAGTCGGGATGCGCCAGGTAGAAGCCCGACACCGCCGCGCCCGGGAACATGGCGTACGACTCGGTCAGCGCCATGCCGATTTCCTCCGGCTGCAGCACCTTCCACATGTCGGCCTTGACGGTGTGCTCCGGGCACGCCGGGTAGCCCGGCGCCGGGCGGATGCCGGAGTAGGCTTCGGCGATCAGCTCTTTGCTGCCGAGGCTTTCGCCGGCCGCATAGCCCCACAGGTCGGTGCGCACGCGCTCATGCAGGTATTCCGCGAACGCCTCGGCCAGCCGGTCGGCCAGCGATTTGAGCAAAATCGACGAGTAGTCGTCGTGCGCGTCTTCGAAGCGCTTTTCGTACTTCTCGATGCCGAGGCCCGCGGTCACCGCGAACATGCCGATGTAGTCGGCAACGCCCGACGCCTTCGGCGCGACGAAGTCGGCCAGGCACTGGTTCGGCCGCTGAACGCCATCGACCAGCGGCTTGACGCCCTGCTGGCGCAGGCCGTACCAGGTCAGCGCAACGTCGCCGCGGGTCTCGTCGGTGTAGACCTCGATGTCGTCATCGTTGACGCTGTTGGCCGGCAGCAGGGCGATGACACCGTTGGCAGTGAGCCAGCGGCCATCGATGATCCGCTTGAGCAGCGCCTGGCCTTCTTCAAATACTTTCGATGCCGCTTCGCCGACCACCGGGTCGGTCAGGATCGCCGGGAACGGGCCGGCCAGGTCCCAGGTCTGGAAGAACGGGCCCCAGTCGATGTACTGCACCAGCGCGGCGAGGTCGACGTTCTTGATGACGCGCCGGCCGATGAACTTCGGCTTGACCGGCGCGAACGGCACCACGGCCTTGTTGGCGCGCGCGGCCGCCAGCGGCAGGATCGGCAGCGCCTTCTTGTTGGCGTGCTGCTCGCGGATGCGCACGTAGTCCTGGGCGATGTCGTCGATGTACTGGTCGCGCGATTCGGGCGTCAGCAGCGCCTGCGCCACCGACACCGAACGCGAGGCGTCGGGCACGTACACCACCGGGCCCTCGTAGTTGTGGGCGATCTTCACCGCCGTGTGGGCGCGCGACGTGGTGGCGCCGCCGATCAGCAGCGGGATCTTCAGCATGCGGAAGTGCGGGTCGCGCTGCATCTCCTTGGCGACGTGCGCCATCTCTTCGAGCGACGGCGTGATCAGGCCGGACAGGCCGACGATGTCGGCATTCTCGACCTTGGCGCGCGCCAGGATCTCGGAGCAGGGCACCATCACGCCCATGTTGACGACTTCGAAGTTATTACACTGCAGGACCACCGAGACGATGTTCTTGCCGATGTCGTGCACGTCGCCCTTGACGGTGGCGATGACGATCTTGCCCTTCGGTTTGGCGACGATGCCGGTGCGCTTTTCCTCCAGCAGTTTTTCTTCCTCGATGAACGGGATCAGGTGCGCCACCGCCTGCTTCATCACGCGCGCCGACTTGACCACCTGCGGCAGGAACATCTTGCCTTGTCCGAACAGGTCGCCGACGACGTTCATGCCATCCATCAGCGGACCTTCGATGACGTGGATCGGCCGGCCGCCCGACGCCAGCAATTGCTGGCGCGCTTCTTCGGTGTCTTCGACGATCCACTGGGTGATGCCGTGCACCAGCGCGTGCGACAGGCGCTTTTGCACCGTGCCCTCGCGCCATTCGAGCGTTTGGGCGTCCTGCTTGTCGCCGGCCTTGAGCGTGCCGGCGATCTCGATCATGCGCTCGGTGGCGTCGTCGCGGCGGTTCAGCACCACGTCCTCGGTGCGCTCGCGCAGTTCGGCCGGGATGTCGTCGTAGACGCCCATCATGCCGGCGTTGACGATTCCCATCGTCATGCCGGCCTTGATGGCGTGGTACAGGAACACGGTGTGGATCGCTTCGCGCGCCGGGTCGTTGCCGCGGAACGAGAACGAGACGTTCGAGACGCCGCCCGACACGCTCGCATGCGGCAGGTTTTCCTTGATCCAGCGGGTGGCGTTGATGAAGTCGACCGCGTAGTTGTTGTGCTCTTCGATGCCGGTGGCGATGGCGAAGATGTTGGGGTCGAAGATGATGTCTTCGGGCGGGAAGCCGACCTGCTGCGTCAACACGTCATAGGCGCGCTTGCAGATTTCGGTCTTGCGCTCGAAGGTGTCGGCCTGGCCTTTTTCGTCGAAGGCCATGACGATGACGGCGGCGCCGTAGCGGCGGCACAGGCGCGCCTGGCGGATGAATTCCTCTTCGCCTTCCTTCATCGAGATCGAGTTGACGATCGCCTTGCCCTGCACGCACTTGAGCCCCGCTTCGATCACCGACCACTTCGACGAGTCGATCATGATCGGCACGCGCGAGATGTCCGGCTCGGAGGCGATCAGGTTGAGGAAGCGCGTCATCGCGGCGACCGAGTCGAGCATCGCCTCGTCCATGTTGATGTCGATGACCTGGGCGCCGTTCTCGACCTGCTGGCGCGCCACCGACAGCGCCTCGTCGAACTGCTCGTTGAGGATCATGCGGGCGAACGCCTTGGAGCCGGTGACGTTGGTGCGCTCGCCGACGTTGACGAACAGCGAATCGGCGTCGACGGTGAACGGCTCGAGGCCGGACAGGCGCAGCGCGGTCGGCACGGTTGGCACTGCGCGCGGCGCGGTATCGGCCAGCATGGCGGCGATCGCGGCGATGTGCTCGGGCGTGGTGCCGCAGCAGCCGCCGGCGATGTTGACGAAACCGGCGTCGGCGAATTCGCGCAGCAGCGACGAGGTGTCGGCCGGCAGTTCGTCGAAGCCGGTGTCGCTCATCGGATTGGGCAGGCCGGCGTTCGGGTAGATGCAGACGAAGGTGTCGGCGATCTGCGCCAGCTCTTCGGCGTAGGGCCGCATCAGCGCGGCGCCGAGCGCGCAATTGAGGCCGATGGTGAGCGGTTTGGCATGGCGCACCGAGTTCCAGAACGCGGGCACGGTCTGGCCGGACAGGATGCGGCCGGAGGCGTCGGTGACGGTCCCGGAGATCATCAGCGGCAGGCGCGCCACTTCCGGATGCTGTTCGTAGTACAGGTCGATGGCGAACAGCGCCGCCTTGCAGTTGAGGGTGTCGAAGATGGTTTCGACCAGCAGCACGTCGGCGCCGCCGTCGACCAGCCCGCGCACCTGTTCGTGGTAGGCGGCGACCAGCTGGTCGAAGCTGACGTTGCGCGCGGCCGGGTCGTTGACGTCGGGCGAGATCGAGGCGGTCTTCGGGGTCGGGCCGAGCGCGCCGGCGACGAAGCGCGGCTTGTCGGCACTGGAGTACTTGTCGCAGGCGGCGCGCGCCAGCCTGGCGGCGGCGACGTTCATCTCGTAGGCCAGGTGGCCCATGTGGTAGTCGTCCTGGGCGATCGAGGTGGCGCCGAAGGTGTTCGATTCGATCAGGTCGGCGCCGGCGGCGAGGTAGCGCTCGTGGATTTCCTGGATGATGTGCGGCTGCGTCAGCGTCAGCAGTTCGTTGTTGCCTTTGACGAACAATTCGCGGTTGCCGCTGCCCTGGGGCGCCGCGAAATCGGCGAAGCGCTCGCCGCGATATTCCTGCTCGCCCAGCTTGTATTGCTGGATGATGGTGCCCATCGCGCCGTCCAGGATCATGATCCGGCGCGCCAGGATTTCGCGCAGTTGGATGTCGGTCTGGGAGCGGTCGGTGGCGATGGTCATCGTGGTTCTTTCTATAGGCGCGGGCAGTGCAAAATTATACGTCATCGCGCCTGTTTGGTTTTCCGGCCGGCCAGTTACGCCGCGGCGCGAATCCGCGTTCAGTGTTTGTATCATTATGTATCGATCGGCGAAATGTTACACAAAGATACAAATAGTCACCATTCAGCAATCTTGTCGTTACATGACGGTACCAAAATCTACTTACCGGGCTGCCGCGGGAGCCGCCTGACTCTCATCACATGCATGAATGGAAAGTCACATGAACAAGGAATTCGCACAAGAGTGGGACGCGCCGAGCGCGGTCGAGGCAGCACCGGCACCTGCGGCGGCGAAGAGCAACGTCGTGGCGCTCAAGCAGATCGTCACGATCCGCCTCGATACCGATATGCTGGAATGGTTCAAGGGCAATGGCCCCGGCTACCAGACGCGGATCAACCAGATCCTGCGCCAGTACATGGCCGACCATCGCAACGATGGCGCCGTCAATCAGTAATCAGCATTAAGCGGGGTCAGTGCCGACATTCGGACACGAGCTCTGCTATACCTGGTTTCTACGGAGGAGGCCGTGTCCGAATGTCGGCACTGACCCCGGTGTGAATGTCGGCACTGACCCCGGTGTACTACTGAAGGGGCCGTGTCCGAATGTCGGCACTGACCCCGTCGATTGCGTGTCCGAATGTCGGCACTGACCCCGTCGATTGAATGTCGGCACTGACCCCGTCGATTGACCCCGTCGATTAGTCGAAACACTGCTCCGCGAGCGGGAATCCCTTGAGGAATTCGGCCGCGGCCAGGCGCTTGCCGCCGGGCTTTTGCAGTTCGGTCAGGCGCAAGGTGCCGCTCTTGCAGGCGACCACGATGCCATGGGTGGCGTCGGCGGCCAGCACCTGGCCGGGCAGCGCGCGGGTGTCCGCTTCCAGCACCTCGGCGCCCCAGATCTTGATGGTGACGCCGTTGACCTGCGCTTGCGCACCGGGAAACGGATTGAAGGCGCGGATCCTGCGTCCCAACAACTGCGCCGACAAGTTGAAATCGAGGCGCGCTTCCTCCTTGCCGATCTTGGCCGCGTAAGTCACCCCTGCCTCGGGCTGGGCGATCGCTTCGAGCGGACCGGCTTCCATCTTGCGCAGCGCGGCGACGATCATGCGCGCGCCGAGCGCGGCCAGCGTGTCGTGCAACGCGGCGGTGGTGTCGCCGTCAGCAATGGCGACGCGCTCGATCATCAGCATCGGGCCGGTGTCGAGCCCTTCTTCCATCTGCATGATGGTGACGCCGGTTTCGGCGTCGCCCGCTTCGATCGCGCGGTGGATCGGCGCGGCGCCGCGCCAGCGCGGCAGGAGCGAGCCGTGGATGTTGATGCAAGGCTTGATGTCGAGCGTGCTGCGCGGCAGGATCAGGCCGTAGGCGGCCACCACCATCACGTCGTAGTCGGTGGCCAGCAGGCGGGCGTGGGCCGCGCGTGCCTGTTCGGCGCGCACCGGATCGGCGCTGTCCTGGCGCAGCGACAGCGGCTGCAGCACGTCGATGCCGTGCGCCAGCGCGAATTGCTTGACGGCCGAGGCGTGCAGCTGCAGGCCGCGGCCGGCGGGCCGGTCGGGCTGGGTCAGCACAAGGGGAATCTCGAAGCCGGCGCCGTGCAGGCTTGCCAGCGCTTGCGCGGCGAATTCCGGCGTGCCGGCGAAAATGACTTTCATTGATTCCTTCGAGACGGCGGCAGGTCAGTAGCGGCGGCCGGCGGCCTTGTTCGCCGCGTCGCGTTCGAGCCCGCGCACTTCCTTGACCATCTTGGCCTTGATGCGGTTGCGCTTGAGCGGCGACAGGTATTCGACGAAGACCTTGCCCATCAGGTGGTCCATCTCGTGCTGGATGCAAACCGCCAGCAGGCCGTCGGCCTCGAGCTCGAACGGCTTGCCGTCGAGGCCGAGCGCGCGCACCTTGACGCGGCACGGGCGCTCGACGCCGTCGTAGATTCCGGGCACCGACAGGCAGCCTTCGTCGTAGACCTGCTTCTCGTCGCTGGCCCAGGTGATCTGCGGATTGATGAACACCTTCAGGTCGTCCTTGGTGTCGGAGGTGTCGACCAGCACTACCTGCTCGTGCACGTCGACCTGGCTGGCGGCCAAGCCGACGCCGGGCGCGTCGTACATGGTTTCGGCCATGTCGTCGACCAGCGTGCGCAGGCGGTCGCCGAATTCGGTGACGGGCGTGGCCACCTTGTGCAGGCGGGGATCGGGGTAGCGCAGGATATTCAGTAAGGCCATGGGGGAACAACTCAGTAATATTTGATTAACGATAAAACTTGGGTTTGACGCAAGTTCGTAAAATAATGCCCCAAATCAACAAAAACGCAACAGTTGGGCGGGGTAACCCGGCGTGGTTTGTCTTGCTAGTTCAAGGATTTATGTGCAGAATTTGATCCAGTTCGGCAACCTTTATCATCCGTCTGGCGGGTGGAGGACGCTGGCTCGTGCCGACTCCCGCGCCTTTGATGGCGGGAAAAGTGTGATGCCGGCAATGCTGCTTTCAGGCCGCACCACAGGCCGCACTTTACGGACACTTATGAAAAATTTTAGCACAGTCGGCACCCGCATTGCAGTCGGTGCGCTTTTGGCGTGCGCCCTGGCCGGTCCAGTCCAGGCCGCCACCTGCGAGTTCCGGCCGAACGCGCCCGACCAGCACCTGGTGGTGCGCGGCGATACCCTCTGGGACATCTCCGGCAAGTTCCTGCAGCATCCGTGGTGCTGGCCGCAGGTGTGGGGCATGAACCGCGACGAGATCCGCAACCCGCACTGGATCTATCCGGGCCAGATCATCTACTTCGACCGCGCCAACCGCCGCCTGAGCCTGACCCGTCCGGGCGGCGCCGACAGTGGCGACGGCATCAGCGGCACCACCCGGCTGTCGCCGCAGATCCGCACCGAGGGACTCGGCGTGGACGCGGTGCGTTCGATTTCGTCGGGCGTGATCGAGCCGTTCCTATCGATGCCGCTGATCGTCGAAAAGGACGAACTGAAGGACGCGCCGCGCATCGCCGCGCTGGAAGAGGGCCACGTCTACCTCGGCAAGGACGACAAGCTGTACGTACGCGGCGCCCTCAACGGCGGCAGCTCGTTCCAGGTGTTCAGGCCCGGCAACGAGCTGAAGGATCCCGATACCGGCCGCCTGCTGGCCTACGAGGCGGTGTACCTGGGCACGGTCAAGCTGGAGCAGGAAGCCAAACCAGGCGTCGACGTTCATACGTTTACGGTGTCGTCGGCGAAGCAGGAGATGGGCGTGGGCGACCGCCTGATGCCGGCGCCGCCTACGCCGATCCGCAACTACGTGCCGCACCAGCCGGAGCGCCAGATCGGCGCGCGCGTGCTGTCGATCTATTCGGGAGTGACCTACGCCGGCCAGAACCAGGTGGTCAGCATCAATCGCGGTTCAGTTGACGGACTCGATGTCGGCGCCGTGCTGCAGCTTTATCATTTTGGTCAGACTGTCGCTGACCCGGGCGGCAACAAGGGTTTCATGGGCCTGGGGAAAACGATGATCAAGCTGCCCGACGAACAGATCGGGACCCTGTTTGTTTTCCGCGTGTTCAAGAACGTGTCGTACGGCTTGATCATGCAAGTGACGAAACCGGTGGAAGTCGGCGACGTCGCCCGCTCACCGGAGTAATACCGCCGTGCGAGACACGGACCTTCGCCCACCCGACCCGGCCGCCGACATGGCCGACTGGATCCGCCTGGAACAGACCCCGGGCGCCGGGGGAGCGACGGTCCGCAAGCTTCTTGCCCAGTTCGCTTCCCCGCAACGCATCTTCGACGCCGGCTACCGCGCGCTGTCCGGGCACGTGCCGGCGCCGCTGGCGCGCGCGCTCAGCGAGCCGGCCGCGCCGGCCATCGTGCTAGAAGCCTCAATACCGTTACCTCAGCGGGGGCCATCCAAACGTAAAGGCGACCAAAGGCTCGAAGCGAAGCAATCAGCTGACCTCGTCTCCTTGTAAATATGACCGGACGCAATGTGAAAAATTGACCGAACGTTAACCTACGTTGGTCTTTTGACACTTGAAAGGTCTGACGTGAAACTCTTCCTCCGTGCGATATTCACTCTCGCGCTGTGCGCCTCTTGCTCCGCCTCAGCGTTCACCCCTCCTCCCACACAAGCCGTAAAATTAGGCGCTGCGCTGCCGGCGCCAGTCTCAAAGGCCACGCCGCTGCTGCCGGTGTCAAGGGTCGCTCCGCCACCTCTGGCGCCGGTGTCAAGGGTCGTTCCCACGGCCGCCAAGCCGACGACGCCACCGGTCCCGGCAACCGCACCCAAGACCGCCAAGCCGACGACTCCTGCACCACCGGCCATATTTCGCCTGCCGAGCCAAGCCGGCAAAGTCAGCCAGGTGATTCCGACCAAGCTGATTGCAAAATCCCCAAGCTGGATCGCCAAGGGGAACAACTACTACAGCCTGTGCGTTCCTAACCGCCAAAAGGTCGCGTGCGCGCCGATCGTGCCTGCGGCCGCAATGAAGGACATCGAGATCGGAGTGCGCAATGGCCCGAAAGGCGAGCCGGGTCTGACGTTCAAAATTGCCCCCAACACGAAGGTGGCACCCAAGCGCATCAAATACCTCATCGGCCACTTCCTCGCGCGCACGAAGAAACAGGTGGCGCACTTCAACCGGATGGAGGTGTCATATGCGCCACGGCCCGGCGAGACTTCCTTGCGGATCGGCGCGACCAGCAGCTTGGTCGATGCCAGCGATGGTGGTAGTGGTGGCAGCAGAACTTGCAGCTACGACGACGAAGGCAGCTACGACTGCACCGGTGGAAGCTACGGCGGCGGCGGCGAGGGCGGCGGTGGGGGTGGTAGTGGCGGCGGCAGCGGCGATGACCCAATCCCAAGCCCAGTCACCTTGCCCGATCCAGGACAGTGTTATTCCAACTGCGACTACCCGCCCGACAATGACAATGGCGCCCCAGACCCCTGTGTCGACGCCGCAGGCAATAGCACTTGTCCAATTGTAGTCATTCCCGGGCGGCGCCCCGAGCCTGGGGCTGAGCCAGAGCAAGAGCAAGTGGGCTGCCGCCCGATAGGCCCAATGAGCGTCTATTGCGGCTCTGGACCGGTTGGCCCTCTGGTCGTTGGCGACATCCCGAAACTGCCGGGGCGGGCGCCTTGGCTACCGCAGTCGTGGTGCAACACTGCCAGCATCTTCTGCTCAGAAGGGCAGGAACCGAAGGATAATGACCGTGGCAGTAATTCCTCGACCTCCGGAAAGTCGATGACGGAACTCTATGAACTTTGCGAAGCCATCGAAACCGTCGAGCGGGATGTTTGTTCTGCCAACAAAGGTGGGATGGATAGCCGCAGTTTGAAGGTTTGCATGGATAAAGCCACTACACGTAAAATCGCCTGCTACGCGACGGCGCGTGAGTTGACCAACAAGGGCACTCGCCTCGCGCCTTGAGGCGCTGATTCGCCCAATTTCCTGGACTTAGCGGGGACCCGCTTTTCTTCTTTAAATGGAGGGGTGTTATGCAGACAGATGAACAAACAATCACCGTCAAACTTACCGACAAGAACGGTGATACCACGCTGGTCATGTCACGCAATGACAGCAACCGGCTCAACTTCGTGCAATGGCCCTTGAAACGGCTTGAGCCAGATGGCTACCACGCCCTATGCCAATATCTCGGCGACACGATGCTGCGTATGCTTCTCGTAGCCTATCCGGCCGAGTTCGGCAAACACCCTCGTCTGACCCCTCCAAAGCGGGACACTGACAACCCACACGGCCTTGTGCACGCGCTGATCGGCCGCTCCTACAAGGAAAAGACTACAGACTACATCGCCGTTATCGACAAACTAATTGAGCGCAATGCCGCCGAACTCAGCGATACCGAGTTGCCCGATATATGGAAAGCCGCTCGGCTTCAACTGATAGAAATCTTCTCTTCTGGTCATGCAACGTAACGCCCGGCCGCGCCGGCAGCAGCAGGGGCGCGCCGCCCGGAGCAGGTCAAGATCCGGCTCGCGAAACTTCCATTTCTCGGTTTCCGGTAAGACCCTTGACGAGCTGCGGGACCTATCCGACAAACAATACGAGAATGACTTCGACACTTGTGTCGCAATGAATGGAGCATTTACCGATGGCCGCAGCGCCGACCACTGCTTCCGTAAAGCATCTAAACGCAACACTGCATGCCTTGCTACAGCTCGGAAAGTGACCGGCAACGGTGCGCATAAGGCGCCGTAGTGCCTTTACCTCGGCGCCGGGGCTACCCGCTGGCGCGACAGAAAGCTCGGAGAAAGTCATGAAAGACCCCAAAGTTCTACTCGGATTGAACATTAGCGGCGAACGCGTCTCGCTAACTATGAATCGCAGCGACGGCGGAGGCCGACCCACTTGGGTAAACTGGGAGTTGGAAAAGGTTGAATCAGGCGGCTACCTCGCGTTCTGCCAGCGAGTCGGCGAAATCGGGCTGCGTATGCTAGCTTCAGCCCATCCCGCCGAGTTTGCCAAACACCCGCTTCTCGTGCCCCCAAGAACGCAGCCGACGATCCCTACAGCATCGTCACGCCTCTAATCCACCGCTCTCTCCGACAAAGGACCACTACCTATATCGCTGCGATCGACGCCATCTTTGTTGGCGACGCCGCCGAACTGGATGAGACCGACCTGATAGACCACTGGCGCGAAGTGCGGGCCGAGTTGATTGCCAGCTATGGATCTACAGAGAAATAGAGAGCGCCTCATGGCTATCGAAGAACCCAAAATTAACGTGGCGCTGACCACCAACAACGGACGCACGAGCATTCTTGTGCGCCGCACCGACGCCGATGCCGATACATGGAAAGCCACTCGGCATCAAGTCTTAGAAATTTTTTCTTCTGGCCCTGCATCGTAACTACCCGTCGCGCCGACGGTAGCCCTCAAAAGGCTAAAAGGAAATTGCCCAGCTCGTCCACGTCTTGGTCCTGCGCTCAGTAACCGGCATGTCGCGCGCTGACCATGAACCGGAGAGAAACCATGCTCAGAGAACCAGATATCAACGTCACGCTCGCTGTCTACGAGGGCCGCACCGTTCTGATGGTACGGCGGGTGAGTAACAACGCCGAGCCGGCCTGGGTACGCTGGGATTTAAACGAGATCGAGTGCGAGGGCTATCATGCCCTGTGCCAGCGTATCGGTACCGCCGCACTCCACATGCTGATTCAATCTCACCAAGATGAGTTCGCCAAATTCCCCCTGCTAGTTCCGGCCAAATTGTCGACATTGGACGAGTTGCGCGAGCTCGTGCTTAATCTGATCCGCCGTTCAGTCGACGAGAAGACGACGGCCTACGTTGTCGCCATCGATAGCCTCCTCGCAAAGCACGCCACCGAATTAGGTCAGACCGAACTGCCGGAAATCTGGCGCTCGATAAGGATCAGGGTCATGACCCGGCCGCCGGACTAGCTTGCAAGAAGTCAGCTAACGATACGCTGACCTACGCCGGCCAGAACCAGGTGGTCAGCATCAATCGCGGTTCAGTTGACGGACTCGATGTCGGCGCCGTGCTGCAGCTTTATCATTTTGGTCAGACTGTCGCTGACCCGGGCGGCAACAAGGGTTTCATGGGCCTGGGGAAAACGATGATCAAGCTGCCCGACGAACAGATCGGGACCCTGTTTGTTTTCCGCGTGTTCAAGAACGTGTCGTACGGCTTGATCATGCAAGTGACGAAACCGGTGGAAGTCGGCGACGTCGCCCGCTCACCGGAGTAATACCGCCGTGCGAGACACGGACCTTCGCCCACCCGACCCGGCCGCCGACATGGCCGACTGGATCCGCCTGGAACAGACCCCGGGCGCCGGGGGAGCGACGGTCCGCAAGCTTCTTGCCCAGTTCGCTTCCCCGCAACGCATCTTCGACGCCGGCTACCGCGCGCTGTCCGGGCACGTGCCGGCGCCGCTGGCGCGCGCGCTCAGCGAGCCGGCCGCGCCGGCCATCGTGCGCCAGGTCGAGCTGACGCTGAACTGGCTGGCGCAGTCCGGCAACCACCTGATGACCTTGCACGATGCGGCCTACCCGCCGGCGCTGGCGCACATCCCCGATCCGCCGCCGCTGCTGTACCTGAAAGGCTGGCCGGATCTCTTGGGGGCGCCGATGCTGGCGATCGTCGGCAGCCGCAACGCCACCTTGCAGGGCCGCACCAACGCCGAAGTGTTCGCGCAGGCGCTCAGCTGCGCGGGCCTGACCATCGTCTCGGGGCTGGCGCTGGGCATCGACGCTTGCGCCCACCTGGGCGCGCTGGGCGGCCCCGGCTCGACGGTGGCGGTGATCGGCACCGGCGCCGACTCGGTGTACCCGGCGCGCAACCACGCGCTGGCGCACCGCATCGCCGCCGAGGGCTGCATCGTCAGCGAGTACGCGCTCGGCACGCCGCCGCTGTCGGCCAACTTCCCGCGCCGCAACCGCATCATCAGCGGGCTGGCGGCCGGCGTGCTGGTGGTCGAGGCCGCTGCCAGGTCGGGCTCCCTGATCACCGCGCAGGTCGCCGCGTCGCAGGGCAGGGACGTGTTCGCGATTCCCGGCTCGATTCACTCGGCGCTGTCGAAGGGCTGCCACAAGCTGATCAAGGAAGGCGCCAAGCTGGTCGAGTCGGCGGCCGACGTGCTGGACGAATTGCGCATGTCGCCGCTGGCGACGATGGCGATCGCAACGCCGGCGGCAGCCACCTCGCGCGCCGGCCAGGCGCTGCTGGAGGCGATGGCGTTCGAGCCGGTCGAACCGGACCAGCTGGCGCACCAATGCGGCGCCGCGCCGGGCCAGCTGAGCCTGGTTTTGCTCGAGTTGGAATTGGCCGGCCACGTAGAGCGCTTGCCCGGGGGATTGTTCCAACGCATCAAACATTGAGCACAGATGTGCGGGGCGCGTGCGGCACTTGGCGCCGCGGACCTCGCTGATAGAGTAGAGCCATGTCGATATTACGGTCTACCTCTACGAAACCTGCTACCGCCGGACGCCTGTTCCGAGCCGGTCGACTTGCCGGCTGGCGCCGGCGCGCCGCGAAGCTCTGCAGGCCCAGCGTGGATCACGTCCGGCTACCGTGTCGCATGGAGGAACTTCGCAGCGTCGGCCATTGCTCGGGTAGGTCGGGCGTGGACGCCGCCCATGCCTGATCCCTGTTCGGGTAGATAGGCGGGAGCGCCATGCGTCAAGCCGGGGCGCTTCGGCAAGGTCTGGTTTTTAGCTGGCTGAACCTATCTCGGAAGGTGGGCCATTGTTCGGGCAGGTTGGTCTGGGCCAGTTGGCCGGCCCGCGCGGGTCGAGCGGCCACTGCAATAAGTTGAGCCGATTATTGTCATTGCGGGATGACCAGCGTGGCGTGACCGTTCTTGTCAATGAGCTTGACGGTGACTTCTTTCATTCACATCTCCATTGTGAAGGAACCTTGGCGGAAACATCCCACCAAGGCTAACTCAACTACGGCTGATTTACGTCACCGCTTGGGCGCCAGATCAAATAACTTTCACCATCGTATGCGCCAACAACAATGCATTTTGCCTGTTGAACGATTGATTTGAGAGTGTGCTTCGCCTCAATCGGATAGGTGCCTACCAGCAGCAGGAAATGCCAGCTATAGGTATTCCTGCGGATGGCGCGCTCGCAATCGGCCTCAGATCGAAGGCAGTAGCGGTCCAGGTAAAACAGAGCATTGTCGATCAGGAGTGGGGGGCCATCCTGCGCGCTCGCCTCCTCGATTTTTTGTAGAGGATCGTGAATCAGGCAGTCAAAGTCGTGAAGCTGGCACAACTCGCTGGCCAGATTAGGAGCGGAACTGGAAACTGGCTCCATGCTAAACGAACCCATAGAAATTGCGGGCCGCCTCGGAAGCAGTCCAGCATGCCTGAAGTCGTGCATTCGCTCTGCCGATGCCGAGGGTGGCACAAGGGCAACCATCGATCCGTTTCGAAGGTGGTTTGCCGTTTCCGAATCGAGCACGGCTATATACTCCAGCGTCCCTGTCAGATGGTCGATGGACTTTAATGGATCGAGAGGCCGGGTTACGATTACCATTTCTGCTCCTTACTTTTTGACGAGACTACCATCAGGGTTGAGACGCCAATCGGAGTCTTTCAAGCCTCGATCGGTATAGTCCCAATGGGGGCCAAATGGCGGTGGATGATCCAAGTCGGGGTGGATACTCTGACCTGGATTCGACGGATTCACGTAACCGCCTTTATCGCCACCTTGCGGCGGCTGGCCACGCCACTCCCATTTTTCACCGTTGGGGCCAATTGGCGGTTTGCTGGGATCATTCCAGTCCACCGTCGGGATGTCTTCCTTGGGCGGCTTTCCCTCTGTCTTCGGTTCCTGCCCCTCCGAGCAGAGTATATTGAAATTGTCGCACCAACTCTGCGGGAACCACGGCGTCCGCCCTGGTAGCTGCTGCGGTTCGCCACCGATCACCGGCAGACCGGCTCGGCCGCCACATTCAATTGTCCAAGGGTTGATCGCCCGGCAGCCGACTGTTTCGGTTTCTTCGTGTTGCTCTGGGCGCTGGCCGGTGATGACGACCACCTGACAGATGTTTTGGCCTGCGGAGTTGAGGCACGGATCGCCACCGCCATTGTCGTTGCCGGGTGGGTATTCGCAGTTGAACTGGCAGTCGTTGGTCGCAGGGGTGGCCGGAATCGGATCGTAGTTCCCACCGCCACCGCCACCGTCACCTCCGCCTCCACCGCTCTCGTAGCTGCCGCCGACGCAATCGTAGCTGCCTTCGTCGTCGTAGCTGCAAGTGATACCGCCACCGCCCCCGCTGCCGCCGTTGCCGGCGTCAACCAGGTTGGCGGTGGCGCCAACGCGCACCGAGGTTTGACCTGGCCGCGGCGCATACGACACCTCCATTCGGTTGAAGTGCTTCACCTGCTTTCTCGTGCGCGCGAGGAAGTGGGCGACCACGTAACGCATGCGCTTGGGCTCTACCTTCACTCCCGGCGTAATTTTGAACGTCAAGACAGGCTCGCCCTTTGGCCCCCGACGGGCGCCTACCTCGATGTCCTTCATCAAGGAGACAGGTGCGATTGGCGCGCAGGCGACCATCTGGCGGCTAGGGGAGCACAGGCTGTAGTGTTTATCCCCCTTAGCGATCCAGCTTGGGGATTTGGCAACCAGCGTAGTTGGAATCACTTGGCTGACCTTGCCCGCCTGGCTTGGCAGGCGCAGCACCCTCGCCGGCGCGGGCAGACTTTTCTTGACGGGAGTTGCCACTACGGGCGCCGGCTTACTCTTTATGACGACCGGCGCCGGGGGCGCTGTCAACGTGACGCTTTTAGTGGGTGGGGCGGCGAGGGCCGATGAGCACAGGCTGACGCACAGGGCGGCCATGATTATTGCGGAGCGGGAGGTTTTCACTGTCAGACCTTTCAAGTGTCAAATCCCAACGTAGATTATCGTTTGGTCAATCCTTTACTTTGCGTCCGGTCACGATTTGTTGATCCAGGTCTGTGGCCCGGTGCTCGAGGCGATGGGCTACGAGCCAATCGAACCGAGCGCGGTGGCGCTGCACTGCGCCACCGCGCCCGGGCCGCTCAGCCTAGTGTTGCAGGAGCTTGCAACTGGTATGTCGAACGCTTGCCTGGTGGATTGTTCCAGCGCATCAAACGTTGACGTCTATGTGTGGCACTTGGCCCCGGCGAACTTAACTGATAGAGTAGAGCCATGTTCGATATCCTGGTCTACCTCTACGAAACCTACTACCGTCCGGACGCCTGTCCCGAGCCGGAAGCGCTGGCACGCAAGTTGTCGGCGGTGGGATTCGACGATGTCGAAATTTCCGAAGCACTGGTGTGGCTGACCGACCTGACCGAAATGGCCGGCGCCGAGCACGGCGACGTCGTCGCATCGACCGGCACCCGTTTCTATGTGGCGCAGGAACTCGACGTCCTTGGCAGCGGCGCGGTCGGCTTCATCTCCTTCCTCGAAAGCGCCAAGGTGCTCAGCGCCCTGCAGCGCGAGATCGTCATCGAACGCGCGCTGGCGCTGGGCGAGTCGCCCGTCAGCCTGGGCAAGCTGAAGATCATCGTGCTGATGCTGCTGTGGAGCCAGGGCAAGGAGCCGGACGCGCTGATGTTCGACGACCTGTTCGGCTCGGACGACGAGCAGACCCCGCGCCTGCTGCACTAAGTCGCTCGCGCCACCGGCCTGGCGGCGCATCGAATCCCACATCGCCCACTTGCGAATTTGCTCGCAACGCGCTTATCATTGGCCGCACATTTTCAGCATTTCCAATGAGATATCAGGATTGCAATTGCATCCCCGCCGGCCAAGCCATGTATCATGCGCCTGCCGAATCACTTTATAAGTACGACTGAACCTATGACAAAAACCCTCATCATCGCCGAGAAGCCTTCTGTCGCGAACGATATCGCCAAGACGCTGGGCGGCTTCACCAAGCACGATGAGTACTTCGAGTCGGACCAGTACGTGCTGTCGTCGGCGGTCGGCCACCTGCTCGAGATCGCCGTGCCGGAAGAGCACGACGTCAAGCGCGGCAAATGGAGCTTCGCCCACCTGCCGATGATCCCGCCGTACTTCGCGCTGAATCCGATCGCCAAGACCGAGGCGCGCCTGAAGGTGCTCAACAAGCTGATCAAGCGCAAGGACGTTTCCGCCCTGATCAACGCCTGCGACGCCGGGCGCGAGGGTGAACTGATCTTCCGCCTGATCCAGCAAAATGCCAAGGCCAAGCAGCCGGTCAAGCGGCTGTGGCTGCAGTCGATGACGGCCGGCGCGATCCGCGAAGGCTTCACCAAGCTGCGCAGCGACGAAGAGATGCTGCCGCTGGCCGACGCCGCGCGCTGCCGCTCGGAAGCGGACTGGCTGATCGGCATCAACGGTACTCGCGCGATGACCGCCTTCAACTCGAAAGAGGGCGGCTTCTACCTGACCACGGTCGGCCGCGTGCAGACGCCGACCCTGTCGATCGTCGTCGAGCGCGAAGAGAAGATCAAGAAGTTCATTTCGCGCGACTACTGGGAAGTGCGCGCCGAGTTCGTCTGCGCGGCCGGCATCTACGAAGGCCGCTGGCTCGACCAGTCGTTCAAGAAGGACGAGAACGACCCGGAGAAGCGCCCGGAGCGCCTGTGGAGCAAGGCCGCCGCCGACACCATCGCGATGGCCTGCAAGGGCCGCCAGGGCATTGTTACCGAAGAGAGCAAGCCGACCACCTCGATGGCGCCGGCGCTGTTCGACCTGACCAGCCTGCAGCGCGAGGCCAACGGTCGCTTCGGCTTTTCGGCCAAGAACACCCTCGGCCTGGCGCAGGCGCTGTACGAAAAGCACAAGGTATTGACGTACCCGCGTACCGACTCGCGCCACCTGCCGGAAGACTACATCGCGACCGTCAAGGAAACGATGGGCGTGCTGGCGGAGAACAACAACTACCACCAGTTCGCCAAGCAGATCAGCGACAAGGGCTGGGTCAAGCCGAACAAGCGCATTTTCGACAACACCAAGATCTCGGATCACTTCGCGATCATCCCGACCAACGTCGCGCCTAAGAATCTGTCGGAGCCGGAGCAGAAGCTGTACGACCTGGTCACGCGCCGCTTCATGGCGGTGTTCTTCCCGCCGGCCGAGTTCCAGGTCACCACCCGCTTCACCGAAGTGTCCGGCCACCAGTTCAAGACTGAAGGCAAGGTCATGACCAATCCGGGCTGGCTGGCGATCTACGGCAAGGAAGCGTCGACCGACGCCGACAAGGACGACAGCACCGGCGGCAACCTGGTGCCGGTGGCCAAGGGCGAGAAAGTGCTGACCGAAAAAGTCACCGCCAACGGCCTGGTCACCAAGCCGCCTGCGCGCTACACCGAGGCGACCTTGCTGTCGGCAATGGAAGGCGCGGGCAAGCTGATCGACGACGACGAGCTGCGCGACGCCATGGCCGGCAAGGGCCTCGGCACGCCGGCCACGCGCGCCGCCATCATCGAGGGCCTGCTCGGCGAGCGCTACCTGCTGCGCGAAGGGCGCGAGCTGATGCCGACCGCAAAGGCGTCGCAGCTGATGACCTTGCTGCGCGGCCTCGGCGTCAACGAACTGACGGCGCCGGAACTGACCGGCGAGTGGGAATACAAGCTGTCGCAGATGGAGAAGGGCAAAATTTCGCGCGAAGAATTCATGCGCGAGATCGCCCAGATGACCCAGATCATCGTCAAGCGCGCCAAGGAATACAACAACGACACGATTCCCGGCGACTACACGACGTTGACGACGCCGTGCCCGAACTGCGGCGGCGTGGTCAAGGAAAACTACCGCCGCTTTGCCTGCACCAAGTGCGAGTTCAACATGAGCAAGACGCCGGGCAGCCGGCAGTTCGAGATCGCCGAGGTCGAAGAGTTGCTGAAGAACCGCACGATCGGCCCGATGCAGGGTTTCCGCTCGAAGATGGGGCGGCCGTTCGCGGCGATCCTGCGCATCGTCCACGACGACGAGCTGAAGAACTCGAAGCTCGAGTTCGATTTCGGCCAGAACGACGAAGACGAAAACGCCGAGGGTGTCGACTTCACCGGCCAGACGCCGCTCGGACCATGCCCGAAGTGCAACGCCGGCGTCTACGAGATGGGCCTGGCATATGTGTGCGAGCACAGCGTCGCCAAGCCGAAGACCTGCGACTTCCGCAGCGGCCGCATCATTCTGCAGCAGGAGATCTTGCCGGAACAGATGGTCAAGCTGCTCAACGACGGCAAGACCGACCTGCTGCCAGGCTTCGTGTCGCAGCGCACGCGCCGGCCGTTCAAGGCTTTCCTGGTGAAGGGCAAGGACGGCAAGATCAGCTTCGAGTTCGAGCCGCGCAAGGCCAAAGCGCCGCCCAAGGGCAAGGCAGCGGCGGTGGCGGACGAGGTTGAGGCCGAGGGCGCCGAGGCGGCGACCGGCGTGATCAAGCCGGCGGCGAAGAAAGCGGCGGCGAAGAAAGCGCCGGCGAAAGCGGCGGCGAAGAAGCCGGCCGCCAAGAAAGCCCCAGCCAAGCGCGCCGCGGCAGCCAAGAAATAGCCTCCAGCGCTAGCACGTCATCCTCGCGAAAGCGGGGATCCATACTGAGCTCGATGGGCCCGTGGCGGCATCGTCGGCCCAGATGCAGCGAACGGCTTATGGATCCCCGCATTCGCGAGGATGACGGTTTGGAATGTAGCGGTGGGACGACTCACCTTTGTTCTTTCACCAATAAAAAAACCGCGTGCCTTACGGGACGCGGTTTTTTTATTTGTGTCTTCGGCGCAACGGCCGGGCCACGAAAATTGCTACTCCTGCCACTCTTCCTGCAGCGCGCGGATTGCCGCTTCGCCGTTGCGGATCGCCTTGACGCGGTGGACGATCTCGTTGCGCCAGGCTTCGTCCGCGTCCGCGTCCACCGCACCCTCGATGTCGAGCAGCAGTAAGCGCAGCAGGTCGTTCTTCTCGGCACTGGTCAAGAGCTGGATTTTGCCGGCAATTTCAGCAACTGTGGACATGCGTGACTCCCTCGGTGTTTTTTGTTTTGTTAAATCTTTCCCCAGTCTAACGCATTTCGACGTCGATCAGGTTATCTGGAGGCTTGCGATCGATTAATTTGTTGTCCGGATCGATGCCGGCCTTGGCCGGACGGCCGGCCACCACCATCGTCACCGTCACGTTGCTGCCCTCGACCAGCCGGCGCTCGCGCAGCAGCGCGTTGCCATCCTTGTCATCGACGCCGAATTCGATCATGTCCTTCAGCCGGACATCTTTCTCGTCGCCGGCGGCGCCGACGCGCACCTTGCCGGCGCTGGCGCTCAAGGTCACCTCGTAGCGGCCGTCGGCGCGCCGCTTCGCCGTCGCCTGCGTGGCGCGGTTCTCGTACAGCACCACCGATTCGAACAGGTCGTCGATCAGGTAGGCCAGCTCGGGCGGCGTGACGCGGCGCAGCGCCGCGGTCAGCATCGTCACGTTCGGGTAGGGCGCGGCGTGGAAGGCGTGGCGAACCAGCAGCTCATGCAGCACGCCGTTGATCTTGTCGGCGCCGACCAGGTCGGCCAGCAGGTACATCGCCAGGCTGCCCTTGCGGTAATGGATGTAGCGCTGGTCCTCGTTCTCGACCAGCGAGCGCTCGCGCTGGTTGTCCATGGCGCGCCCGCGCAGGTACTGGTCGAGGTTGTAGCGCAGGAAGCGCCGCATCCTGGCCGGGCCGACCTGCTTCTTCATCACCATCAGGGCGGTGTATTCGGCCAGCGTTTCGCTCAGCACCGTGGTGCCGCGGGTGTTGGCGCCTACCAGTTGGTGGCCCCACCACTGGTGCGCCACTTCGTGGGCGGTGACGTAGAACGGGTAGTCGATGTCCTTCGGGTTCTTGTCGTCGACCCGCGCGATGAAGCCGACGCTTTCGGAAAACGGGATCGTGTTGGGGAAGGACTGCGCGAACTGGCCGTAGCGCGGGAACTCGACGATGCGCAGCACCTTGTGCTGGTAGGGACTGAAGTTGGCGGCGCTGTAGTCGAGCGCGGCGCGCACGCCGCCGACGATGCGGTCGAGATTGAAATCGTGGCCAGGATGATAGTAGATGTCGATCGTGACGTCCTGCCAGCGCTCGTGGCGCACTTCGTAGCGCGCCGACTGGAACGCGTAGAAGTTGAGGATCGGCTTGTCCATCTTGTAGTGGAAGTAGCGCCGGCCCTTGTCGATCCACTCGCGTTCGAGGGTGCCGGGGGCGATCGCGATCTGGTCGGGGCTGGTGCTGACGACGGCGTCGAAATTGACCCAGTCGGCGTCGCTGGCGACGTAATTGTTGGCGGCGCCGGCGGCATCGTCGCCGGCGGGCAGGCCCTTGCGCGGCGCTAGCCCCTGGCGCTTGCGGTCGCGCGGGTCGCGCAGCTCGGCGCCGGCCTGGTAGCCGATGCGCGGCAGCGCGTCGTTGTTGAAGAAAGTGCCGTTGGCCAGCACCGGCGTGTCCATGCCAATGCCGAGGATGCCCTTCGGTTCCTGGGCGACGTCGAAATCGAGCACCATGCGTTCGCCCGGCTGCAGCGGGCGCGCCAGGCGATAGGCGTAGAAGCCGCGCACCTTGTCGGCCAGCAGCAGGCGGGCGCCGGTGGCCACGCGCAGCTTGAGCGTGCTCTCGGGGCGCTGGTGGACGAAGATCTCGCCGATCGGCGCGGCGCTGCGGTTTTCCAGCTGGTAGACGCCTTTCACGCGCAGGCTGCGGCGCTCCGGCACGATGTCGACCTGCAGGCTGACGTCGGTGATGCGCGGCTGCGCCAGCGCGGCGTATTGCTTGTAGCGCCGCTCGTATTCGGCGCGCGCCTTGTCCTTCTGCGAGAAGGTCTGGTAGTCGTTGGCGACCTGCAGGTTGTAGTACAGCACGCCGCCGGCGGCGCTGAAGATCGCCAGACCGAGCACGAAGGACACCAGCACCGGCAAGCTCAGGTTGTGGCGCGCCAGTTGCAGGCGGCTGCCGAACTCGGCGTTGTAGCCGCGCGGCCAGAACACCTGCGCCAGCACCATCAGCATCAGCGCCGCGCCCGCCCAGTACAGCATGAACCAGCGTTCGCGCGCCAGATAGTGGCCCCAGCCGTTCATCGCCGAGTAGATGAAGCCGGGCGACTGGCCGTAGACCAGCATCGGATGGTCGAAACCGAGCGAGGCGGCCATCACGGTGGCGATGAAGTACAGGCCCATCGCGAAGTAGGCGAGAAACTTCTGATTGATCAGCACCTGCAGCGCGATCGCCAGCACCGCCACCAGCGCGTACTGCGGCAGCTCGATCAGGAACAGCGATTGCAGGTACAGGCCGGGTTCGAGCGCGAAGTAGCCCTTGAACATCTGGATCAGCATGCCGCAGACCATCGCCAGCAGCAGCATGAAGGCCTGCAGCGCGATCAGGCTGAGCGTCTTGGCCACCAGCGGCAGCCAGCCCGGCACCGGCATCGCGTCGAGCATCTGGGCAACGCGCGCCTCGCGCTCCCGCCAGATCAGTTCGCCCGCGTAGAAGGTGGTGACGATCAGCATGAACAGCGGGTAGGTGCCGTTGATCAGTTCGAGCACCTGGTAGGTGACCGGGTAGGTGTTGGTGCCGTAGATCGAGCCAAGGCTGAGCGAGCCGGCGAACAGCGCCAGCACGCCGGCCAGCGCGATGACGACGAAGTAGATGTTCTTGAGCGACTCGCGCAGGTTCAGCCACGTCGAGCGGGCCAGCAGCAGCGCCATGCTGCGGCCGGCGAAATCGGGCTGCTCGCGCGTCTCCGCCGCCGTGCTCGACAGGATCTGTTCGGTCTCGCCCTCGGGGCGGTTGGCGGCGCGGCTGTCGAGCGTGCCGACGAAATGGAAGCGCCAGTAGCCCAGCAGCAGCACGGCCAGCGCGAAGCCGGACCATACCAGGCGGTTGATCAGGTAGACGCTGTCGAATTCGATGGTGCGGGTATTGCGCTCGGCCGTGGTCCAGTATTCGGTCATGCGGATCAGCGCGGTGGTGCCGAACGGGTCCATCAGCGCGGCCAGCGTTTTGTAGTCGAGGTCGCGCGCCAGCTGGGGCGCGACGATGTAGCCGATCATCATCACCACGCTGGCGACATATACCGGCAGCATGCGCCGCGTCAGCGCAGCGAGCACGAAGAACAGGGCGCCGAAGATGAAGAGGTTCGGCAGCAGCGTAAACAGGTAGGGGCGCAGGTACATCGACGCCACCGTGGACCCAAGCCGGTCCGCTTCGATGCCGGGGATGTAGATGCCGAGCCAGGCGCCGAGCACGATGCTGGAAAACACCACCGCCAGCGTCAGGTAGGCGCCGAGGAAGCGGCCGAACACGTACTGGTACTTGCGGATCGGCGCGCTGAAGAAGAAATGGTGCATGTCGTATTCGAAATCCTGCTGCACCGAGCGCCCCATCATGGCGGCGACGACGATCACGCCGAGGCAGCCGAGGAAGGCGACGGTCAGCTCGATCGAGCGCGGCGCATTGATGAACACCTTGGTGCCGAACGACACGTTGGCGTCCTTGAAGGCGCCGCCGGCGGCCGCCATCCACAGCATCGCCAGCGCCAGGAACAGGAAGAAGTAGACCCAGGTCGACAGCAGCTTGAGCCGCTGTCGCGCTTCGAACAATGCAATTGCCAGCATGATTGGCCCTAGCAGTTGCTGGCGGCCAAATGGCGCCCGGCGATGGTGGCGAAGTAGACGTCCTCGAGGTCGCCGACGGCCGGCTCGAAGCCGTCGCCGGGATCCGTGTCGGCATACACGTGGATCAGCGTGCGGCCGGTCAGCAGACGCGTCGAGATCACCGCGTGGCGCTGGTGGAACGCGGCCAGCTCGTGCTTGACGACGAAGCGCGCCCAGATCTTGCCGTCGATGGCGTCGATCAGCTTTTGCGGCTCGCCGCACAGCAGCACGTGGCCCTTGTTGATGATCGCCATGTTGGCGCACAGGTCGGCGACGTCGGACACGATGTGGGTCGACAGCAGCACCGTCTTGTCGTCGCCGATGTCGGACAGCAGGTTGTGGAAGCGCACCCGCTCCTGCGGGTCGAGGCCGGCGGTGGGCTCGTCGACGATGATGAGCCTGGGATCGCCGAGCAGCGCCTGGGCGATGCCGAAGCGCTGGCGCATGCCGCCGGAAAAGCCGCCTAGGCGCTGGTGGCGCACCTCGAACAGGTTGGTTTGCTGCAGCAGGCCATCGACCACTTCGCGCCGGCGCGCCTTGTTCGACAGCCCTTTGAGCACGGCGAAATGGTCGAGCAGTTCGTAGGCGGTCACTTTCGGGTAGACGCCGAAATCCTGCGGCAGGTAGCCGAGCAGGCGGCGGATCTCGTCCTTTTCGTCGAGCACATCGAGGTCGCCGAAGAACACCGAGCCGGAGTCGCATTCCTGCAAGGTGGCCAGGGTCCGCATCAGGGTCGACTTGCCCGCGCCGTTCGGGCCGAGCAGGCCAAACATCCCCGCCGGGATGGTGAGGGTGACCTTGTCCAAGGCCACTACGCCGTTGGCGTAGGTCTTCGACAGATTGCGGATGCGTAATTCCATTGCCTGACTCCTGATCCTGATTGCGTGCGCGAGCGTGCGGCGAAGCGGCGGACGTACCTTCGCGATAATTGCATTGTATTAAATTTATGGCGCGCCGGGCGGCTCATGCGACAGTCGGCGCTTTGGCTGTCCCAGAGTGCCGATTCGGCGGGGCGGGGCGCACACGGACCGTGCGCCTGCCGCGGCAGCGATGCTACGCGAGTGGCGCCTGTTGCGTCCAGTTCGCGCGGCGTGGACGCGTGCCTGTATTGACGTCAGGTGTTGGCGGCCAGCGGTTCGACGCCGACGATGACGCGCTCGCCGTCGAAGCTGTAGGGCGGGATCTCGAGGTTTTTCGGCGCCGGCTTGTTGCGGAACACCCGCCCGGCCAGGTCGAAGGTGGAGCCATGGCAGGGGCAGAAGAAGCCGCCGGGCCAGTTCGGACCGAGGTCGGGCGGCGCCAGGTCCGGGCGGAACGAGGGGATGCAGCCGAGGTGGGTGCAGACCGCGGTGGCGACGAAAATTTCCGGCCGCGCGGCGCGCGCCGGGTTGCGCGCATAGAACGGCTGCTGGTCCTCTTTCGAGCCCGGATCGGCCAGGTCGGCGTCGTGGCCGCCGAGTGCGGCAAGCATGGCAGGGGTGCGGTGCAGGATCCAGACCGGGCGGCCGCGCCATTCGACCGTGGTGATGGTGCCCGGCGGGAGCGTGGCGAGCGCGACGTCGACCGGGCCGCCGGCGGCGCGCGCCCGCTCGCTCGGCGACATGCTCTTGACGAATGGAATGCCGACGGCGACCAGTCCGACGGTGCCCATGGCGCTGGTGGCGACGCCGAGGAAATGGCGGCGCGGATTGGGGGGGAGAGTCTCGTCCATATACGTCCTGTCAAGCACACCGCGAATTTCGCTGACCTGGATATTTGACCATCGAGGCGGCCGGTTGGTTTGCGGCTATGCGAAATTTGTTCGCTGGCGTGGACATCGTGATGCACGTTTGTCAACTCATTGCTACTAGCCGATGTACTAGTAGCTTGGTGCACCCTGTTATTTATAGTGGGTGAATAGTTGACATTGAATTCAGGTAAGCAATGGTAATTCAGACCGTTTTGGCGATTTTCAAGAGGGCTTTCCGGGGACCGGTCGGTGCGCAGCCGGTGCAGGCGTCGCCGGTGCCGGTCCTGCCGTCCTATTTCACGGAGCCGAGCTGGTCACTGCGGCGTCAAGCGGTGATGGCGGCATTGCCGCAGTCGATGGGCGGCGGGTTCGCTGCCGCGAACGCCAAGAGGATACTCGGCGATGCCCGCGCAAAGGGGCGCAGGACGCGGATGCATGTGGTGTTCAACCTCGGGGCCGACGCCCTGCTCAACTTTCTGCGCCACGGCGAATACTTGAATGCCTACCAGCGACCCATCGTGAACGGCAAGGCGCGTCAAGCTTCGCGGCAGCGCGTCAGGGTCGACGAGCTGATCGCCGCGGGCACACCGGAAAACCGGTATTTCTGCGCCCTGGCGATGGGCGGCACCGGGATCAGCTTTTACGGCGAGTATTGCGCCGTGCTCAGATCGCCCGCGGATGAGGTGGGCGTGCGCCGCGTGCTTGACCGAAACTCTTTCGACCTGATTCGCCCGCCCATCCAGCAGTATCTCGCCGGCCTGGACAAACCTGGACAACGCCGGCTGATCGATGGACTCGGCGCCGACTTCCGCTCCGTCGACTGCGCCGACATGGTCGCGATCAAGGTGCTGCAAACGGCCAATGCGCATGCCCGCCTGATCACGACAGGAACCATCGGCGCGGCCTTGCTCGATGACGAGGATTTCATCGAGGCGTACCACGAAGGCCCGATCGCAGTAACGACGTTGCTCGAGGTGCGCGAACGGTTTGACGAAATAGCGATGGAGGCGGGCATCAACGCCCGCATGCAGGCGGGGCAGAGCGTGCCGGCGGAAGAACTGCTGTGGAGTTCCCGGCGGGACGAGATCCGCAAGGCAGCGCATGCCGCCAGGATCGACATTCGCGGCGTGAGCGGCAGCGGGAGGACCAAGCGATGGCGCTAGACGACGCTCAACCAAGGAGCTGGTTCATCGATGCCTGGCTGCCGCTTGAAGGTTCGGCCTTCATTTCGTTGCGCCGCACGGGCGCCGATATCTGGCTCGAAGCCGACGACGAAGAGCAAGATCCCGCGGCGACGGCGCTGGTGTTGCGCGCACCGGCATTCGACGCCGAGCATATCGAACGCAGGATCGCATTCGGCGCTATACAGCGCGGCGCGCAGGAAAGCTTTTCGCTCGATGGCGTCAACGAATTTTCCTTCGAATCGGTCGCGCAGGTCACCGCGTTTGTGCGGCGTGTGTATTCCGGCGGCGGGCCAGGCAGCACCGGCGGTCCGGCGCTGGAGCCGGCCGATGGCGGCCCCGGCGCGGGACCGTGGCCGCAACTGGCCGTTGCAGAAGCGGATACGGCCGACGCCAGGTGGTACCTGGCGCGGGATGTGTCGGAAAGCCCCGGCCTTCTTGAAAGCAAAATGGCGGCCACCTGTTCGGCAGGGGTGAGATACTCGGCGGCTAACCTGCTCATCGGAATTATGCGCCATGCCTTCGACAGCGAGGCCCTTGCGCGCAGGTTCGCTGCTGTCGCTCCGCAGTTGCACGCGGCCATGCTGCTGACGCCGGACGCCCGGGGGTTTTGGCAGGGCGAATTTTTAGAGGCAATCGAGCGCAGTCGCGACACCACCACCGATCCGTCGCGCGCCGATGATTTGTGGGCCATGTCGCGCATGGTGCGCCATTTTTCGCACGAGCCGCGTTGGCTGACCTTGCCGTGGCGCGACATCCGCTATGTCGACTGGCGCCACTTGGAAATACCGGTGGCCGTCACCCGGCCGCTCAAATTGCCTGCGCGCGTGACGAGCTGGCTGGATGCTGTCTGTTACATCAGCGCCGATCGCCGTTACCTGAGCGGCGAGCCATTTTCGACCTGGGGGCCGTTATTGCTCGCGTTGCATGCGCCGCGGGTGGTCGCGGCCTCAGCGGCCTGGCAAGGCGGGTCGTGGGCAGGGCGCGAACACCCTGTCGATGCATCGCGGTCGCTCATTGCGCGCTGCATGCGCATGGCGGTCGAGCTGCTGCCGGCCGAAGCCCTGCCGCCTGGCCTGGAAGACAATATCGAACTGTGGTGTAAAGATTCCCCGCCATCCACGGCGTTGCGTCCTGCCGGCACGCCCCCGTCAACCTGACGCCCGACCAGCCGGCCCTGTCCAATAAGAAAGAACATCATGGGATTGAGATCAATGATTGCCGGACGTACCCTGGAGCGTCGCGACGATGTGGACATCGGCCGCGACATCGGCAAGATCAACTGGGCGCTGGGTCCCTTGCTTGCGACGGCGCTCGGCGCCGCCATGTGGTTCAGCGGGTGGGGCGCCGCAGGTGGCTCCGTGTTGCTATGGTGTATTTCCGTCCTGTCGGTCGGGGCCACGCTCGGTTTCCTTTTCGGGATTCCCAAGAGTGCCTCCGCGCCCATGCAGCCCGACCAGAAGACTGGCGCCGGCATGGCTACCGGCGCAAGCGTCGGGACAGAGACCGGTGTTCCTGCAAGCAGTGGACGGGCCAATACCAACCTGGAGGAAGTGTCCGACTGGCTGACCAAGATCGTGGTCGGCCTGACGCTGGTGCACTGGGCTACCATTCGCAACGACGTGGTCGCCATCAGCGCGCAGATGGCGGCGAGCCTGCGCGTCAACCCGACCGCGGCGGACCAGTCATTTGCCGTCGCACTCATCGTCGGATTTTTCACCTTGGGTTTTCTGTTGGGTTACCTGCACACACGGATGTTCTTGCAAGGCGCCTTTGTCCGCGCGGACCAGAGCATGCAGAACCAGAAGCGATTCAACGACGTCGTCAAGAAAGAAATGCGCGAGGACCTGGTCGACGCCAACGACGAACCGGAAGGCATGGCCGCCGCGCTGCCGTCGGCCGAGCAGATGCAGTCGGCCGAGCGGGTCAGGCAAGTGGCGCCGACCGATAATCCGCAAGCGGTGCTGTCGCCCCTGCGCGTGCTGGCCGCAGAGTACGAGCGGGTGCGCTCGGCCATGCCGCCGGGCCGCGAGCGAACCCATGCGCTGTCGCAGCTGGTACGCCAGATGACGACGCTGGCGCTGGCCGCCGCGCCGCACATCGCGGAATTCGTCAACAGTCCCTCGTCGGGAGAGCGGCTCGTCGCGGTCGCCATTCTTAAAGTTCGCTTCGACCCGCACTACACGGAATGGCTGGCGCGGCGCCTGGTCGAATACCCACCGTTCATCGGCTTTCATGCCGCCGGCGCCCTGCTGGGCGGCGTGCGCAGCCTGATGGGGGAAGAAAAAACCAAGCTGCAGAGGCTGGTGCGAGCGGCGCAACAGGAGCTGCAGTCAAAAAACCTGGTCGACGAGAACCGTGATCGCCTGATCGAGGAAATTTTGAAGGAGTGAGGCGAAGGTAAAGGCTATGTCCCCACCAAGTCGGGGATATTGAACTAACTGCCAACGGCTGAGG